>NZ_CP110644.1:4777500-5478471 GCF_026153515.1 Pseudomonas sp. KU26590
ATACCGTCTCGCTCCAGCGTGCTGCGCAGCCCGGCGTCGACTTTCTCTGACGCGACAAACAGGTTGATGCTGTTCGGGCCGATCAGGGCGAAGGAGATGAACACCGGGTTGTAGGAGACATCGGCGCCACGCAGGTTAAACAGCCAGGCGATGTCATCCAGGGTGGCGAGGAAATGCCAGTCCGCGCCGCGCTCGGCCATCACCTTGCGGAGTCGAGTCAGCTTGTCAGGGCGGGTCTCGGTGGCGTGGGGCGCCGCGTGCTCATAGATAGCCTGGTCCGGCAACGCGGGCCGGTTGCTCCACAACTCTGTTAACAGGTCGAGGTCGGTACGAAGCCGCGCGCCTTTTTCGTACAGATTGGCAGCCAGCGTACGCGACGACGCCACCGCCAATACCGCGCCATCCACTGCAACGACAGAATCCGTCCTGGCTTGCTCGGCGAGCCATTCCAGTGGGCCGGTCTGACCCGGTTGCAACTTGACCAGTTCAATGTCGCTGCCTGCCAGCTCCTTGCTCGCCTGCTCCCAATAACGGCTGTCAGCCCAAAGACCAGCGAAGTCCTGGGTGATGATCAAGGTGCCGACGGAGCCGTGGAAGCCGGACAGCCACTGCCGCCCTTGCCAGTAACCCGGCAGGTATTCAGAGAGATGAGGGTCGGCCGACGGCACCAGCCAGGCGTCGATGCCTTCGCGGCTCATCAAGGCGCGCGCCTGCGCAAGGCGTTGCATCGCCACTCCTGTGGTTTTCGACTGCGTATTCATTGAATCTCCTGGTGACCCGAATTATTTGCATCGCAGACCCGGATAATGGAGCAGCGATCAAGGCTGAGCAACCGCAGCGCCGCATCCTCCTCAGGCGCGGCAATGAAGCGCTCAGGCAACTGCATCGCGTACCGATGAAATCTTCGGGTATATCACCGACTCATCCGTGTCGATTTATATATAAACAAACACTGTTCTATCTTTAACACTGCAACACTGCTGTGATCGCTTAATTGCGCGATTCAAACTCAGTCGGTGAGTGACCCCACTGCACAACTACGCTCGAATAAGCCGCGCAATAATCGAGCGCCATAAAACTGTTACCCCCTGCACGCGCCCAAGTTCTGACGTTGGAAAAACGTCTTTCTGGTCATTTTTGTTTAGCAGAGAGGCGCTCTGCGCGAGTGCCTAAAAAGCGTCACGCACCATGACGGGGCAGTGATGCTTTATTGACTATCAATAAAATCAAGGCTTTACGGACCTTGATGTCAGGCTTTTCAAAAAAATAACAGAATGATGGCGAAATAATTTGACAGAAACTCCGCCTCCGTCGATATATAGGCATGTCCAATGTTTTCCCGTTTTTGCAGTGCGGCCTTAGAGCCGTGCGCCGAAAGCATTCCGACTTAATTACCCTGCGACTGCCCATGAACTTAACGTTTTAAACGGTGTGAAATCAGCGCCGGTGGGCAGTTTTTGGTTCAAAGAAAGCTTTTTCGAATTGCTGAATGTGCTCGGCGGGGCGGTAGCTTTGCCCAACGCTTTAGTCAGCCAGTGCTGAATGAAGCCATCGTTTGAATGCACGCCTTATTAGCACAACGGCAGGATCTGCAGATTCGGGCGGTAGCGTGCCTGAAGCGCAATTCACGCCCTGCCCTGCACTCCTCACTCTCTACGAGGGCCTGATGCAATGCCTTTATCTTTCGACATGGATGAGCAGCTGGTTCAGCGACTGGCTGACGAAATCGATACCCACGGCTTTGCAAAACTGAACGCGGCCGTACCTGACACGGACCTGCAGCACTTGCGGGCCTGGACTGACGAGCAGGCGCAGAAACACCAGGGCGAATACTTTGCCTACCACGGTGAAGCGGCACTGAGCGAAAGCCTGCTGGCGAGCTACTGGTCTGACCCGCGATTCAAGACGCTGCTGGGTCGCCTCTATAAGCATGCGGCCCGCCGCGACGCCGCCAGTGACCGCATCTTTCCGGTGCTGCGCTGCGTGCAGGGCAATCAGGGCAAGCGCGAATCCAACAGCTTCCATTACGACGCCAGCCTGGTGACCGCGCTGATCCCGGTATTCATCCCCAGCGAAGGCGAAGGACGCGGCGACCTGATGCTGTTTCCGAACATCCGCCGGGTGCGCTCATGGGTGGTGTTCAACGTGATCGAGAAAGCCCTGCTGCAAAACAAGATGACCCGTGGCTGGATCATCAAGGGCATGCAGCGCAACTGGCTCAAGCCGTATGTGCTGCGCCTTGAGCCGGGCAGCGTTTATTTCTTTTGGGGTTATCGCAGCCTGCACGCCAATCAGGCCTGCAGGCCTGACGTGAAGCGCGCCACTGCGCTCTTCCACTTCGGCGACCCCCATGCAGGCAGCCTGGCCACCCGGATGATCCTGAAAATCAATCAGGGTCGCGCGCGGCGGATGAGCAACAAGGCAGGCAACCCGCCGCCAGCATCTACCCCCAACTGATTCGCTCGAACCTGGCGTTGACAGCCCGGCGTCAGACCAGCGCCACCGCATCACTGCCCAGAAAGCCTTTTAAAAGCTTTGCATCTGAAATGGAGAATTCGATGATCAACGTCACCAAGACCTACCTGGGCGATATCGACAAGTTCAAGGGCTACGTCGAGGGCATTTATGCACGCGGCTGGCTGACCAACCACGGACCGCTGGTGTGCGAGCTCGAGCAACGGTTGAAAGATTACCTGGGCGTCAAGCACGTCATCCTCACCAACAACGGCACCCTCGCCCTGCAAGTGGCCTATCGGGCGCTGGGCCTGAGCGGCAGCGCAGTGACCACGCCGTTCAGCTTCGTGGCCACCAGCAGTTCGTTGCAGTGGGAAGGCATTCGCCCGATCTTCGCCGACATCGACGCGCAGACCTGGAACATCTCGCCGGACCACATCGAGAGCCGCATTGTCTCCGACACCACCGCCATTGTCGGCACCCATGTGTTCGGCAACCCGTGCGCCGTTGAGCGCATCGAAGAAATTGCCCGTCGGCGCAATCTGAAAGTCGTCTACGACGGCGCCCATGCCTTTGCCGTGCGTCACGCCGGCCAATCAGTGCTCAACTGGGGCGACATCAGTACCTTGAGTTTCCACGCGACCAAGCTGTTTCACACTATTGAAGGCGGCGCGATCATCACCAACGATGACGAAACGGCACGCCGGGCTCACCTGCTGTGCAACTTCGGCATCGTCGACGTCGACAAGATCGACGGCATCGGCATCAACGCCAAGCTCAACGAATTCTCTGCCGCGATGGGCCTGTGCATTCTCGACGACATCGAGAACATTCTTCAGGAACGCGCTGAAATCGCTGACCGCTACACCACCCGCCTGGGCGATTACGTCGACCTGCAGCGGCCGGAAAACAACAGCCAGCTCAACCACAGCTATTACCCGATCGCCCTGCGCGACGAACAACACCTGCTGCGTGTGCGTTCTGCGCTGAACACTAACGGGATCAACCCGCGCCGCTACTTCTACCCGTCCCTGGACACCCTTGAATACTTGCAGCCGCAAGCCGCGCAAACCGCCTCGCGTTCCCTCAGTGAGCGCGTGATGTGTCTGCCGATTTACCCGGGCTTACTGCGCGACGATCAGGACCGCGTGATCAACACGGTGATCGCCGAAACCAGCGCCGCTCACTCGCCGTACCGTGTGCCGCTACTCGCGCAGGTCATGTAATGCCACCGCACCATTCACCGTGTTCGCCCGGAAGGACTTTCGATGTCAACCAAGCGCTCAGTCATACGCAACACTGCGTTGAGCTATGCAGGCCAGGCCTACACGCTGCTCGTGGGGATCCTGATCATGCCGTTCTACCTTGGCCATATGGGCGCCGAGGCATACGGACTGATCGGGTTCTTTTCGGTGCTGCAGGCCTGGCTGCAGTTGCTGGACGCAGGGTTGTCGCCGAGTCTGGTCAGGGCGGTGGCGCACCGCCAAGGCAGCGACGGACTGGATCACTACACCGGTCGCCTGCTGCGTTCGTTCGAGATCATCTTCCTGCCGCTGGCAGGTTTTTGCTGCGTGGCGATGTACGCCGGCAGCGAATGGATTGCCGTGCACTGGCTCAATGCACAGCAATTGTCGACCGAGACGCTGGTGCAGTGCATCGGATTGATGGGCATCGTGATCGCCCTGCGCTTGTTTTCGACGCTCTATAAAAGCGGAATCCAAGGCCTTGAACAACACGCATGGCTGAACATCGCCAACGTGATTATCGCCACGCTGCGCTACTTCGGCGGTTTGCTGCTGGTGAGCACGATCTCCAACGACCCAGTGCACTTCTTCGAATTCCAGGCGCTGGTGGGCTTGATCGAAGCGTTGATCTTTGCGGCCCGGGCCTATCAGCAGATGCCGACGCCGTCGCCGCTGACCGGTTTTGACTGGGATCTGGTCAAGCCGATCATCCCGTTCGCCGCGAGCATGTCTGGCACCGCGGTGCTGTGGATCGTGCTGACCCAGATCGACAAGGTGCTGCTCTCCGAGCTGTTGCCACTCAATGAATACGGTTACTTCTCGCTGGTGGCGCTGATCACCACCGGGATCATGATGCTCTCAAATCCTCTGGCGCAGACATTACTGCCGCGCCTCACCGTGTTGATGGCCGAAGGGCGCCGGGATGACATGCATCAGCTGTATCTCGCGGCCAACCGGTTTGTGTGCACGTTCCTGTTTCCCCTCGCGGCACTGATCGCGCTGCACGCCGACGCGATGGTGTTTGCCTGGTCGGGCGATCGCCCTGCCGCCGACTGGAGCCGGACGATTCTGCCGTGGTACTCGCTGGGCAGCGCCATCATGGCGGTCAGCACGTTCCAGTTTTACCTGCAATACGCCTACGGGCGGATACACCTGCATGTCTGGTACAGCGTGGTCTCAACGCTGATCACGGTGCCGGTGATGTTTCTGGCGATTCGCGGATATGGCGCTTATGGCGCGGCGATCGCCTGGTTCGTATTGCGGGTGGTGTCCTTCGCCATCTGGCCGGTCATCGTGCACCAGCGCCTGGCCCCGGGCATTCACAGTCAATGGCTGCGCGACATCATCCGCATCAGCGTCATGACCGGCGTGGGCCTGGCAATCACCGAGCCCTTGCTGCGCCTGATCGCCAGTGAAAGCCGCATCAGCATTTTCCTGGGTCTGGCCGTCAGCGGCCTGCTCACGCTGCTGATTGTGGCCGCCAGCTACAAGCCGCTGGTGATGAAGATTTCCGTTCTGTTCAGTAAACCCAGTGTTTAACTCCGAGTACCCAAGCCATGGATGCTATTAGCATTAAGACGAGCCCCTCGCCGTCCGCCGCGCCCTTGGTCAGCATCGTCTGTCCAGCCTACAACCAGGAAGCCTACGTCGCGCAGACGCTGGAAGGCTTCCTGATGCAGCAAACCACGTTCGCCTTCGAAATCCTGGTGAACGACGATGCCTCCACCGACGGCACCGCCCGCATCATTGCTGATTACGCCAAACGCTTCCCGACGCTGATCCGCCCCTTCTATCACGAGACGAATCAGTACTCGCAGAACAACTCGCCGGTGCCGCGTCTGTTCGGCGAAGCGCGGGGCCGCTACATCGCCTACTGCGAAGGCGACGATTACTGGACTGACCCGCGCAAGCTGCAGATCCAGGTGGATTTTCTCGAGAACAACCCGGATTACGTGCTGACCTACCACGACGCGATCCCCTTCGACATCAGCGGCCAATACCCGATCCAGCTGCAAGGCAAGCTGCGCGAGGATGCCACGGCGCTGGAGCTGCAGAAGGCGCGGCCGGTGTCGACGCTGACCACGGTGTTCCGCAACGTGTTCGATTCGTTGCCGCCCGAGCTGCGCGCCGCGCCGCTCAACGATCTGGTCTGGTGGTCGCTGCTCGGTGCCTATGGCAAGGGCAAATTCATGGGCGAGGTCAAGCCGGCCATGTACCGGTTGCACCCGGGCGGCGTGTTTTCCATGCGCTCCAACAAACGCAAGCTGCACATGGCGCTGCAGACCTCGGGCGCCCTGGCCAACTACTACAACCGGCTCGGTAATCAGGAGCTCTATGAGCACTTCCTGATGGAGCTGGTCGAGTACTCGCTGTCGGCGATCACCCCGAAACGCAAGATGCAGACGCTCCTGGCAGTCGGGCAGAACTTCGGCAGCAACATCAGCAAGAGACTGATCACCAGCCTCAGCAAAGGTCATGTTCAGTAACGTACTGGTGGTCTGCGTCGGCAATATCTGTCGCAGCCCCATGGCCGAAGCCATGTTCCGACAACGCGTGCCGAACGCGCGCATACAGATCTCGTCGGCCGGCACCCACGCCATGCTCAGTTCCACCATCGACCCGCTGGCTCAAGCCGTGCTGCACGTCAACGGCGTCAACGCCCACAAACATCGAAGCCGTCAGATCGACCGGCAGATGCTCCATGAAGCAGAGCTGATTCTGGTCATGGAGCATCGTCAGACCCAGAGCGTCCTCAAGCTGGCCCCCGAGGTACGCGGCAAAACGTTTCTGATTGGCAAATGGCAACAAGCGCTGGAAATCGCCGATCCCTACCGGCGCCCGAAACTAGCCTTTGAACAGACCTACGAGCAACTTTCGCGTTGTGTCGACGACTGGCTTCCTTATCTTCAGTCAGGAGATCCAAGATAAATGACCGCTATGAACCGTACTTCTCTGGACGAGGTCCAGGACTCCCGGATCGATTTGGCGACTATCTTGCGCACACTTTTCGATCACAAAGGATTGATTGCGTCGATTGTCGGCATCTGCCTCCTGCTCGGTGTCACCTACGCCATTCTGGCGACGCCGATCTTCCAGGCCAACGCGATGATTCAGATCGAGCCGCGCAAAGTCGGCATCGAGGGCCGCACTGAAGTCTCCAACAAGCCGCTGTCGGTTTCCCAGGCGACCACCGAGATCGAGCTGATCAAATCCCGCGCGGTGCTGGGCAAGGTCGTCGATGACCTAAAGCTGTACATCGTGCAGAAGCCCAAATACATCCCGGGCCTGGGCAGCTACATGGCGCGTCGGTTCAAGCCGGAGCGTGAAGGCGCGCTGGCCGATCCGATGTTCGGCCTGAGCAGCTACGCCTGGGGCGGCGAGAAAATCGACGTCTTCCAACTGGAGGTGCCGGATGCACTGCTGGGCGAAAAGATGACCATGGTGGCGGGCAAGCCTGGCACCTTCACCCTGTATGACGAAGACCGCAACAAACTGCTCAGCGGCCCGGTCGGTCAGACCGTCGAAGGCAGCGGCATCAAGATCCAGGTGGCTGCGCTCAATGCCCGTCCGGGCACCGAGTTCGCCGTGGCGCGTCAACGCACCCTGACCACCGCGCTGGATTATCAGGACCGTCTGAAAATCATGGAAGCGGGCAAGGACTCCGGGATCGTCTACCTGTCGATTCAGGACCCCGACCCGGCCCTGGCCAAGCGCATCCTCAACGAAGTGAGCCGCCTGTATGTGCGTCAGAACGTCGAGCGCAGTTCGGCTGAAGCCGCCCAGCGTCTGGAGTTCCTGCGTTCGCAATTGCCGGCGGTGCGCAAGCAGCTGGAGCAGTCCGAAATCGCGCTGAACAACTTCCAGATGGGCGCCAAGTCGGTTGACCTGAGCGTTGAAACCAAGTCGGTTCTGGATCAGGTGGTCAAGCTGGAAGGCACCCTGTCGGACCTGAAAATGAAGCGCGTCGACGTCGAGCGTCTGTACACGCCAGAGCATCCGACCTACCGCGCCCTGATGACGCAGATCGGCCAGGTTGAATCCCAGAAAGCCGCGCTGCTGAAGAAGATCGAAGCCCTGCCGGCCACGCAACAAGAGCTGCTGCGCCTGAACCGTGACATGCAGGTGACCTCGCAGACCTACACCCTGTTGCTGGACAAGAGCCAGGAGCAGGACATCCTGCGCGCCGGCAGCATCGGCAACGTACGCATCATCGACAACGCTGACGTCAACGTCGAAGAGCCGGTCAAGCCGATGCGCAAAATCATCGTGCTGGTCGCCGCCCTGATCGGTCTGCTGCTGGCCGTTGCCACCGTGTTTGTGCGTCAGGCGTTCTATCGCGGCGTGGACAACCCGGAAGTCATCGAAAATCTCGGCATGCCGGTGTACGCCTCGCTGCCGTATTCGCGCCTGCAGGAACGCATGGAAAAAGCCGCGCAGAGCCGTTCGGCGAACAAGGAGCCGCGCCTGCTGAGCGTCAGCGCGCCGACGGAACTGGCGATCGAAGCGTTGCGCAGCCTGCGCACCAGCCTGCACTTCGCGATGCTCGAAGCCCGCAACAATGTCCTGATGATTTCCAGCCCGACGCCGGGCGTGGGCAAGTCGTTCGTGTCCAGCAACCTGGCGGTGATCATTGCGCAGACCGGCAAACGCGTATTGCTGATCGACGCCGACATGCGCAAAGGCTACCTGCACAAGATGTTCAACCTGACGCCCAAGCATGGTTTGTCGGACACCTTGGCCGCACGTCTGGGCAGCAAGGAAGTGATCAACCATACCGAAGTGCGCAACCTGGACTTCATCTCCTGCGGTTACGCGGCGCCGAACCCGTCCGAGCTGCTGATGCACGACAACTTCAACAGAATGATCAGCGAACTGTCGCCGCTGTACGACTTGGTGATCATCGACACCCCGCCGATTCTGGCCGTGACCGATGCCACGCTGGTCGGCCGCCAGTCCGGCACCTGCCTGCTGGTGACTCGCTTCGGCCTGAGCACCGCCAAGGAAATCGAAGCGTGCAAACGCCGCCTGATCCACAACGGCATTCTGATCAAGGGTGCGATCTTCAACGGTGTCCTGCGCAAGGCGTCGACCGCCGACTACGACTGCGCCGCCTACGGTTACGACTACACCACGGTCCGCAAGTAAATCGACAGGCACCCCAAGGAGAAACACATGGCCAGGACCCTTGCAGTGATGCAGCCTTATCTGTTCCCCTATCTGGGTTACTTTCAGCTCATTGCTGCCGCAGACGTCTTCGTCCTGGGAGACGATCTGCACTATGTGCGCTCTGGCTGGGTCAATCGCAACCGCATCCTGCACAACGGCGAAGCGAAGCTGATCAGCTTCCCGTTGAAAAAAGACCGTTTTCAGTTGCAGATCAATCAGCGCCAACTGTGTGACCACTTCAGCGATGAAGCGCCACGGCTGATCGACCTGCTCGCCGAGAGTTATCGAGAGGCGCCCTACTTCGCGCAGGTCATGCCGCTGGTGGAGCGGCTGATCCGTTTCCCGCAGCAGAACATTGCGCTGTATGCCGAACACGCCATTCGTGAAATGTGTGCTTATCTACACATCGTGACGCCGATCCTGCGCAGCTCGGACCTGATTTTGGGTAGCGCTGCGGACAAGCAGGAGCGCATTATCCGCATCGCTCACACGTTTGAAGCCACCACGTTCATCACCCCGGAAGGCGGATCGGTTATATACGACCGTGATCACTTCGCCCGCAACGGCTTGCTGGTGCGGTTCTTCCGGATGAACCCGTTGGTGTATCGGCAGTTTCGGCAACCTTCTGTCGCCAACCTGTCGATCATCGATGTGCTGATGTTCAACTGCGTCGAGCAGGTGCAGCAGATGTTGACCGAATACGGGCTGGACAAAAATCCACCCTGCGCGGGGCCGGGCATGATGCACGGGCTGGCGCAAAAACCTGACGTTGTCCTGACCGGGTCGCACCGGATCGCAGTGGAGTGAAGTGTATGTCTGAAGTCGTCAATCGCGCCTGTGGCTCCGCGCGCTGGTATCTCATCCAGACCAAACCCCGCCAGGAAGCACGTGCGGCAGAGCACCTGCAACGTCAGCAGTTCGAGTGTTACCGCCCGGTCAAGCACGGCGAGAAAAAACGCGGCTCACGGGCGCCGGCCGAAGAAGAGCTGTTCCCCGGCTACCTGTTCATCCACATGGACCAGGCCAGCGACAACTGGTACCCGATCCGCTCGACCCGAGGCGTGGCGCGCATCGTCACCTTCGGCGGCCTGCCGGTTCCGGTGCAGGATGAGCTGATCGAACAGATCCGTCAGCGTCTGTTGGCGCCGCCGGCCAGGGTCGCCTTTCAAGAAGGTGAAACGGTGCGAATCACGGCCGAGGGCTTCAACGACGTCGAAGCAATCTTCCTCGCCGCCGACGGTGATGAACGCGCGGTGATTCTGCTCAACCTGCTGCAGCGCGAGCAAAAGATCACCCTGCCGGTCAGCAGCCTGTCGCGGATGCAAGCGCAGGCTTAACCGAGCCTTACTGCCCTTCAACTTCTTACACCCCTGACCCACACATCCTGATTCCCACGGGGCTGATGCTTTCAGCCTCTTGACCCCCCTTCGCCCGGAACTCGCCATGACCCAGAAAACCACGCTGGTGACGCTCACCTATGGTGATCGTTTCAACTACCTGCACACGCTGGTCAGCCGCTCGCTGGAGAGCCCGCTGATCGATCGCGTGATCATCGTCAGCAACGCGTCCACCGCGCCGCTGGACACCCTGCGCAGCACCTGGCCGAATCAGGTCAGCGTGATCTACATGCACGAGAACACCGGTTCCGCGCGGGGTTACTCGGTGGGGATTCAGGCCGCACTGGACGCCGGCGCCGAGCACATCTGGCTGATGGACGACGACAACGCGCCGACCATCAACGCCATCGCCACCCTGCATCAGGTGCTTGAAGAACGTAAGCGCGTCGACGGCGAAGACAAGGCCGCCGTGCTGGGCTTTCGTCCGACCCATCAGGCGGACATCGCCGCTGGCGTACCGAACCGCTTCGCCATTCAACGCCGCTCGAGCTTCTTCGGTTTCCACATCGCGCAACTGCCGTACAAGATCTGGCGCCGACTGCCGTGGGGGGCGCCGCAAAGCCCGCACAGCAAACTGCCGCTGGTGCAGTTGCCGTTCGCCACGTATGGCGGCCTGCTCGCCCACCGCAATCTGTATCGCCGCATCGGTCTGCCACTGGACGCCTTGATGCTTTACGCCGATGACAGCGAATACACCTTTCGTATCACCGCCGGTGGCGGCCGGATCTTCCTGGTGCCGGATGCGTTGCTCGATGACCTGGAAAACTCGTGGAACATCAAGGCGCGCACCAACAACATCTACGAGAGCTTCCTGCTGGGCGGCTCGGACTTGCGCGCCTACTACGGCGCGCGCAACCAGGCCTGGTTCGACAAAAACATCTGGGCCAATTCGTCGCTGCTGTACGGCCTCAACCGCTGGGTGTTCTTCCGCCTGCTGCGGCTGATCGCCAAGCGACGCGGTGCCGAGGAGCGCCTTGGCCTGATCGAGCAAGCCATCCGCGACGGCGAGTCCGGGGTCCTGGGTCTGAATCAGTCGTATCCACTATGAAAATACTGTTCATCAGCAGCCTGTATGCCCCTCACATTGGAGGCGGCGCGGAAATCATTCTTCAGCGGACGGTCGAAGGCCTGCAGCAGCGCGGCTGTGAAGTCAGCGTGCTGGTGACCGGTCCAGACGCGGGCCTGAGCGTTGAAGCGGTGAACGGCGTCAAGGTCTACCGCGCCGGCCTGCGTAACTTCTACTGGCATTTCGGTACGCAACGGCCTGGCCGTCTGGCGCGCCTGGGCTGGCACCTGCGCGACCGCTACAACGGCGCAATGCGCCGCTACGTGAAACAGGTCATCGGCAACGAGCAGCCGCAGCTGGTGGTCTGCCACAACCTGGCCGGCTGGTCGGTTTCGGTCTGGGACGAGATCACCGCCACAGGGTTGCCGATCGTGCAGGTGCTGCATGACATGTACCTGATGTGCCCGAGCGGCAACATGTTCAAGCGCGGCCAGTGCTGCCAGCAGCAATGCGGCAGTTGCCAGACCTTTCGCAGGGGCCACGACGCGCGCTCGGCGCAGGTCGCGGCGGTGGTCGGGGTTAGCCGCTTCATCCTTGAAAAGCTGCAGCTGCGCGGTTATTTCAGCGCCGCCAGCCCGTACGTCGTGCACAACGCCAGCCCGTTCACGCCGCCGACCGCCTCGCCCCATCAAAGGCGGCAAGCGGACCTGGTGGCAAAAAAAGCGCCGTTGCGCTTCGGCTACATGGGCACGCTGTCCCATCAGAAAGGCGTGGCCTGGCTGATCGAGCAATTTCAGCGACTGCCTTTCGACGCCACGCTGCAGATCGCAGGCCGTGGCCAGAATGATGACGAAGCCACGTTCAAGGCGCTGGCGACTTCGTCGAGGATCAGCTTCGTCGGGTATCAGAAGCCTGAAGAGTTCTACCTCCAGATCGACGTCGCCGTGGTGCCGTCGCTGTGGAACGAGCCGTTCGGCATGGTCGCGGTCGAGGCCTGCGCCCACTCGGTGCCTGTGATTGCCAGCCGCATGGGCGGTTTGCCGGAGATCATTCAGGACCCGCTCAACGGCTTGCTGTGCGACCCGCAGGATCCCGACTCACTGGGCCAGGCGATGTTGCGCTTGCATCAGAACCCGGAATTACTCGCGCGTCTGAGCGGTCAGGCGCGGGTCAGCGTGGCGTCGTTACTGAACCTTGCGTTGATGCTCGACAGTTACCAAAGCATTTTTGCCCAGACGCTGCTGGACGACGTCGCCCAGCGCAACCGGCATGCCCTGCCGCACCCGGTTTGAGCTGCACCCGTTTTGAACACACCGGCATGCACCTTCGTCATGCCGGGATTACCGCCGACGGCCCGAGACCTACCTGAGCAAGCGCTCCGGACCGTGCCTCTTCATTGAGACAAGCCATGCCCATCCCTTACCTGTCCCGGCTACGACGACCCTCGGCGGTCCTGTTGCTGGGCTTGTTGATCAGTTGCATCACGCGGGCTGACGAAGCGTTCATCATCGGCGTCGACACGCACTTGATGAACAAACCCGGCACCTCCGCCCGCGCGTTGCAGCTGCTGAAAGCGGCGGGGGTCGACTCGGTGCGCGACGACGCCTACTGGTCCAGCGCCGAGCCCCGACGAGGGTTGTTGAAGATCGAGCCTTCGTGGCAGTCATTCCTGAGCACAGCACAGGAGCACAGCCTGCGGCCGCTGTTGGTGCTGGGCTACGGCAACCCGTTTTACGAGAACTACGCCAAACCCCGAAAACCCTCGATGCGCGACGCTTTCGGCAACTACGCCAGCTTCGTCACCCGTCAGCTCACCGACAGCGTCGACTTCTACGAGATCTGGAACGAGTGGGACAAGGAAAACCCGGTCGACCCAGGGTTCGCCAAGGACTACAGCCTGCTCATCGAACAAACCGCCCAGCGCATTCGCGCCAATCAGCGGCCGATGGTGATTCTGGCCGGCGCCGTGACCAGCCAGGGCATGGACCTGGGGTTTGCCGACCGGCTGGTGGAGTCGGGGGTGCTCAACCATGTCGACGGGCTGTCGCTTCATCCGTATGTGTATTGTCGTTCGGATGAGCGCAACACCCCGGAAAACTGGATTGCCTGGCTGCGGCGGATCAGCGAGGACTTGAAGGACAAGAACCACAACAAAGGCCCGGTGCCGCTGTACCTCACCGAAATGGGCTGGCCCAGTAACGAAGGGCGCTGCGGCGGTGATGAGAAGATTCAGGCGGCGTTCCTGGCGCGCAGTTTCTTCCTGGCGCAGACGATGCCCAACATCAAGGGCATGTGGTGGAACGGCCTGCTCAACGACGGTCCCGACGGCACTGACCCGGAGCAGAACTTCGGTCTGCTCCATCAGGACCTGAGCATCAAGCAGGCGTACCTGACGCTGAAGGCCATCAGCCCGACGCTGCATCAGTTTCGTTACGACGCTGAAAAGAGTCGCGAAATCGACTCGCAATACCTGCTGCGGTTCGCCAAGGGTTCGGAACAGATCATGGTCGCCTGGACCGCCGGGCTGCCGCGATCGATCAAGGTCGACGCCAGCAGCGTGCTGGGCGGCAACGTGCAATACATCGACACCCGCCAGCCGCAACACGGGCTGGTCGACAGCGGTATCCCGTGGAACTGCAACGACGGGCGTTGCTCGGCGCAAGTGCCGATTGATGACTTCCCGAAAATAATAAGCCTGGGCACACGCCCGGCACTCTTTGCCTTGCCCTGAGTTCTGCCTTTTTTATTCCGGCCCGCCTTTCGAGCGCCCCTTCATTCAGGGTGCTGACGCCCTCTTTCACTCAGGGCGCTGACGGCTCTGCGCACGACCCCTTTATCTCTTCTACAGGTCGACCCCAATGATTGTGATCAATGCACGTTTTCTGACCCAGGAATTGCGTGGTGTTCAACGCTTCGCCGAACAGATCTGCCTGGCCCTCAAGCAACTGCGCGAAGACGTCGTGTTTGTTGCCCCCCATGGTATTCAGATGCACGAGAGCGCCAAGGCCCTGGATGTGCAATGCATTGGCAGCCACAGCGGCCACCTGTGGGAACAACTGGACCTGCCGCTGTACCTGCGCCGTCAGGGCAACCCGCTGCTGATTTCCCTGTGCAGCACCGCGCCGCTGTTGTACGGCAATCAGATCGCCACCCACCACGACGTCACCTATGTGCGTCACCCGGAAAGCTACACGCGCACGTTCCGCCTGCTCTACCGGACCATGACGCCGATCATGCTGTCGCGGATCAAATCGCTGCTGACGGTGAGCGCCTTCTCCAAGGGCGAAATCTCGCAGTTTTACAAATTCCCGGAGAAGAAAATCTTCGTGGTGCCCAATGCCGTCAGCGGTGCGTTCCAACCGGGCCCGCCGCTCAAAGAGCAACAGGACTACCTGCTGGCGGTGTCTTCGCCCAGTGCACACAAGAATTTCAGCCGGATGATTCAGGCGTTCCTGCTGCTGCGCGGCCACGATGATCTGCAGCTGCGCATCGTCGGTGGCGCCAGCGGGATCTTCAGCGACGACAACCTGCAACGCCTGGCCAGTCGTGACCCGCGCATCCGCTTTCTGGGGCGCCTGAGCGATGAGGAACTGATCAGCCAGTACCAGGGCGCAACCGCCTTTGTGTTTCCGTCGCTGTATGAAGGCTTCGGCATTCCGCCCCTGGAAGCTCAGGCGTGTGGTTGCCCGGTGCTGGCAGCAAACGCGGCGTCGATTCCTGAAGTGCTGCAGGCCAGCGCGCTGTATTTCGACCCGCTGGACATTGACCACATGGCCGCCGCCATGGGACGCATTCTGACCGACATGCCGCTGCGCCTGTCCCTGCGCCGACGCGGGCTGAACAACGTCACGCGGTTTTCCTGGGAAGAGTCGGCACGACAGGTGTCCCAACGCATCGACGCGCTACTGAGTCCGGCCAGAGACCGACGCAGCAGCCAGGGCAGCGATGCCCTGGGTCGCGAATCGTCCAGCAACTGAGGCACTGCAATGAAACGCCTTGCCTATCTCGACGCATTGCGCGGCATCGCCGCCTTGATGGTGGTCTTCACCCATTTGTACGAACCGGTCATCGGTCACGACTGGGTGCTGGATTACCTGATCGACCCCGGCAAGTTAGGGGTGCTGTGGTTTTTCATGATCAGCGGCGTAGTGATTCCCTACAGCCTCAAGCCGGTGCCCGACGGCGCCCGCCGCTTTCTGATCTCGCGCTTCATGCGCCTGTACCCGGCCTACTGGCTGTCACTGGTGCTGTTTGTGCTGATGCTTCAGTTGACCGGCGCGCCGCTGCCGCCCTGGCCGCAGATCGTCGCCAACCTGACGATGGTGCAGACGGCACTGGGCTTCAACGACGTGATCGGCCTGTACTGGACGCTGTTCATTGAACTGGTGTTCTACGGTCTGTGCCTGGGGTTGTTCATCGCCGGCAAGCTCTACGACCTGGCGTACCGGGCGCGCTGTTCGCTGGTGTTTCTGCTCGCTGCGCTGGCGTTGGGCATTGCCCGCGCGCTGACCGAACACAAACTGCCGGTGGCGCTGCCCCTGGCGTTGTCGCTGATGTTCTTCGGCTCGGTGTGGCGCCAGTGGTTGCTGGCTGAACACAGCGCGGCGCTGACGCAGAACCTGAAAATGCTGTTTGTTGCCTTCACCGTGCTGTTGCCGCCGACGCTGATCATGGCCTACAGCGAAGACATGGGCACCGGCGAAACCTGGGGGCGTTACTGCTTCACCTACGCCGTGGCCATTGTCAGCTTCGTGCTGCTGACCCGCAGTGTGCGTCTGAATCACCCGGCGCTGGTCTGGCTGGGCGCAGTGAGTTACACGCTGTACCTGCTGCACCCGTCGATGGGCATGCTCAGCGCATTCCTGCTGCGCGGCACCGACGCACCGGCCCTGCTGGTGGCGCTGGTCGCGACAGTGCTGACCCTCTGCGCCGCCCATCTGTGCTTTCGCTGCATCGAACACCCTTTCATCCAGCTCGGAAAACGCCTCAATAACCGCAACGCCAAGACGCAGCCTGTGAGCGTCTGATTTAGCGCCTGCGCACATGGAAAGGCATGGAATCGCCCTCGCGAGCTTCGCTCGACGTGCCGGGCGTCCCTCAGCCGTTAATGCAGAGAATTCCAATGAAAATTGCAATCGTCCACGACTGGTTGGTGACGTACGCCGGTGCCGAAAGGGTTTTGGCATCGCTGATCAACATCTGGCCCGAGGCGGATCTGTTCTCCGTCATCGATTTCCTTAGCGACCAGGACCGCGCCCAGTTGGGCGGCAAAGTCGCGAAAACCACGTTCATCCAGCGCCTGCCCAAGGCCAAGACCAAGTACCAGCGCTACCTGCCGCTGATGCCGATGGCCATCGAGCAACTGGACCTGTCCGGTTACGACCTGATCATCAGCAGCAGCCACGCGGTGGCCAAAGGCGTGTTGTGCGGGCCGGACCAGTTGCACATCAGCTACGTGCACTCGCCGATCCGCTACGCCTGGGACCTGCAGCATCAGTACCTCAAAGAGGCGAACCTGAGCAGCGGCCTGAAAGGCAAAGTGGCGCGGATGATCCTGCACTACATGCGCATGTGGGATCAGCGCACTGCCGCCGGTGTCGATGACTTCATCGCCAACTCGCACTTCATTGGCGCGCGCATCACCAAGGCCTATCGTCGCGAATCCACGGTGATCTACCCGCCGGTGGACACCCGCGGTTTCGCGCTGCAGGAACAGAAGCAGGATTACTACTTCACCGCCTCGCGCATGGTCCCGTACAAGCGCATGCCGATGATCATCGAAGCCTTCGCGGCGATGCCGAACAAGCGCCTGGTGGTGATCGGCGACGGTCCGGAAATGGAAAAGGCCAAGGCCGCTGCCGCCCACGCGCCGAACGTCACGCTGCTGGGTTATCAGCCGTTTGCGGTGTTGCAGGAACACATGAGCAACGCCAAGGCGTTCGTGTTTGCCGCCGAGGAAGATTTCGGCATCAGCCCGGTGGAAGCCCAGGCCTGCGGCACGCCGGTCATCGCGTTTGCCAAGGGTGGCGTGGTGGAAACGGTCTGCGGTCTGGATCATCCGCAGCCGACCGGCGTGCTCTACCCGGAGCAGAGCGTGGCGTCGCTGATGGCCGCCATCGAGACGTTCGAGATCAACGGTTCACGCATCACCGCGCAAGCTTGCCGGACCAACGCCGAGCGCTTCAGCGAAGCCCGCTTCGAACTGGAAATGCGCCAGTTCGTCGAGACCCGCCTGACTGCTGCCCGTCAAAGCCGCCAGCCTGCGCCCACCCGGCCGATCCAGATCGCGCCGACGCTGGTCAGCAGCGACCTCTCCGCCCGCGTTGTTCCGATCAAATCCGTCTGAGCGAGCCCAGCCTATGCGCACTCCATTAAGGGGCATCCTGCATGCCCATTCATCGTCGCTGTCCGTCGCTCACCGGCTGCTCGATCTGGCGGTCATTGCGGTCGGAGGTTATGGCGTCAACCTGCTCACCGGCACGCCGATGAGCAGCGAAGCCTGGATGCAGATTCTGCTGGCGGCGGTGTCCTTTCACTGGCTCGCCGAATACCACCAGCTGTACGGCTCGTGGCGTGGCGAGCGCATCGTGCGCGAGCTGCTCAAGGTCGCCAATTACTGGGGCCTGGCGTTCGTGCTGTTGCTGTTCGTCGACTACCTGCTGCTGCAGCCCGACGACCTGGCGGACGACAGCCAGATGGCCTGGTTTGCCATCGTACTGCTGGCGTTGTGTGGCTACCGTCTGGCGATTCGTAGCGTGCTGCACACCTTGCGCGCCCAGGGTTTCAACACCCGGCGCGTGGCGATTGTCGGTACCGGTCATTGCGGCGAACGCCTGGCCATGTCGATCGAGCGCGCGCCGTGGATGGGCCTGAACCTGTTGGGCTTCTATGACGAAGCGCCGCAACAGATCGACCTGGCGCGCATCGGCCGACGCATTCCGGTGCTGGGCGATCTGGATGAACTGATCCAGGACGCCCGCAATGGCAAGATCGACAAGGTGTACATCACCCTCGAACTCGGCGCACAAGAACGTTTGCAGGCACTGATCAAAGGCTTGAGCGACACCACTGCGTCGGTCTACGTGATCCCGGACGTATTCATGTTCGAGCTGCTGCACGCCCGCAGCGAAAGCATCAATGGCCTGCCGAGCATCAGCATTTTCGACTCGCCCATGGACGGCGCCTGGAGCGTGGTCAAGCGGCTTGAAGACATCGTGCTGTCGAGCATCATCCTGACGATGATCGCCCTGCCACTCATGCTGATCGCCATGGCGATCAAGCTTACCTCCCCCGGCCCGGTGCTGTTCCGTCAACGCCGATACGGCCTGGACGGACGGTCAATCATGGTCTGGAAATTCCGCAGCATGAGCGTGCAGGAAAACGGCAACGTGGTCACCCAGGCCACGCGCAACGACAGCCGCATCACGCCACTGGGCGCGTTCCTGCGGCGTACCTCGCTGGACGAGCTGCCGCAGTTCTTCAACGTGCTGCGCGGCGAGATGTCCATCGTCGGCCCGCGCCCCCACGCCGTGGCGCACAACGAGCAGTACCGCAAGCAGGTGTCGGGCTACATGCTGCGGCACAAGGTCAAGCCGGGCATCACCGGTTGGGCACAGATCAACGGCTGGCGCGGCGAAACCGACACGCTGGACAAGATGCAGAAACGCGTTGAATTCGACCTGCAGTACATCGAGCACTGGTCGGTCTGGCTGGACCTGAAAATCATCCTGCTGACGCTCTTCAAAGGCTTCGTCAACAAGAACGCTTTCTAAAAGAAAATCTGCCAACAACAATAATAATAATGGCCAAGGGCTAGTAAGCTTGGCGGGAGGTGCCCGGGTGCATGAACGAATGTGATCCGATGTTCGGTGTAAGTAAGGGATGCAAAGAAATCACTGCGGTGCCAGTACGCACCTATTAGTAGGATGAGAAGGAACATTCATATGAAAGTAACGTTAGCGGTCGTGCTGCTTTCCAGTCTGGTGTTGCAAGGCTGCGCATTCGCCCCCGGTCAGTACATGTCTTACAGCGATGTCACCGAAAAAGACCCAGACGGTCCCCAGGTCACGCTGATCAACATTACCCCCGCCACCCTGGCGCAGCAGCAGAAGACGGCGGACGCAGCGGCCAAACCGCTGCCCCCGGAACTGCTGAATTACAAGACGCCTGAATACATCGTCGGCCCGGGCGACGCCTTGCTGGTGACCGTTTTCGAACACCCTGAACTGACCGCGCCCGGCTCCCAGGAACAACTGGACGCCAACAGCCGTGAAGTGCTGAACGACGGCACCGTGTTCTTCCCGTACGTGGGCCGTATCCAGGCCGCCGGCAAGACCGTTTCGCAGATCCGCGACCAACTGCGCATGGGTCTGGCGCCGCAGTACACCGAAGTGAAAGTCGACGTCAAAGTGCTGCGTTACAACAGCCAGCGCGTCCTGCTCTCGGGTGCCTTCAAATCGGCTGGCCCGCAACCGATCACCAACATTCCGCTGAGCCTGGTTCAGGCCATCAGCCAGGCCGGTCTTGATTCCACCGACGCCAACCTTGCCGGCCTGACCCTGCGTCGCGACGGCAAGGATTACGTGATCGACGTGGACTCGCTGAACCGCAAGGATTCGCAGATCAGCAAGATATTCCTGAAAGACGGCGACTACCTGCACCTCAACAGCAACTCGAAGAACAAGATCTACGTGCTGGGCGAAGTTCAGCGCCCACAAGTGATCTCGTTCAGCACCACCAGCGTGACCTTGCTGGAAGCGCTCGGCACCTCTGGCGGCTTGAGCCCTGACGCAGCCGATGGCGATGCGGTGTATGTGATTCGTGCACAGGACGCCACCCACGGCGCGACGGTGTATCACCTGTCCGCGAAGAAGCCGACCAGTTATGCGCTGGCGAAAGGCTTTGAACTGGCGGCCCAGGACGTGGTGTTTGTCGGCCCGGCCAACATCACCCGCTGGAGCCGTTACGTGAGCCAGTTGCTGGGGTCGAACAACATCATCCAGACGGGTGCGATGTTCAAGAATTGAGTGCCAGCTTCAAGCGACAAGTCTGAAGCTTCAAGCTGACAGCAGAGCAACAGAGGAATCCCCGCAGTGGTCCGACTGCGGGGATTTTTTTTGCGCGGGATTTGGTACGTGGAAGTGTTGCCGGGGCAACAGTGAATCAACAGATGGGTGGGTGTGAATCAACAGCCGGGGAGTTGCAGCGATGCGTATTCGCTGGATTCACGGGGACGGCAGCACATGGCGAGCGCTGGCACGCATGCTGCTTTAGTACCGTCAAAGGGTCTTCACGCCCATCACTTTCGCGTTGAACGCGGCCTGCACGGTGCCAAGCACCTCGGGTGACTGACCCCAAGGAAACAACACATGTTGGTAGTCTCGATTTCAGGTAGCCCTTCCCCACGATCCCGCTCCGGCGTGGTGCTGCAACATGCTGCGCACTGGCTCAAGGACCGTGGCGTCGAACTGAACGGCGTGCGTATTCAGGATTTCAACGCCGAAGACTTGCTCTACGCCAAGTTCGACAGCCCGCAGGTGGTGGCTTTTATCGAAGCGGTGGCAAAGGCAGACGGCTTGCTGATCGGCACGCCGGTGTACAAGGCGTCGTTTTCGGGGGCGTTGAAGACGCTGCTCGACCTGCTACCGGAGCGGTCACTGCAGGGCAAAGTGGTCTTGCCGATCGCCACGGGGGGGAGCATTGCGCACATGCTGGCGGTGGATTACGCGTTGAAGCCAGTGCTGTCCGCGTTGAAATGCCAGGAAGTGCTGCATGGGGTGTTCGCCATCGATAGCCAGATCAGCTACGGCGAGAACGCACTGGGCGGTGATCTGGATGAACTGCTGACCCAGCGTCTGCATGAGGGTCTGGATCATTTTCTACTGGGCCTGCAACACCGGACCCATGCGCGTCACAAGGAAGCGGGCGGGCATTTGAAACTGGCGTTGTAAGGTTTGGGACTCAACCCTGACGTGCTTTCGAAGGGACGCTGACGTCGGCGTTCACTTCACCACGGTTATCGAACGCGTGGGCGCGTTGCAGTTGTGGCTGCTCCATCAGTTGCGCCTTGCGGGCCTGGAATTCGTCGTAGGACAAGCCGCGACGGTTGAGGTCTTCCAGGGCCAGCTGGTGGGTTTCTTCAGCGCTGTAGGGACGCAGTTCGGGATGATTGCCAGCGGCACAACCGGCGAGAACGGAGGCGGAGAGTAACAGGGAGAGGGCAAGAAGACGGTTCATTGGGAGCCTCCATTCGGCTCGTTTCTGGAATGAAGCCAAGGCTACGCCCCGGGCCTTTCCAGCAGAAATCAGTCGTCTTGATAGTGGCTATCGGTTTGGCGCGCAATTGTGTGTTCCGCGATCTATCTAAGTGTAGAGTGCGCCGGCCTAACGGCCTCCGGTTTCGCCTTCGGCGAGTTACTTGGAAAAGCACCCCAAGTCGCGTTTGGCGGTGACTGGACTTTTTGCATTCGAAGATCAAGATCAAAAGCTTCCCGGCTGAAGCCGGTCCTACGGACACCGCGCACCCACTGTAGGACCGGCTTCAGCCGGGAAGAGGCCGGCATGACCGTCATCAATTTTTGGCAAGGTACGCCTAACACGTGCGTCGGGGATAAACCCTGTGAAGCTGCTCACTTCCACAGGGTTCAGGGTTGACCCTGAGAAATGATCAGACCAGAAAGTGCCACAACAGCGACGTGCCGATCAGCCCCACCACCGAGACAATGGTCTGCAGCACCGACCAGACCCAAATGGTCTGCTTCAGTTGCAGGCCGAAGTACTCGCGGACCATCCAGAATCCCGCGTCGTTGACGTGGCAGAAGAACACCGAGCCTGCCCCGATCACCAGCGCCACCAGTGACGCTTCCACCGGCGCCAGCCCGGCCATCATCGGCGCAAGAATGCCCGCCGTGGTGGTCGTCGCCACGGTAGCCGAACCGGTCGCCTGACGCAGCGCGACCGCAATCAACCACGCCAGCAGCAGGTACGGCATGTGCGCGCCTTCGGCCACTTTGCTGATGGTCTGGCTGACCCCGGCGTCCAGCAGCGTCTGCTTCAAGCCGCCGCCCGCGCCGATGGTCAACAGCAACACGGCAATCGGCGCGAGGCTTTTACGCAACGTGCCGCCGACTTGCTCACGGGAGATACCATTGGCCCAGCCCAGACACACCGTCGCCGCCAGTACCGCGATGCCCAACGCCACCAGCGGTTCACCGAGGAATTTCAGCGTCAGCGCGATGTTGCTTTCCGGCTCCATGGCGATTTTCGCCAGGGTGCTGCCGAGCATCAGAATCACCGGCAACAGAATAATCAGCAACGAAATGCCGAAGCTCGGCTGACGCGTAGTGCTGGATTTGGCCGAGAACAGCTCGCCCAACTCCGCTGGCTCTTCGATGTGCATGCGCCTGGAGAGCCAGTTGCCATACAGAGGACCGGCCAGAATCACCGCCGGCACCGCCACGCAAAAGCCCAGCAACATGGTCAGGCCCAGATCGGCGTGCAACGCAGCGACGGCGATCAGCGGCCCCGGGTGTGGCGGCATCAAAGCGTGCAGAGTGGTCATGCCGGCCAGCGCCGGAATGGCGATTTTCAGCAGCGGCTGATTCGACTGCCGCGCCATGACGAAGATGATCGGCACCATCATCACCAGGCCCACCTCGAAGAACAGCGGCAGGCCGATGACCATGGCCACCAGGGCCATGACCCACGGCAGCTTCTTGCCCTTGCCCAGCCCCAACAGCGTCGACGCAATGCGATCGGCCGCGCCCGATTCGGCCATCATTGCACCGAGCATGGCACCGAGGGCGATGATGATCCCGGCCTCACCGAGAATACCGCCCGCGCCCTTGCTGAACGCCTTGGCCACTGCCTCCGCTGGCAACCCCGCCCCTATCCCTGCGATAAATGTACCCACCAGAATCGACAGAAACGGCGGGAGCC
Organism: Pseudomonas sp. KU26590; assembly: GCF_026153515.1. Lineage (NCBI taxonomy): Bacteria > Pseudomonadati > Pseudomonadota > Gammaproteobacteria > Pseudomonadales > Pseudomonadaceae > Pseudomonas > Pseudomonas sp. KU26590. The sequence goes on from NZ_CP110644.1 coordinate 4,800,705, forward strand.
TGGTCGCGCTGATCAGTACAATGATGGTGGCAATGGCGATCAGGCAGCAGATGATCAGGCGGGTGTCATGCAAGACCCAGGCAGCAGACGACAAATCCAACGCGGAACCCCTTATCGTTCGGTTTTTATCTCAAGATGGTTTGAAACAATATGTTTCAACCGGCCGAACCATACCGGATGCGGCATTGCGTCGCAGTTAAATTTTTACAGGATCTGGCTGATTAGCCATGGGGCTCTGACTTGGAACGCCCCTTACGTTGTGGGAGCGAGCTTGCTCGCGAAGGCGGCATTTGAATCCCGCGCGCATTCGATAAGCACCTCGCGCAACCCCTGGGCCGCTGCCGATAACTGATGGTCTGCCTGGGTCATCAAACCGATGCGTCGCTCGATGCGCGGGCTTTCCAGCGCAATGCAGCGGGCGCCGAGTTCTTCCATCTGCGCGATGCACAACGACGGCACGGCGCTGACGCCCAAGCCGTTGGCGACCATGCGCCCGACCGTCGACAGCTGATGGCTTTCGAACGCCACCGACAGCTTGCCATGCTGGCTTTGCAGGTCCTGCTCCAGCAGCAAGCGCACGGCGGACGGGCGTTGCAGGGTGATGAAATCATGACGCAGCAGTTCGTCCCAACTCACTTCGCGGCGTGCGGCCAGTGGAGAATCCTTCGGCACCACCGCGACGAAGCGGTCCATGTAGAACGGCGTGAAGATCAGGTTATTGCCCGCCTCGGGCTCGAAGCCAATGCCCAGCTCCACGCGCCGATGCCCGACCATTTCCACCACCTGTTCGTTGATCACGTCGTGCACCGCGACGTTTACCCTCGGGTAGCGCTCGCGAAACACCTTCAGCGCGATCGGCAGAAGATTGCCCGCGTAGGACGGCATGGCCGCCACCGACACCTTGCCCATCTGCAGGGTGAAACGCTGACGCAGCAGTTCTTCGGTGTTGTCCCAGTCGGCGAGCAACTGCCGGGCAAGAGGCAGCAAGGCCTCGCCCTCTGGCGTCAGGCTGACGTTGCGCGTAGTGCGGGTCAGCAATTGACCGCCCAGGTCTTCCTCCAGCGCCTTGATGGTCAGGCTCAACGCCGGCTGCGACACATGCAGCCGCTCCCCCGCCTGAGCGAAACTCAAGCACTGCGCCACCGCCAGAAACGCCCGAAGCTGTTTCACGTTCATATATTTAGATTACTTATCAATCGATCAAAAAAACAAAATTAACAAATCAGTGCCTGCGAGAGAAGATGCGACCAACGCTATCCGATGCTTAGCTTGTCGGACACAACTACAAATAAGGCGGGATCTCACCATGGCTGGACTCGACAAACGCGTGGCAACCTACGCTGAAGCCCTCGCCGGGCTGACCGACAACATGACCGTGCTGTCCGGCGGCTTCGGACTGTGCGGCATCCCGGAAAACCTCATCGCTGAAATCAAACGCATGGGCGTGAAGGGCCTGACGGTGGTTTCCAATAACTGCGGCGTCGACGGCTTTGGCCTGGGCATCCTTCTGGAAGACCGGCAGATCCGCAAAATGGTCGCGTCCTACGTCGGTGAAAACGCCCTGTTCGAGCGCCAGTTGCTCAGCGGCGAGCTGGAAGTCGAACTTACCCCCCAAGGCACCCTGGCCGAAAAAATGCGCGCAGGCGGCGCCGGCATTCCCGCTTTCTACACCGCCACCGGCTACGGCACGCCTGTCGCAGAAGGCAAGGAAACCCGTCAGTTCAACGGCCGCAACGTGATCCTGGAAGAAGCCATCACCGGCGACTTCGCCATCGTCAAAGGCTGGAAGGCGGACCACTTCGGCAACGTGGTCTACCGTCACACCGCGCAGAACTTCAATCCGGTGGTGGCCACGGCCGGCAAGATCACCGTGGTGGAAGTTGAAGAGATCGTCGAACCCGGCGTGCTGCTGCCCACCGAGATCCATACCCCCGGCATTTATGTCGATCGCGTGATCCTGGGCACGTTCGAGAAGCGCATCGAGCAGCGAACCGTCAGAAAAGCCTGACGTCAGCATCGTCCTCGAACCGATTTTCCCCTTTGTATCTCCGGTTTCCGCAGGCCGGACAGAATAAAAGAGACCCACGATCATGGCACTCTCCCGCGAACAAATGGCACAGCGCGTTGCGCGCGAACTGCAAGACGGCTTCTACGTGAACCTGGGTATCGGCATCCCGACCCTGGTCGCCAACTACGTACCGGACGGCATCGACGTGATGCTGCAATCGGAAAACGGCCTGCTCGGCATGGGCCCGTTTCCTACCGAAGAAACCATCGATGCCGACATGATCAACGCCGGCAAACAGACTGTGACCGCGCGCAAGGGCGCATCGATTTTCTCGTCGGCCGAGTCCTTCGCGATGATCCGTGGCGGCCACGTCGACCTGACCGTGCTCGGCGCGTTTGAAGTGGACGTCGAGGGCAACATTGCGTCGTGGATGATCCCCGGCAAATTGGTGAAGGGCATGGGCGGCGCGATGGACCTGGTGGCAGGTGCCGAGAACATCATCGTCACCATGACCCATGCGTCCAAGGACGGCGAATCCAAGTTGCTGTCGCGCTGCAGCCTGCCGCTGACCGGCGCCGGCTGCATCAAGAAAGTGCTGACCGACCTCGCCTACCTGGAGATCGAAAACGGCGCCTTCGTGCTGCGCGAAACCGCACCGGGCGTGACCGTCGATGAAATCATCGCCAAGACCGCCGGCAAGCTGATCGTGCCGGATGACGTGGTTGAAATGACGTTTTAACGGCGATGGCGCGGTACTTGTAGGAGCGCGCTTGCCCGCGAACCGCAGATGGCCAGACACCCACGCAGTGTCTGAACGAGCCTTTCGCGGGCAAGCGCGCTCCTACAGGATCCGCGTCGTGCCTGGCATTTTGGCCACACCCTGAGCATTCGCCACACCCGTACCTTTGGTCAGACCGCCCTGCCCCTTCAGCGATGAAGGGGCTTTGCTGTCTCTGAGCCGGTGCTTTTTTCGCGTTACCGCCAACACTTGAAACTGCCGTCCTGAAAACCTGAACAATAACTAAAAGAGGTAACACACGTGGCCGCCGACATCGAAGAAAGCCGCTCCGCCCGCTTTGCCCTGCGTTGCGCCAAATGGGCGGAACGCTGGTTCCCGGACTCGTGGGTGTTCGCCGCCCTGGCCGTGGTCATCGTCACCCTCGCCACGCTGGTCATCGGCGCCAAACCCGCCGACACCGCCAAAGCCTTCGGCGACGGCTTCTGGAGCCTGATCCCCTTCACCATGCAAATGGCCTTCGTGGTCATTGGCGGTTACGTCGTCGCCAGTTCGCCGCCTGCGGTCAAACTGATCGACCGCCTGGCGCGCATCCCGAAAAACGGCCGTTCGGCCGTGGCCTGGGTCGCGCTGATCAGCATGGTGGCCTCCTTGCTCAACTGGGGTTTGTCGCTGGTCTTCGGCGGTTTGCTGGTGCGCGCCCTGGCCCGTCGTACCGATCTGAAAATGGACTATCGCGCCGCCGGTGCCGCCGCTTACCTGGGTCTGGGCGCTGTGTGGGCGCTGGGCCTGTCGTCGTCCGCCGCGCAGTTGCAAGCCAACCCGGCCAGCCTGCCGCCGTCAATCCTGGCGATCACCGGGGTGATTCCGTTCACCCAGACGATCTTCCTCTGGCAGTCCGGCGTGATGCTGCTGGCCCTGGTGGTGGTCTCGATCATCGTCGCCTACGCCACAGCGCCTGGCCCGGCCAACGCCCGCGATGCCAAGGAATGCGGCATCGACCCGAGCTTCAGCCTGCCACCGTTGCCGCCGCGCACCCGCCCCGGCGAATGGCTGGAATACAGCCCGCTGCTGATCATTCTAATGGTCGCGCTGGCGTCCGGCTGGCTGTACAACGAGTTCAGCACCAAGCCTGCAATCACCGCGATTTCCGGCCTGAACACCTACAACTTCCTGTTCATCATGGTCGGCGCACTGCTCCACTGGCGTCCGCGCAGTTTCCTCGATGCCGTTGCCCGCGCCGTGCCGACCACCACCGGCGTGCTGATTCAGTTTCCGTTGTACGGCTCGATCGCCGCGTTGCTGACCACGGTCAAGGGCGGCGACGCGCAAACCGTCGCGCACCACATCTCGACGTTCTTCACCGGTATCGCCTCCCACGACACCTACGCGCTGCTGATGGGCGTGTATTCGGGGATTCTCGGGTTCTTCATTCCGTCCGGCGGCGGCAAGTGGATCATCGAAGCGCCGTACGTGATGCAGGTTGCCAACGACCTCAAATACCACCTCGGCTGGGCGGTGCAGATCTACAACGCCGCCGAAGCGCTACCGAACCTGATCAACCCTTTCTACATGCTGCCGCTGCTGGGCGTGCTCGGTCTGAAGGCGCGGGATTTGATCGGCTTCTCGTTCGTGCAATTGCTGGTGCATACGCCGCTGGTGTTGTTCCTGCTTTGGGTGCTGGGCACGACATTGGCGTATGTTCCACCGGTTATGCCATAAATGGGTGAATAAAGCCGGCGGGTATCTGTAGGACCGCCTTTAGCCGGGAAGAAGTCATTCGCCATACCGCAAAATCGAGAGTGCATATGAAGGCCCCTTCCCGGCTGAAGCCGGTCCTACTAAAAGCGCGCGATGTGCCGGTGGGACAGATTCAGCCGGTAAGGAGCCGCCGCGCCAGACGCGCACAACTGGCAGTTTGCGCGTTGATCGGGCTTCAATTCCCGAAACTGTATTCCCGCTCCACCCTGGAAACCCGCGTGGTGCATTGCCGATACCAGGTCGAACGGCCGCGCTCCCGGATTTCCCGATGTTCCGGATGCTCCTTCCAGGCCAGGATCGCGGCTTCATTGGCCCAGTACGACACGGTGATCCCCAACCCATCATCGCCGCGTACCGATTCCACGCCGAGGAAACCCGGCTGCTGACCAACGAGTTCGAGCATCCGCCGGGCCGCGTCGTCATATGCCTGAGCGTCGAGTTCAGTGCGGACTGAGGTGAAAATCACCGCGTAGTACGGCACGCCAAATGTGTCTGCCATCATCATGTCAAATCAACTCCGCCGCGCAGGCCAGCACAAACGCCTTCACCAACGGCGGCGTGCTGCCCTCCAGCGCGGCGCGTTCCGGTTGAAACAATGTGGCGATGAAAAAAGGATGACCGTCGAGCTCCATCGCGCGCACCTCGTCGTCTTCGTCATAGCCCGACACTTTCAGCGGACCGGCAAACACATCCGCTTCCAGTTCCTTGCGCAAACCGTAGCGGCAGCGGTAGCGCTCCTGGGTTTCCAGGGCGTTGTACGCGGTGGCAATCCGTGAACCCGGCCGCAGACGAATCAGCGCAAAGGCCTCGACCAGCGAACAACTCAACGGCGTGATGATGGCGTTCTCGGAGTCCGGCGCGGTCTCGGCGTGCTCGGCATCGGCCCAGCCCAGACCATTGCGCGCGTACTCCAGCAACGCATGCTGAAAACCGCCGCAGGTCCCAAGGAAAGGAACCTGCCGCTCGCGAGCGAAGCGGATCGCCGTCAGCGCTCCGTCCATGTCGCGGTAGGGGCTGGCCGGCACGCACCAGATGCCATGGAACGCCTGCAGGCTCGCGCCATCCCTTATGTCTGTTGTTGGCACCCACGTTGCCTGAACGTCGAGCCCGGTTTCGTCCGCCACCCTGTCCAGCGCCACCGGAATCGCTTGATGCGCCGGCACGCTCGGGTCGTAATCGCCCACCAGCGCGATCCGAATTTTTTGCCCTTGAGTCATGTGTGCTCCCTGATATCAAAACGCTTTGCGTAAGGTCCAGGGGCGACTATAAGCTTGTGGCCCTGCAATCAGAATTGGCGTCCAGGCAAGTGATCAATGCAGCCGCGCACTATCGAATCAACCATGCCGACCTCAACCTCATCCTCGCCTTGGTGCGGGGCCGGACGCTGGCCAAGGCCGCCGAACTGCTGAAGGTCGATGTCTCGACGGTATTCCGCGCGGTGCGTCGGATGGAAAAGGCGATGGGCACGGCGCTCTTCGACAAAAGCCGCGCCGGCTACGTGCCGACCAGCGCAGCACTGGCCCTCGCCCAGCAGGCGGAGAGTGCCGAGAACGCGCTGGCCCTCGCGCAATTGAGCCTTGAGCAGGGCCGGCAAGTCGTCAGCGGCACCGTGCGCCTGACCTGCACCGAAGCCATGTTGCAAAGCCTGCTGCTCCCTGCCTTGAGCCGCTTCATGCAGAACTACCCGGGGCTGCGCCTGGAACTGAACACGTCCAGCACCTTTGCCAACCTGAGCCGTCGCGACGCTGACATCGCGCTGCGTCTGACCAACACGCCGCCTGAGCACCTGGTTGGCTCTCGCCTGGGCACGGTTGGATATCGGGTCTGTTCGAGCGAAGCCTACGTGCGGCGCTGCGGTGATCTGGCCCTCGACGACATGGCCTGGATCGCCCCCGACGATTTCCTCCCCGATCACCCGACCGTGATGTGGCGCCGGCAGCATCTGCCCGGCGTGAACCTGGCCTATCGCTGCAGCTCCATGCTTGCCGTGGCCCAACTGGTGCGCGCAGGCATGGGCGTGGCAGCGCTGCCGGATTTCATGCTGAAAGACAGCGAGGTTCAGCCCATCAGCGAAGCGATCGAGGGGCATGACACCGGGCTGTGGCTGCTGACGCGCCCGGATTGCCGAGCGCTGCGCTCGGTGTCGGCGTTGTTTAGCGAGCTGACCAGGGCGATTGAGCTGTAAAAAGCGTGGTCTAGGAACGCTGCTTGACCTGTAAGAGCGCGCTTGCCCGCGAAGACGTAGTGTCAGACGGTAATAATTCGTCGGATGGACAGACCTCTTCGCAGGCAAGCGCGCTCGTACAGGGGTCGGGTTGGCTGAATATAACTGCCGGTCACCATGACGTGATTTCTGAAGTTGTCTGCCCCAAGTCAATGCCAGCCATTCCAACGCATTCCCGGCTAAAGCCGGTCCCACTAAGTACGCGGTGTTCAGGCGCCCTCTGTTCAGCCAGGAAAGAAGCCAGCACATTGAGATTGATCGGGCGCGACGCATCAGTGGGACCGGCTTCAGCCGGGAAGAGGCCAGTCCACTCGCCATCACTTTTGCGGTGAAACGCTGCTGCCTTCCCACCCCGCTCAACCACCCCGCCGCTCGCGGCGAAACTGCCCCGGGGGCATGCCGTGGGTTTTGCGAAAGCGCCGCGAGAAATAGGCTTCGTCGGTAAATCCGCAGATTTCGGCGATGTGGCTCAAGGGTTTGTTGCTGTTCATCAAATGCGTGCGCGCCAGCCGCATGCGCCGCTCCAGAACCAGTTCGGAAAAGCTGTTGCCGGTTTCCTTGCGCAGCAGGTGGGTCAAGTAGTTGGGCGACAGAAAAGCCGCCGCCGCTGCATCGGTGAGGGTCATGGCAGGGTCGGCGATGTGCGCGCGGATGTAGTCGATCACCCGGCTCATCGCATCGCGCCGTCCGCGCCGCTCTGCCTTGTTCGCCGACAACGCCAGCAACTGCGCTTCGTAGCGATTGCACACCGTGCCGATCAATTGCAGCAGGCAACCGCGCAGGATCGCGCCGGAGCCCAACGGCCTGGCGCGGTCCATGTCGCGCATCTGCACCAGCAGCGCAGTCACGTCGGCGAAGTCGGTGTCATCAAGGGTGAAATCCAGATGCTCCTGAAACCGAAACGGCGCCAGCTCAGGCGCCTCGGCCACGGGCACATCCTCCAGGTCCATCGGATCGCACTGCAGATGCTGCAGCAGAAATTCCTGAGAAAAGTTGATCAGCACAAAATTACCGTCTTCCGGGTGCGGAATCACGTGCAGTCGATGGGGCAGGATGAACGCCAAAGTGTTGCGCGGAAACGGCCTGACCGCGCCACCGATGTGCTGCACGGTGTCACCGCCGAGGTTGATCTGGATCTGGAAATATTCATGACGATGGGGCGCCGTCAGCGCGGGGCGGGCGGACTTGTCACGGATGTAAAAATCCATGCGGTCGCTGCGCTGCTGCATGCCGTAGGTCTGGATGCGGGAGGGATGGACCATCGCTGAAACACCTGAAATCGCCGGTTCGGACTGCCCCATGGTAGGGCAACGGCGGCAGCCGGACCAAACGATTCTCAGGCGGGCGTCAACAGGGGATCAGCCGATTGTCACACTCAATTCGGCAATGCTTTCGATCCCGGCGGTGACCACATCGCCGCGCTGCAACGCGCCCACCCCGGCCGGCGTGCCGGTATAGATCAGGTCGCCCGCTTTGAGACCCACCGATTGCGACAGGTGCGCGATCACGTCCCTGACCGCCCAGATCTGGTCAGACAGATCGCCACGCTGGCGATGCTCGCCATTGACGTCGAGCCAGATCGCGCCGGCTTCCGGATGCCCGATCTCGCTGACCGGGCGCAGCGGCGTGGCGGGGGCGGAGGCGTCGAACGCTTTGGCCCACTCCCACGGCCGGCCCATTTTTTTGGCCTGCGCCTGCAAGTCGCGGCGGGTCAGGTCCAGACCGACGCCATAGCCCCAGACGTGGTTCAAAGCGTCCTGCGGGTCAATGTTCACGCCGTCCTTGCCAATCGCCACGACCAGTTCGATTTCGTGGTGCAGGTCCTCGGTGAGCGGTGGATAGGCAATCTGGCCTTCAGCGGGCACCACGGCGTCGGCCGGCTTCATGAAGAAGAACGGCGGCTCGCGGTCAGGGTCGTGACCCATTTCCCGGGCGTGATCGGAGTAATTGCGGCCCACGCAGAAAACCCGACGAATCGGAAATCGGCTGGACGTCCCGGCAACGGCCAGGGAGGGTGTGGCAACGGGGGCGATAACGAACTCGGTCATGGCAGTGTCCTCGATTGAAGGTGGCTCGGCATGGGTTAAGTGTGGCAATTGAGCGCTCATCCGGGTTGGACGGATCCCGTCAGGTTTTGGACAAAACAACGCAACGCGACTCAACGAGCCGGCAGATCAGCCACGCCCTACAAACGGCATGCTGCTGGCCATGACCGTCATGTTCAGCACGTTGGCCGACAGTGGCAGTCCGGCCATGTAACTCACCGCTTCAGCCACGTGCTGCACGTTCATGGTCGGCTCGACCTGCAGATCGCCGTTGGGCTGCAATACGCCTTTGGTCATGCGATCGGTCATTTCAGTCAGGGCATTGCCGATGTCGATCTGGCCACAGGCGATGTTGAACTGCCGACCATCCAGCGCCGTGCTTTTGGTCAGGCCCAGTACGGCGTGTTTGCTGGACGTATAAGGCGAGCTGAACAACCGGGGCGTGTGCGCGGAAATCGAGCCATTGTTGATGATCCGGCCACCCTGAGGCGCCTGACGCCGCATCAAGCCGAACGCGGCACGCACGCACAAAAACATCCCGGTGACGTTGGTATCGATGACGTTCTTCCACTGCTCGACCGACAACTCGTCCATCGGTACAGCCGGTGCGCCGATGCCAGCGTTATTGAACGAGACGTCCAGCCGGCCAAAGGTATTTTCGATGGTCGCAAACAGCGCCTGGACGCTGGCCGGGTCGCGCACGTCCGTCGACACCGCGAGCGCCCGTTGTCCGGCAGCCTCGGCCTGTTCGACCAGCGCCTGCAAGGGTTCAGGGCGACGCCCGGCCAGCACGACGGCAAAACCGTCGGCCAGCAACTGCAGCGCCACGGCACGGCCAATGCCGCTGCCGGCGCCCGTTACCAGAGCGACTTTCAACACAGAAGATGAAGACATGCGCGATTACTCTTGTTATTGGAGAGGTGTTGTTGGAGAGCTGCTGTTAGAAAGAGTCAGGCGGCAGATCGTCAGCTGTGAACAGGCGTCAGCACCGGCTGATCCGCGTAAAACGCCAGCAGGTTGTCGGCGACCATTTGCACAGTGTCGCGCGATGCTTCCGGCGACAATCCCGCCAGGTGCGCGGTGAGGACCACGTTGTTCAAGGCTTTCAGGGTATCGGGGACGTGGGGCTCGTCGTCGAATACGTCCAGCGCCGCCCCGGCCAGGCGGCCGTGCTGAAGCGCGTCGATCAGCGCATCGGTGTCGACAACGCTGGCCCGGGCGATGTTGACGATGAAGCCGTTGGCGCCCAACGCTTCGATGGCGGCTTTGTCGATCAGGTGCCGCGTCGAGCCGCCGCCCGGCGTCGCGACCACCAGAAAGTCAGACGCTTCTGCCAGCGCCAGCGGGGTCGCGCAATAGTTGAAATCCACGCCCGCCCGGGGCGAACGGCTGTGATAGTTAATGACCATGTCAAACCCCAGCGCCCGTTTGGCGATGGCCATCCCGACCGAGCCAAGGCCGAGAATGCCCAGGCGTTTGCCGGCGAACGAAGGCCGGGTGACTTTGCGCCATTCGTTGCGGCGCACCGACGCGTCGGCCTGCGGGATGTCACGAACCGCTGCCAGCAGCACTGCCATCGCATGGTCCGCTACCGTCGGTGCGTTCACCCCTGCCCCGTTGGTCACCACAATGCCCCGCGCCTCGGCGGCTTCGAGGTCGACGCGCTCGTAGCCCGCGCCAATCACACAGATGATGCCGAGGTTCGGCAGCGCGGCCATTTCCTCGGCGGCGAACCCCAGCGGCCCACGGGTCAACACCGCATCAATCTCCTCCCCCCCGTTCGCCACCGCCTCGGCGCGCATCGCCGGCGTCGGCGCAAGAATCAGGCGAAAGCCGCTGCTTTCCAGAATCGGCAAATACATGTTCACGCTTTCAACCAGCACCAACACCGTTTTCATCATCCCTCCGCTGCGCAAAATTCATGGTGCTGACAGTAGCGCGAGTGAGAGCGGTTTGGCAGGGCTGGAAGCCAGATAGAGATGGATTTCATAATAGACACGGTGCCGGATTGCCAGCCCGACTGAGTGTTCCCCAGCTAAAACTAGGCCCACTGCGCTAATCCACGTTGCCGAGACGTAATCCCCCGGTTAGCGTCCGTCGGCACCTCAATGTCATAAACATCCCGGAAACTGGCAGCGCTCCATCGCCACTCAAACCGACAGCAACCCCCCTCGCAACGACAACCCCGGTTGCCCGCCATGCACGTTGCTGTTTAAGGTCTGAGCCTTGGGACACCCGATTTCGTCACGACAAAACGATGTGCCACGCGGTGCGGCAGCGGCTGCGCCATGAACGGACATGCACAAAAGGAACGTCAGAACCATGTTGAAAGGATTATCCAGAACGTTGAGCGGCGCCGCGATTGCCGGTGTGTTGTTGTCATCCGCCGTGGCCCTGGCGGCCGCTGATACTGGCAAGGAACCGGGTCGGGCGCTGGCGGCGAAGATCGGCGTGCCGTGGCCGGCGGTCATTGCCCATCGCGGCGCATCGTTCAATGCGCCCGAGGAGACGGTCCCTTCCTACACGCTGGCCCGCGAACTGGGTGCTGACTACCTGGAGATGGACATCCAGCGCACCAAGGATGGCGTGCTCATCGCGCTGCACGACAACACGCTGGAGCGCACCACCAACATCGCCGAGGTCTACCCGCAACGGGCCAAAGACCCGCTGAACACGTTCACGCTGGAAGAAATCAAGCGCCTGGACGCCGGCTCCTGGTTCAACAAGGCTTACCCGGATCGCGCCCGCGCCACCTACGCCGGGCTGAAGATTCTGACGCTGGACGAAGTCATCGACATCGCCGAAGGCGGCAAGAACAAGCCCGGCTTGTACATCGAAACCAAGGTGCCGGCGCAGTTTCCGGGCATCGAAGAAGATTTGAAGAACAAGCTTGATCAGCGCGGTTGGCTGAGCCAGCGTCCTGCCGCCGAGAAAGGCTACGTCAACGTCGCCCACATGCCGGGCCGCGTGGTGCTGCAGACCTTTGAAAAACCAAGCATGGAATTGCTGCAGAAGAGCATGCCCGACACCCCGAAAGTGCTGCTGCTGTGGCTGGGTGACGGCTCTATCGAAGCGGCATCGGGCAAGACTTTCAAGGACTCGGGGGCCAAGGACAAAGCCAGCTTTTACGCCAGCCAGCAGGTGAAATCCAAAGAAGAGTTCGCCGCCTGGATGGACTGGGCCAAAGACCACGGCGCCGTAGGTACCGGGCCGTCGGCAGCGCTGAAGAACGGCGGTGACCAGAGCTACAGTGACCTGGTGCAGCCGTGGATGAACAAGATGGCCCACGATCGCGGAATGATCGTTCATCCGTACACCGTGGATGACGCGGTGGATTTCAAGGCGATCAGCGAACAGGGCGTGGATGGGTTCTTCACCAACCGGGCTTCGGAATTGCTGAAATTCTACGGCCGGCCCTCGAAGGAAAGCATGGATTCAATCCTGAAACGCAGCGGTTTCTGAGTCAGCAACCGGTGGTGCGCGCTACTGGCGAATACGGCGTGTCAGGTGGTACCTGGTGTCGCTGACATACCGCGATCGCGGGCAAGCGCGCTCCTACAGAATCAAGTCCAGCAGCGGATGGCGGGTTGTACGCCAGTTACGCCAGTTCCGCCACCACCGCTGCCAACGCTTTCGCCGGATCAGCCGCTTGGCTGATCGGGCGGCCGATGACCAGATAGTCGGAGCCTGCATCCAGCGCCTGGCGCGGCGTCAGAATGCGGCGCTGATCGTCCAGCGCGCTGCCGGCCGGACGAATGCCCGGCGTCACCAGCTGCAGTGACGGGTGCGCCGCTTTCAGCGCCTGGGCTTCCAGCGCGGAACACACCAGACCGTCCATCCCGGCTTTTTCAGCCAGTGCCGCCAACCGAAGCACTTGCTCCTGGGGCTCGATGTCCAGACCGATCCCGGCCAGATCCTCGCGCTCCATGCTGGTCAGCACGGTGACACCGATCAACAGCGGTTTGGGGCCGGTGCGCTGATCCAGCACCTCACGGCAGGCCGCCATCATGCGCAGGCCGCCGGAGCAATGCACGTTGACCATCCACACGCCCATCTCGGCGGCGGCCTTGACCGCCATTGCCGTGGTGTTCGGAATGTCATGGAATTTAAGGTCCAGGAACACTTCGAAACCCTTGCTGTTGAGGGTTTCGACGATGTCCGATGCGCAGCTGGTGAACAGCTCCTTGCCTACCTTGACCCGGCACAGCTTGGGGTCCAGCTGATCAGCCAGATTCAACGCGGCTTCGCGGGTCGGGAAATCCAGGGCGACGATGATGGGGGTCTGGCAGGCGGACATGAGCGGGTTCTCTGGCAAGTCGAAATCGGCGCGCATTGTAGCCGAACATCCCGCAACGCGGGACCCGGCAATCGGTAAATGCCTGCCCGACACGCGCCGGGCGTTGAGCATCTCCTACAATTGAACCACTGGACAGCGTCGCTGCTCCAAGCCCTATCACAAGAAGGAGAGCGTTATGCCCTGGTATGCCTGGTTAATTCTGGTCGTTGCAATCGGCTCGATCGTCGGCGGTCTGCTGATGCTCAAGGATTCAGCGAAGAAACTGCCCCTCACCGATGAGCAACTCAAGCGCGTCCATGAGCGCAACGCCGAGATGGACGCAAAAGACGCGCGAGACCGCTAAGCGCGTGTTGTGGGGGCGCCTCTTCAGCGCTCCCGCATCCCGCCCGCCTGATCACCCGCCACCCGTTCTCAGCCGGTAATGACTGCCTTCGTCAGTCCTTCTCGGCCGCTTCGCCCAGCGCTACGGCATGGTGGGTGGATTGTGGCGTCACCGCGATGCGAAACGGCTGAAAGATTTTGAACATTTCCCCGTTCTCCCGGAGCTGGCGCAGCAGTTCGCTGAAGCGTTCGCCGCTGATGGGTGCATCCGGGCGCAACAGCGCGTAGTGCCGATAGACTTGGTCCACACGGTCCGACACCAGAAACTGGTCGGCATCCTGCGGGTTGTTCGACATGAACGTACTCAGGTAGGAGCGCGTTACCAGCGCGATATCCGCGCGGTCCCGCAGCACCATCAGCAAGTTGCTGTCGTGGGAATAGGTCAGCGTGGCGTTGTAGTTGTCGGCAAGGAATTTAGGGTCGGCGTCGAAACGCGCGAACGCGTAGTGATAGCCGCTGAACAGCGCAAGGCGCTTGCCATGCAACTCATCGAAATAGGCCTGGGTCCTGCCCTGCAAGCGATGGGCGACAAACACTTCGGCGTCTTCAAGGCCCATATCAACATCTTCATGGGGAATGCCTTTCCAGCCCCAGTCCGGGTTCTCGAAGATAGCCATGTCAAAGCGCGCCTGCTGGAAATCGCGAAACCGGCGCGGGATGGAAGTGGGCACCGCTTCAAAGCGATAGTCGTTCTGCATCGCGTTCAGCGCGCTGATCATCTGCGGCAACAGCCCGGTGTCTTCGCCGCGTTCCGGACGAATCGTATACGGCGGGAAATGCGCCGCACCAATGCGCACGATCTGCGTCGCACCGGCCTGCCAGGCCCACAGCGTAGTGGTCGTGAACAGCAGGGTGTTAAAAGCCATCCGCATCGGCGTGGACATCAAGACAAGGCACCTCAGGCGAAACGGAGTACGTAAGCTATGCGTTCGCGATCAATTAGACAACGGTAAAACGGAGGCTAAATCGCCCCTGTCGCACCAACTCCCGCCCTCCTAGCGCCTTGCTGCCCCCTGTCCATGCTTGCCACCTTCCCGGCTAAAGCCGGTCCCACAACAGCGCGCGATATTCTGTAGGACCGGCTTTAGCCGGGAAGAGGCCCGTCTGAGCGCCACCCATTTGGGGGTGTGCCGCCCGACGCTTTCCTGGGTAAAGCCGGTCCCACTAACAGTGTAATCCCGGCTGAAGCTGTCCTTGTCCTTTGCGTTATCGACCGCACTGCGCTTTAGGTGAGCATCGGATGCGCATGCAATTTATGCCGAGGCGCGTTGGCCAGGCAAGCGCTGTCACGGCCATATACAAGTCAGACGCTACAAAAGAGGCTGCCGCTGCAAACCTTCCTGCCTGCCGCGAGTCCCAATCATGGATCATCTGCGCCGGGCAGTTGGACGTGACGGCCTTGATGTGACTACGCTCCAGGGCGCTGCCGCAGGTTATGAAACTGGAGTTCAAGATGTCCTACTGGCTGGTGATAGACCTGGAGGCCACCACCGAAGAGGGCGGATGGCCGGTGGCGGAGATGGAAATCATCGAAATCGGTGCGTCACTGGTCAATCAGGAGGGGCGCGAAATCGACCATTTCGAACGCTTCGTACGGCCCATGCGCCGGCCGTTGCTCACGCCTTTCTGCCGAGAGCTGACGCACATTCAGCAGCGCTTGATCGACAGTGCGTCGACGTTGCCCGCCGTATGGCCACAGTTCGAACGCTGGATCGCCCAACACCGCGAGCGACTGGTCGCCTGGACCAGTTGGGGCGACTATGACCGCCAGCAACTGCAACAGGACTGGCGTCAGCATCAGCTCACCAGCGAACTCGCCACCCTGCCCCACATCAACCTGAAGCAACGCTTCGCCAAAGCCCGTCACCTGCAAAAACCCTGCGGCCTGAACGCCGCGCTGCAACTGGCGGGAATGCATTTCAATGGCCAGCAACACCGGGCGCTGTCGGACGCGCGCAATACCGCGCGGTTGTTACCGCTGGTGATTCCCGGCTGAAACATGACGCATTTATCAAAGCGGATGACGGCCTTTTGTACGTTCGGCATACTGTCCGGCCTTTTCCAGCCCTTTCCAAGGAGATCAGCCATGTTCAAGGTCAACGAGTATTTCGACGGTACCGTCAAATCCATCGCCTTCAAGCAAGCAGCAGGCGACGCGACCATCGGCGTCATGGCTCCCGGAAAATACAACTTCGGCACCAGCGACCGCGAAATCATGCATGTGATCTCAGGCGAGCTGAAAGTGCTGCTACCGGGCGCCAATGACTGGGAAACCTTCAAAGCCGGCGAGAGTTTCAAGATTCCGGCGAACGTCAAATTCGATGTCGAAGCGACCGAAGAAACCGCCTACCTCTGCGAATACCGCAAAGACTGACGCGCCGATTCAGGTCGGCCTTCAGCCGGCCTGCTCCATCCCTGTGTTGAACTGCAAGGCCGCCAGACGCGCGTACAGCGGGTTGCTGGCAATCAGCTCGCGATGGGTTCCCACCGCGACCAGTTTCCCCTGATCCATCACCGCAATGCGGTCGGCGTTCTGTACCGTCGCCAGTCGATGGGCGATCACCAGGGTCGTGCGGCCCTTCATCAACGTCGGCAACGCCTGCTGAATCAGGTACTCACTCTGGGCATCCAGTGCGCTGGTGGCTTCGTCGAGCAACAGAATCGGCGCATCGGCCAGCAAAGCTCGGGCAATCGCGAGCCGTTGACGCTGCCCGCCCGACAAGCCCATGCCGCCATCACCCAGATGGGTCTGATAACCCTGGGGCAGCAGCTGAATGAACTCATGGGCATGGGCAGTCCGTGCTGCCGCTTCCACCTGCTCGACGCTCGCCGCCGGGTTGCCGTAGCGAATGTTGTCCTCCACCGAGCCGAAAAACAGCGCGGGCGTCTGCGACACCCAGGCGAAGCAACGCCGCAGGTCCAGCGGGTCAAGGCGCTCGGCAAGCATGCCTTCGATGAGCACGCGCCCCTGCTGCGGGTCATAGAAACGCAGCAGCAGATCGAACAGCGTCGACTTGCCCGCGCCGGAAGGCCCGACCAGCGCCAGGGTTTCCCCCGCTTCGACGGTCAGGCTCAAGCCGTCCACGGCGTTACGCTCCGGGCGTGACGGGTACGCGAAACTGAGATTTTCCAGCGCCAGGCGACCGCTGATGCGCGCCGGCAGCGTCAGCAGATCGCGGGCCGGCGCGGTGATTTCGCTGCGCGCCTGCAGCAGTTCGGTGATGCGCTCTGCCGCGCCCGCTGCCCGTTGCATCTCGCCGATCACCTCGCTGAGGGTGCCGAACGCGCTGCCGACGATCAGGCTGTAGAACACGAACGCCGCCAGCTCGCCGCCGGAGATGCGGCCGGCAATCACATCCATGCCGCCGACCCAAAGCATCACACCCACCGCGCCCAGCACCAGCACGATCACCAGGGTAATCAGCCACGAGCGTTGCAGAATCCGCTTACGCGCCGTCTCGAACGCGTCTTCGGCTGTCTGCGCAAAACGCTGCCGATCCTGCTCCTGATGGTTGTAGGCCTGAACGGTTTTGATCTGCCCCAGCGCCTCGGAGACGTAGCTGCCAACGTCCGCGACACGGTCCTGGCTCTCCCGCGACAGGCTTCGCACGCGGCGCCCGAAAATCAGGATCGGCGCGATCACCAGCGGCAACGCCACGACGACGATGCTGGTGAGCTTGGGGTTGGTGAAGAACAGCAGGATGATTCCGCCGATGACCATCAGCGCGTTGCGCAGGAACATCGACAGCGAAGAGCCGATCACCGATTGCAGCAACGTGGTGTCGGCGGTCAGGCGCGACTGAATCTCCGAGCTGCGGTTATTCTCGTAGAAGCCGGGGTGCAGGCTGACCAGGTGGTCGAACACCTGCTTGCGCAGATCGGCGACCACGCGTTCGCCAATCCACGACACCAGATAGAAGCGCGCGAAGGTGCCGAGGGCGAGGGCGACCACCAGCCCCATGAACAGGCCGATGGTTTCGTTGAGCAGCGTCGGTGAACGGGTCATGAACCCCTGATCGACCATCAGCCGGATACCTTGCCCCATCGACAGGGTAATGCCCGCAGTGACCACCAGCGCGAGCAACGCGCCGATGGCTTGCTTGCGGTACGGCGCGATCATGCGCAGGGCAAGGCGAATGGCATGCCGCTGACGGCCGGAGAACACTGAAGCCATGGAGGACACTCACGAGACGAATCAGCCGCAGAGCCTACACCTCCCTCCTCGCACACGCTCGTCAGCTTTCGCTGAACTCCGCGCACCGTCGTCAGTCAAGGAATGCTGTCACGGCGCGGTCATGCCGGCGTGATTACTATCGACGCGCTCTTACCTGATGAGGAGACAGCCCATGAGCTTGCAAAGCAGCAGCAATCAAGAACCCGTGTTCCGCCCTCAACCCGAACTGCAACTGGGTGGCGCGATACTCGACAGAAACGGGCAGGAAATTCTGATTACTGAAGAAATGGTCCAGGCCGCCTGCCAGGAATGCGAGAAATACTGGGTGCAGCCCGAAAAACAAGATTGATGTGCAGATTTGATTGAAACCCGGCCATGGCGCCGGGTTTTTTATGGGCGTTATAAACATTCTGCAATACACAGCGCGTTTATCCAGTTGCTCATTGCCGGGCACTACGATTACGTCCTTGAGACTTTCAACAGTCAATCCAACTTAACTCAAGGAACAAGCGCCATGACCGAAACACACTACGCCTACACGCCAAAAGAACTGGATGCCGTATTCGAGGCGATCGTAGGCACCATGTTTGATGTGCCTAAAGACATTGCAGACGATGGAAGTCCTGCACCGAAGATCCTGGTGGTCGCCGGGGTGCAGGGCTCGGGCAAGACGTACATGCTGAACAATACGCTCCTCAAAACACCGGGCTACGGCAACTACGTGCATCTGTACCAGGAAAACTTCCGCGAGCTGCATCCTCGCTATGCGGACTTCGCCGATCAGGACGTGACCCGCCGGTACAAACATACGGAGGCGTTCATCTGGGAGCTGTGCAGCCGCATCTTCGCTTATGCCCACAGCAACAAGTTCAACATCGTAATGGAAACCGCGCTGGACACCAAAGCGTTTGCCACGGTGATCTCGGGCCAGGAACTGGCTGACTACCAGTTCGACGTTCATTTGATCGGATGCAAGAAGGACTTCGTTCACCTCTCAACCATCAAGCGCGCCTTCAACGCGCTGGAAGCCGGGACCCTGGAGCGCTTCGTCGATATCGCCACCATCGAAACGAGCATCGAAAACGCCGAGGTCATTCTCAACGCGTTCGAAGAGGCCTGCATGAGGGTCAGTGGCTCTACGATCAGTCTGTACGAGCGAGGCTTCGGTGAACTGAAGAACCGAAAGAAGCTGTGCAGCAGCCGCTGTGATCGGGTCAGTTCGCTGACCCCTTACGTGTTCATCGACGAACAAGGTGTGGCGATCACCGTGCAGGAACAGGTGCACCGGATTGAGCGCAGCGAGGCGTTGCCGATCCCTTGCAGCTTCGCCAGCTTCATCGGACTGATCGAAGCCCCGGTGACGCGCCGTGAAGATCGCGAGGAGGCGTGGCATGAGGCCTATAACGCACTCCCGAAGATGCGCCGATTCTGGCAGCACGTTCCGCAACGACTGCCCGAAACGTTGTGGTCTTACATCAAGAAATACACCGTGTGAATCAATCGGCGATCAACGTTGCGCCCAAGGCCTCGACGATCTGACGCAGAGCCGCCGACTCGCCGTTGATGCGCACCTGCAGGCTGTCGATTTCCCGGCGGGGCGGGTAATGCTTGCGTAGCGCGTCGAAGGCAAGGCGTTGGCTGTCGGCCCCCCCTACCACACTGCGGCGGAAATCCGCGTCGTCGCGGCGCGGATCGTAAACGCCGCGACACAGCGCATTCAGCGCCCAGACCGGGTCCGTGGCGGCATCCAGATCAACCCCGGCCAGCCAGGGCTTGGGCAGCAAGTCTTCAAGACGGATGCTCGCCGGTTGGCCGAGGTGCGCGCACAGCGCCTGGTAGATTTGCGCCGTGCCGCGCTGTCGGCCATCGAGGCTATAGCCGGCGATGTGGGGCGTGCCGATCACGCACAATTCGGCCAGTTCGACATCGACCGCCGGCTCGTGCTCCCAGACGTCCAGCACCGCTTGCAGGTCTTCGCGCTCCAGCAACACATGGCGCAAAGCGGTGTTGTCGACCACCGGGCCACGCGCGGCGTTGATCAGCCAGGCGCCCTGCTTGAGCTGCTGCAAGCGAGTGCGGTCGAACAGGTGCCAGGTGGGCGTGTCGCCGTGTTTATCCAGCGGTGTGTGCAAGCTGATCACATCGCAGCGGGCGATGATCTCGTCGAGGCTGACGTAATCGCCGCTTTCACCGGCCTGACGCGGCGGGTCGCAGACCAGGACGTTCCAGCCCAGGCCGCGCAGAACCTTGATCAGGCGACTGCCGACCTGCCCCGCGCCGACCACGCCATAGGTGCGACTGGCGAGTTCGACGCCTTCGATTTCCGCGAGGGTCATCAGGCTGCCCAGCACGTAGTCCACCACGCCACGGGCGTTGCAGCCCGGGGCGCTTGACCATTGAATGCCAGCTTCCTTGAAGTAGTCGAGATCAAGGTGATCGGTGCCGATGGTGCAGGTGCCGACGAAGCGCACCGGCGTACCTTCGAGCAAGGCGCGGTCGACCCGCGTCACCGAGCGCACCAGCAGAATATCGGCGTCGGCGACGGCAGCACGGTCGAGCGTGCGCCCCGGATAACGCTGGATGTCACCCAAGCCTGCGAAGAAGGCGTTGAGCAAGGGAATGTTTTCGTCGGCAACTATGCGCATGTCAGGGCTCCTGGAGTGGCCGCAGTGTAGGCGCCAGAGTCCTGCCGAGCCAGCATGACGCGAAAAGCGTCAGTCGCTGCGCAGCCAATCAGTCGAGCTTCTTGCGGATCCAGTAGAGGAACTCGCCGTCGCCCGCCTGTTTGTCCACCAGCTCGTGGCCGAGGAACACACAGAATTTGGGAATATCACGCTGGGTGGAAGGATCGGTGGCAATTACCTTGAGCAAGCCGCCGGGCGGCAGGTCACGCACCTTCTGGTGCAGCATCATGACCGGCTCGGGGCAATTGAGGCCGGTGGCGTCGAGCACGGCATCGACGGCGGGGCTTTTAATGGAATCAGACATGGGGCGCTCCGGAAACAGGCCGGCATTGTCGCCTAATTGATGAAGCACGCCAAATCGGGCAGCCGGGTTGGGTAGGAAATCCATGAGCAAATGGGCATGGACTACGCTGCTGCCTACAAACTTTGTAGGATTCTGCGACATCTTGGCGTTTGGTCATACCGGACCCGGCACGTATGATCCTTGACATTTCTTCGCAGATTAGAAACCTATGTCCCTGATAGTTCTACTGCTTCTGCCTTTCATCGGCAGCTGTCTGGCGGCCCTTTTGCCGCACAACGCACGCAACAGTGAATCCATTCTCGCCGGCCTGATCGCCTTGATCGGCACGGTGCAAGTTGCATTGTGGTATCCACAGATCGCCCACGGCGGGGTCATCAGAGAAGAGTTTTTCTGGCTACCGAGCCTGGGCCTGAACTTCGTCCTGCGCCTGGACGGCTTTGCCTGGCTATTCTCGATACTGGTGCTGGGGATCGGCGCACTGGTGTCGCTGTATGCGCGCTATTACATGTCGCCGGACGACCCGGTGCCGCGTTTCTTTTCATTCTTTCTCGCGTTCATGGGCGCCATGCTCGGGCTGGTCATGTCCGGCAACCTCATTCAAATCGTGTTTTTCTGGGAGCTGACCAGCGTCTTCTCGTTCCTGCTGATCGGCTACTGGCACCACCGCGCCGACGCCCGGCGTGGCGCTTACATGGCGCTGATGGTGACCGGCGCCGGCGGCCTCGCGCTGCTGGTCGGGATGATGCTTCTCGGGCACGTCGTCGGCAGCTATGACCTGGATCGCGTGCTGGCTTCGGGCGATGCGATTCGCGCCCACGCGCTGTACCCCGTGCTGCTGACGCTGATTCTGATCGGCGCGCTCAGCAAGAGCGCGCAATTCCCTTTCCATTTCTGGCTGCCCCACGCCATGGCGGCGCCGACACCGGTGTCGGCGTATCTGCACTCGGCGACGATGGTCAAGGCCGGGGTGTTCCTGCTCGCGCGGCTGTGGCCTTCGTTGTCGGGGAGCGAACAGTGGTTCTGGATCGTCAGCGGCGCAGGGGCCTGCACGCTGGTGATCGGCGCTTACTCGGCCATGTTTCAAAACGACCTCAAGGGCCTGCTGGCCTATTCCACCATCAGTCACCTGGGGCTCATCACCCTGCTGCTGGGCCTGAACAGCCCGCTGGCCGCCGTTGCAGCGGTGTTTCACATCCTCAACCACGCCACGTTCAAAGCGTCGCTGTTCATGGCGGCCGGGATCATCGACCACGAAAGCGGCACTCGCGACATCCGCAAGCTCAGCGGGCTGATCAAGCTGATGCCGTACACCGCGACGCTGGCAATGGTCGCCAGCGCGTCAATGGCCGGGGTGCCACTGCTGAACGGCTTCCTGTCCAAGGAAATGTTTTTTGCGGAAACGGTGTTCATCACCTCGACCGACTGGGTCGAGATCGCCCTGCCGGTGATCGCCACCATCGCCGGGATCTTCAGCGTGGCCTATTCCCTGCGTTTCACCGTCGACGTGTTCTTCGGCCCGAAGGCCACGCGCCTGCCCCACACGCCCCACGAACCGCCGCGCTGGATGCGCCTGCCGGTGGAGTTGCTGGTGCTGGCCTGCCTGATCGTCGGTATTTTTCCCACGCACTCCGTCGGCCCATTGCTGGCCGCCGCGGCGCAGCCAGTGGTCGGTGGGGAGTTGCCCGAATACAGCCTGGCGATCTGGCATGGGTTGAACGCGCCGATGATCATGAGCCTGATCGCCATGGCCGCCGGCATCGTGCTGTACCTGCTGCTGCGCGGGCCGATCAAGCGCAAACAGGTCAATGGCCCGCCGCTGATCTGGCGCCTGAACGGCAAGCACATGTTCGAGCGCGTGCTGGTTCTGAAGATGAGAGGGGCGCGCCGACTGGTGGGGTTGTTGACGACACGTCGCCTGCAGGCGCAGCTGTTTCTGATGGTGCTGGCGGCGCTGGTCGCGGGTTTCGTGCCGATGTATGAGAGCGGGCTGAGCTGGGGCGATCGCCCGAAGATTCCGGGTTCCGGCGTATTTGTGATGCTTTGGCTGATCGCCATTGCCTGCGCCATTGGCGCCGCCTGGCAAGCCAAGTACCACCGACTGGCGGCCGTGACCATGGTCAGCGTCTGCGGGCTGATGACCTGTGTGACCTTCGTCTGGTTCTCCGCGCCGGACCTGGCGCTGACCCAACTGGCGGTGGAAGTCGTCACCACGGTGTTGATTCTGCTCGGCCTGCGCTGGCTGCCGCGACGCAACGAAAACGTGCCGCCCCCCTCCCAGGCACGACGCCGGGCCAAGGTGCGGCGGATCCGCGATTTCGTCCTCGCCGTGGCGGTGGGCGGGGGCATGGCGGCGTTGTCGTACGCGATGCTGACGCGGCCGACGCCTAACACCATTTCCGAGTTTTACCTGAGCCGTGCCCTGGCCCAGGGCGGAGGCACCAATGCCGTCAACGTCATGCTCGTGGACTTCCGTGGCTTCGACACCTTTGGCGAGATCACCGTGCTGGCCGTGGTGGCTTTGACGGTCTTCGCCCTGCTGCGCCGCTTCCGGCCGCCGAAAGAAAGCATCGCCCTGCCGGCACAACAGCGTTTGCTGGCCCGTGACGTGGTCACCGATCTGGTCAACCCGCGTCATGCCGCCGACACGGCACTGGGCTTCATGATGGTGCCGGCGGTGCTGGTGCGCCTGCTGTTGCCGGTGGCTTTTGTGGTGTCGATGTACCTGTTCATGCGCGGGCATAACCAGCCGGGTGGCGGTTTCGTCGCCGGGCTGGTGATGTCGGTGGCGTTCATCCTGCAATACATGGTCGCCGGCACCCAGTGGGTCGAGGCCAACATGAGCCTGCGGCCGTTGCGCTGGATGGGCACCGGTCTGTTCTTCGCGCTGGCCACGGGTCTGGGCTCGATGGCCCTCGGTTATCCGTTCATGACCACCCACACCGCCCACGTGGTCCTGCCGATGCTGGGTGACCTGCACATCGCCAGCGCGCTGTTTTTCGACATCGGCGTGTACGCGGTGGTGGTCGGCTCGACCTTGCTGATCCTCACGGCGCTGGCTCACCAGTCGGTGCGCAGCCATCGCCCGACCTCGCTGCCGCAGCCCATTGAGCCGGTCCCGGCCGACAGCCCGATTTCACAAGGAGCCATCTGATGGAAGAAGTCATCGCCATTGCCATTGGCGTGCTCGCCGCATCCGGCGTGTGGCTGATCCTGCGTCCACGGACCTTTCAGGTCGTCATGGGCCTGTGCCTGCTGTCCTATGGCGTCAATCTGTTCATCTTCAGCATGGGCAGCCTGTTCATCGGCAAGGAGCCGATCATCAAGGACGGCGTGCCCCAGGACCTGCTCAATTACACCGATCCCCTGCCCCAGGCGCTGGTGCTGACGGCCATCGTCATCAGTTTCGCCATGACTGCGCTGTTTCTGGTGGTGCTGCTGGCGTCGCGCGGCCTGACCGGCAACGACCATGTCGACGGTCGGGAGCTGGGTGAATGAGTGTGATGAATCAACTGATCGTCGCGCCGATCCTGCTGCCGGTGCTGACCGCTGCGCTGATGCTGTGGCTCGGCGAGAAACACCGCCCGCTGAAAGCGCGGATCAACCTCTTCTCCACCGGGCTCGGTCTGGCCATCGCCATCACGCTGATGATGTGGGTGCAGAAAACCGGGACCACCGGCTTCATTGGCGTGTACCTGCCGGGCAACTGGGAGGCGCCGTTCGGCATCGTGCTGGTGGTCGATCACCTGTCAGCCCTGATGCTGGTGCTGACCGGCATCGTCGCCTTCTGCGCCCTGCTCTTCGCCCTGGCGCGATGGGATCGCGCCGGCGCCAGTTTCCATGCCCTGTTTCAGATTCAGCTGATGGGGCTATATGGCGCGTTTCTCACCGCTGACCTGTTCAACCTGTTCGTGTTCTTCGAGGTTTTGCTGGCGGCGTCCTACGGCCTGATGCTGCACGGCTCGGGACGGGCGCGGGTATCGGCTGGCCTGCATTACATCACCATCAACCTGCTGGCCTCGTCGCTGTTTCTGATCGGCGCCGCGCTGATTTACGGGGTCACCGGCACACTGAATCTGGCGGACCTGGCGATAAAGATCCCTCAGGTGCCGGAGGGCGATCTGGGTTTGCTGCACGCGGGCGCGGCCATTCTGGCCGTCGCGTTTCTGGCCAAGGCCGGCATGTGGCCGCTGAATTTCTGGCTGGTGCCGGCCTATTCCGCCGCCAGCGCACCGGTGGCAGCGCTGTTCGCGATCATGACCAAGGTCGGTTTCTACACGCTGATGCGGTTGTGGACGCTGTTGTTCTCCGGCCAGGCCGGGGCATCGGCGTTCTTCGGCGGGGACTGGTTGATCTGGGGCGGCATGGCCACCGTGACCGTGGCGGCGATTTCCGTGGTTGCTGCCCAACGCCTGGAACGCATGGCCAGCCTGAGCATTCTGGTGTCGGCGGGGATTCTGCTCTCGGCGGTCGGTTTCGCGCAGCCGAGCCTGACCGCCGGCGCGCTGTTTTATCTGGTCAGCTCGACCCTGGCGCTCAGTGCGCTGTTCCTGCTGGCGGAGCTGATCGAGCGCTCGCGCTCGGCCAACGACATCGCCCTCGACGAAGACGCCGACCAGTTGCCCAAGGCGCTGGAGTCGTTGCACCCGGTACCGGGGACCAATCTGGATGACGAGCAGAAAGCCGTGGTCGGCCACGTCATCCCCTGGACCATGGCGTTTCTGGGCTTGAGTTTCATTGCCTGCGCGCTATTGATCATCGGCATGCCGCCGCTGTCGGGTTTCCTCGGCAAGCTAACGCTGATCAGCGCCCTGCTCAATCCGCTGGGCCTTGATGTGGCGAAGGACGAAGCCATTCGCGCTGACAGCTGGACGCTGGTGGCGCTACTGATTATTTCCGGGCTGACGTCGCTGTTTGCCTTCGTGCGTGTAGGCATCAAGCGCTTCTGGACGCCCCAGGAACACGCGGCACCGATGCTGCGGCTCAACGAATGCCTGCCGATCGCCTTGCTGGTGGGCTGCGCCATCGTGCTGACGTTCAAGGCTCAGGCGCTGCTTCATTACACCCAGGACACCGCCCAGGCGCTGCATGACCCGCAGCAATACGTGCTGTCGGTGATGGCGGCGCGGCCGATAGCGGGGCCCGCCTCAGTAGCGGCAGAGGTGCAGCCATGAAGCGTCTGTTTCCCGCGCCGCTGTTGTCGCTGTCGCTGTGGGGCTTGTGGCTGTTGCTCAACCTGTCGCTGAGCCCGGGCCATCTGCTGCTGGGCGCCCTGCTCGGTTTTTTTGCGCCGTACATTTTTGCGCCGTTGCGCCCTTCGCCCGCGCGGATCCGCAAACCCGGCGTCGCCGTTCGCTTGTTCCTGTTGGTGGGCCGTGATGTGGTGGTGTCCAATCTGGTCGTCGCCTGGGGCGTGCTGAGCGCGGGTCGGCGTCCGCCGCGCTCGGCGTTCGTCAAGGTCCCGCTGGACCTGCACGACGCCCACGGCCTGGCGGCGCTGGCGATGATTTGCACGGTGGTGCCGGGAACGGTCTGGTCTGAACTGGCGCTGGATCGCAGCGTGCTGCTGATGCATGTGTTCGATCTGGACGACGAAGCGGCCTTCATCGAGCACTTCAAAAGCACGTACGAACGGCCACTGATGGAGATTTTCCAATGAGCGCCCTGCTCACAAACGCGATTCTGTTTACGTTGTCGGTGTTCACCATCGCCATGGTCCTGACCTTGATTCGCCTGTTCAAAGGCCCGTCGGCCCAGGACCGGGTACTGGCGCTGGACTACCTGTACATCCTGGCGATGCTGACGATGTTGGTGCTGGGCATTCGTTACGCCAGTGACACCTACTTCGAGGCGGCGCTGCTGATCGCGCTGTTCGGCTTCGTCGGCTCCTTCGCGCTGGCCAAATTTCTGTTGCGCGGCGAGGTGATCGAATGAATTCGTTGCAGGTGTTGCCGTTCTGGGTCGAAGTCCTGACCGCCGTGCTGCTGGTGCTGAGCAGCCTGTTCGGCCTGATCGGCGCGCTGGGGCTGCTGCGCATGAAGGACTTTTTCCAGCGCATGCACCCGCCCGCGTTGGCCTCGACCCTCGGCGCGTGGTGCGTGGCGCTGGCATCGATCGTCTACTTCTCGGCGCTGAAGGAGGGTCCTGTGTTGCACGCGTGGCTGATCCCGATCCTGCTCGCAATCACCGTCCCGGTGACCACCTTGCTGCTGGCCCGCACCGGGCTGTTTCGCAAGCGCATGGCCGGTGACGACGTGCCAGCGGAAGTCAGCGACGGCAGACAGCAGGGGCATTGAGCCTGGGCGCTGGATTTTTTCCGGGCGCCGACGCCCCCGCCACCCTTCGGCTGGACGAGGGGGATGTGGGCGCGTTCCGTGTGCAGGTTTTTTGAAGCGCCGCTTTACTCGCTGGCTTTGAACGTCAGCTCGCCCTTGCGCCATTTGGCGGCCTTGGCGGTAGCGGCTTTAAGTACTTTGCTCAGGCCCGACTCGATCTGCTCGTGGGCAGCGAACACCATGAAGATGCTGTGGGACTCTTTGAAGACGATGCCGTGGCCTTCCGGCACTTCGACAAACGCATACTCGCCCAGACCGTAGATGGTCATCTTGATGTCGCGGAAGCGGATTTCGAACTTGCCGCCCTCGCGGCTGGGCAATACTGCGGCACGGAAGTGGTCACCCACTTTCAGTTCCAACCCGGGTTTGTCATCGACCACCAGTGCGGTTTCGGTGTCGATTTCCGACATGTAAATGCCTTCAGGGGATTGTTCGATCACGTAAACGAATCGCGCCTGGAAAAGCTTCACCAACTTCGCGCGCACGTCGCCGAGCACGAATAACGCGTGGGTATCCAGATGACCTACTGCCAATGTACAAACTCCCAACCTGATAGGAACTCGCCCGGACAGCGGACCGGGCGAGAAAGAAACGAGAAATGGTGCGCCCTGGAGCCGGACGCTGGCGTGAGCATGGATTCTACCGGCAGTCAGTCTATACGGGCTATATCCCTTTCGTCCGGGGTGATGTGATTTTTGCGGCCATGGAATGTTTCAGCGGGCCGGACCCTACACATCAAGACGCCATGCGACGTTTTAGTGGGACCGGCTTCAGCCGGGAAGAGGCCTGGTTGGGCAACATCAATTTCGCGGTGCGACACCTGACGCCTTCCCGGCTGAAGCCGGTCCCACATAAATACCTCGCGCCTGCACCGGCTAACTGACTTCACCGACGATCTGCTGCCTGACGCAGGCAATTGTAGGAGCGCGCTTGCCCGCGAAATCGGTTAATCAGGCGATACCTTTATCGCTGGTCTTACGCCTTCGCGGGCAAGCGCGCTCCTACAGAATGCGCGCCAGCCAGCATCATCTGTGTCTCCCGCCCTGCCCCATGCCGACCAAGACGCCCGCACTTGGTGGGACTGGCTTCAGCCGGGAAGAGGCCTGGTTGGGCAACATCAATTTCGCGGTGCGACACCTGACGCCTTCCCGGCTAAAGCCGGTCCCACGTAAAAACCTCGAGCCTGCCCTGGCTAACTGACTTCACTGACGATCTGCTGCCTGACGCGGGCAATTGTAGGAGCGCGCTTGCCCGCGAAAGCGTTATCACAGGCGCTGAAGATGTGTCGAATGTACCAACCTCTTCGCGGGCAAGCGCGCTCCTACAGAATGCGCGTCAGCCAGCAGCATCTGTGTTTCCCGCCCTGCCCCATGCCGACCAAGACGCCCGCCCCTGGTGGGACTGGCTTCAGCCGGGAAGAGGCCTGATTGAGCACCATCAATTTCGCGGTGCGACACCTGACGCCTTCCCGGCTAAAGCCGGTCCCACGTAAAAACCTCGCGCCTGCCCTGGCTAACTGACTTCACTGACGATCTGCTGCCTGACGCAGGCAATTGTAGGAGCGCGCTTGCCCGCGAAATCGGTGAATCAGGCGATACCTTTATCACTGGTCTTACGCCTTCGCGGGCAAGCGCGCTCCTACAGAATGCGCGCCAGCCAGCATCATCTGTGTCTCCCGCCCTGCCCCATGCCGAACAAGACGGCCGCCCCTGGTATGTCAGTGGCCCTTCAGGCAATCAGTTAGAACTCTTGCCTGCCCCGCGCACTCCGATGCAACAGAAGGTTACTCACTGACACGCCAATCCGGGTCCTTGACCCGTTCGGGAGAAAAAAATGGAAATCATGACGCCGTCGCTTGAGCTCTTGTTCGAACAAATGGGGCTGGAGTCCGATCAGGCCAGCATCGATGCATTCGTCGCTGCGCATCAATTGCCGGAAGGCGTGAAGGTGTCCGAAGCCGAGTTCTGGACAGACAATCAAGCGGCACTTCTCAAGGAAAAGATCCAGCTGGACGATGACTGGGCACCCATCGTCGATGAGCTGAACGTGTTGCTGCACACACCGACCTGACCCGTCGTACACGAAAAAAAATGGCGGCCTTTCCAGCCGCCATTTTTTTGCCTGATACGCCATCATCCCCACCCGCTCGTTTAATACAACCCGCTCAATGTGGATAACCGGGCTGGCCGAC
Source organism: Pseudomonas sp. KU26590 (assembly GCF_026153515.1). Classification (NCBI taxonomy): domain Bacteria; kingdom Pseudomonadati; phylum Pseudomonadota; class Gammaproteobacteria; order Pseudomonadales; family Pseudomonadaceae; genus Pseudomonas; species Pseudomonas sp. KU26590. The sequence goes on from NZ_CP110644.1 coordinate 4,829,842, forward strand.
ATTGGAAAACGTCTGCCGCCCGTTCCGCGCAGGCGCATGCACAAACAGACCATCCACCAGCGCGTCGCGCCGCGCATTGTTCCAGTGGGCCGAGCGATGAATGTAGCGCTGATACAACAAATTCAGCTCCGCGTCGTTCAACACCCCGCCCTCTCCTTTTGCATGACTGATCAGCTTGGCGGCGATGGGACGCAATTCCGGTGGCAGGGTGATCTCCGCTGAATCGCGGATCGGCAAAAACGGCACACCTTCGTCACTCGCCAGCGTGTGCATGACCCGCAGGTAAACGTGAGCCAGATGGTTGTAGACGCGGCGCTCCAGCGTCACCGTGGCGACCACCGTTTTGACCCCGCGCGAGCTGCTGGCGAACCGTTCGAAACATTCAACGCCCAGCGAGGCGCTGTCATCAGTGGGGTCGAGCAGACGCCCGGCGTCGAGGGTGGACAACTCGGCGTGGGCCTGCAGCCAGGCGTCCGTGGCGTCGTACGGCGTACCGACGCTGACCAGACTGCGGCGAGGCCGGAACAGCGACACCTTCTCCACTTCCTGGGGCTGATAGCCACCGCCGATGTCCGAATGGCTGCCGGGCAGGACGATTTCCCGGGGCCAGTCGGGCTTGACGCTGTTGAGCACAAAGTTACGCCGATGCTCATCGCCGGCCACCAGATGCAGCACCTGCTGCGCGCACCCGGGGGGCAGAAACAGATTGACCCGTTTATTGACCGCATCGCGAACACTGCCCAGATCGGAAATCCCGCCCACGGCAGCCACCGTGTCGAACAGCCCGATGACCTTCAACCGCACGCTGCCGCAGGCCCACGAGAAGCTGTCCGACAGCGGCAGTGTGCGGGGGTCGAGCACCGGGTCGAGCGCGCCACGGGATTTTTTCAGCACTTCGTTGGCCAGATGCCGGGCCGACGCCGCCCCCCGACTGAAACCGAACACGTCCAGCTCCAGCGCCCCGATGACGCAACCCGGGTTATCACTTTCGAACATCTGAAGTTCATCGGCGAGTTTTTTGATGCTCCGCGACACTTTCGCCACCACGCCGGTGGTGCCGCGACCAAAGCCCTGGCCCGACACGCGGGAATCACGCCCGCCAGAGGTAGTGCCAACGCCGCTGACATACACCGCGCCATACACATAAACGCCGTCTGCGTTAATGATTGCCTTGCGCTGTTGCTTATATAAACCGGCGAGCCTCGCGATATTGGTGAGGCTGTTGCTGTAACTGCTGGCGGGGTCACTGTGACGACCGCCACATTCTTTTGTATGCACGCCGTCGTAGACTTCCGCCATGGCCTGACAGTCGGCGCCAATCTGGCTATTAATGCGGTTGTTACCCGTCCCGTCGAAGAACACCCCGAGGCGAACGGTAACTGGCTGCGCGTCGGCACGGGAATCGGCCGGCGCCTGAGTCATGGTTTTTTTTGTCATTTGATTCATCCGTGAGTACTGACATGAGTCCCGAACAGGCATTTACATATTCGGACATATACTCACAGGATGATCGCAGTTAACGTTCCGTCAACCGATGGAACTGCACTTCAGACGGTTCCTACTTCAATATCGGACGATTAAATAATTAAAGTGCCTAGGTCGCACAACTAACGCTCCGCAAAGAGCTGCACGCTTCAAGTGGCAAGCCACAAGACACCCGATCACTGCTCACTGCTCTTCACTTGAAGCTTGAAGCTTGAAGCTTGCAGCTTGATCCTCAGCTTTTCTCCGGCCTATAGCCCAGACGCAGCCCGCCCCAATGCCGCCCCTTGACCATGACAGGCACGGAAAGATCGTGCATCAGTTCGCCGGTGTCGCGGGTGTAAGTCTGCAACAGCACCGGCTGCTGGTGACTGCCGCAGCGAATGCCGGTGCGGTCGTCGAACTTGCGCTTGGTGCGGTTGTTGACCGCGTCGACCGCCGTGTCGCCCGTCAACGGTCGGCTGAACACCTGATTGTGGGTCGGCACGTAACCTTGCTGGGTGCAGGCGATGGCGAACACCAGCCCCTCATGCCGGGTCAGCAGCGGTTCCTGAATGGCCGGCAGCGTTTGATCGGTGTAGCGGTCGAAGCGCGTCTGGTACTTGGCTGGCGAAGTGTTGGCGATGGGCTGATAGGTGCGGTCGAACAGATCGGTCAGGCTGACCCGCCCCTGATCAATGTCCTGCTCGAACTTCGCGGCGATCTGGCTGGCGCCTTCGCGCGCGAGGTCGTAAATGCGTTGGTGATAGTCATCAAGCCCCACCTGGGCGAGGCGTTCGCTGATGGTTTCAGCCTGTTCTTCCATCTGCAACGCCGACTGCGCCAGGCGCCGGGTCTGATCATCGCTGATCGCAAGGTCGCTGCGCATTTGCTCGACGGCCACGAACAGGCTGCTCAACTGCTCCTGATTGGTCTGGGCACCTCGTGCGATCTCGCCCACCTGCTGCTCTACCCCCACGGCCAGCTGAGCGATGTTCGCCAGTTGCTGCCCGGTGGATTCGACCTGAGCGACGCCGCCACTCAGGTCACCCGACAACTGCCGAATCTGCTCGACCACCTGACGGGTGCGCTGCTGAATATCAACGACCATCTCCCCCACCTCGCTGGTCGCCGTTGCGGTGCGCTTGGCCAGCCCGCGCACTTCATCGGCCACCACCGCAAAGCCACGGCCGTGTTCACCGGCGCGCGCGGCTTCGATGGCAGCGTTGAGGGCGAGCAGATTGGTCTGGCTGGCGATGGACTGGATCACCGCCGTGACCCGCTGAATGTCTTCGCTGCGCTGGCTGAGGGCTTCGATGAGTTCACGACTGCTGTCGGCCCTTTCACTCAGTTGGTGCATCAGGCCGATGGATTCATTAAGGACGCTGAGCCCGGCACCGCTGCTCTCCCGCGCCTGACTGGCGGCGGTCAGCGCTTGCTGGCTGAGGGTCGAGGTGGCGCGCTCGGTGGCGATCATCACGTCGGCGCTGCTGACGATCTGCTCGGCCGCGTTGACCTGAGACTGCAGCTTGCCCGCCAGTTGCCTGACCGAAAACGCCACGGCGGCGGCAGACAGCGCGTTGTGACTGGTGCTGCGCGACAGATCCCGGGTCAGACGCGTCATATCGTCTTCGCCCGCCTCTGCCAATTCGGCGGGCGTTCGACCCGAAAACAACCGCGGCACCCACATCAGCAACAGCGCGACCGGGAGACACACATAGACGGACACATTGCCCCAGGCCATCGCCGCGAACAGCAGGCACAGCCCAAGGCTTTGCAGTCCAGGGGTCAGCCAGCGCGAACCGTTAGCGACCTGCTGGTCGGCAGACCCGTGCGCGGGGTGGGAGGGTGTTGCTGCGTGACGACCTTTCGCATCCATGTCCGGGACCTGCCCTGCTTTCGTTATTGTGAAAGCATTAAACGCCCAAATAGCGGCCATGCGCCATGAGTCATTGGTGGTAGTCGGTCGGAATGTGCGGCGAAGGGGGCGTTAGAGGGGAAGAGCAAGGACGGTGCGCAGTGGAACGGCTCGACCACCCGTTGCGGGCGGTCGAACCCGAGGGATCACGCCTGACGCTGGTGGCGGTCGATCTGCTCGTGGCGTTCTTGAGCTTCGATGCAGTACTTGGTGGTCGGGCTGATCAGCAGGCGCTTGAGGCCAATCGGCTCGCCGCTGTCTTCGCACCAGCCAAAGGTGTCGTCAGTGATGCGGCTCAGCGCCATTTCCAGCTGCGGCAGCATGCGTTGGTCGCGGTCAATCACGTTCACCAGCCAGTGGCGCTCTTCTTCCACAGAAGCGGCGTCGGCAGGGTCAGCCGGGGTGTCCAGGCTTTCGATCGCGATACGGCTCTGCTCGATGCGCGCGTGGATTTCGACTTTCATGGCTTGCAACAGGTCGACGAAGAACGCGTGCTGCTCGGCGTTCATGTAGTCATCGGCCGGCATCGCCAGCAACTTATCCTTGGTCATTGATTTCTCTATAAAAAAACGTGCATTAAGGCGATCTCAAAGGTGCGCCTCAACCTGGCATTAAACGCGCCGTAGTCTCGAAGCGCCGCTTGGCACTCAATTTACGAGGGGCGGCAGTCTAAGGCCGGGTTCGGTACTCGGCAACATAATTGATCAGGATTCGTCCAACAAGGGCTTGAATACCCGGTGGCGTTGGGTCGCGCCGGGGTTACAAGGTCATTGGCAAACTGTAGGAGCGCGCTTGCCCGCGATAATAACGCCGCAGTGTATCCGAAACACGGCGTGATCGTTCTTCGCGGGCAAGCGCGCTCCTACAGTGATGTGTTCGGTCGCAGAGGGTGTCTGACCGGGCGCTGCGTGATCGGTTCAAACCGATGTAAACGCAAAAGGGCCTGCGAACAGGCCCTTCTTGATAGCACGTCTACGACTCAGCGCTTGAGCTTGCGCTTGTTGCGGTACTGATCGATGACCACGGCGACGACGATGATCAGGCCTTTGATGATGTCCTGCACGTAGGCATCGACGCCAACGAAGGTAAAGCCGCTGGCCATGACCCCGAGAATCAGCGCGCCGATGACCGTGCCGGTGATCCGCCCGACGCCACCGGCCAGGCTGGTGCCGCCGATCACGGCGGCCGCGATGGCGTCCAGTTCGTAGGAAACGCCCATACCGGCCTGGCCCGTGGCCGCCCGCGCCGAAGCCACCACCCCGGCCAGCCCGGCCAGCAGTCCGGCGATGCTGTAGACGATGATCAGATGACGCTTGACGTTGATCCCCGAGGTGCGCGCCGCCTGCATGTTTCCGCCGATGGCGTAGGTGTATTTGCCGTACTTGGTGTAACGCAGGGCGATGTGAAAGATCACCGCGACCACCAGAAAGATAACCACCGGCATAGCGCCCTGGCCGATCGCGGTGTAGGAATCATTCAGCATGCTCACTGGCTGACCGCCGGTGTAGTAGCGCGCCAGGCCACGGGCCGAGACCATCATGCCCAGCGTGGCGATGAACGGCGGGATGCCGGTGATGGCGATGATGCTGCCGTTGATCGCCCCGGCGAGCAGGCCCACCCCGAGCCCGGCAATGACCGGCGCCCACACCGGCAGATCGGTCAGCGACGGGAACACCGCGCGGGTATAGTCCGACGACTGCGCCAGGCTGGCGGCAATCATCGCCGACAACGCCAGCACCGAGCCTGACGACAAGTCGATGCCGGTGGTAATGATGACTTGCGTCACGCCGATGGCCAGCAGGCCGATGATCGACACCTGCAGAATCATCAGCACCAGCCGCTGGGAATTCATCAAAAAGCTCTGATCGCGGACGATCCAGCCGAACAGCTCGAAAATCAGGCCAATGCCAATCAGCACCAGAAAGATGCTCAGTTCGGTGGGCAGCCGGCGTTTGTGCTTGCGAGGCGCCAGCGCGGGTTTGTTTTCCAGGATCGCGTTCATCTTCATGTGTGCCTCTTGTTCTTTTTAGACCCGACTGGGGCATGGCGACTGGGGCGTGGCGCATGGCTCGAATCGAAGCTTCAATAGCCAGGGATTCAGTGGACAGGATTGCCGGACGCCAGGTGCATGACCCGTTCCTGGGTGGCCTCGGCGCGGTCGAGGGTGCCCATCATTTCGCCTTCGTGCATGACCATCACCCGGTCGCTCATGCCCAGCACTTCCGGCAGCTCGGACGAAATCATGATCACCGCCATGCCCTCGCTGGCGAGCAGGGAGATCAGCCGATAGATCTCGGCCTTGGCGCCAACGTCGATGCCCCGGGTAGGCTCATCGAGGATCAGCACTCGCGGGTTAGTCATCAGCCAGCGCGCCAGCAAAGCCTTCTGCTGATTACCGCCGGACAGCGTGTCGATGCACTGCTCCAGCGACGGCGTCTTTACCCGCAGCTTTTTGCACATGTCTTCGCACAGCACGCGCAGGGCTTTCTGGTGGACAAAACCGTTGCCGACGTAATGGGGCAGCACCGCCATCTCCATGTTCTCCAGCACCGACAGGCACGGGAACAAGCCGCTCAGCTTGCGATCCTCGGTGAGCAACGCAAAGCCCTTCTCTATGGCGAAGTGCGGGTCGCTGACGCGGATCGGCGTGCCGTCGAGGAGGATTTCCCCGCGCGTGCTCGGGGTGATGCCGAAGATCGTTTCAGCAACGTTGGTGCGTCCCGAACCCATCAGGCCGGCGATGCCCAGCACTTCGCCTGCGTGCAGGTCGAACGACACGCCTTCGAACACGCCGTCGAGCGCCAGGTCGCGCACCGACAGCAGCAACTTGCCGACTGGCTGATCGCGTTCGGGAAACAGCTGTGTCAGTTCACGGCCGACCATCATGGAGATCAGGCTGTCGCCGTTCATGCTGTCGGCGCGCTGCAAGCCGATGTAGGCGCCGTCGCGGAACACCGCCACTTCATCGGCGATGGCGAACACTTCGTTCATCTTGTGGGTGATGTAGATGATGCCCTTACCCTGTGCGCGCAGGTCGGCAATGATCGAAAACAGGTGGGCCACTTCCGTCTCGGTGATGGCGGAGGTCGGCTCGTCCATGATCAGTACGTCAGAATCGTAGGAAACGGCCTTGGCGATCTCGACCATCTGCCGTTCGGCGATGCTCAGGTTGCCGACCATTTCTTCCGGATCAAGGTTGATGCGCAGGCGTTCGAGCAATTGCGCCGTGCAGCGGTGCATAGCGCGGTGGTCGACCATGTGCAGGCCGTTGAGCTGCTCGCGGCCGATCCAGATGTTCTCGGCGATGCTCATGTGCGGCATCAGGTTGAGCTCCTGATGGATCATGGCAATGCCTGATTGCAGCGCCGCCAGCGGCGACTGAAACACCACCGGCTTGCCGCGCAGGCGGATTTCGCCGGTGTCGGGCTGGTAGATGCCGGCGATGATTTTCATCAGCGTGGACTTCCCCGCGCCGTTCTCGCCCATCAGCGCCAGCACGCTGCCGGGCCGCACGCGCAGTTGCACGTTGTCCAGGGCCACCACCCCGGGAAAGCCCTTGCTGATGTTGGTGATTTCCAGCAGATAAGGGTGCTCGGCGTCGCTCGCCGTCCCGGAGACGGTAGGGTGGGTTGAAGCCGAAGCAGTTGCGGAAGCGAACATGGTCACAGGCTCCTCGGGTGACAGGGGCGGCAGAGGCGCGACGGCACTCTGCCGGCTGTCAGTGAGCGGTTATTTGAAGGTGTTGACGTTGTCCGGCGTGATCAGCTTGAAGGGAATCACGATGGCCTGTTCGGGCAGCGTTTCCTTCTTCGCCAGTTTCACGGCCGCATCGATTGCGCCCTCGCCCTGCCCTTTAGCGTCCTGAAACACCGAGACCGAGAGGTCGCCTTTCTTGACCGCACTCAGGCCGTCGGGCGTGCCGTCGACACCGGCCACAAACACCTCACCTTTCTTGCCCGCCTGCTTCAGGGCCATGGCGGCGCCGATGGCCATTTCGTCGTTGTTGGAGATGACCGCTTTGAAGTCGCCGCCCTGGGTCAGCCAGTCATTGGTGACGTCCATGCCGCGCTGACGCTGCCAGGCGCCGGTCTGCTCCTGGGTGACTTTGATGTCGGGGTATTTTTTCAGGACTTCTTTCACGCCCGCCGTGCGGTCGCGGGTCGAGTTGTTGGCCAGCTCGCCGAGCAGGATGACGACGTTGCCTTTGCCGTCCATTTTCTTGGCCAGGTATTCCATCTGCATGCGCCCGGCCTCTTTGTCGTCCGAGGTCACGGAGGCGACGCCTGCGGGCAGCTTGGGATCATCCGGGCGGCGGTTGACGTAGACCAGCGGGATGCCGGCGGCCGTGGCCATCTTGGTGATGCGGTTGGTCGCTTCGGTGTCGACCGGGTTGACGATAAGCGCATCGACTTTCTTGCCAATCAGTTCCTGCACCTGATCGAGCTGTTTGTTCACGTCATTTCGGCCGTCGACGAACTGCAGATCGACGCCGCCCATGGCCTTGACCTTCTTGTCCATGTCCTCGCGCATGTAGGTCAGGTAAGTGTCATCGAACTGCGACATGGACACGCCGATCTTCAGGTCGGCGGCCAGGGTGGCGCCGCTGCTCAACATCAGGGCCAGGGCAAGTGAGGTGAAACGGAGCTGGGTATTCATGAACGGTCTTTCTCCAGATTCTTGTTGTTGTAATGACGGGGATGACGACTGCTGGAGTTGCTGACACTTAGCGCGAGGCAGCTGGCGCCATGTCTGAAAGGTGCGCGACCGAACCGCCCGATGCCCCACACACCACAACGCCGCGGCTTTCGACGCAGAGCACGTGGGCGATGGTTTCGAGGGCGGATTCGAAGGTGGGGGCAGCGTTGATCAATCTGCGGGCTACAGTGTGGAAAAGCGCGTGGGAAACAGCTCGGGGAATGGCGGGAAGCGCGAGTAAGAAGGGACGGCAAGCCTTGGCGGCTGATCTGAAGATGTTCATCGGCGGTACCTGTCTGCGATTGGCTTTCTTGTTTTTGTGTCGCTCGTTCAGCCTGCTGCCGGGAGACCCGACCTCAGGCGCTGACGGCGATCGTCGGCAACCTGGAAATGACTCTATTGGAAAATAATTTCTACTTCAACAGCTTTTAGAATTAATTTCTATTTTGATGTTTTGTTACCTGAACTCAGTCATTGGGGGGGTGCACGATGCCCTGTAGGAGCCGGCTTGCTGGCGAACACGGTGTGTCATTCACTCCCCCGGTTACAGGCCCATCGTGGGTTCGCCAGCAAGCCGGCTCCTACGGATTGGGGGTGTCATCTCCATTTCTGGTGCAGACCCACCGCGTTCGCCATCAAGGCGGCTCCTACGGATCGGGGTTTGTGAGCCAGTTTGATCTTCATCGTGGGCGTCTGCTAAATCGCTACCACCCTGCCCTCCATCGCGCTGATCCTCGCGGCATCCAGCACGCGGGCCGAGGCGACCGCATCGTTTGCATCGACAGGATTGCGCCCCTGATTCATCACCGCCTCCTGCCACTGCCGGTAAAACTCGGTCCAGCAGCCGCGCTCTGACGGGACCCGCTCGCGGTGCTCGCCCTGCTCAAACCAGCCCCAGCGTCGATGTTCTTCCACGCCCCAGCGTTCGCCTTCGGATCTGGGAGACAACCCCGCCAGAGCGGCAGCTTCCTGACCGTCGAGGCCCTCCACGGTATAGCAGCCCTGTGAACCATTGACCCGAAATCGCGGGCCCTGGACGTTTTGCAGGCAGTTGCCCCAGAGGTGCGAAACCACGCCGGTGGCATGGGTCAGTGAAATAAAGAATCCATGATCGACTTTTTGCTCCGGCGTCGCGAACTCAAGCTCGGCGTAAACCCGCTTCACCGGCCCGAACAGCAACAGCGCCTGGTCCACCAGATGGCTGCCGAGATCGCGCAGAATGCCGCCGCCGCTCTCCTTGCCTACGGAGGAAGGCGAATAGCGCTCGACCCGGGACTCGAAGCGGCTGATGTCGCCTAAAACACCCTGATCGATCAGCTTGCGCACGGTGAGAAAATCCGAGTCCCAGCGGCGATTCTGGTACACGCCCAATAGCACGCCTCGGCGTTCGGCGGCGTCCACCAGTTCCTGTGCTGCCTGGGCATCCGGGGCGAACGGCTTGTCGCTGACCACGGGGACGCCGAGCGCGATGGCGTCGAGAATCAAGGCACGCCGGGAGGCCAGTGGCGTGGAGATCACCACCGCATCGACACCGGCGGCGACCAGATCGGCCAGGCTGTCGAAGGCCGGGACTTTGGGGTAATCGTTGCGCAGGTCCTGGCGGCGTTCCGGCGAACGGGTGACCACGCCGGCAAAGGTTACGCCGGGCAGGCTGGCAATCAGCGGCGCGTGGAAATAGCGCCCGCCCTTGCCGTAGCCGATGAGTCCGATTTTCATGTGTAATCTCCTTTCCCTGTAGGAGCGTGGCTTGTCCCGCGATCGGCGACGCAGTCGTCGTCAATTCAACCAATGCGCTGTATCAGACACACCGCATTGGCTGAATGTGCTGCCGGTTCCCGGCAGATCGCGGGACAAGCCACGCTCCTACATGGACTGTGTTCAATATTTACGGGCCTTGGCCAACGCCGCTGTTTGCCGCTCATACGCCTCGGCCGTTGTGCCCGTGGTCGACACCTGCGCCACGCCCACGCGCCACCACGACAGGTAACCGTGGATCATGGTTTTCGGCAGCACCTTGATGTCGATCAGCGTCGAAACAGTCTGCGTGCGCGCATCGGCCAGGGCTGCTTCCAGCTCCCGGGCGTTGCTGACCTTGTAGGTCTTGCAGCCATAGGCCGCGGCACTCATCGCAAAATCCACCGGCACGAAGTCGCCATCCAGCTGACCGGTCTCGGGATTGCGATACCTGAACTCGGTGCCGAAACTGCCCATGCCGTTGCCCATCTGCAAATTGTTGATGCAACCGAAGGCCATGTTGTCCAGCAGCACCACATTGATCTTGCGCCGCTCCTGAATCGAGGTGGCCAGCTCCGAGTGCAGCATCAAGTAGGAACCGTCGCCCACCAGCGCGTAGACCTCACGCTCCGGCGCCGCCATTTTCACGCCCAACGCGGCGTTCACCTCATAGCCCATGCACGAATAGCCGTACTCGACGTGATAACTGTCGACACTGGTGCTGCGCCACGCCCGCTGCAAATCCCCGGGCAGGCTGCCGGCCGCCGCGACGATGACCGCGTCCGCCGGCAATTGCTGATTGAGCACGCCCAGCACCCGGCTCTGGGTCAGGCACGACCCGGTCATCTCGATGAAATCGCGCAGCACCTGAGGGTCAAGATGGCCACTGACTTCCGGCTCGAAATCCTCGGTCTGGTATTCCACGGCGTACAGCCGGTCCACTTCCGCGTCCAGCGCGGCCCTCGCTTCGCGCGGTTGATCGCCCCATTGCGCGCGGTAGTCGCCCAACTGATCCGCCAGGGACTGCAATGCCAGTCGCGCATCGGCCAGCACCTGCACGCCGTCGAGTTTCTGCACATCGAATGCGCCGACGTTGAGGTTGAGGAACTGCACGTCGGGGTTTTGAAAGAGGGACTTCGAGCCGGTGGTGAAGTCGCTGTAACGGGTGCCGACGCCGATGATCAGGTCAGCTTCCCGCGCCAGGGTATTCGCCGCCAGGGTGCCGGTTTCACCGATGCCGCCCATGTTCAGCGGATGCGCGGAGACGATGGCGCTCTTGCCCGCCTGGGTTTCGCTGAACGGGATGCCGAAGCGCTCGGCGAACGCCTGCAACTCGGCAGCCGCTCCGGAATAGCGGACGCCGCCACCACAGATCAGCAGCGGCTTGCGTTTGCCTTTGAGCAGCGCCACGGCGTCGTTGAGCATGGCTTCGGTGGGCGGACGGCGGTCGATGCGGTGCACGCGTTTTTGCAGGAAGGAATCGGGGTAGTCGTAGGCTTCAGCCTGCACGTCCTGGGGCAGCGCCACGGTAACGGCGCCGGTTTCGGCAGGGTCGGTGAGCACGCGCATGGCGTTGAGAGCCGCGCTCATCAGTTGCTCGGGGCGGTTGATGCGGTCCCAGTATTTGCTGACGGCCTTGAAGGCGTCGTTGGTGCTGATGCTGAGGTCGTGGAATTGTTCGATCTGCTGCAGCACCGGATCGGGCTGGCGACTGGCGTAGACATCGCCGGGCAGCAACAGCAGCGGAATGCGGTTGGCCGATGCGGTGGCCGCAGCGGTGATCATGTTGGCGGCGCCGGGGCCGACCGATGAGCTGCAGGCGTAGACCTTGCGCCGCAGGTGCTGCTTGGCGAAGCCCATGGCGGCATGGCACATGCCTTGTTCGTTGCGGCCTTGATGGACAATGAGCTCGCCGCTGTCCTGCTCCAGCGCCTGGCCCAGGCCCAGCACGTTGCCGTGACCGAAAATGGTGAATACCCCGGCGACGAACTTGCTCTGCACGCCGTCGACTTCGACGTACTGGTTATCGAGAAACTTCACCAGGGCCTGGGCCATGGTCAATCGAGTCGTGGTCATGCTTGCACCTTGTTGTTATTAGAGGTGATGAAGCCCCGCTGTGCTGACTCCGCTGTCAGCGGGCTCGTTACGCGATCTGTGGGAGCCGGCTTGCTGGCGAATGCGGTGGGTCAGTCAACCTATCTGGCACTGATCAACCGCGTTCGCCAGCAAGCCGGCTCCTACGGAGCGAACCCTCGCCAGCGCGTCCGTACAGGCGCAAACGAACATCGGCGTTCGACGTTTGTTACTTCGCCGTCGGCATGCTGAATTCCGCGCCCTTGGCGATGCTGTCCGGCCAGCGCTGCATGACGCTTTTGTAGCGGCTGTAAAAGCGCAGGCCTTCTTCGCCGTAGGCATGATGATCGCCGAACAGCGAGCGCTTCCAGCCACCGAACGAATGCCAGGCCATCGGCACCGGGATCGGCACGTTGATGCCCACCATGCCGACCTTGATGTTGCGCGCAAACGCCCGGGCGATGCCGCCGTCGCTGGTGAAGCACGACACGCCATTGCCGAATTCGTGGGCATTGATCAGCTCCACCGCCGAGGCGAAATCAGGCACGTGGACGATGCCCAGCACCGGCCCGAAGATCTCTTCCTTATAAATAGTCATTTCCGGCGTCACGTCATCGAACAGCGTGGCGCCGACGAAGAAGCCCTGTTCCGCGCCCGGCACCGTGAAGTTGCGCCCGTCGACGATCAGCTTCGCGCCTTCCTGCACACCCTGGGCGATATACCCCTCGACCTTGGCCTTGTGCACCGCCGTCACCAGCGGGCCCATGTCCGAATCGGCGTTCATGCCGTTGCCGACCTTGAGCGCATCGATGCGCGGCAGCAGTTTGTCGATGAGCTTCTGCCCCACGTCTCCCACCACCACGGCGATGGAAATCGCCATGCAGCGTTCGCCCGCCGAACCGTAGGCCGCACCGATCAATGCGTCAGCGGCCTGATCCAGATCGGCATCGGGCATGACGATCATGTGATTCTTCGCACCGCCGAGTGCCTGCACGCGTTTGCCGTGGGCAGTGCCCTGTTGGTGAATGTATTCGGCGATGGGCGTGGAGCCGACAAACGAAATCGCCTCGATGCCCTTGTGCTGCAACAACGCATCCACGGCCACCTTGTCGCCCTGCACCACGTTGAACACGCCATCCGGCAGGCCCGCCTGTTTCAACAGCTGCGCCATCAGCAGGCTCGCCGACGGGTCGCGCTCGGACGGTTTGAGGATGAAGCAGTTGCCGGTAACCAGCGCCATGGGAATCATCCACAGCGGCACCATCACCGGAAAGTTGAACGGTGTGACGCCGGCGCAAACGCCCAGTGGCTGACGCAGGTTCCAGTTGTCGATGCCGCCACCGATGTTGTCGCTGTAGTCGCTCTTCAGCAGGCTCGGCGCGCCACAGGCAAACTCGACGATCTCAATGCCACGGACCACTTCGCCCTTGGCATCGGAAAACACCTTGCCGTGCTCGCGGCAGATGATGGCCGCCAGCTCGTCATGGTGCTGGTCGAGCAACTCCTTGAACTTGAACATGACCCGCGCACGCCGCAGGGAGGACTGATCCGCCCAGGCGGGAAACGCCGCCTGGGCAGCGGCAACGGCTTCGTCAACGGTCTTCAGTTCCGCCAGCGCCACCCGGGCCTGCACAGCGCCGGTGGCCGGATTGAACACATCGCTGAAACGCTCGGCGCTGTCGTGAATCTGGCCGTTGATGTAGTGGCCGATGATCGGGGCGTTGCTCATTTCAGGGCTCCTTGGAAGCTTATAAATCTAGCAGCCAACTATGCTGCGGATCGTTATGAAATTGCCAGGCGCGCTTTGGGCCGGCCATCACGTTCAAATAATAGGACTCGTAGCCATAAGGCACGGTGACCGGGTGATACCCCTTGGGCACCGTGACCAGATCGTTGTTCTCCACGGCCATGGCCTGATCGATGCTGCGATCGTCGGTGTACACGCGCTGGAACACATAGCCCTGGGGCGGATTGACCTGATGGTAATAGGTTTCTTCGAGAAAGCTCTGGTGCGGCAAATCATCCGTGTCGTGCTTGTGTGGCGGGTAGCTGGACGAGTGGCCGGAGGGCGTGCGCACTTCCACCACCAGCAACGAATGCGCGGGCTCGGAATCGGGAAGGATGTCGCAGACGTAACGGGTGTTGGCCGCCCGACCGCGCACGCTGCGTTTCATCGTGTCCGGTTTGATCAACCGCGCCGGCAAGTCTTTGGACGCATCGCCTGGCGCGGCACACACGGCAATCTGCACTGCGCTCAACGCCGTGACTTCGGCCTGACTGCCCGGCGGCAGGTACACGGCGAAGGGCGATTTGTCCTCGAACACGGACTGCCGATCGCCGAGGTTTTCCCAGTTGAAACCGCCCTGCCCCGGCGCCTCGCCGCTAACGCTGATGCGGCCGCTTAGCAGCACCAGGCAGATTTCCTTGTCGCCCGCGCTCACTGGCAGGCGTTCGCCGACACTGAGTCGGTGGGCGGAGAACCCGACGTACGTCATCACGCCGTCGGCCAGCGCTACCACGTCGCGGCCGTCGGCCTTGCTCTTGACCAAGAGATTCATGTTCACAGGCTCCTGTGTTCAGGCGGTTGTTGAGACGTGCTGGGTGGTTGAAGCGCGTAGTGAGTTTGCGCGGCGGCAAGCAACGTGCGCAGGGTCTCGTAGCCCTTCTTCGCGTAGGCATAGCTCGGCGCGACCGCCGGGTCCTGTTCCGCTTCGACCACCAGCCAGCCCTGGTAACCGGCTTGCATCAACACGTCCAGCAGCGCGGCGAAATTGATGTCGCCATCGCCCGGTACGGTGAAGGTACCGTTGACGATGCAGTCCGGAAAGCTCCAGAGGTTGTTGCGCGCCAGTTGCACCACCGGCTTGCGCACGTCCTTGAAATGCACGTGGCAGACGCGATTGATGTGTTTGCTCAGCACTTGAAGCGGTTCGCCGCCGCCCATGTAGCAGTGACCGGAATCGAACAGCAGGCCGACCTCGTCGCCGGTCAGGGCCATCAGCGTGTCAATGTCCTCCGGCGATTCCACATACGCCCCCATGTGGTGGTGATAGGCCAGACGCACGCCCTGGGACAGCGTGAACCGGGCGAGTTCGGTGAGTTTGTCGGCATAGGCCTGCCAGGCGCTGGCGCTGTGGAAGCGCGGCCGCTCGACCAGTCGGATGCGCTGGCCCTGAATCGAATCGGCGACTTCGCCATACACCAGCACCGTGGCGCCGTTGTGCTTGAGCAGTTCGACGTGGCTGGCGATGGCGTCGATTTCCTCGGCCGCCGAACGGCTGGCGAGCCGACCGGAATACCAGCCCGACACCAGCGCCAGGTCATATGGGCGCAACACATCGGCCACGCCTTGGCCGTCTTTGGGGAATTTACCGTTGAGCTCGAAGCCTTCGTAGCCGATCTCTTTGCCCTCGCTGAGCGCCGTGCTCAGGGGCGTTTCGCCACCGAGGGCCGGGAGGTCGTCGTTGCTCCAGGAAATCGGGTTGATGCCAATTCGGATTGCAGAAGCGGGCATGGCTGCACCTTTATTGTTGTTATCTCGTTCAACTGAACACATAGGCTGCGGGTTCTGACTTCAGGCCCGAGCGTCGCGCCAGGATTCGATCAGGAAACCGAAGTTGCTCTGCACCCGAGTGATCAGCTCCGCGTCATCGATTTCGCCCTCCAGCCAGGCTCGGCTGGGCTCGTGAAAGATCGTACGGCCGACGGCGAAACCCCGGCAGGTGGTGCTTTTCGCCGCCTGACGAAAGCCGGCCGCCAGTGTTTCGGCGGGCGCGTTCAGCCCCAGCAAGACCACACCCCGGCAGTACGGATCGCGCTCGTGAATCAGCGCGTCGAGCTGCTCCCAGACCTCGGCGGGCTGCGATTCGATTTTCCACCACGCCGGGTAAATGCCGAGGTTGTAGAGGCGCTTGAGGGAACGGTAGATGACGTCCGGGTGGGTCGAAGGATGATCCTTGGGCGGAATCACTTCCAGCAGCAGTTCGTGACCGCTGGCCAGCGACGCCTGATACAGGCCCAGCAATTGCGCTTCCTGCTCAAGGCGCAGCATCGGCTCGTCGTCCGGATGGTATTGCACCAGGCACTTGATGATCTGCTCTTGAGGCCAGCTTTGCAGGGTACTGCCCACCGAACGCCCGTGCTCGAACGCCAGCGGGCGCGAGCCCTGCACCTCCACCGGGCGGGCCACCCACCAGCCGCGCCCGCTGGCCGCGTTCAGTGAGTCCTGACCAAAGCGCTGATCCGCCAGCACGCCGACATCGGCCGCGATGCCGCGCGTGTGCAAATCAGCCTCGACCCGCGCGACCGCTTGAACGAACAACTGCTTGAGCTGGCCGATGCAGGCCGGATCGCGCCCGGCCTTTTGCGCCAGCTCGACCAGTTGGCCGCGATGATCGAAGGCGAAAATGAACAGTGGCTGCCACTCGCGACGGGGCACGCTGACCCGGTGCAGGCGCTGCAGCACCGCGTCCTGATCGGGTCGGGTAATCGGCACCGGGCTGTTGAACAAATATTCCAGCTCGACCAGCGTCGGCATGGCCGGCGCACAGGCGTGGCGCGACACCACCAGACCGCCGCAGGCATTGGCTAACTGGCAGCAGCGCTCGTCGCTGTCGTCGTTGAGCCAGCCCTTGAGGAAGCCGGACATGAACGCGTCGCCCGCGCCCAGCACATTCAGCACTTCCACGCGTACGCCGGGGTAAATCGCGCCGTCTTCGAGCTTCGCCGGAATCGCCCCGTGAATCACCGTGCAACCCTGGGGCCCGAGTTTCACCACCAGGGTCGCGGCACTGAGCTCGCGGACCCGGCGCAGGGCGGTGAGCAAATCGGTCGAGCCGCCGGCGATGAGGAATTCTTCTTCGGTGCCGACGATCAGGTCGAAGCGCGGCAGAATGCGCTGTACGTGCTGGCTGACGGCGTCGTTGGCGACAAAGCGCGTCTCGCCGTCAGCCTTGCCGGCCAGGCCCCAGAGCACCGGGCGGTAATCGATGTCGAGGACGCGTTTGACGTTGTGTTTTTCGGCGTAGTCCAGCGCCTGACTGCTGGCGCGGAACACCTGATCGGTAGAGAAATGCGTGCCGGTGATCAACAGCGCCTTGCTGGAGGCGATCTGCGCTTCATGGATGTCTTCGGGTTGCAGCGCCATGTCGGCGCAGTTCTCGCGGTAGAACACCAGCGGAAAGGTTTCGCGGTCCTTGATGCCGAGCAGGACCATGGCGGTCAGGCGTTCGGCGTCGACCTTGATGCCACTGACATCACAGCCCTCCCGTGCCAGGGATTCGACGAGAAACCGGCCCATGTGGTCGTCGCCGACGCGGGTCAGCATGGCTGATTTCACGCCCAACCGTGCGGTGCCGAAGGCGATGTTGGCGGAGGAGCCGCCGAGGTATTTGGCGAAACTGCTGACGTCCTCCAGGCGCGCGCCGATCTGCTGTGCATAGAGATCGACGCCCAGGCGCCCGAGACAAATTACGTCCAGCTGACGCCCGGTGGCAAAACGAGTCTGGCCCATGCCGGCCCCTCTTCTTTTATTGTTATGGGTTTGATTGCTGATGCCCTTGCCCACAAACGCGATGCTTGCAAGCGAGTTCGTGGATGCAGACTAGAACGGCGCCGGGCCTTGATCAATGAATTTTTCTAAATTATTATCATGTGGAATATTTATTCCACTTTGCATTGCGGGTCGCAGCCTGCAAAACTGGCCGCCTGTGTACCCCGACCCTCTGCCACGCAACCACCCGCCAAAGGATTTGCATGTATGCCCAGCCTCGATCAGCCAGGCTCTCCCGACACCGCAACCGACGGTTTAACGCCCGTCAATGCCGCGCCCGAGACCGCCGATGCACTGCTCAAGCTGATCACGGCCGAATACGAGACCCTGCCGCGCCAGCTCAAGCGCATCGCCAGCTACATGAGCCAGCAGAGCGACCGGATCATGGTCGACCGCATCAGCGACATCGCCCGGGAATGCGAGGTGCACCCTTCCGCCATCGTGCGGTTCTCCCAGCGCTTCGGCTTCAGCGGGTTCAGCGAAATGCAGGCGCTGTTTCGCGAGGCCTACACCCACAAAGCCACGCCGGTGCAAAACTACCAGCAACGCATTCGCAGCATGATCGCCAACAAATCGCAGAAGGCCAGCGCAGGCGATCTGGCCCGCGAATGCGTCAATGCCACGCTGTCGGGGCTGGAGCGGCTGGCCCTGGAGCTGGACGACGAAGCTTTCGAGAAAGCCGTGGACCTGGTGGTCAACGCCGACAACATCTACGTGGTCGGGGTGCGCCGCTCCTTCGCCGTCGCCGACTATCTGGTCTACAACCTGCAGCACACTAACAAACGCATCCACCTGATTTCAGGCCTCGGCGGCAGTTACCGAGAGCAGATGCGCAGCGTGCGCGCCAATGATCTGGTGATCGCCATCAGCTTCACGCCCTATGGCAAGGAAACCCAGCACTGCCTGCGCATCGCACAGCATCATCAAGCCAAGACGTTGATCATTACTGACAGCAACCTGTCGCCGCTGGCCAAGCGTGCGAATGCCGTGCTGCTGGTCAACGAAGGCAGCTCGTTCGCGTTTCGTTCGCTCAGCGCTACGTTGTGTTTGTGTCAGGCGCTGTTCATTGCCGTGGCCTATCGCCTGGAGCTGAAGGTGGACGAGATCTCCGAACAGGCCGGCTTCGACGACTGATCACTGACGACCTTGTACAAACCCGATGAAATGTACAACTTTGGTATAGCTTTCTAACATCACCTGCGTGATTATCTGCTTCACTGCAAATGGACTTCGCATCTGAGCTGCTTCTCGCTCGCCAGGTCATGGATCAGGACCACACCTCATCCACTTGCCTGAGCCGCCATCATGTTTTTCGACTCGTCCAAGAATAAAACCATCCAGGACCTGCAACTGACCGTCGCCCATCAGGCCAGCCTGCTGGAGGCGATCAATCGCTCGATGGCCAGCATCGAGTTCGATCTGAACGGCGTGGTGCTCAAGGCAAACGACAACTTCTTCAAAACCATGCGCTACCGGCCCGAGCAGGTCATCGGCAAGGAACACCGCATGTTCTGCACGCCCGAACACGCCCGCAGCCCTGAGTACGCGCAGTTGTGGTCGCGCTTGCGTAACGGCGAGTTCGTGTCGTCCACTTTCGAGCGCGTCGCGGGCGATGGCAGCACCGTGTGGCTGGAGGCCAGTTACAACGCGGTCAGGGACTCGGACGGCAAGGTCATCCGGGTGGTCAAGTACGCCATGGACGTGACCGCCAAGCTTCAGGCCGAGAGTGAGACGCGCAACAAATTGCAGGCCATCGACCGCGCCATGGCCATCATCGAGTTCGATCTGGATGGCACGATCATCGCCGCCAACGACAACCTGTTGCGCTTGTTGGGCTATAGCCGGCAGGAGCTGTTGGGCAAGAACCACAAGATGCTTTGCCCGCCGGAGCTGGCCAATAGCGCCGATTACCAGGATTTCTGGCGTCGGCTGAACAAGGGCGAGTTCTGCAGCGATCAGTTCAAACGTGTCGGCAAGCAGGGTCGGACGCTCTGGCTTGAGGCGTCTTATAACCCGGTGTACGACGCCAGTGGCAAGTTGTGGAAGGTGGTGAAGTTTGCGTCGGATGTGACCGCGCGCATCGAAAAGCACGAGCAGGATTCCCACAGCGCTGCGCAGGCGTATCACATTTCGGTGCAGACGCAGAAGTATGCCGAGCAGGGCACGCTGGTGATCCAGCAGGCGGCCAGTGAGATGCGTCAGATTTCGCAGAACATCGATGATTCGTCGCGGATCATTGGTCAGTTGGGTGAGCGGTCGGAGCAGATTACGGCAATCGTGAATACGATTCGCAGTATTGCGGATCAGACGAACCTGCTGGCGTTGAATGCGGCGATCGAGGCGGCTCGGGCCGGGGATCAGGGCCGTGGTTTTGCGGTGGTGGCCGATGAGGTTCGGCAACTGGCGGGGCGCACGAGCCGGTCGACGCAGGAGATTTCGGAGATGATTCAGGTGATTCAGACCGAGACGCGGCAGGCGATTGTGAGTATGGACAATACGCGGAGCACGGCGGTGAAGGGTGTGGATCTGGCGGATCAGGCGGGGGATGCGATTGTGCAGATCAGTTCGGGGACGAATGATGCGGTGGATGCCGTACGGATGTTCGCCGGGCGGGATTGATCTTAAGATCAAGAGCAAGATCAAGGGCGTCTGCCTGGGGGCAGACTGTTTCGCCTTCGGCGACTTACTTTTGAAAAGCACCAAAAGTAAGCAAAAGTGCCTGCTCTCGGTTTGGCCCTTCCTTCGTCAGGGTTCCTTCACTCCGGTCTCGCTCCGTGGGCCCGCGCCGAACGGACATCCATGTCCTGACGGCGCTCTCGCCGCATCCATGCGGCTCGGCCCACTCCGCGAGACCTGCGTTCAGCCTGCACCAAAGTCGCGATTGGCGGTGTCCGGGCTGGCTGGGTACGAAGATCAAAAGCAGATCAAAAGCTTCCCGGCTGAAGCCGGTCCTACAGTCACCGCCAATCTTACTGAATGCGCGCGCTGCTGTTAGTGGGACCGGCTTTAGCCGGGAAGGGGCCAGTCTGGGCAGCACTTCTCTTGGACTGAATTAAGGGGCTGATTTATTTACAACGCTTCACCGTGAATTAATCTGTCCCCTGCCCGCCCAATCTAATCCATCTCCTCGCCTACAAATTCCCTTCATTCTTGCTCCGCATCGCCTTCGCGCGCTTTTCCAAAACAACGTAGACCACCAGCGCAATCATCAGCGGAATCAGGAAGTAGATCACCCGATAGCCAATCAGCGCGGCCAGCAGTTGGCCTTTGCTGAATTGGTGTTGCATGAGGGTGATGAAGACGGTTTCCAGCACACCCAGCCCGGCGGGGATGTGGGCGATGACGCCGGCGATGCTGCTGATCAGCAGGATCCCGAGCACCGCCGGGTAGAAGGCTTTTTCCGGGAGCAGCACGTAGATCAGCAGCGCCATCAGTCCCCAGTTCAGGGCGCCCAGCAACGCCTGGCGCATGGCCTGGTTCAGCGAGGGCAGCACAAACTGTTGCTTGCGAACGGTCCAGGTGCGTTTTTTGGAGAAGCGACAGGCCAGGAAGTACGACAGGCAGATTGCCAGCAAGACAAAGCCGATCAGTTGCAACGAGGTGTCGCCAATCTTCCAGCCGTCGGGCAGGTCGACGAAGTCCCCGGCAAACACGAAACCGGCCAGCAGCATGTAGCCCAGCCAGTTGGTGATCAGGCTCAGGCTAAGGATGCGTGTGATGGTCGGCACGTCCAGCCCCAGCCGCGAGTACAGCCGATAGCGAAGCGCGATCCCGCCGACCCATGAACTCAGGTTGAGGTTGAAGGCGTAGCAAACAAACGTAACCGGGATGATCTGTTTCACCGCCAGTTTGTGTTCGGTGTAGCGCCGCGCCAGGACGTCGAAGCAGCAGTAGGTCAGGTAGCTGCCCGCTGCGATGACGAAACCCAGCGCCAGGGTGCTGAGCTTGTAGGACTCCAGCGCATGCATCACCTCGTTCCAGTCGAGGTTTTTCATCAGCGTGTACAGCAACACCGGCACGGCGATGAAGAAGAACAGCGTGAAGGCGCGCTTGGCCCACTTCAGCCACGGACGATTCTTGCCCGCATCGGCCGGTTTCTGCTCGTGGGCCGAGGTTTGGGAGACGCCGGTCACAGGGATTTCTCCTGATCGGCCGGCAGCTCGTTTTTAAGCACGGCAGCTTCCGGCAGGGTTTCCGGAGCGCGCAGCGGTTTCAGCCGTGGGCCGTGCACCGGGAACAGGCCAGCAATTGCCGGGAAGTGCCTCAGGAAGTGGAAGCTGAGGAAGATCATCGGCGCGCGCCACCACTGCCCTTTCGCCAGGCCCTTGAGGTTGACCTGTTTGCTGTGGGCCACGGCGAGGTCGCGCAGGTGCTCGTGCAAGCGCTGGTTCAAGGCGTGGTCGCGAATGAACAGGTTGGCCTCCAGGTTCAGTGCGAGGCTCAAGGGGTCGAGGTTGCTGGAGCCTACGGTTGACCACTCGTGGTCGATCAGCGCGACTTTGCCGTGCAGCGCCCGCTGTGTGTACTCATGAATGACCACGCCTTCGCGCAGCAGCCAGGTGTAGGTCAGGCGCGAGCACACGCGCACGAACGGCATGTCCGGTTGGCCCTGAAGGATCAGCGTGACTTTCACCCCCCGACGGGCCGCGTTGCGCAGCTCACGCAGGAACCGGTAGCTGGGGAAGAAGTAGGCGTTGGCGATGGTGATGCGCTGAGTCGCGTTGCGCATCGCCAGCAGGTATTGCTCTTCGATGTCGGTGGTGTGGTGACGGTTGTCGCGTTCGGCGAGCAACATCCGTGCGCTGCCGGCCTGACGCGTCACCGGCTTGAGCGGCGTGAAGGTCTTGCGCACGGCGGGGCCGAGCATGCCCAGTGTCGAGCGATAGATGTCCGCAACAATCGGTCCGCGCACCAGCACCGCGTAGTCCTGCTTTGCGGTTATGCCGGTGTCGGCCATGTGGTCGACGCTGTAGTTGATCCCGCCCATAAACGACGTCTCGCCATCGATCACCACCACTTTGCGGTGCAGGCGCCGGAACAGGTTGGTGCGCATGCCCATCAATTTCGGGCGCGGGTCGAACAGCTGAATCTGCACGCCGGCTTCAATCATCTTGCTGACGAACGCTGTGCTCAGGTCGCTGGTGCCGTAGTCGTCCACCGTGATGACCACGCGCACGCCACGGCTGGCGGCGGCAATCACCGCCTGCTGCAAACCCTCGCCGATACGGTCTTCGAAAATGATAAAGGTCTCGATCAGCACTTCTTCGCGCGCCGCACGAATGGCGTCGAACACCCGGGCGAAAAAGTCTTCGCCGTTGATCAACAACTCCACCGAGTTGCCGTCTCGCCAAAGGCCGCACATGGCGCCCATCGCTCTCATACCCCTCATAGCGTTACCTCCACCGCCAACGGCGCATGATCGGAAAGGTGCGACCAGGGGCGATTCGACATCACCCTGGGCGACCGGATGTGCGCGTTGCGCACGTAAATGCGGTCCAGGCGCAGCAATGGGAAGCGCGCCGGAAAGCTCTTCGCCGGCGCACCAAATGATTCAACAAACACCTCGCGCAGCCCGGCAGCATTCAACACGCTATCGGCCTTCTGCCGCCAATCGTTAAAATCCCCTGCCACAATCACCGGCGCATCCGCAGGCAACCGGCCCACCAGGTCGGCGATCAACTTAAGCTGCTGCTGGCGATGAACCTCCTTAAGGCCCAGGTGCACACACACTGCGTGCAGCTCGCCGAAATGCGGCACGTCCAGCACGCAATGCAGCAGGCCGCGCTCTTCGGTGCCGTGGATCGAGATGTCGAGGTTCTCATGGCGAATGATCGGGTACTTGGACAGCAACGCATTACCGTGGTGACCATGGGGATACACGGCATTGCGGCCGTAGGCGAAATCCTTCCACATGCTGTCGGCGAGGAATTCGTACTGCGAGGTGGTCGGCCAGTTCTTCACGTTCTGCGCGTGGTCCTGATGCTCGCCGTGGACTTCTTGCAGGAAGACGATATCGGCGGACACCGTGCGCACCGCGTCGCGCAGCTCCGGCAGGATGAAGCGTTTGTTGAGGAAACCGAAGCCCATGTGCATGTTCATGGTCAGCACGTTGAGCGTGACTGAGGCCGACGCGCTTTGTCGTCGGCCGTTAAGGTCTTCGGGGATCAGGGCACTGGTCACAACGTGGCTCCATGCAAATCGCCTGGCGCAACTTCCAGGTTTTCAGTGAGATTGAAACGCTCAAGCAACCGGCGCGCGTCATAGGGGGCGCGAACCTTGATGTCGTTGTCGAAATAGCAAAAGACGTCGCGGGACTTCCGGGCTCGAGGGGCCTTGTCCACGATCACTTGGGCATCCCTGGGCTGCGCGCCCCGCTGCCAGGCATCGATGCGGTCGCCCCAGTGCTTGATCGCCTCATCGGAATAGCCGCTGGCGTAGAGTTCCTTGTCGCCATGCAAGCGCACATAGACGAAATCGGTGGCGAGGTCTTCGACGTGGGGCCACTTGCCAGCGGTGTCCGCGACCACCAATGCGACCTTGTATTTGCGCAGCAGCGCGACGAACGCCGGCACTAGAAAACTTTCATGACGGATTTCAACGGCGTGACGCACCTTCAGGCGGGCCGGAATGTCCAGGTAGCCAGGCTGTTGCAAGCGTTCGGCGCACTTTTTGGCGCAGGCCTTCGCCGCTTTACCGTCGTGGGGTAACAACTTCAGAAAATGCTCGAAGCGCTCGGCGTCGAATGTGAAGTTAGGGGCGAACTGCCAAAGAATCGGCCCCAGTTTTTCCT
Organism: Pseudomonas sp. KU26590; assembly: GCF_026153515.1. NCBI lineage: Bacteria > Pseudomonadati > Pseudomonadota > Gammaproteobacteria > Pseudomonadales > Pseudomonadaceae > Pseudomonas > Pseudomonas sp. KU26590. Next base: position 4,854,064 of record NZ_CP110644.1, read on the forward strand.
TAAGCTGGAAAAGACCGGAAGCGAAGAAGTTGGCGACGGGCTCGTCAATCTCTTTGAGGCGGCGGACATGGGTGATGTAACGCGGGCCCTTGACGCTGAAGACGAATCCCTTCGGCGTGTCCTCGTACCAACGCGCGTACAGGTCAGGCGATTGCAATGAGTAGAACGAGCCATTGATTTCGATGCTGTTCACGGCTCTGGAGGCGAATTTCAACTCGTTTTTCTGCGTCAGGCCGACGGGATAGAAATCCCCGCGCCATGGCGTGTAACGCCAGCCTGAAATGCCGATATGAATGTCGCCCATGCCCGTGCTCTCTCATGTCCTGTCGCGGCACCTGCCCCGACACTTCTGAACAAGAGATAAGAAGCTTGAGAACGTGGCAGGTTCCCTGGCTTTTTGCCGGCGTTATGGCGCAGATTGCGGCAGGCTGCACCACCGCCGGCGCTCAGGACTCGGCCATGGCCCTTTTGACCTTTTCCCGCGCACCACAGACATTCATCTGACACCAGCGGCGGCGTCCGTTTTTCGACGTATCAAGAAACAGCCAGTCGCAGTCAGGCGTGGCACAGGCCCGCAGACGCGTCAGATCGCAGGAGGTGAGCAGCGCCGCCGCCTGCACCGCGAGACGACCGATAAACCCAGCCGTCATCGAGTTCAGGTCTTCACCGACACGCCAGCGCCAGATCACACCCGCTGGCGTCAACACCAGCAAACGCTGATCAGCGGTCTCGACCAGCGCCTGATTCAACGCATCAAGGCCGGCTTGGTCGGCATCGTGGCCCAGCGCCAGCGGCAGCAATAAGCGATACAGCGCTTCTCGGAAATCGATCAACTGTCCAAATGCCGTCACCGTGTGCCAGGACGAATCCTGTACCAGCGCGACGAAGTGCTGATGCTCCTGATCGTCGATCAGCCCGGCGTGGCGAAACCAATGGACGATGTCCTCCAGATTGCCCAGCTTGTCGACGACCTCCCGCAACCCCGTGCCCGGACGACGGCCGTCACAGGTATTAAGGTAGTCCAGCACCGCAGCACCGCCGACGAGACGGATGGCGTTGATCTTCAGCTGTCCGATAGACATGGCATGCCCTCAGTTTGAAGCGATGAGGGAATGATGGCAGAGAAGTGAGGGGGTGCTGAAGTTTCGGACGGTCGTGGTAAGCCGGCCCATCCATCAAAACACCGACCAGCCAATCCGCGAACTCAGCAACTCCAGCGCCGCCATTCCGGCGAGCGAATTCCCTGCGGCATTCAGCTCCGGCGACCACACGCATACGGTGAACTGCCCCGGCACGATTGCCACGATTCCGCCCCCTACCCCGCTCTTGCCCGGTAACCCCACGCGGTACGCGAAATTGCCGGCCTCGTCATACAGCCCGCTGGTGGCCATGATCGAATTCACTTGTTGGGTCTGGCGCGGCGTGAGGATCTGCTCACCGCTGTGTTTGCAGAACCCGTTGTTCGCCAGAAAGCAGAATGCCCGGGCGAGATCCAGGCAGCTCATCTTCAGCGCGCAGCAACTGAAATAACTGCGCAGCACGGTTTCAACTTCGTTATGAAAATTGCCGAATGACTGCATCAGGTAGGCCATGGCCGCGTTGCGTGCGCGGAATTGATATTCGGAATCCGCCACGCGGGCATCGATCAATACCTGAGGATTGCCCGACAGCCGCCGCACGAAATCGCGCATGGACAAGGTCGGTGCGGCGAACCGCGACTGGTTGATGTCGCAGATCACCAGAGCGCCGGCATTAATGAAGGGGTTACGCGGCCGCCCGCGCTCGAATTCCAGCTGCACCAGCGAGTTGAACGGCTGACCCGACGGCTCATGACCCAGGCGCTCCCAAATGGCTTCGCCGGAATGGCCGATCGCCTGAACCAGGCTGAACACCTTGGAAATGCTCTGCACCGAAAACGGCTCCAGCGCATCGCCCGCGCAGTAATAGGTGCCATCGTTGCCATACACGGCAATGCCCAACTGCTGCGCCGGCACGTCGCCTAACGCGGGAATGTAATCAGCCACCTTGCCCTGGCCGATCAAGGGACGCACTTCGTCGAGAATCTCGTTCAACAGCGTTTGCATGGAAGGTCCTGGCGGTGATGCCCTGACGGCAGCAGGGGTTAGGGTTCATGACGAATGTTGGAGGTGTGGGATCACACTTTTGGACAGGATTTTGGTTTTTGTTGCGGGTGAGTTGGCGCTTTTGTGTTCGCAGGCTTTCTTTGGCCATCAGCTCTTATGGCGCTTTTTTTTGGAAATTGGCCCTGCCATCAGATCGAGGTGTCGGCTCCGAATGCTTGCCGCAGGACGGTGATGGCTTGCTCAATGGATGGGCCTTGTATGGATGGCGGATCGGGACGCTCACAGAATTCTCGCCATAAGAAGAGGGTCAGTTCCGCGCCGTCGGTTTGGTTTGACTGGATTGGAAGCGAGCCGAAGGTTTGCAGCGATCTGTAGCGTTCGTCCTTCCAGAACAGCGCCTGATATTGCTCTAAAGTGATGATGTTCGTTTGTGGCAGTCTGCTTCTCTCCAACGCTAGGAGACCCGCATTATAGTTTACGGATTGATAACTGACTTCATTTACGAGGTCGGTACTAGTGTAGGCGAATTCTTGCCTGACGATGAGAAAGAAAATTTCACGCCCTTGCCTCTAGACCAGATAGTTAAGGAATACATTGACGAACGAAATCTACTGAATATCTTCTTCTTGAAAGACAGATCAAGCCTTACATTAAAAAACACCTAACCTCGGAAGTCTTACAATACGCGCACCCTCCGCTCGGGCAAGACACATTATTCGTTGAAGATTATCTCGAAGGCGATTTGTACGTATTCCTGAAAAATTTTCTGGACTTGCTCAAAAAGGAAGTTTAAGCCAGTGCGCGGCTGTAACTTGGTTGAGCAGAGATCAGCTCTGTGCCATCCATACGCTCAGGGTCGGTAGCTACCACTCCCAGCGATGTTTATCCAACTGAAACTCGCCTCGACAACCATCCTCTTCATGGTGAAAATACCTCTCCTGACTCAAACCGGAAATCAACACCACAAGGACCGTCATGCTCCCAGCATTACCCCTCTCCATATCGCCCAACGCCGACACCGCAATTCCAGCCGTAAAGCCAGCGAAGCCTTGGTTAGCCTTCATTTTTGGTACGGTGTTTACCGGCTGGGGCCTGTTCTACGCTGGACGTCCACGTGCCGCTGTTTCCCTGGTTGCGGGGCTATGGGCCTGCCTGGTGATCGGTGGCCAACTCCGCATATTCGGGAGCATGAGCGGACTGTCCGTTATCTTCGGATTGGTGGTGCTCGCAAAATGCATATCCGCTATCAGTGGAGCATGGCTGGCACGTCGCAGGGTCTGGCGCCCCTCTCTACGAAATCATCTATTCTATCTGGCCGGCATGAGCTGCACATTGTGGCTACTCCTGCATGCAGCCGCGTGGCCGTATGTTCTCGGCTTCACAGCAACCCGAATTATCGGCGATGGCATGGCGCCCACGTTGATGACGGGCGACGCCGTGAGTTGTGTAGCGCGTTCTCAATACGATCTGGGTGATGTGGTCATGTATGAACATCCCGCACGCGACTTGATAAAACGCATCGCTGGCCGAGGTGGCGATACAGTGGAATTGGTGTCAGGCGACCTAATGCTTAACGGTCACAACCTGGGTCCTTTTTATGCCAGCACGCAAGCCCAACCTTACTCCCAAACCTTCGAGCCAACCCCGTTAGGCGCGGATCAGGTGTTCATGCTTGGTGACAACCGTGACAACAGTCGCGACAGCCGGTTCGATGGCCCGGTCATGGCCGACCGTATCAAGTGCAAGGTAAGTGAAATTCTCTACTCTGCGCATCAAAATCGAATCGGAAGGCACGTGGACTGATTCAGACAGACAACCTAACGCGTCGGGTAGAGATTCAGTTCCAGCGGCTCGGCACGGGTGTCGAGCTGAAAGCCGCCGATGCGTACTGAAGTCGCAGCGGTCTTTCCCTGCTGCCAGACACTTCGAAACTTGTCATCGAATGACTCGTTGCTCCCGTCGGACGTAACAACGCCGACTACCGCTCTCGCTGCGCAGAGTAGCAATCGGTGCTGGGCATCAGGGGATATTATTTCTGTCCACGCCAGCATCTGCACACGTTCGGCATCGCCACTCTTTCCGACATAAAGACGCATATCGATAGCACCTTCATGCACGTACAGGGACTGCTGCCGGTAGCCGCCAGCCTGAGTCATCGCACCCGACTGAATATCCTTGCACTGCGGATCGGCCTTCAGCCGCCTCATTACGGCATTGTCCAAGACTGGCACCACGATACCCAACGACGCTGGTTTCGACAGTGCACAGCTGTACACGTACTCAATCTTGTCTGGCCACGGCATACCCACCTGATGGAGCTGACCAGTCACCTGAGCGACAAGTTTAAGATCATCAACATCGCCGCATTCACGCGTAGCACGCAAAGTGCGGGTAATGTTGCCATTGCCGTCGATGTTGACGTTGACGCTAAACCCCGCGCTGTCACCGAACTGTTTCTTGACGGCTTTCAGAGCGTCAGCGTAACTGTCCTGCTCTTTGTCGAAAGCCCTGACCAGTTGATAGCCGTGATACCACTTCATCGGCAGTGACCAATCCAGACACCAACCCAGAACGGCGGCCATCAAAGCAACAGAGATCAACAGTAAACTTCGCATCCTGCGAGACATGGGAGAGAACTCTAGTAGTGGTTCGCTTTATATCGACAGGGATACGAGAGACTTTATATAGGCCAGTAAACGATGGTGCCGCGATGAAGCGAATTTGTAACCAGCTAGCCCCTCATGATGAGCCATCACTCCCTAGCCTTGACTGGAAACGCTACGTCAGCGCGCCATACAATGCTTCCATCGCCACCCCGCAGAGAACCCAGCATGCCTGTCTCATTGGTCCGCCCTGACCCCGCGCCGCTTCTGGCACCTGGTGAAACCGTGGTGCTGTTCGACGGTGTCTGCAAACTGTGTAGCGGCTGGGCGAGATTTCTGATCCGGCACGACCCTCATCATCGAATCCGACTGGCAGCGGTGCAGTCGCCCGAAGGACAAGCATTGCTGGCCTGGGCAGGGTTGCCACTGGATGCGTTCGACACCATGGCGGTCATTCGCGATCAGCATTACTGGGTACGCTCGGAGGCATTCTTCGAGGTGGTTAAGCTGCTGCCGGCAGCGTGGCCAGTGTTTCGGATGCTGCGTATTTTTCCGCACTGGTTTCGTGACTGGGCTTACGACCGCGTCGCACTAAACCGCTATCGTCTGTTTGGCAAACACGAGGTTTGCCTGCTGCCAACACCTGACCATCAACAGCGCTTCCTCAAGGAATTTTCGTGAACGGGATGCGCCAAGTTCACTGGCTGGCACGCGGCAGCCTCGCGTTCATGTTCGCTTACCACGGCCTGGTGCCGAAGCTGATCGCATTAAGCCCCGGAGAGCATTCGCTGTTGCAGGCTCACAGCCTGGAACACGCTACATAGTTGGTCCAAGCAGCGGGCGTGGCAGAACTGGTCCTGGCCGCAGTGTTGCTTCTTCTACCCCGGCTCCACTGGCCGCTGCCACTCACCGGACTCATCCTGCTAGCTTTGCTGGTAGATGTGGCAATCATGCAACCCTCGATGCTCTTGGACGCGTTCAATCCGGTCACGTTGAATGTGGCGGGAATGGCGTTATGCGCCATCGCGTGGACTACAAGGCCAAGGGATCAGTCCACTTGGGGGGAAGTCAGGAATTCTGCTGAACACTAAGAACACTAGCTGACGACTGTCAGCCTGGAACGATAGCGGACTACCTGCCGGTCAGGAACGTATAGATGAACAGGCCGAAAAAGGCACCACAGGACAGGTAGGCCATCGCCATCATGCACTTTCCTGCTTTCTCAGCGCTTCCCTCGCCCTCGCGATACACAATGCTCCCCGTCGCGCCGAAGAAAATAGCAGGCAACATATAGGCCCGAAAATGTGCGATCACTTGCGCCCGCTCAGGCAAAAACCAGATGAGAACCAAGAAAAACAGCAATACGCCGTACGCCAGGCCAGCGAATACGAAGGAGCCGCTGAGTGGTTTATTGCGTTTCGCTTGAGTCATATTTCCGCTTCCTTGCGCATTGAAGATCGATGTAAATGCCCCGAGACGTCCTACTTAAAGCGAAGGGGCTGACAGTAGGCTTTAGGGAACTTCTGCAGTAGATCAGAACAGCCTTCGATAAAAGCAACTTCGGCGGCCAGAATAACGATGTTTCCCTGCCTGAAACAACGTCCTCTTAAGGATGGATGAATCCATCAGATGCGCATCAAAAGGCTCCAGCGAAAAAGACCGAATGAGATATCGTGTCGAGCCATGGATCCGCAGACAACCCAAGGACGCCAATGCTCAGTTCGCTCATATCAAATGGTCAGCCACCAACGTATGACCGATCAGAACCTGTAGTCCCCTGGTGGAGTTTTACGAAAACAGTCCTGGGGGCAACTGCCCTATCGTTAGTACGTGATGGGCTGATCGGATTGGACGACGCTATTCCCGATCAGCGTTTCACGTTACGCCAGCTACTGCGACATGAGGCAGGTCTGGCCGATTATGGCGAACTGGCGGAGTATCACGCCGCCGTTTCGACCAGCGAGTCAGCCTGGTCGTCAGATGAAATGATGCAACGTCTTGACGGTGCTCGGCTTCGATACAGCCCCGGAACCGGATGGCGCTATTCTAATGTTGGATACATGCTGGTCGGCATGCTTATCGAGCGGCTAACGGACCTGAAGCTTGATGATGCGGTGAGTCAACGAGCACTGAACCCTCTGGGCCTATCGAACGTTCGCTTCGCCAAAACGCGAGCGGACTTACAAACGACCCATCCAGCAAGCACATCAAACTATGACCCGGCCTGGGTCTACCATGGCTTGCTGATCGGCCCACTCTCGCAAGCGGCGGTATTCCTGGATCGACTCCTGTCCGGTGACCTTCTCCCGACAAATCTTCTTCAGCAAATGCAGGCAGCACGGACATTGGGCGGCGCGATCCCCGGGCGCCCGTGGACCACTGCCGGCTATGGCCTCGGTGTCATGCAGGGTTCGATTGACGGCGGGTTTACCCTGTGCGGACACACTGGCTGCGGACCTGGCAGCGTCATTGCCGTTTACCGCGGATGCGACGGCGACACATCGGCGTGTTGCGCAGCGTTTCAGGCCAACGCCAGTGAAGGCGCCGTCGAAGCCTTTATTGCTGAACAGCTGATCCGGGTCCTGCGGCAGGGGGCTGAAACCGTCTAAATCCATTGCCTCGGCCAGGGGCTATTGGGCGGATGACTGCTGTGAGTCGATAGCAGAACTTCGTCAAGGGCACACCACGTTAGACAGACTCTGGTAAAGGCGCTTGTTGCACATGCCGCTCTGCGCTTTAAGAACGTGTGCCTTGCCACCGACACCTCTAATGGCGACGCGTTTTATCGGCGGTGTGGCCTCATGCGAATAAATCACGACCATGCCACCCATGCCATGGGCTTGAGCGAGGCCTGACTCAGGCAACTATTGATAGGGTAAAAGCAACGATTGAAGGTCGGATGTTTATGCCACCAGTTTGAATGGAAGTCCCCATAACCACGATATTCAGCAAATACCCATTGGGTTTTTCTTGGAGAGGTCCACCACTTTCAGGAATTTCACCTACATTTAGCGTCTGTAAGTTCAGCCCTCTCTTGATCTCAATATCTTGACCTGTTTCGCCAGAATAACGCTTTGCTCCCATCAACCTGTTGTCCACACGACACTCATGGAGGAAACAAGCCTTGTCTCATCTGGCGATTGCTGCAGCCGTGTTCATGTGTGTCTTTGGCTGCGCCCTTCTCGGCCTGCACGTGCGAGAAAAACTGCCAGACCATCATTTGAGCGACGACTCGATTGGCGTTGTGAAGCTGGCGACCGGGCTGATCGCTACGTTGGCTGCGCTGGTGTTGGGACTGCTGATCTCATCCGCGAAGAACATTTACGACACGGCCAGTACCGAGTTGGTCCAGAACGCTGCAATGGTCATTCAGCTTGATCGGGACCTGGCCAGGTACGGCCCCCAGACCGAACCTATCCGCGCAGTGCTCAAGCGCAATTATGCAGAGGCAGTAGAAAGCCTGGCGTCTGGCGACAGTGCAAGACTGTCCCAATTGAATGGAGCGCTCGCGATTTCACGCTCGGAAGGCCTGCAAGCCAGCATTCAGTCGCTCGTCCCTGCCGAAGACACCCAGCAGGCGGCCAAGGCGCAGTCATTGCGAATCGTCGACGAGATTTTCGCGGCGCGCTGGCTCACTCTTCTGCAGGCACACGGTTCGATCCCGACACCTCTTCTGATCGTCCTGGTGGCGTGGCTTTCGATTATTTTCGGATGCTTTGGTCTGTTTGCCAAAGCCAACGGCACGGTGGTCGGGGCTTTGATGATGTGCGCACTCAGCAGTGCGGGCGCTGTACTGATGATTGAGGAACTGAGCAGGCCCCTTGACGGTTTCGTTAAGGTCTCCGTTGCGCCAATGCGAGACACGCTCGAAAGAATGGGCCAGTGACGTCTGACCGAGACTTCAGGCTTGCTTCAAGTGTTCGGACCCGGGAGCGCAAATGAAAACGCTCATGATCAAAATCAAACATGAATGCATGAAGGTGCTCCCGCCCACAGTGTTTTTCTTCGTTATGTTGCACATCGTCGCCCTGATTCGCGCGCTCATGGTTAAGGGGTCGGGGGTGGATCTGCCTGTTTCAATGTCGGTGCTGATCGCCGCGCTTATATTGGCAAGTCTGTATTGGTTGCCGATATGCTGCCGTTCATCAATCGATTCCCTGACAAGCCACTGATCTGGAACATTGCCTGCAAAACCCTCATGTACGCCTTCGTCGCACTGGTTGTTCATTATTTAGAGCGACTCTACGACCACTGGAATGAGGCTTCTGGCTTTCTCGATGCCAACGCGCTGCTATGGTCATCCATGAACTGGCCTCGCTTCTGGGCGGTTCAGATCTTGCTGGCCACATTGATATTCATGTACTGCGTCATCGCAGAGCTGGCACGTGTCATCGGGCATGAGCGTCTTAAACGAATGTTTATTGGCCCTTTACCGGTGAAAGATGCATCGGTGTAATTGAGCACACGGGCGGCGTTGTAGGCCGCCTCGGCTGGCTTGATAGCTGTGCCTTACTCAGCGCGTACTTACGCCACCTGCCCTCCCGCGTTTCATTCATCTCTTCACTAGCGAGCTGACCAGCTCAGGCCATTGCTCCACCAACGCATCACGTACGCGTAGTCCTGCGGGCACCGATTGCGCGTGGTCATCTTGAGCCAGACGCGCGAAAACCAGGGAATGCTCGCCCTTGGTCGCCCAACCGACAAACCGACAAACCGACAAACCTGCCATAACCATGGGCCTCATCGCTTGCGCCGTCTCCCATTCGGGGAACCACACAGGGACTGCAAGCACTAGCGATCGGCCTTGTGTGTGGCGGCATCCTCTGCCGGGGACTGAATAAAACCTCGTGCCAATTGTTGGTACAACTCAGGCCCCATTCTCGAGCTGACGCCTTTGGCGATCAACGCAACCGCCATAAGGCTGATCACCATGCCGTGGCTGTCGATCATCTCCATCACGATGATTGCGGACGTGATCGGCGATTGGGTCACAGCGGCCAGAAAACCCACCATGCACAGGGCAATGATCGGCTGCGCAGCCAGACCGAAAAGGTCAGCGGCGTTGGCGCCGACAGCCGCCCCTACTGCCAGGGACGGGGCAAAGATGCCGCCGGGAATACCAGAAAAATACGTCACCACGGTGGCAAGAAACCGCGTGACAGGCGCGTGCCATGGCAAGCCGATGTCGGAGGCGATCACCTGGGAGGTTATGCCGTAACCGCTACCGAATGACATGCCTCCGCTGACCCAGCCCAGAATCGCAACAATCAACCCGCAGGCACCGGCAAACCATACCGGATGCCGGCGGCGCCATTCCCAGACGACAAAGCCGCTATGACGCTGGGGCCACAGCAGCATCCGGCTGAACAATCCACCCAGCAACCCACAGCCGATACCGATCACCAGAACAGGACCGAGGATATCGAAACTGATGTCCGGAACATCGAAGTGACCGAAATAGTTGTAGTTGCCCTGCAAGGCGATGGCGACCATGCCCGACAGAATAATGGTGCTGAGCAGGACTCCGCTGGTTCGGGTTTCGAGCTTGCGGCCCAACTCCTCCACCGCGAAGGCGATGCCGGCCAGCGGCGTGTTGAACGCCGCAGCGATGCCGGCCGCGCCCCCTGCCAGAATCAGGTCTTCGGCGCGAACGATGCGTGCGTTGGGCAGAAAACGGTGAAAAAAATGCATGATCGAGGCCGCCACCTGCACCGACGGGCCTTCGCGGCCCGCAGAAAACCCGCCGGTCAACGCCAGCGTGCCCAGGCTCATCTTGGCGAACGCAATGCGCAGTGACACCAGTTTGTCGACACGCTTGCCCTGATGTACCAGCCGGGTGGCTGCGATGACTTGCGGAATGCCACTGCCCTGAGCGCCGACGAAGAATCGGGTGGTGAGCCACACGACGAGCATGCCGACCAGTGGGGTGTAAACGAACGGCAGCCAGGGCCGCTCTGTGGTGTGCAGGGAAAACTGTGCGAGGGCGATATCGGCCATGCGGGCGAACAGTACGACAAGCAGCCCGGCAAGCGTCGCCGCGGCCCAGAGTGTGACGCGGGTGCGCCATCGCATGGAGGCGAAACGACGGCGGATCAGCGTTAGAGGTTTGATCACCGGTGGGTTTCCCATTTAAAGATCAGCGCAGTGCGACCGTCAGACTACCCAAATAAGCCATGACCTCCAAGGCACTCTAATCCTCGGCCCGCACGCCCGCCTCGCCTCGCCTTAACGTCGGACTGAGTGGCGAGGATGTCGCTGAGCGCTGTTCCAGCCGTCTCGTCAGTGCACTGGCTTCAGACCGCAGCGTTCTATGGCGTCATGCGCGTTTTCCGAACCCAGGTAGTCCAGCAACGCCTTGCCTTCGTTGGGATGCGCACTGTTTTTAACAACAGCACCTGAGTACAGAACCATCTGCTGCACGTTGTCGGGTATCAAGCCCACGATATCGATGCCTTCGATCGGCGTGAGCCCACTCAACTGCTGGAACCCCAACTCTGCTTCGCCTCGGGCCACGACATCCCCCACCGGTTCAACAGATACGACCTTGCCCTTGAGCATGAATCGCGGGTACAGCTTCATGTGCGGGAACAACCAATGGGAGAGATAAAGGCCGCTTGCGCTGTCGGAATAGGCGACCGAGTCTGCATTCAACAGCGTCTCGCGAAAGGCTTTCATACTGCCGATATCCGGTTGTGCTGCACCTTTGCGCACCGCCATGGCAATGAATGATTTCCCCAGATCAACACGCGTACGTGGGTCGACTTGATTGCGGGCGGTCAGCGTGTCCAGGGACGAACCCAGTGTCAGCACCACATCCGCTTCTTCCTTGCGGTCGAGGCGCTTATCAATTGCCTGCGGTGTGGGCCCACTTGCCGGAGCCACCGTCACCTGCAGCTTCACCCCACTGGCTTTTTCGTATTCAGGGGCGATGGCGAGTATCGCGCCCTTGAAGCCGTTGGAACTGAGGACCTTGAGCGTCACTGGCAGCGTTTTGGGTGCATCGGCGGCGTGGATCACGCCCGTACTCAACAACGCACAGGACAACAGCAAAGGTTTGAAGGGTAGGCGCACGGCGGACAGTTCCTCGTCTGGAAAAGACCCTACGCTAAAGGAGCCTTTGGCCCCGCCCGCGTTAACCCGTGTTAAGAAAGATTTAGTTTGAAGGTCGGACCTACCGTCCCAAGGTGCACCTGCCGTTAGAATGAACGCCCTTCTCAGCCTGGAGATCCGAATGATTCGTGCACTGGTCATCGAGGATGACGAAGTCACTGCGCAGGCCATCATCGCCGAGCTTGAGGCCCATGGTTTCAGCGCACAGTGGGCCGACAATGGCCGCGATGGCCTTGCCATGGCGATCGCCGGAGGCCATGAGGTCATTACGCTGGACCGCATGCTGCCCGATTTCGACGGGCTGACCATCGTCAGCACGTTGCGCCAGTTAGCGATACAGACCCCCGTACTGATGATCAGCGCGCTGTCGGACGTCGACGAGCGTGTGCGCGGTCTGCGCTCCGGGGGTGATGACTACCTCACTAAACCATTCTCCATGGTGGAAATGATCGCGCGCCTGGAAGTTTTGCTACGCGGTCCCTCCCTGGACAACAACGGGCACTGCCTTGAGTTCGGCAGTCTGCACGTCAACTTGATCGAGCATTCCGTCACGCTGTACGAAGATGAAGTCGCGCTCCTGCCTACCGAGTTCAAGCTGCTCACCTACCTGATGCGTCACGCCGGGCAACTGGTCACCCGAACCATGTTGTTCCAGGAAGTCTGGGGCTATCACTTCGACCCAGGCACCAACATCATCGATGTGCACATCGGTCGCCTGCGCAAAAAAATAGAGCGCACGGGTGCGCCGACTATCCAGACAATTCGTGGATCGGGTTATGTTCTCGTCGAAAAAAACTGATCGCTGGCGCTCCAGCAACAGCCGCCTGATCGGTTTGTATGCGGTGTTCTTCGTGGCATGGGGTGGCGCATTCACCGGCGTGCTGTATTGGCAGATTTCCGCCTACCTGGGCACGGTCGCAGAACGAACCCTGATGCAGCGCGCTCATTACTACCAGAAGGTCCCTGATGCGGCACTGGTCGCTGAACTGGCTGGCAGCGAGGTGTATTCCACCCCGGGAATCGACGCGTACGGTCTGTTCGAGGCCAGCGGTAAACACCTCACCGGCGACCTGCTGAAGCTTCGCTCCAATTTGCCTGACGATGGCCACGTGCACTATCTGGAGCGCGGCTTGAGCATCGCCTTGCCCAATGAGGAAACCCGCAGCAGTTACGCGCTCAGGCTTAACCGGCCGGATGGACGGATCCTGATTCTCGCCCGTGATGGCGGGTCGATTTCGGCAGTCGGCGGCATCATCGGGCAGGCGCTGTTCTGGGGGCTTTCACTGACGCTGATCCCCGGTCTGATCGGCTGGCGATTGCTGCGCAGGCGACCCATTCGCCGGGTCGAACGGTTGCAGCGCAGCACCGAAAGCATCGTTTCAGGCAACCTGGGCGAGCGTCTTCCACTGTCCGCTCGCCGGGATGAGCTCGACATGCTGGCCAGCGCCGTGAACACCATGCTCGAACACATCGAGCAACTAATGCTTGAAGTCAAAAGCGTGTGCGACGGCATCGCGCACGACCTGCGCACGCCCCTGACGCGGCTTCGGGCTCGCCTGTATCAACTGCAAAAGCTGCCGCTGCAAAGCGCTCACGCCCATACGTTGAATCTGGCGCTGGAAGAGAGCGAGTCCATCATGTTGCGGTTTCAGGGGCTGCTGCGCATCTCCGAGCTGGAAGATACGCGGCGGCGTTCGGCGTTTCAGGCATTTCAGGCGGAAGCGCTGTTGCAACAGGCCCATGAATTTTATGAGCCGCTGGCGCAGGAAAAAAACCAACGGCTGGTGCTGTGCCTTGGCGGGGAATATCCGGCCCTGCAGGGTGACGTTGCCCTGCTCTTCGAGGCCTTGGTGAACCTGATGGATAACGCCATCAAGTTCACCCAGGCCGGGGGCGAAATACACCTGAGTTGCTGGCGCAAGGAACACAGCGTGACCATCGAGGTGCTCGACAACGGTCCCGGGATCCCGGTCCACGAAAGAAAGGATGTCATCCGCCGCCTTTATCGCGGCGACGCGACACGGCAGCAACCTGGCAACGGCCTGGGCCTTTCGCTGGTTGCGGCCATTGCGCGCCTGCACGGATTTGACTTGAGTATTGAGGCGGGCAATGAGGGGCGCGGTACGCGGGTCGTTCTCAACTGCCCGCTGGCTGTCCCCGGAACCCGCTTCTTAAACAATTATTAACCCTGCTTAATTTGAGGGTGACAGGCAGCGCACCTAGGTTGACGAACCTTTCGAAGACCCAAGGCTTCATGCTCGTGAAACACCTGACACTGCGCCTCGCTCTGGCATTCATTTGTGCGCAGGGATTACCGTCCTTTGCCGCCCCCGTGCCCTCAGGGCCGATGACCCCCTCGCCTCCCCGGCTTCACGCCAAGTCCTGGGTGCTCATGGATGCCGCCAGCGGCAATATCATCACCAGCCATGACGCCCAAGAGCATTTACCCCCTGCCAGCCTGACCAAACTGATGACGGTTTACGCGGCCACCAACGAAATCCAGGCAGGCCGACTCAAGCCCGAGGATCTGGTGACCATCAGCGAAAACGCATGGCACACCGAGGGTTCGCGCATGTTCCTTGATCCGCGCAGCCAGGTCTCCGTCCATGACCTGCTGCGCGGTATCGTGATCGACTCCGGCAATGACGCCAGCGTGGCGCTCTCGGAGCACATCGCAGGCAGCGAAGACAGCTTCGCGGGGCTGATGAATGTCACGGCCAAACGCTTGGGGCTTGATGACACGCATTTCATGAACCCTACCGGCCTTCCGGCGCCTGAGCATTACTCATCGGCCGCGGACATGGCCAAACTTGCCCGCGCGATCATCACCGACGAATCGGCTTACTACCCGCTCTACAAGCAGAAGCACTTCACCTGGAACGGTATCCGCCAACCCAACCGCAACCTGCTGCTGTGGCGCGACAGCTCCGTTGACGGTCTGAAAACCGGTCACACCGAAGCGGCCGGTTACTGCATGGTGACATCAGCGGTGCGTGACGGTCGCCGACTGATCACCGCCGTGTTTGGCTCCACGTCAAAAACCAATCGGGCCAATGACGCCGAAAAACTGCTGGCGTACGGCTTCAGGTTTTTCGATACCCAGACCTACGCCAAAGCCGCTGAGGTCTTGGCAAACCCGATGATCTGGAAGGGCGAAGCGCGCACGATGCCGGTGGGTGTCCTGGATGAAATCACGCTGACCCTGCCCAAGAGCAGAAACCGCAAGGTCGAGCCCCGTCTCACAATCGACCAGCCTCTGGTTGCGCCCATTGCCATGGGCACCGTCGTCGGCAGCGTGACGATGTATGACGGCGAGCAAGAACTCGTGACGCGACCGTTGATTGCCTTGCAGGAGGAAGCAGCCGGCAGCTGGTGGAAGCGCGCCTGGGACAGCGTTCGGCTGTTCTTTTTCAATATGTTGAATACAGAGGTATCGGCTCAATGAGTACCCGGAAGAAGGCCCAATAGTGAAAACGGTTGCTTTCGCTTCAATTCACTACCGAGCTGACCAGCTCGGGCCACTGCTCCATCAACGCATCACGTACTCGTAGTCCTGCAGGCACAGATTGCCCGTGGTCATCTTGAGCTAGGCGAGCGAAAACCAGGGAATGCTCGCCCTTGGTCGCCCAACCGACAAACCAGCCATAGCCATGGGCCTCATCGCTTGTGCCGTCTTTCCTTCGGGGAAAGGCTGTGCCTGTTTTACCGTGAACATCCCAACCGTCCGGCCGTTGGGCGATTTGCGAAATCCGACTCGTCATATCGAGCGCCTGTGGGCTCACGGGCAGTTGACGATTTACCAGTCTCTTCAAAAAAGTGATCTGCTCGCGGGGTGAGATCTTCAAGGAAGAACTGATCCAGGCACGATCAAGGCCATTGTGTTTTCCCGGATCTCCAGACAGGTCGGTATTTCCGTAATCGAATGACTCGGCATATCGCTGGACTGCAGCCTTGCCAAGCGCATGAGTGACGCGTTGAGAGAACCACACCACGGAATACTGAAACCACCGTGCTGCATCTGTCGGCTCCAGCCAAACGGCTCCGCCCCAATCGGGATCACCGGGGCGGTACGGCAACGTCGGAGAATGTTCATTTTGCAGAAAAGCTGCGTCGAAGCCCATCAGGCTGATTGCGATCTTGAACGTTGAGGCGGGGGTCACTCGGCTGCTGCAATCCCCCTCCTCCAACACGACCTCACCGTTTTTAGCATCCGCGACAATGGTGCAAATAGTCCCGGCCAGTGCTGCCGAGATATTGAACCCCAGAATCAGTACACCTAACGCAACGCTGCGCATAAACATGAATTCTATTCCCTTAGTAGGTGCCTCAAGAGACTTACCGCTTGATCGACGATAAGACCCACTGCGGCGGCCAGAATAACGATGTTTCCCTGCCTGAAACAACGTCCTACAACGGATGAATGCCCCCATCAAATGTGCATCAAAAGGCTCCCGCGAAAAAGACCTGATGAGATATCGTGTCGAGCCCTCGACCCGCAAACACCCCAAGGACGCCAATGCTTAATTCGCTCATATCAAATGGTCAGCCAAAAACGTCTGACCGATCAGAATCGGTAGTTCCCTGGTGGAGTTTCACGAAAACAGTCTTGGCGGCAACTGCCCTATCGTTAGTACGTGATGGGCTGATCGGATTGGACGACGCTATTCCGGATCAGCGTTTCACGTTACGCCAGCTACTGCGGCACGAGGCAGGTCTCCCTGATTATGGCGAACTGGCGGAGTATCACGCCGCGGTTTCAAACAGCGAGTCAGCTGGGTCAACAGACGAAATGATGCAACGGCTTGACGGTGCTCGACTTCGATACAGCCCCGGAACCGGTTGGCGCTACTCCAATGTTGGATACATGCTGGTCGGCAGGCTTATCGAGCGGCTCACGGACCTGACGCTTGATGATGCGGTGAGTCAACGAGTACTGAACCCTCTGGGCCTATTGAACGTTCGCTTCGCCAAGACGCGAGCAGACTTACAAACCACCCATCCAGGCAGCACTTCAAACTATGACCCCGCCTGGGTCTACCATGGCTTGCTGATCGGCCCACTCTCGCAAGCGGCGGTATTCCTGGATCGACTCCTGTCCGGTGATCTTCTCCCGAAAAGCCTACTTCAGGAAATGCAGGCAGCGCGGGGATTGGGCGGCGCGATTCCCGGGCGCCCATGGGTCAATGCCGGCTATGGCCTCGGTGTCATGCAGGGTTCGATTGACGGCGGGTTTACCCTATGCGGACACACAGGCTGCGGGCCTGGCAGCGTCATTGCCGTTTACCGTATAGACGACGGCGACACATCGGCGTGTTGCGCAGCGTATGAGGCGCACGCCGGTGAAGGCGCGGTCGAAAGCTTTGTTGCTGGAGAGCTGGTACAAGTCCTGCGGCGAGAGACGCAAGGCCTCTAAGTCCTTATTGCCCAAGCCTTGTGGCTATACGCCGATTGAATGCTTTGGGTCCAGAAGCGGTCGATGAGTCCAATCCCTATGAAAGGGCTTTCTTTCTGGTCATGTTCACTTGCCAGAACATCCCGCCAAAGTTAAGGTCCGTCTCATGAGTACGCCACGCTTTGAATCGACTACAACCTTCACGACCGGCACGCGCGGGTCGTGGGAGGTTATGTGAGTTAAACCAGCACACAATCCCTAAAGACCCACCAGCAATGGACCGGGTCTTTTTTTTGCCCCGGTTTTGCTGGCACCAACGTAAGGAAACGCACATGTATGCACTTCTGATTCTCGACATGCAGGTAGGGCTTGTTCACGGCCCGGACAAACCCTGGAGAGGTCCCGCGCTTATCGATACCTTGAATGGACTCATGAGAAGCGCTCGGAAAACAGGAGCCCCGATCTTTCTTGCCCGCCATACAGGTCCGGCAGGTTCTCCGATTGAGCCGGGTAGCCCGCTCACCGAGCTTATCCAAGACTTACAGCTACTGGGTAATGAAGTGATTTTCGATAAAAAACGCCCCAATGCCTTCGCTCAGACTGACCTGGCAACTTTGCTACGCGAGCGTGAGTGTGACGGCGTTGTTGTTACAGGCATGAAAACTCAATACTGCGTAGACAGTACCTGCCGCGCCGCCCGCGATTGTGGATTTGATGCTGTGCTCATCGCAAACGGACATACTTGCTCTGATACTCCAGAACTGAAAGCAGAGGCCATCGTTGCCCACCATAATGCAACGTTAGCTGGACCCTTCTGCCGAGTCGTCCAAGCCGAGGAATGGACTTTCTAGTTAACTCCCCTGATCGACCCGGCTCGGGTCGATCAGGCCTTGGCGCTTTCCTTGCCACAGACCATTAGCCGCCAGGAACATCCCCTCAGAGCTGTCCGCTTAGGGCCGAAAGCCCCGATCGCGAAAAGGCAGTTATTGGGCAAAACTGTTTTTCGCAGGCGCGATCTTGATGTCCTAGCTTTCGCTGTCGTCCAGGACTGCCGGAGTCGCTGCCGTCCCGGCCAACAGACCACCATCAATGTTGAACTCACTGCCCGTGATGTACGTGGCGTCATCCGACGCGAGCAACAAAGCCAGAGCGGCCACTTCTTCAGGCATTCCGAATCGCCTGAGCGGCGTGTCTCGGACCAGCGCAGCCATTCGCGCTTCGCGACCGGCATCGCCGCCTAACATGGGTTCCCACAGGGGGGTAAGGATGGCCGCCGGTTGTATCGAATTGCATCTAACCTTCAGCCCTTGTTCGGCGCAGTAAAGCGCCACCGTTTTAGTGTGATTGCGAACGGCAGCTTTGGACGACGCATACGCGGCGGCACCTGGAATGCCCACCAGACCGGAGCGAGAGGAGATGTTGACGATGGAACCGGCGCCTGACGGGCGCATGGAGCGAATGGCGTATTTGCATCCGGTCGGCAAACACGCTAATTCATAAGCGAACGCCACGAAACCTGAACGTCAAAACCTGACCCAAGGTCATAAAAACACTTCAGCCACGCCCCTCAAGGTGCCTTATGCGTTTGATACCCGAACTGAACAACAACGCTAACGCGCTGGTTTTCGGAGCCAGCCGAGGTATTGGCCTGGCACTGTGCGCGGCGTTGCTGGCTCGCGATGATGTGGCTCAGGTATGGGCAGTAGCGCGGGCAGCCAGCACTTCCCCTGAGCTGGCAGCGCTTGCAGCGCAATATGGCGACCGTCTGAAACCCGTCGACTGCGACGCGCGCGACGAGCAATCCCTGCAAGCACTTGTGAGCGAGACGCTTGCAGGATGCGACCATCTGCACCTCGTCATCAGTGCGCTGGGCATTCTTCATCAGGACGGCGCCAAAGCCGAAAAGGGACTGGCGCAACTGACCCTTGCGAGCCTGCAAGCGAGCTTCGCGACCAATGCCTTTGCGCCGATCCTGCTGCTTAAACACCTGGTTCCGCTATTGCGCAAGCAACCTTCTACCTTCGCAGCGCTCTCGGCGAGGGTTGGCTCCATTGGCGATAATCGATTGGGTGGATGGTACAGCTACAGAGCCAGCAAGGCGGCGCTCAACCAGTTGCTGCACACGGCCAGTATCGAACTGAAAAGATTGAACCCTGCATCCACCGTCTTGGCCATCCACCCAGGCACAACCGACACGGAGCTGTCCCGGCCCTTCCAGGCGAATGTCCCTGACGGCCAACTGTTCGAACCGGCGTTCTCGGCGGATCGCATTCTTGAGGTGGTCGGCGCCCATGGGCCGGCCGACAGCGGGACCTTCTGGGACTGGAACGACAAACCTATCGTCTGGTGACGTGTTCCACTCGCGAAAACATGACTTCCATCATTACTTCGCCAACGCCTTCACCAACGCTGGCGTCACGTAATGCGGACCATCGAACAGGTACAGCGGGTAGCCGTCATAGGCGGCCAGCTGCGGTTTGAGTTCGGCGGCGGTGGCGGAGCGGAAGCCGCCGCCGTAGTTGGGGCGGAAGGCTTCGACGATGATGCGCACGCGGTCCTTGCCCAAGCGCTCGCGCAGGGTGTCGGCGTAGGTGCGGGCTACCGGTGCGGTGCGGGCGTAGACGCCAACGCCGTCCTGAAAGAACACGCCGATGTCGTCTGGCAGCCATTGTTTGAGCCAGTCTGCTGTGGCGGCCGGTCCGATGTTGGCGCCGTCATACACGCTGATCCATAACGGACGCGGAAGCGTGGCCAGCAGCGCGGGCAGCTCCTTGGCGCGGGTCCAGCTGGGGTCGACTTCAGCCGGGAAGTAGTAGCCGGTCACGTGCAGCGGCGTCGGCAGTTTGGCGATGCGCTCCGAGACGGCGGCCAGTTGCTCGATGTTGTCCCGGGAGCGGTTTTCGCTGAAGTACCCGGCCAGGCCGATGATCACATCCTGGGCCCAAGGCTCTTTGGCGATACGTGCCCAATCGGGCAGGACCGGCACACTGGGCAGACCGGTGCCAGGCACGAACGCCTGATCGTCGACCACCGTCCATTGCACCAGCAATTCCCGGGCGCCGAGCTGGTCCCAGTGCCCTTTGATGCCGACGGTTTTGTTATCGGGCTGCCAGACAATGCCAACGATGCCGGGGTCCAGCTGTTTCTGCGCGGTGACGTCAAACATGACGGTGCCTGTGACCAGTGTCGCTGCAAGCAGCAGAGCACCTAGAATCGCACGCCCGAGGGTACTGTCGGGAATCTTCAAGGCAGCGCCTTGTTGATGCGCTGGTGCCACTGCTTCAGCGAAGTCACGCCCTTGGCGTTCCAGTTAGTCGCGGCATCAGGGCCGAGGTGGAACTGGCCCTCATTGAATTGCCACACGATCACCTGCGGCTTGTGCTGAGCAAATTCCGCTGATTCCAGGTATTGAAGCAGCGTCGCCCAAGGGCCGACGTCGCCGGGGTTCCAGGTCAGCGTGACCGGGCGGTCCAGGGCGTTGGACAGTTTCTGGGTATAGCCAAGGTAAGGCTGCACGAAGCTGTTGCCGATGACCTGAACAGGGGCCGGGGCGTCGTCGATCAGCAGGTCTTTCTCGACCTGATGGCGCACGGTGTAAATGTCCCGGCCGATGGCCTTGCGCTTGATGGACGGCAGGAAGTTGCTGGCCAGATCGCCGAAGGCTCGCTTGTCGAACCATTCCCCCAGCACGGCACCGCCACCGGGTTCACCCTGCAGGCGATAGCGCCCGGTGATCAGTTTTGCCGTGGCATCGGCGGTGTTTTCGGCACTCCAGGCGGTCCAGTGGTAATCGGCGCGGTAAAACGCCGTCTGCTTGCCTTGCTCGGTGGCTTGCAGTATCGGCTTGATGTTCAGCGTCGTCAGGCCGGCCTTGGCCAGTTCACCTTGCAAACGGTCGTAGCGCTGGACAACGGCCGGGCTCAAGGGATGGTCGGCGGGCAGGCGCTGGGCGTAGAACGGCGCTTTCATCGGCACCACCAGCACCACGAGCGCGATGTTCTCGCGCACAAGTTGCTGTTGGACGTCCTTGATCAGGGCGATGCTGCGCGCAGTGCCGGGGTTATCGACTTTGTTCAGGCTTTCCCACGCGGGAAATAACCAGCCGCCCTGCCCGGTGATCACTGCCGAATCAGCGTGGGCGGCGCCGCCGGACAGGCCGAGCAGTACGCCGGCAATCAGACCGGATACCGGCGGGCGGCGCAGGATGTGTCGAGGTTTTACTAAAAAGGTCATGGGGCAGTCTGGTCAACGAGGCCAATCAGGCGGGGGGTCTGGCGTGAGCCGACCAGGAACAGGCTGTAACGGTCACCGGCCTTGAAGGGCTCAAGCTGGAGCGGCAGGCTGGCGCTTTGATCGCAGCTGGCAATCAGGGTCGCCTGCACTGGGTTAATGGTGCGCTGCGCCTGGCCGTTGAGCGGCAGCTGGCTAAACACGCTGGAACCGTTGGCCAGCTTGATATCGGCTTTTTCACAGCCGGCGCTGAGGTTGTAGACGTTGAGTTCGGCGCGCAAGTCTTTGCCGCGCGGCTGCGGGTCGATCACCACCCGGGGGGCGGCCGCCGGATCGCTGCCCAGAATCACCGTGACGAAAGCGTTTTTCGGGACGTTCAGGCCCTTGAGCTCACGCTCGTTGAGCGTAATGCGCAGCGGTTGCCGCGAGTCCACCACCTGATAAGGACTGGCCACCACCGACTGCGCAGACAGGGCAACGCCTGGCTTTCGGTCCACGCTCACTTGCACGGCGCCGTCGGCGGGATTGACCACCCGCACCCAGGCCGAGCCCTCCGGCAGTTTCGGCGCGTAGAGTTGAGCGATTTCCGACGCGGCCTGCGCCACTGTCGACGCCATGCCCAGGCTCAATCCGAGCCCCATCAGCCAATACATACGAGGGTGCATATCAGTCCTCAATAGGAGTAAGTCAGGCGAGCGAACACGCCTTTGGCGCGGTCATCGCCAGACACTTTCACTCGGTATTGCAAAGAAAAATCCACATAGGAGCGCGGCGCGTTGTACGTGTCTTCGCGGAACCAGTAGCGCACGTTGTTGCCCAGGCCGACGCCAGCGGCATGGCCGGAAGAGTATCCGGTGCTGCCGTCGGACCGGGTTTCGCTGTCCATCTTCGAGTCGTAGTCGAACGCAGCCACCACGTGGGGGAACGTCACCCAGCGCGAGCCGGTGCCGCCAATGGCATAGCTGCGACCACCCTGCCATTCGCTGTTGATGTAATTGCGCGAGTCGTTGACGTAATGGCCGGTCTCGGCGAACAACTGCGACGTCCACCAGCTAGGGACATCAACCCGCAAATCGGTACCGATGCTGGAGCCATAACCCAGGCGCAACAGCCAGTCGCCGTCGACGTCGGAAGAACCCAGGGGAAAGGTACGTTCCACGGCAGCCATGACGTTCAGCGACGTGAACGGCTTGACCCGCACACCCAAGGCGCCTTGCAACGCATCCCGGCCAGTGTCCGAATCGCTGTTCTTGCTCCACAGCGTGTCGGTGACCCGGCCATACAGTTCGACGAAACGGGCGTTGCGGTAACCCAGCGGACGCCACGACAGTTCGGTGCTGTTCTGCAGGCTGTCGTTGCTGCTACTGCCGCTGTTGCCATTACTGTTGCCGGTGCTGGGCGCCGAACTCAGGCCACTGCTGGAACTGTTGCCGCGATAGCTGGTGGTGCTGGTCAGGCCCCAGGTGCGCGACACATCGGCCACGGCGCGGCGGGTGTCGAACAGCTGCTGGTCGGTCATGTCCAGTTCGCCGCTATTTTTGGCGTCGATAACTCGCTTGAAATAGCCGACAGCGTGTTCGTCGTCACTGACCCGCATCGCGTTGTAGGCCGCGTCCTGAGTCGCCGTCGGCGCTAGCGGGGTGGCGGCGTCGGCCTTGCGGAATGACTCATGGGCGCTGTCATCGTCGCCGGCCTGTACCGAAAGGTAAGCCACTTGCAGATCGCTCATGCCATCCAGCTCACCAGCGTCGCGGGCGACCTGCAAGCGTTCCCGTGCCGTGCGACGTTGACCCAGGGCAGCATAGAGGCTGGCCTCTTCATAAGTGGGCAGGCTGCCCAGGGCAAGGGCTTGGGTGAAGTCCTTGCGGGCACCGGCATCGTCACCGGTCTGCTGCCGCAACCGACCGCGCTGGGCCAGTAGGCGGGCGTCGTCGCCATTGGCTTGCAGGCCATCGCTGGCCGCAGATATGGCTTCGGGCAGGCGCTTCTGGTCGGTCAGGGCGCTGACCAAGAGGCTGCGATACGACGGGTTTTGCGGCGCGCGGCGAATGGCTTCGCTGGCCAGGGCCACGGCCGAAGCCGAGTCCTTGCGGGCCAGCGCAGCGTAGGCCTGCACGGCCGTGTCCGTGCCGCCATCGCGCTGGTTACCCGGCCAGATATCGCAGATCAGGCCGAATGCGCTTTCCTGGCAGTTGAGGGCCGGGGCCGGAAAACGCGTCGCGGTTTTCAGGCCATTGTTCTTCTGGCGCAACGCGACCTGGGCGGCGGCGCGGCGGCGGGCGACTTCACCGCCGGTGTCAGCGGGCAGTTTTTGCAGTTGGTCCAGGGCCTGTTGCGGCTGGTTGTTGGCCAGCGCCAGGTCGGCGGCGAAAAAGCGAATCTCGCGCACTTCAGAATCCAGCAAGCCTTCGATGGACAAGGCCCGGTCAAGGTCGGCCTGTGCCGCCTGAGTCTTGCCCTGCCGATCCAGGGCGTAGCTGCGCATAATCCACGGCGCGGTTTCGCCATCGTCCTGGGCCAGCGCGCCGGTGGCGGCCAGTTCGGCGGCGCGGTAATCCTGGGTCGCGATCAGCGCGCTGATCAGCAACTGCTGGTGAGCGCCGATTTCCGGTGCCCAAGCCACCGCCTTGCGGGCTTGATCCACGGCCAGCGGCAGGTTGCCTTGTTCCAGGGCGCGATAACCGGCGATGGCCAGTGGCGCGGCCAGCTGGCGGCGAATGGCTTCGCGGCGCATCAGCAAGGTGTCGTCATCCGGGAAAACCCGCAGGGCTTCGGTGGTGGCCTGATCGGCTTCTTCCAGATGCTGTTGGCGTTGCAGGGATTCGATCAGCAGCAGGCGGTAATCCATGCGCTTGGGTGCCTGGGCGATCGCTTTGCGAGCGGACTGCGCGGCGACGCCGAAGTTGTCGCGATCGTAGGCCTTGAACGCTTGAGCCGCCGCACTGAAACCGGGGGCCTGGCGCGAGGCCGGTTGCGGATAGCGCTTGGGGTTGTCGCGTTGTTCCTTGTCCCGTTGCGCCTGCACGATCAGCCGGTTCAGACGGGTGACATCGGCCCGCTGACGCAAAGCTTCGCGGGCCTTGGCGATGGCCAGGTCGTAGTCCTTGCGGTCGTAGGCGCTGTAGGCTTCATTGGCCGCCTGATAAGCAGGACCGGTCAACGGCAGCGGCAGAATTTCGCCATGCACCAGCGCAGGCAAAAGGGTCAGCCCCGTGGCCATGAGCGTCAGGAAGGGGCGGTTCATGCCGGGAGCTCCGTTGGGTAATGACTGTGCTGACGGGCAACGGCCTGTTCGATGGTGGTCCGAGGCAGTACGCCGCTGTCGACCAGATAGTCGCCGATACGGCCGTGATGCTGCGGGCGGTAATTGAGCATGGTGCGGTTGAACACGTCGCGGTCCAACAGCCCCATTTCGATCAACAGGTCGCCCAGCATCGGCGCGCGGGCATTGGGCACCGGTTGGCCGTCGAGCGCGTTGACGTTGCGCAATTGCGCGACGATCTCGCTTTCACGGGCAATCAGTTGCACCGGCTCGCTGCCCAGCTCATCGCTGATCTGTTGCAGGCCTTCAGCGGACAGCGGGCTGGCGACGGCGATCTGCGCACGGCCTGCCTCGTTGGTCCCCAGTGGCACAACACGCCAGCGCAGGGCGAACTCGTCGGCCAGCAGCGATGCGCTGGCTTTGTGGGCCACATCGAACACCCGCGGCAGATCGTTCTGGAACGCGATGGCTTCAGCCAGGGTTTCGTCATCCAGCCAGCCGTGGCTGAGCAAAATGCGGCCCAGTGGCATGTGGCGGGTTTGTTGTTCGTCCAGTGCCGTCTGCAGATTGGTGTCGTTGATGGCCTGCCAGGACAGCAACACGCTGCCCAGCTTGCGCGGTGCGGCGGCGACCAGGTCGGTGGACGGGAAGTCGTGCATGGTCTTGTCCCAGACCAGCTTGCGATTGAGCGCCTTGCCCACCAGAAACATGCGCCACGCCCGGGAGGCGGCCATGAAGTTGACGAAGTTGCCCACCACCATGCGCGGGATCGACAGCAAGCCGTGCTGCCAGCCATACAGCACCGTCGTGAAGTAGCAGCGGTGCAGGAGGCGCCAGCCCAGGGCCAGGCCATTGGCAATCAACAGGTACTTGATCCAGCCGTTGGATTCGAACGGCGTCGGGAAGCTCACGTTCCAGAGCCCGCTCTGGCGCAGGATTATCAGCGCCACCAGTTGCACGAGAATCACGTAGGCCAGGATGCTGACAAACGCCGTCACCACGCCCTTGCGGTCGCGAAACAGCAGGTAACGGTTGGCCAGCGAGCCGCTCCAGCCCATCTGTTCCCAGCCTTGCAGGCCGATGCCCAGGGTCCAGCGTGCTTTCTGGCGGAACGCCGTGCGGAAGGTGTCCGGGAAGAATTCGCGTACACACAGCGGCATCTTCAGGGTCGATTCGTAGGGTTTGCGGAACCACGATTTGCGCAGCACCCGGAACTCCACCGGGAAGCGCACGAAAATGGCGTTCATGCCGACCTTGGCCAGGCGTGCGCCAACGTCGTAGTCCTCGGTGAGGCTGTCGGTGTTGAACGGCTGGTTCTGGGTTTCCCCGGCCAGCACTCTGAGGGCCCGGTGCGAGAAGCAGGTCCCGACGCCGGCCGAGGGCACGGTATCGGTCATGCTTTCGCGGACCACCAGGTCCTTGCCATGCCATTCGGCAAACTCGTCCATGTACGTGCCGGCCACCCACTCGTACCAGTTGCGTTCCAGGGAAACGACCGGCAGCTGGATCATGTCCTTGCGCGGCAACAGGTAGTTGAACAGGCGCAGTTCCATCGGGTGCAGCACGTCTTCGCTGTCGTGCAGCACGACACCGGCGAAGGTCATGCCGTGGGTCTTTTCATGCAGGAAAATCGCCTGAATCACCCAGTTCAGGCAGTCAGCCTTGCAGGTCGGCCCGGCATGGGGGACTTCCACGCGATGCAACTGCTTGTAACGCCGACGCATGCGCTCCACCTCATCGATGGTGCGCTGGTCGTTGATGTAAGTGCCGACAAAGACCACGTAATTCTGGTAGTCGAGGGTCGACACCATGTTCTCGATCATCGGCGCGATGACGTCGTATTCCAGCCAGGCCGGAACCATGATCGCCAGTGGCTGTTCATCCCGGTCCAGCAATTGCTGGGCGGTCAGTGGCCGGTATTTGCGGTCCACGGTGAACTTGCGAAACAGGCGGCGAGACCAGTACCACAGGTCAATGAACAGATCGTCCAGACTGGAAATCAGGATCAGCACCGCGACCACAATGGTCGCGACTTCCAGGAAGCTGTAGTAATGGGCCAGCCAGTACGGCCAATAAAGCGACGTCATCGAAGGGTTCCGTTACTGGCGATTGCGACGGGCGCTACGGCCAGCCAACATCAGGATAAGCACCAACAGGATGCCGCCGGGGATCAGCCACAACAGCGAAGGCGTGCGCCAGGCGTCCAGGCCCTTGGGCTCTTCTTTGTCGATGAACTGGCTGCCGCTTGGGTCCTTGGTATCGAAGGTATTCACGACACCGTTGTCGCCCAGGATCGACACGTCGCCGCGGGT
Source organism: Pseudomonas sp. KU26590 (assembly GCF_026153515.1). Classification (NCBI taxonomy): domain Bacteria; kingdom Pseudomonadati; phylum Pseudomonadota; class Gammaproteobacteria; order Pseudomonadales; family Pseudomonadaceae; genus Pseudomonas; species Pseudomonas sp. KU26590. The sequence goes on from NZ_CP110644.1 coordinate 4,881,057, forward strand.
CAACAGCACCGGTTTGGCGAACACAGGGGCATCGCTGCCAAGAACGCGGTAGACCAGACCGTGCTGGCCACCGGCGTCCACCGCCTGCAATGACGCCAAGTGGTTGAGCGGCGACAGGTCCAGCAGGGGCTGATCCTTGTGGTTGATACGCAAGCGACCCTGGTCATCGACCTGAACCGATTCCTTGCTGTCCTTGAGCGGCAGCTCGAAGGCCAGGAAGTCTTTGTCCGGCGTGACCGTGGCTTTAGGATCGCTGCTGACTTTCAGTTCAGCGCGCAGCGGCGAAACGCCCGCACCGTCAGCCACCGAGATCACCTGCGGCAAACTGCTGGCCGGGTGATCCAGGTAGGCCTGGGGCACGAGGATCTGGGTGTTCGTGGCGTAACGGGCGGCCATGCCGGAGAAACCGTCGTCCAGGGAGATTTTGTCCAGCACGATGTGACTGGTCGGCAATACCGAGACCGGGAACGCTTGCGGCGTTTCCAGGCAGCGATCACTGACGGGCTGACGCTGGAACGAGACCCGCAGGACGTTCTTGGAACCCAGGGCGTAGCTCGGGATACGCGCTTCGATGCGCTGTTTCTCGCCGTTGGCGACCAACTGTTGCGCGCCGATCAGGTAATCGTTGAGGAACACGGACGCCACTGGAGCGGTGTCCGAAGCGCCAGGCGCAGCAGACACATCCACCACGGCCTTGACTGGCAGGCGACCGTCGTAAGCCACGCTGCCCAGCGGGAACGAAGCGCTCCAGTCGGACTTGGCGAGCACGTCGATGGTGCCGGGGTTGCCGCCCAGATTGGTCAGGGCCACACGGCCATCGGCACTCAATGGCATCTGCGCTTCGCTGACGGTCAGCGTGCGACTGCGGGCCAGTTTGTTCCAGGCGCTGCTGAACAGGGCCATGGCTTTGCCGGTCGCTTCCGGGGCGATCATCAGCACCGGACGGGTGCCGAGCAATGCCAGGCGCACGTTGTCCGTGCCCTTGGCGGCCATACCGGCGTTCACGTGACGTTCGCGCCATTGCGTGAACGCGCTGGCTGCTGTGGCGTCCAGACCTTGAATCTGGCTTTGCAAGGCGTCCAGGGATTCGTTGATCGCCTTGAGCAATTGCGGGTCATTGATGGCCAGGTCGGCCTGCACATCAGGGGTCTGGCCGAGCATCAGCAATGCGCCGATTTCCGCCGGGTTGGCCAGGGCATGGGGGCCCTTGCCGTTGAGGCTGGCGAAGGCCGGAATGCTCAGCAGTTCAGCCGGAATGCGCAGCGCGCTCAGGTCAACGCTGTCCTGCACGGCAGGGAACGACAGGATGCGCGCCTGTTTGCCGATCCGTTCAAGGGCCACGCCCAGGCGCCAGGCGGCGTCGTACGTGCCGACTGCCAGGCTGCCCGGAGCGACCATGATGCCCGGCTTGGCCGGCAATGCGGTCCAGGCAGCGCCGACGTCCTGCAACAGGTTGGCGTCGTAGCTGTAATTGAGGCGGGTGTCGGGTTCGATGCGCAACACGTTGCCAATCGCCCGTTCGTCTTCACACAGCACGCGCGAAACGACCGACGACCAGGCCACACCCAATCGTACCGAGCCGCTGTCGCGAGCGGCCTTGTCCACGCCGAGCGTGGAGCCGGCGTTGCCTTGCGCTTCACTGAGCCCTTCGGCCCGTACCGGGTAACCATCCAGGGACAACAGCAACGTGTTGCGACCGCCCTCCCCGTTCAGGTAGCTGGCATCGAAGGTCAGCGACGCATCGGTCAATGGCACACCCGCCGGAACCGGCAGATACAGTTCGCGGCGCGAATCTGTGGAACCGAGCACGATGGGTGCATCGATGCCCAGATCGCTCAGGCGAATCTCCCGGTGTTGCTGCGTATCGGCATTGAGTCGGTTGATCGCCTGGGTGAGCGGGCTGTCCGCCGCCAGGGCAAAGTTGGGCATGAGCGCGAGCAGGCTCACGCCACAGACAAGGGCGCTTAGCGCGCCCGTTTGGGTGGCAACGGAAGACTTCATTCAGGTAGATCTCAAGCTGATAGAGGGGGCAGGCGGTTGTTATTGGTACGTGGACGCCGGGCGGTTGTCGTCCCGTGCCGGGGCGCTTTGCTTATGCTCAAGGTATCTGGGCACCTGCAACTGGCCGACCACGAAGTCGTTGACCGGGCGGCCCATCAAGGCATCAACGATGCGCGAGCTGGCCTTGCCGTCACCATAGGGGTTGGCCGCCTGGGACGCGCGACGCCACAACAGGTCATCGTCAAACAGCGCATTGACGCCGCTGATGATCGAGTCCGGTGACGTGCCAACCAGCCGTACGGTGCCCGCTGCGACAGCTTCGGGCCGTTCGGTCACATCGCGCATGACCAGTACCGGTTTGCCCAGGCTCGGCGCCTCTTCCTGCACGCCACCGGAATCGGTAAGGATCACGTGGGAGCGCTGCATCAGACGCACGAACGCCAGGTAATCCAGCGGCTCGATCAGGTGCACATTGGCCAGCTCGCCTAAGTGCTCGGTCACCGGGCCCAGGACGTTCGGGTTCAAGTGGACCGGGTAGACAATCTGGATATCACTGCGCTGGGCCAGTTGACGCAAGGCTTTGCAGATATCCAGGAAGCCCTCACCGAAGTTTTCCCGACGATGGCCGGTCACCAGCAGGACTTTGCGGTCGTCCCGCAGGAAGGAGAATTGCTGGTCCAGCCGGGCACGCAAATCAGCGTTCTGCTCGATGCGTTGAGCGGTCAACTGCAGGGCATCGATGACCGTGTTGCCAGTCACGAAAGAACGCCCTTGCAAGCGCTCACCCAGCAGGTTGCGGCGCGATTCATCTGTCGGGGCGAACAGCATGTCGGCGCTGAGATCGATGCAGCGGCGGTTCATTTCTTCAGGCCATGGGCTGTAGATGTCACCGGTGCGAAGACCGGCTTCGACATGACCCACGGGGATTCGGCGGTGGAAGGCACACATCGACGCCACCATGGCGGACGTGGTGTCACCATGCACCAGCACACGGTCCGGCCGAGTAATTTCCAGCACCGGATCAATCGCTCCGTACAGCGCGGCGGTCAGCGAGTTGAGTGTCTGGTGCGGCGTCATCACATCCAGCGTGAAATCAGCTTTCAGATCGAACAGCTCCAGCACCTGTTTGAGCATGCTCTGGTGTTGGCCAGTGATGCAGATCTGCGAGTGAATGCCCGGCTCTGCAGCCAGTGCTTTCACCAACGGAGCCATCTTGATGGCCTCAGGACGTGTACCGAAAATCGAAAGGATCTTAATCCCGGGTTGACTACGAGCGATGATGCCCTCCTCACGCGGATGTTCCGCGCCTTCTCGCTGCTGGAGGCGCAATCGCACCTTGAGCAAACTGAGATATTGAGATTATTGGGCCGGGGACTTAATCAGAATGGAGGCTTGATATTCACTTCGTGTGAGATGGCGCATTGCCTTGCTTCCCGGAGCAGTCGGGATTATTAACACTAATATCAATGACTGCAAACGCAGATCGATAAAAAGAATGTTTAATTCGCACATGAGAAACTTTTGAAGTTAAGAACAGTCTTTTAGAGGTTTGGCTTTTTTTGGAAGTTGAGACTTCCGAAACAACGGGAGGGGTGTTTGGGCCTTTGTTTCCGGGGGAGCGAAGATTAACACATGCCGCTCGTCTACCGACTTGGATCTTTTCTTATAGCGCGTTGTCGCGTGAGAGGCCATATAGAAATACTTAATCTGACGCACTAACGATAGTCACCCTAATGGCGCCTGTATATTGTCGAAGCCGACAGCGAGAGTGTCGGACAATAAATGTCGAGTTGCAAGCCTGTTATGTACCAGAACAGAAATATATGGGCCGTCACGCGGAGGGCTTGCATGCAGCACCCAGCGTCTCCGGTGGACCGACCTGTTCAGCGTGAGGCCTCCGGGGTGAGAAAAGTCTTCTCGAATTGTCATCGTCGCTGTTTTCCGCATGCACTTCAGTCTGGGTGGCGGCCACGTGCGCGGGATTTTAAGCGCCCGGTGTCTTACAGCTCCCCAGTCAAAAACTGCGCCCTGCCGTGACCAAAACTCCAGTCTGCGTCCGTGTTGGTGACGATGGAAACCATAAGGTCGTTGCTGTCGATCCCACAGTGTTCTTTCAGCGCCTTGGCGAGCAACTGATAAAACCTGACCTTGGACTCTTCAGTCCTGGGGCGACTGGTCACGCTGATCAGCACAACTTTGTCCGTGCGAGGAATACCAAGACCGGTGTCTTCGACAATCATTCGGCTCGGCTTGTGTTCGTTGACGATCTGATAGCGATCACCTTCAGGCACCTCGAATGCTTCAACCACGGCACGGTGTGCAGCATCGAGCAGGGTTTTCACTTGTTCATCGGAACGACCTTCAATGAGGTCAATGTTGATCAATGGCATGGCTGAAATCTCGTCATGGAAACGCCAACGGCGCAGGAAAGAGATCACACGATAGACCTTCACACTGTTCACAACCAGATAAGATAACTGAATTCATTGTTTGCCTATGAGAACAATAGACTCATGAAAAAGTCGGAAATCGAGAGCTTATGGACGCACATCCACTGGCTGTCTGTGCTGGAGGAACAAGGGACTTACACGGCGGCAGCGACACGACTAGGCGTTAGCAAATCCGCAGTCAGCCAACGGATCAGTGAGCTTGAAGCGGCCACAGGTATGCGCCTGGTGATGAGAACGACACGAAGTGTTCGATTGACTGACGCAGGCAGCTCACTGGTTTCAGAGGTACGCGACGCTTATGCCCATATCGCCAAAAGTTTTCTAGACGTCAGGGACTCTGCAGGCGCCGTTCGTGGGCTTCTGCGGTTGACGGCACCTGTCGCCTTCGCTCGGCAACAACTGGTGCCACGCCTGGCTGGCTTTCTCGAAAAACACCCAGAAGTCCGCGTGCAGCTGGACGTTTCCGACAGCATCAGCTCCATTGCCACCGACGGGTACGACCTGGCTGTTCGTCATAGTTATCAGGTGCCGGACACCCATGTTGCCTGGAAGCTCTGCGACACCCGGTCTGTATTGGTAGCCACCCGCAGGTATCTGGATCGCTGTGGCGAACCCGAAACGCCGGCTGATCTCACCCACCATAACTGTCTGTTTTATCCACGGGGCAGCGACACGCCAGCCTGGACGTTCGAGCGCTCGTCAAAAGGGAGGGGATTGCGTGAGCGGCTAACGGTCCCGATTAAAGGGACATTCGCCACCAACAACAGTGAGGCCCTTCGTGAAGCGGCTCAGGCTCACCTGGGCATTGCGCTGCTTCCCGACTTCAGCGCCCAGGCCGCGTTAGCGGAGGGTTCGCTGGTTCAACTACTCGATCACTGGCAACTCAAGGGGGCGTTCTCGGACGAGATCAATCTGGTTCGGCCTTACTCGCCTCAAATTCCCAAGGCTGTGACGGCTCTGGTGGCGTACCTCAAAGAACAGTTTTCACAAGGTTTCCAACGAGGATTCTGATCATTTCCCTGAACAGCACATGGCCTCAGTGAAGGCACATCTTTACCCTTACTCAGCCACGATCCCCTTGAAGTCCTCACCGCGCCGATAACCCGTGCAGATGAGCGTGGCTCCCTGCCAGGCATGTCCCCAAAAGAGAGACATGCGGCAGGAATCGTTTAGAGCATGCTCGCTACGTTACGCACTTGTTCTGGCGCCGCTTTGGTTTCAGACAACGCCCCGGCATAACCGCCCGCCAACATGGCAGCCGGGTTGCCGCGACCACCGATCATGCCTTCGGCCGCACCTTTGGCGGTATTGACTGCGCCTTCGACGCCGCCTTTGATCATCCCGCCAACGCTGCCGTCAGACTCGCCGATGCCCGTCGCCACGTTACTCAAACCGGGGACCATCCACATCGCCTTACCCACTGCGCCAGCGACCGAAGTCAGGCTGTTCTTGTCCGCGCCTTTCTCGGCCACATTGGCATCCTTGGTCTGACCCTGGGCAGAATCGCCGGCGGAATGCGCACTCGCCCCGCCACCGAACGGCTGCAACAGCGCCCCGATTAACTTATCAAGCAGCTGCAACAAGGGAGAAGACGACTTCGACGTCTCACCACTGTTGCCCGGCCCCTGACTTTGCTCAGCCAGTGACTGGTTTTGCATAGCGGCCGGCGCGCCGCTCCCGGCAGGGCCGCCATAGTTGACCGCGCCCGTGGGGGACTGCGTGGCGTATTGGGAATTCTGCGTGCTCTGGTCAGCCCGATAAATGGCCGAGCCGCCGCTGGCCAGAGACCCCGCACCCTGGGCCACGTTGCTGAAGTTGCCGGTGGCTCGGCTGCCGCCGTTACCGGAATCGGTGGGAGTATTGGACGGCTTGCCAGCGTCGGGCGTTGGCTTACCGTCCGGCTTGGAGGCATGTGGAGTGATATCAGGTGTCTTGGGCGACGAGGCGCCGAGTCCGGGTAATTTCACGTTTTCTCTCCAAACTGAAAGGTCGGTTGGCAGTGCCCCAGGCCCACTCTTGACCACTTGCACAGGTGCAGGCGTGTTGGATGTTGTAACGGGGCGATCGGTGTCGGACTTGCGTAGGGAGTGGGTTGCCGATGTGTGGCGCTGAAGGGCAGATCGGTTCCTTCAAAAAAACGGTCCGAAGGCTGGTTACCTTTGCGGTGCACCCGGAGACATCCGCAAACGCGTGATCTTGCCGTCGCGCGCTTCTGCAAGATCGATAGTGCTAACGATGACCGGGCCTTTGGCGAAGTCGCTGGAGTCGAGTTCGATCTACATGCAATCTTCCCGAGGAAATTTTTCCGCAGGACTTTGTTGATCGGTTCGAAGCGAGGGTCATGCACGAAGGGAGAGCAAACAGCACTTAACCCATCTTCAGTGAAAGCTGGACGCAGATTGATCGGTGCCGCATGACAGGCTTGGGCCTGGCTTCACTGCAAAGTTCGATAATGCACGGGTAATAAAGCATGGGGCGCAACGCAACTCACTCCACCACTGGCAGCACAATCAGACCGGGGCTGCTCCCAACGCTTTGGTGTTCAGCAGACGTACGCCCAGACCAATGAAGAGTGCACCTGTGATGCGCTTCAAACTTAGCACCCACCAGACGGATTTAAGGCGCTTGCTGAATCGGTACGCCGTGTAGCAGTAAACCGAGTGAACGATGATCACTGTCGCCGCGATGGTGAGGTACATGATTACGAACTGCCCAGGAACAGATCGATCATGATCAATAAACTGCGGCAGAAAGGCGCAGAGAAAAATCAGTGTTTTGGGGTTGCTCGCTGAGACCAGAAACGATTCGGTGCCGATTTTCCAGTTCGATAGTGGGGTGTGGGCGGCCTTAACTTCTCTTTCTGGTTGGATCGTAGGGATGCGGGCGAACAATTGACGCGCCCCAAGATAGATCAGATAACCGGCTCCTGCGATTTTCAAAATCAAAAATGCCGTGGGAATAGCGATCAGAATGGCACCTACCCCTAACGCCACTCCACTGGTGACCAGCATCTGCGCACCAAGATTTCGCATGAGTGTCACGGCTATAGCGGGAGGGCCATACCGCAACGCATTGCGCACGACCAATAGTACGTTCGGTCCAGGGGACAGGGTCGTCGCCAGATAGGCTAATGCGAAAGTAAACCAGAGGTGCAGTGTCACAGAAATCTCCTTATTGCGAGCGACCCACTTGGGAAAAGGTCAGCAGTTCCGTTTGCGTATTTCGCAGGCAGAATCTCATGGCTGATCCTGCGCAACAAGCAACCAGAAAACCTCCCGCCAGGGGGTTCCTTGCTCCAAAATTACCCAAACCACCGATGACGATCACACGCATTGCCAATCCTTAGCCGCACTCCAGTAGCGAAAGTATAAGGGTGAAACTTGCCGCTCAATCAAGCACAAACTTACTCGGCTAACTGTTCGGATTGCCTGGTTAAGGAGTGAAAGTCCGCTAATTGTCGATAGCCGTACATAACGTCCTCAAGAGCTCAGGCACGAAGCCTCGCCCCAGAGATTCCACGCAGCAAAACCGCAGACGCCACAAACGCCAGCGACGCTACCCACACATTCGCAAAATACCCGGCGCTCAACCCATACAGCCAAGCACTTAGCAGCCCACCCAGCGTGCCACCCGTTTGATAGACCGCATTGAGTGATGAATTTAGGCTCCCTCGACGTGAGGCTTCAACCAGCCGCATGGCATCGCCCAGGATCAGCGCCAGCATCAGGTCTCGGCCGAACGCGAAGGCCATGTAGGCGGCGCCTTGTGCAAACGGCGAGCCCTCGCCCCATGGGATCACCTGGATCACGACCGCGATCGCCATCGAGGCGACGGCGCACAAGCGCAACGGATGGTTGAATCGGCTGGCAAGTCTGGCGGAAAGCATCGCGCCGAACAGTCCGCCGACCTCGCCGATGAAGATGACTGAGCCCACGGTATCGACGCCAAATGACGACAGGCCGTGTTGCACGAGCCAGCTCGGATACAGCCCCAGAAACACGTACACGCCAATCGACCAGCAAAAGTACGCGGCCATCAACGGGCGGGTTCCGGGGCTGGCGGAAAGCGACGTCAACCGCTCCTTGTACATGGCCCAGCTTATTGATGAGGACGACAGTGCGGCTGGCGGCGGCGCGGGGAAGGTAAGCGCCAGTCCGGCAAGGGCGGCGCAGACAACCGCCAGCCCGATGACCGTGACTTGCCAGGACAGCAGCCCCCCGACAACAACCCCCATCGAGAGTGAGCACAGAAAGGCAATCGGCGCTGCGGTGGTGACATACCCAGCCGCCTTGGCGCGTCTGGTCTCGGGGACATAGTCCGCCAGGGCGGCGAAAATCGATGCGCCAATCATCGGCATGAACAGCCCTGTCGCCGCTCGGCTCAGTACGATCATTGAGGCGCTGTGAGATGCGGCGGTGAGCAGCAGCGTCAGGCAGCAAGCAGCCCCACCCACGGTAATGAACCGCTTCCTGCCGAAGCGATCGATGAGGGGGCCTAACGCGAGGTTACTGGTCAACGCCACGACTGGAAAAGCCGCCAATATCCACCCGGACTCACTGGGAGAGAGCTGCAGATCATGCTGAATAAAAGGCAGCAGCGGAATCATCATCACCACGTTGAAGTTGATGATGAAAAACGCTATCCAGAGTATTCCGATAACAAGCACGAGTGACCTCTTATACGCTTGGGGACCGACAGCCGAGCCGTTACTGAATAGAGGAACGGTACGATAGCTGCATAGAGCGTACACCAGCCAATTTGATGACGCGCCCATGAAGCCGCTGTACCTAACCTCCACCAGGCTCACGCCTTCCATGCTGACCAAAGCACTGATTGGCTTCATTGCGTTGGTGTGCCTGACGTTGATTCTGGCGACCGCCTGGCAAATTAACCAGTCGCGCAATGAACGCATCGCTACCGCTAAAATTTCAGTTTCGAATATCGTTCTTGCCGCCGAACAGCAGGCTCAGGATACGTTACGGCAGGCTGACAATACGTTGCGCGATCTCGTAGAACGCGTGGAGCACGATGGCGTTGAGGCGGGTCAGCATGCCCGACTGGAAAAGCTGATGGCTCAGGCCGTGGTGAATGTGGATGGCATTCAGGGGCTGTTCATCTACGATGCCCAAGGCAAGTGGGTCGCCAACTCCTTCTCCCAAGGCACCCTGCTGAAAAACAACAGCGACCGTGAGTACATCGCCTATCACCGCGACAGTACCGATGAGTCCATCCACATCGGCTCCATTGTCGAGAGCCGCAGTACCGGAGAGATGGTCATCCCCATCAGCCGACGTATCAATGCTGCTGACGGTACGTTTGCAGGTGTGGCGTTAGCGACGGTGCCTGTTGCCTATTTCCAGACCTTTTTCAAACGCATGGATGTGGACGACAAGGGCGTTATTTTCCTTGCCCTGAACAATGGTGACCTGCTGGCCAGGCGACCGACGCTGACCGCACTGATGACGACCAACGTGGCCAAAGGTGATCTTTTCACCCTCTATCTACCCTACAGCGACAGCGGTAACGCGGTGATCAAGTCTGTCGTGGATGGCGTGGAAAGGATCTATGCCTACCGTCGTGTGTCGGGGTTACCCATCGTCGCCGCCGCTGGCGTGTCATGCGAGCACGTGTTCGCGCCGTGGTGGGACTATGCGTACAGGTCAATGGCCTCGATCGGCCTGATCACGTTCGCGCTGGTTTTGCTGGGTTTTCTGCTGTACCGGCAAATCCAGCACCTGATCACTGCGGAAACCGAGCTGAATACCGCCAGAACCGCACTGGAGATCATTGCTCAGACGGACAGTCTGACGCATCTGGCCAATCGCCGTTGCTTCGACGCCGCCTTTCAACAGGAGTGGGGACGAGCGTCCCGGAATAACTCAACCATCGCCATTATCTTGTTGGATATTGACTGGTTCAAACAATACAACGACTGCTACGGCCACATACAGGGTGATGACTGCCTGAGTGAGGTCGCAGGCATTATCGGGAGCTGCATCAACAGGCCCGGCGACTTGGCAGCACGGTATGGCGGCGAAGAGTTTGTGATCCTGTTACCTGAAACACATTTAGCGGGGGCTTTGGTCATTGCCGAAAAGGTCAGACTCAGCATTGAAAACGCGCACATAGAGCACGCCACCAGCCCGCTGGGTAACGTGACAATCAGTTCCGGTGTCGTGGCGATCAACGCGCCCGAGAAGGAGGGCTATAAAGCCGCCCTCAAGGAAGCGGATCGACTTCTGTATTGCGCTAAAACCAAAGGCCGCAACCGTGTTGAGGGGCATCTTGCAGGGCGTGATATTTCCCCTTCAACCTCATCGCTTTCCGACGGGGTGCTTAAAGTTTCCAACCCTGGGTCGATAGCGTTTTAAACCTATAAGCATTTATTGAAAAACAGGAACCTCGCATGCGCCTTAGAAACCTCAACCTTGCTCCAAGAGCAGCCCTGTTTTTCGCCTCGATCATCGTTTTGGTTTGTGTGCTGGGCGTATTTGCAGTCCTGCAAATGGGCAAGCTCAGGGACTCCGAAAAAGACGTCGAACTCAACTGGATGGCCAGCATTCGACAAACAGCATTGATGAACAATGCGGCCCTTCGCCTCAGGCTCGAAACCCAGCGAGGCCTTGCAGACCCTCAGTCCATTGAAAAGAACATTGACAACTTCGCGGGCTATCGAAAGGCGTTTTCCGATGCGATCGCGGGTTATGAGCCGCTCATTGCCAGTGATAAAGAACGCTCGTTTTATACACCGGTAAAAAACAGCGCCGATGCGTACGCCAAACAACTGGATATTCTTGCGCCGTTAATGAGACAGGGCGATATAGCGGCAGCCGTCAACCTCGTGAGTACTGGCATCCGCCCGCTGACGAACACGATGGAAACCCAGATCAAAGACTTGACCACCTTTAACGACGAAGGCGCCAAGCAAGCCGGAAGCAACGCAACCGACCTCTATGACAACGGCCTATGGCTGGTGGTCGGGCTGATCACGGCTGTCGTCGTCCTGACGATTGGCTTGGCATTGCTGCTGACGAAAAGCATTACCAACCCAATCAACGATGCGCTGTCTGTCGCCGAGCGTATCGCCGCTAGTGACCTGTCCAAGGAGGTGTTGGTCAGCGGCACTGATGAAGCCGGGCGCCTGTTGAGGGCGCTCTCTCAGATGCAGACCAACCTTCGCGCCACCATCTTGCAGATATCCGACTCCTCTACCCAACTGGCCTCAGCGTCTGAAGAGATGACGGTTGTGACGGAGGAATCAAGTCGTGGCCTTGTTTCCCAGAACGATGAAGTCAACCAGGCGGCCACAGCGGTCACCGAAATGAGCGCAGCCGTTGATGAGGTCGCGCGCAACGCGGAGTCCGCTTCCGAAGAGTCAAAGCGTACCCAGGGCTATACAGAAGTAGGTTTGGCACGCGTGGCTCAGACACTGAAGTCCATCCAGAAGCTGAACGGTAACGTTGAAAACACCAGCGAACAGATTCAAGGGTTGTCAGAGCGTGCCCAAAGCATCACTAAAGTGGTCGAGGTGATCAGGGCCATTGCAGAACAGACCAATCTGTTGGCGTTGAACGCGGCTATCGAAGCAGCCCGCGCAGGCGAGCAAGGCCGTGGGTTTGCGGTGGTGGCTGACGAAGTGAGGGCCTTGGCCCATCGTACCCAGGCGTCAACTCAGGAAATCGAGCAGATGATTGCGGCCATCCAGAACGATTCTGACCTGGCCGTGAAGGCGATGAACACCAGCAGGGATCTGGCGACAGAATCACTGGGTGTTGCCCAGGAAGCCAGTACCTCGCTGGATCAGATATCAACGGCCATTATTCAAATTAATGAACGTAACCTGATGATCGCGACAGCCTCGGAAGAACAGTCCCACGTCGCACGGGAAGTTGATCGGAATCTGGTCAGCATTCGCGAGCTGGCCATTCAGAGTTCTGCAGGTGCCGCCCAGACGGCAACCGCGTGTGGCGAGATGTCGAAGCTGGCGGTCAATCTAAATCAGTTAGTCAACAAATTCGTGGTGTGAACCAGAGGCAGATCACTGAAACGCCGTGTACTCAAAAATGCGCGCCATGCACGGCTTCCGTACTGCCATTCGCCTTAACCTTCCGATGTTCCTCAGTGTTCTGTGCGGGCTGAGTGCAGCAATGCACCGCCCTCAAACACCCAGCGTTACGGGTAAAACCTCGGCAAGGTGATTATCTGCACACCCACCCTGAATCAATCGTCCCTCGACACGGTTGCGACCTTTGGTTTTAGCGAAGTAAAGGAGTGGATCTGCTGCTTGCAGAGCGGCTGTATACCTCTCTTTCTCTGGTGCGTTGATCACTACCACACCCTAGCTGATCGTGAATTTTCCCAGCGGGCTGGCTGAGTGTCATCAAAACAACAGAAGGACAGTCCCGTTAAGATTTTTACGGTTTTTTTACGGCGCACGGTGTGTCCATACCGATAATGGGCAAACATTTTTACCCCCCTGTCACAGCGAAACAGGGCGACTGCTGAATGCGCAGGCTGAATGGCGGCGAGAGCCGCCGTCACCTGCAATCTGCATCGCCAGCAAAGCATCGCCACCGGTGCGGGGGTCCATCCAGTTCGGCTCTGAATCCCATGAAATTGCGCTTCGGCCACCACTTGCGAGACGCAAAAATTGAGTGATTACCCAACACGTTCTACTGAAACCCATGCGCCAAAAACTTCCGCGGCGGCGATGCTGGTGGCTGCGGTCGGCGTGGTATACGGCGATATCGGAACAAGCCCCCTTTACACGCTCAAAGAGGTCTTTTCAGGCCATTACGGTGTCCAGCCTAACGAAGCGAGTGTGCTGGGCATCCTGTCGCTGATTTTCTGGTCCCTTATCTGGGTAGTGTCCGCCAAATACGTACTGTTCATTCTGCGCGCAGACAATCAGGGCGAAGGCGGGATCATGGCGTTGACGGCATTGGCCCGGCGCTCGGCCGCGCCCTATCCCCTTCTCGGCAAAACCCTGGTGTTGCTCGGTGTGTTTGGCGCCGCGCTGTTTTATGGCGACAGCATGATTACGCCGGCCATCTCCGTGCTGTCGGCCGTTGAAGGGCTGGAGCTCGCTTTTGACGGAATAGAAACCTGGGTGGTGCCGCTGTCGGTAGTGGTCCTGGTCGGCTTGTTCTTGATACAGAAGCACGGTACGGCGCGTCTCGGCGTGTTGTTCGGACCGATAATGGTGCTGTGGTTTACAGTGCTGGGCGGGCTGGGCATCTACGGCATCTTGCAGCGCCCTGAAGTACTTCAGGCGTTGAATCCATTCTGGGCGGTGCATTTCTTCGCGGCCAACCCGGGCATCGGCATCACCATACTGGGCGCGGTTGTACTGGCGTTGACGGGGGCTGAGGCTCTGTATGCCGACATGGGGCACTTCGGGCGCAAGCCGATTTCGCGCGCCTGGTTCTTATTGGTGCTGCCGGGACTGGCGCTGAATTACTTTGGCCAGGGCGCGCTTATATTGGGCAACCCGGAGGCTGTGCGAAATCCGTTTTATCTGCTGGCACCCGAGTGGGCGCTGTTGCCAATGGTCGCGCTGTCAACGCTGGCAACGATCATCGCGTCTCAAGCTGTGATCTCCGGCGCCTTCTCGCTCACCCGTCAAGCCATTCAGTTGGGGTATGTGCCGCGGATGTTCATCCAGCACACCTCAAGTCAGGAACAGGGGCAGATCTACATTGGCGCCGTTAACTGGACGCTGATGGCGGGCGTTGTGCTGCTGGTCATCGGCTTTGAATCGTCCAGTGCTCTGGCGGCCGCTTACGGCGTAGCGGTGACAGGCACGATGCTGATCACCACGATTCTGGCGTCCTCGGTCGTGTTGCTGCTCTGGAAAACGCCTCGCTGGTTTGCGATCCCCATGTTGTTAGGATTTTTGCTGGTCGACGTTCTTTTCTTCAGTGCCAACGCGGCCAAGATTTTCCAGGGAGGCGCTTTTCCGGTGGTCGCGGGCATCGTTCTGTTCATCTTGATGACGACATGGAAGAAGGGCCGCAGGATTGTCCTCGAGAGGCTCGATGAGACATCGCTGCAGTTGCCCGCTTTCATCGACAGCATCCGCGCACAGTCCCCCCACCGCGTGCGCGGCACAGCGGTTTTCCTCACCGCAAAGGCCGATGGCGTCCCCCACGCGCTGCTGCACAACCTGCTGCACAACCAGGTGCTTCATGAGCGCGTGGTGTTGCTGACAGTGGTGTCGGAAGACACGCCCCGGGTATCGCCGGCTGGACGATTTGAAGTCCATGCGCAGGGAGAAGGCTTCTACCGGGTCAGTCTGCATTTTGGTTTTATCGAGGAGCCTGATGTCCCGGCAGCGTTGAAGCTGTGCCAGCTGCCAGACCTGAGTTTCGACCCGATGAAAACGACCTTTTTCGTCAGTCGCGAAACCGTTATTTCCACCCGTCGCACAGGCATGTCCCGCTGGAGAGAGGGCCTGTTTTCGATTTTGTTAAAGAATGCCAATGGCAACCTGAAGTACTTCAAGCTGCCGCTCAACCGTGTGATTGAGCTTGGCACGCAGGTCGAGATGTGACCTGCGTAATCGATCAACGTGCAGAGGTGCCACACGTCAGGATGATCAGCTGGCACATTAATGAATTCGTCCTGACGGTGCTCAATGTCTGATCAGCAAGCCAGTATTATCAATTGCGCCGCCTACAAACAGGGACACAAGGCGCAGAGTTTCCCTATTGATGACATCAGCGAGGTCATGAGCCAGCCCGACACATTTGTGTGGGTGGGGCTGCTTGAGCCCGATGATGCATTGCTGACAAAGATGCAGGAAGAGTTCGGCCTTCATGACCTGGCTGTGGAAGACGCCCGTCACGCTCATCAGAGCCCAAAGCTTGAAGAGTACGGAGACACGCTGTTTGTTGTCGTGTATTCGGCCAAACTGGTAAACGGAAAAATCGTGACCGGCGAGACGCATATTTTCATTGGCGCCACGTTCATCCTGTCGGTCAGGCATGGCAACGCATTGAGTTATCGATCTGTCCGCGAACGGTGCGAAGACGCATCCGACAAATTGGCGCAAGGCCCGGGGTATGTGTTGTACGCGCTGATCGATTTCGTTGTCGATCAATACCAGCCTTGCCTGAAGCACCTGCAGAAAGAGTTTCGGCGTCTGGAGGAGGAGTTATTCAGCGTGCTGCCGCCCAAGGATAATCTCCAGAGCTTCTATCAGCTGAAAAACGAAATAATGGTGCTGGAAGCCGCCGCGGTTCCTCTGGCTGAAATCTGCACGGGGCTACTGAGGTTTCATGGGGACATCATTCCCAAAGAGTCACGGATTTATTACCGCGACATTCTGGATCACGTCGGGGGTATCACGGCAGATTGTGATCGGATGCGAGAAATGATCAATGCTGCGATGCAGGTGGCATTGGCGCAGATCACGATCCGTCAGAACGAAGTGGTGAAAAAACTCGCGGGATGGGGGGCAATACTCGCGGTGCCCACCATGGTATTCAGCCTGTACGGGATGAACTTTCAGGTGATGCCTGAGCTGGGCTGGAAATACGGTTATCCGGCGGCACTCACAGGCGTCATCCTGGGATGTTCGTTTCTCTACCGCAAACTGCGAAAGGTCGGCTGGATATAGTGCTCCGTTGTCACCGACGATCTTTGGATCTTTTCGAATAGTGTGCGCCTAACTTTTCAAAGATGAAGGTTGCCAGACCAAATACACCGATCAATAAAATAATCATCATGCCCAAGTCGGAATGATTCATTTTGTCCACCTGCCTTCGTTGGAGTGTGCATGCTGAGTTATTTGACAGATAAAACAAAGTGGCCGTGAGGTTTCTTTACGGTGTCTTGACTGACGTTATGTAAGCGAACGATGGCGCACGGCATCGGGCGGCACTGGACCTTCAGTTACCCGCCCGACGCTTGTTATTGCACCAATGGATTCAGCCCCTTTACGCCGGTTAGAACAGCACGCCGGTCTCCGCAAGCACCCGAACCTGATCGCGCTGGGTACCGTTGTCACCGAAGGTAGAACCCGAGGCGGCATCTTCGGCGCGCACGTAAGCGAGTTCACCCCGGACGAAGAAACGACCGTCTTGATAGGTCGGTGTCGCCGTCAGCGACCAGGCGTTGGAGTCTGCCCCATACAGGAGGTTTGTCGGCGAGCACTCCTCGTCGGTTGAGCAGTCGCCGCCCTTGCTGTCCAGGTATTCGGCACGGGCGCCAAGCGACCAGTGAGTCGAGAAACTGTACTTGGCCAGGAATGCCGCGCCGTAGGTTTCAGCCCCGCGATCGATGCCGGCGTGTGAGTCTTCATCAACCCGGGTGTATTGCAGGTAAGGCGTGAGAACGAGCGCGCCGTCTGTGTGGGTGAAGATCAGGTTGTAAATCTGGCTGTTGTTCTGAGCAGTGGGCGTTGCGACCGAGGACTTCGAGTTACTGGAAAAATGTCCACCGCCAATGACGCTTAACGTGTTGGCCGCATCAAACGCGTAGGAGAACGAGCCCGTCACCCAGTTGTACTTTCCAGAGTAGAAACCGTCGTTCACTGACACGGCGGCGTTTATGTTGCCGCTAGAATAGTTGGCCTGCACACCACGACTGATGGCAGGCTCCTGATTCCACAATAATCCGCGCTGGATGTTGATGTTCTGGAAGCTAAAGGTCGACTCGGCGCCAATCAGGGTGGGTAGCGACCCGGCCATGACGGAGAATTCCGGGCTGATCACCGTCTTCAGATAACCGACCGGCACGTCGCCGTAAAGTCTGTCCACTGTCTTGTCAGACTTGAGGTATGGGGTACCGAGCGACGGTAGCGCATAAGACCCTGCCTGGAGGTAGAACTGCAGCGGCCCCTCGATGCTCTGTACTTCTATCTGGGCATTGCTGACATCTGAAAGCGACGTGGAGTTGCCCGTGTCGGGTGCATCCACCACATGGTTCTGCCAAAGCGCGATCCCCGACAGTTGCCCGCTGACATAGACTTTCCCAAGGGGTCCGGCATCAATAGCAAAGGGGTTGTCATTGGGCTGCAAGGTGCTGGAAAGACTGGGCGCAGCCAGCGGATCCGCTGTAGCGGCGGTCGCAACAAGCACTAAGGCAACCCCGCCGTAGATACGATGTAAGAGTCGGGTATTTACAGAACTCTTCTGGCTTTCGGCGAAACCGTTAACAGAACCCGAATGCCGCATAACGCACTGCTTCATAGTGATGCTCTCGATAACTTGAATAAACTGCGAGCAAGTCTAGTTATTCGGGCATCAAGTTATCGCTGTCTTTTTTAAAGGCGGCGTAAATATTCAATAAAAATCAGACTGTTGCCATGGCGCGCAAGGTTCAACTTGAACAGACTGGCTCCTTCCCCTCAACCCCCTCATCTTTATTGCATGTCATCGAGGGCGTTGAGGGCTATTTAAATTACATCTACTTCAAACGATGCCCGCCCCCGCGCTTCTTCTTTTCATACAGCGTTTTTGGCCCGTCGGGCTCGGAAAACGCTAAACATGAGCCATGAATATGATCGCCAAGACGCCTGATAACGGGGCCGAAACCAGCGCCTATAACCCTTTCCAGAACCAGACGCACTCACGCGTGCTGGAAGGTCAGCCCTACCCGCTGGGAGCCACCTGGGACGGTTCCGGGGTTAATTTCGCGATCTTCTCGGCCCATGCCACCAAGGTCGAACTGTGCTTGTTCGACGCCGAGGGCAAGGAAGAAATCGAGCGGATCGAACTGCCGGAATTCACCAACGAAACCTGGCATGGCTACCTGCCCGATGCACGGCCGGGCACCCTTTACGGGTATCGAGTGCACGGCCCGTATGAGCCGCGCAACGGTCATCGTTTCAACCATCACAAACTGCTCATCGACCCTTATGCCAAGCAGATCGTTGGTGAGTTGCAGTGGGACGATGCGCTGTTTGGCTACACCATCGGCCACCCCGATGCGGATCTGTCTTTCGACGCACGCGACAGTGCGCCTTTCATGCCTCGCTGTCGGGTCATTGATCCGGCCTTCACCTGGGGCAACACCCCCAAGCCCAATGTGCCCTGGGCACGTACCGTTTTTTACGAAACCCATGTGCGCGGCTTTACCCAACAGCATCCCGGCGTGCCAGAGGCGGTGCGCGGTACGTTCGCCGCCTTCCACGAAAGTGACGTGGTTGACTACATAAAGTGGCTCGGCGTTACCTCGGTTGAGTTGATGCCTGTCCATTACTTCCTGGATGACCATCACCTGCTTGAGAAAGGCCTGCGAAATTATTGGGGCTACAACACGTTGGCCTTCTTCGCGCCCCATGCCCGCTACATGGCCGGCGCGTCGATCGGCGAATTCAAAGTAATGGTCTCGCGGATGCACAAAGCCGGGCTCGAGGTCATTCTCGACGTGGTTTACAACCACACGGCCGAAGGCAATGAGAGGGGGCCGACGTTGTCGCTCAAGGGCATCGATAACGCCAACTATTACCGTCTGATGCCTGACGATCCGCGCTATTACATCAACGACACAGGTACGGGTAATACGCTGAATATGAGTCACCCGTGCGTATTACAGATGGTCACCGACTCGCTGCGTTACTGGAGCAATGAGATGGGGGTGGACGGCTTTCGTTTTGACCTCGCGACGATACTGGGCCGTGAACCCTACGGCTTTGATGAGGGTGGGGGCTTCCTTGATGCCTGTCGCCAGGACCCGACCCTTAATCACGTCAAGCTGATCGCAGAACCCTGGGATTGCGGGCCGGGCGGGTATCAGGTCGGTAATTTCCCGCCAGGGTGGATGGAATGGAACGACAAGTTTCGTGATATTTCCCGCGCGTTCTGGAAGGGCGATGCCGATCGACTCGGTGATTTTGCCAAAATCCTCCTGGCCTCCGGCGATGAGTTCAACCGACGGGGTCGAGAGCCTGCTTCCTCGGTCAACTTCATTACCGCCCACGACGGGTTCACGCTCCACGACCTGGTGTCCTATAACGACAAGCACAACCAGGCCAACGGTGAAGATAATCGTGACGGCCACTCTGACAATCGCTCATGGAACTGCGGCGTCGAAGGCGACACCGATGATCCCGAGATCATCGAATTGCGCTACGGACAGATGCGCAATTTGCTCGCCACGCTGTTCCTGGCTCAGGGCACGCCCATGCTGCTGGCCGGGGATGAATTCGCCCGATCTCAACGGGGCAGCAACAATGCTTACTGCCAGGACAGCGAGATCAGTTGGCTCAACTGGGACATCAGTCAGAAAAGCGCCGAACTTCAAGACTTCACGCGGTACCTGATCCAGCTTCGCCAGCGCTATCCGCTGCTGCGCCGCAACCGTTTCTTCACCGGTGTCTACAACGAGCAACTGGGCATCAAAGACGTCAGCTGGATGCAACCCAATGGTCAGGAGATGGCCCACGAACAATGGAGTGATGGCAACAATCGTTGCATGGGTATTCTGCTCGATGGCCGCGCACAACCGACGGGCATCCGTAAAGCGGGCGGTGAGAACTCCCTGCTGATCATCGTCAACGCCCATTTTGATGTCGTCGACTTCGTTCTGCCCGAGGTACCGCTGGGCCAGCACTGGACGCTGCAACTGGACACCCATCAGCCGGAACTGGAGGGAGGGGAACAAACATTCAGGTTTGGCGACAGCTATCAGGTCACCGGGCGTTCGACGTTGCTATTTGAGCTGTCTATAAACAAGAAAAGGCAGGTGCGTCCGGGCGACAACAGATACAAGAAATAGCGGCGTACTTCCCCGGACATCGGTTGATGGGGATGACCCAGGCGGCTGGGCCATACCGGTGGACCGATGTCTATGGAACGTGTTCATCCGCTGGACTCGAAACCCGCCCATAACCGATGGGCTGGCCCTTTCATTCCTGATATACCTCGAGTCCCAGCCCCCTACCCCCGCGCCAACAACCAGTCATCGATCATCCTCACCGCCCGCCCCACCTCCACCTCATCACTGCGAATATGCAGCTCCGGAAACTCCGGCGGTTCGTACGCCGAATCTAGCCCGGTAAACCCTGAAATCCGCCCAGCCCGAGCCCTGCGGTACAACCCCTTCGGATCCCGGGCTTCAGCCACCGCCAACGGCACATCCACAAACACCTCCACAAACCGCGCACTGCCCACAATCGAACGGGCCAGCTTCCTGGCCGAGCGGGTTGGGGAGATTAACGCGACCATCACCGTCAACCCCGCTTCAACCATCAACGCCGCCACTTCTGCCACTCGCCGCACGTTCTCTTCACGATCCTCGGCAGAAAAACTCAAGTCACGGCACAAGCCGGTTCGCACCGAATCGCCGTCCAGAATGCAGGTCATCAAGCCACGTGCCCGGAGCACCGGATTGAGGCTGTCGACGATGGTGGATTTTCCCGCCGCCGACAGGCCGGTCAACCAGATGACGCTCGGGCGGGCGGCGGACGGGGCCGGCGTAATCTCGCTGAACGGGTACGGCACCAGAGGGTTGTGCTGCGTCAGGCCAGGATTGTGCGTATTCATGAAAAGGGCTCCTCCTTGAGTCAGCTTCAGGCGCGAGCGTGATGGATGATGAAGTCCACGCTCATGACGTCGTAGACCGGTTTGAAATCGCCGTACGCATGGACGGCACTGAAACCCGCCGCGCGCAGTTCGTCCTGCAACTGGCGCGGGCGAACCGGGCACACCCGTAGCCGATACTGCGCACCGTCGGCGAAGCGATAGACGAACTCGCACACCGACTCGTCGAGTTCGCCGAGGGTGACGCTGGCGGTATTGCCGCAGTAGTAATAGCGACCTGAAGACGTGAAGCGGCCGGCGAGGATGGCTTCGAAGTTGCGCTGATCGATCAGCAGCAGTCCGCCGGGTTTGAGCATCTGCCGAAACCGTTTCAGCACGGCGATGCGCGCCTCGCGGTCGAACAGGTGACACAGCGAACTGCCCAGGCACAGCACCGCGTCGAACGTGCCCAGCACGCGGGCGTCCAGCGCTTGCCAGTCGTAACGGTGGACCGGCACGTCGACGCCCAGCCGATCGAAGTTGCGTCGGGCGCGATCCACCATGGTCGGGCTGCCGTCACACGCGGTGACGTTGAAGCCGGCCTTGTGCAGCTGCGCCGCATGAAAGCCGCTGCCGGTGGCGGCATCCAGCACACGCCAGGCGCGGGCCTGACGCAGCAGATCGTAGAAGAAGAAGCCCTCGCCAGCGGCGCGCTTTTCCCAGTCGATGAGTTCGTCCCAGCGCTCGACGAAGTCCGCCGCGTACTGGCGGGCGTAGTCCTCATCGGCAATGTCTGATCGGTCAGCAGGCGAAAGCGCGATAACCGGCGTCATGGGCGCTGACTCCTGTGTGATGGTTGCTGGTGTGGTGATGGGTAGCGTCTGCGTAGGCCAGGTATTTACTGCCAAGCTCCTCTGCCCAGGCAGCGGCGTCGGACACGCGCATCTCGTTCATGGCGAAACCCAATTCGCGTTGCATGACGTGCATCTGCTCATCGCCGAAAACCACCGATCCATCGGCACGAATCAGCTTGATACCGTCCAGCCGCTGCCCCGCTTCGTTGACCTTGATCGCTTCTTCGCGGGTCACGCCGTAAGGCAGGTCGAGCAGCACCTTGCCCATGCCGACCTTGACCGGATAGCCGCCGGGCAAACCGTGGGGCCCGGGAGCGTGCACCCGCACCTCGTGGTCGGCGTACAGGTTTTCCAGCACCGTCACCGCCGACATGGCGGTGAGGTACTGCCCGTCGACGCCGCCGAGCCGACTGAATTCACGGGCGACGCAGCCGAAAATAGCCTCCGCCGGGAGTTCGCCGGTGCGCTCCTCGCCGTCAATCCAGTACGTCAGGTTGAAACTGGCGTCCAGCCGCTGCGGCGGCAGGCCATGGCGGGGCACGCTGTGGCTGAAATAGTGATGACCCACTAGTTTGGCGCACACCTGCTTTGGCAGGCAGTCGGCCAGGCGCGCGATGGCGCTGCGCGTCGCAGGGATCAGATTGGCGATGTTGCCGATGCCAACGTCCGGCGCCATGCCGACCTTGTAGAGAATCGGGTTGACCGCGTCCGGGAACGCCGCGTTGACGACCAGACTTTTCGGGCAGGCCTGTTTGACCGCTCGCATCAGGGCGTAGGCCGGCGCCAGGTGCATCGGCAGCCAGGGCCCGAGCTGCGCCTGATCAAGGGCAGCAAAGCGCTCGGCCGGCAATTGCGTGATCACCCGCCAGGATTGCAGCGAAGCACAGTTGAGGATGATATCCGGCTTGATCTTCAACAGCGTTTCGGCGTTGCGACTGATGCACGCTTCACGCAGCTCCATGGGGTGGCTGTGGATCTCGACCGTCACATTCTGTTGCAGCGCGGCCAGACGGATCAGGTTGCACAGGCGGGTTGTTTTCTCGCTGTCGCGACTGGCCACATGGAATTCAAACTGATTGCGCGGGGCCAGAATCTGCAGAACTTGCAGGCACAAGTTGCCGCCGCCAACGATGAGCAGTTTTTTGCGGTGCATGGTGCTACTCCCTGAAATGGGTGAGGAACCCTCTGATTTCGATCACTAGCGCGGGTAGGCGCCGTTATCCACTGCGATGACTTTTCCGGTCAGGTGACGGCTTTGCTCCGACAGCAGGAACAGAATGACGTCGGCTACTCCCTCGGGCTGAATGGGCTCCTTGATGAGTTCCTGTCGCTCGTACTCCCGGCGCCGGTGCTCGGGAATACGGTCATGGATCGAGGTGTCGCGAATCAGCCCCGGTGACACGGCGTTCACCCTGACCCCGGGGCTGAAATTCCAGGCGTTGGACTTGGTCAGCCCGATCACACCTGCCTTGGTCGCGCCGTACCACGCATCCATGCTGCCGACCTCCCCTGCCACCGAGGTGATGTTGACGATGCTGCGCGAGTAGCCGGCCGCCGACTCCCGCCGTGCGAAGTCCCTGGACAGGTAGCCCAGCGATTTGAGGTTGACGGCCCAGATCTCGTCCACTTCCGCGTCGGTGTAGTCGTACACACTTTTGCCGTGATAGATCCCCGCGTTGTTGACCAGGGCATACAGCGCCCGGTGTTTGTGAAGGTCGTACAGGTTGCTGATAAACGACTGATAGACGTGCGCCTGGGAGAAGTCCGCCAGGTGGGTTTCCAGTCGGTGCAGGGGCAGGCTTGCCTGAAGCGACTGCAGCCCCAGTCTGTCGCTGTCCGCTGCGATAACGTAATACCCGGCCTTGACGCAGGCATACGTGGTGGCCTTGCCGATGCCATTGGCGGCGCCGGTGATGACGATTTTCTTCATGGCTATCCCTGCTGAGTGAACTGATTCATGCGCGCATAGAAAGGGCGATGGAGTTGGAAATACGCCACCAGGCGGGGATCGGCGTGCAGAGGGCGCTCGTCGAAATGGGCAGTGCCCGGCGTAATCGTGGTGCTGTTCTCGGCGTCCCTGTGCCAGCTGCGCCAGGCCTTCCACTGTTCGGGGCATGTCGCGGCCCAGCTCAGCGCCTCGGGCATGAAGTCCAGTTGCAGGTGGTCGCAAAGCCTGCGCAGGGTGAGCTCCGGACGGCTTGCCAGGTCCTCGGCGTTTATCACGTAAGGGACTTTCCCGGTCAGTCGCCTGACCTTGCGAAAGATCTCGTAAAGCGCCTGATGGCCAATGGCGTGCGCCGGCATCTGCGCAAAGACCGCGTGATGGGAAAGGATCGCCCGGGCGGGGTCGCGAATGATGAAGATGTTCTGTTGCTCCAGCAGAAACTCGGCGTCGGCCTTCAACGGGGCGAGGCAGTGGTACGCCATGTCCTTGTGGAACACATGGGCACGCTGGCGAGCATCGCGCAACATGGCCTTGATGCCGGAGTAGTCACGGGGCATGCCGCCGTTGAGGTCCCCGTGGGGAATGGCCGAGTGTTCGTCGAAGGCCATGTGGGCAAACGGCTCATGGAACACCTCGAAGTCACCACGCTCGATGAACACCCTTTCGAGGATCGTCGATCGCGAGCGCGGATGGGCCCAGAGGCCAATCATGCGGTTCATGCCCGCCCCTCCAGGGTCGCTGGGTGACGCGCGACGCGAGGCGTGAAACCTGGCGCATCGAGGGTGTCGGCGATGAAGCCGTGCAGGCGCTGCACGCCCAGGCGTACGTCATTGCTTGCGGTCAGGAACGCCGGATGACGAGCGTATTCGTCCGGGGTCAGGCCGCCTTCAAAGTACGCCTGGTTGAAATACGGAATGGCCAGAAGGCGGTCGAGCACTTTGCCGGGAATCTGCACCCATTCCGTCGCCGGTGCGATGCTGCGCCCGGCCTGCTGACGGCGTACGAGAAATTCGATGAGTTGGGGCGTCAGCGTGTACAGCGTGGTGTCGGCGCCGGTGCGCTGCAGGTGCCAGCAATGCTCGCGCCCACGGGCATCGGTGTCGACCTTGATGCTGCACAGCAACAGCTGCGCCGGTGTCTCGCGCTTGCGCATCAGGGCCTGCATCGCCTGATACACCGCCAGTTCGGCCCAGCGTTTATCCGTGGCACCGAGGTGGATGCGACTGGCCCGCGCCTGCCGCTCAAACTCCGGTTCTGCACCCAGCCGGCCGATCATGAAGCTGACCACGTAACGCGCCCGCTCCGTGTTCACGCCGTTGGCGAGCGCCCGCTGACGCCCGGCGTGGATGGCCTTGAGGCAGGCATCCAGCTGGGAAACGGTAAAACAGAAGGTGTTATTGATCGAGCAGCCCCGCGCCACCAGTTGCTCGATGGCGCGATAGCCCTGGGCGCTGCCCGGGATCTTGATCATGACGTTCGGCGCCAGCGCCGCCAGCTCCAGCCCCCGGGCGACCAGCGCGTCCTGGTTCATCCAGTGCCCGCCCTCAATCTGCGCGGACAGCCAGCCATAACGCTGTTTTGAATGTTTGAACAGCGGCAGCAACGGCTGGGCACTGTCGATGATCATCTGGTCGTAGAGCAGTCGCAGTCGGGTTTCTGCCGGCAGGGACGTCGGCAAGGTGTGGAGAAAATCACGGTAGTGGGCTGCATTGCTCATAACCGCCTGACTGATCAACGATGGATTGGTGGTGGCCCCGCTGACGCCCGCAACCGAGCGACTCAGTTCATCGGGCAACAGTTCGGTAATAAGATCACGCATCGCCGGATACGCACGCAGCAACTTGCTCTGGCATTCTTTATATACAGTGGGTGAGGAATCGAACCAGACTTGCGCATCGGAGTTATAATGTTTTAGAAGTTGAATAAAGCCCGAAGCATCCATGTAAATGCCCTTCCCTTTTCGATAGAGTCACGAAAATCGAGGCCCCGGCGGCGCACGGGCAAAATGCCAGCTTTTTCAAGCTGATAGTCAGGATCTGAGCCTTCGAGGCAATAAGATGGATCCATTCAGATAACCTGTCAAATGCAATTCGCCGGGATTTTTATGCCAAATAAGAATAAGAAATACCCGTTTTTATGTCGGATATTTGGATGAATCATTATTGGAAGTGCTTCCCTTTTTTGAAGCAACTCAAACGAATGAATTCAATATTCAATACAACATTCAGTGCAAATTTGTATTGATGAGTCGTTGTTCATAATGAACGTCACACCCATCGAGGGCTGAATTAATTAGTCATACTACTTATTATTAATTCCTTGCTAAAAGTTAAGCGAACAGGTCGTCACCGCGTTTAGCGGAAAGCACGCGACGGCCTTTGTGCCGCGCGCCTTGGACCTTTCTCCTCGACGACCGTCGACCATTGGGTTATGAAGGCGCAGGGGCGGTCACTGCACTGCGCCAGTCAAAACAACAGACCAAGAGACCTGACCGTGAGCAAACCTCCCGCTACCGAACGCTACAGCTATAAAGCCCGCTGGTTTCACTGGGTGATGGCGATCCTGATTGTGCTCGCCTACGCGCTGATCCTGAGCCGTACCCAGCTGGCCCGTGGCAGTGACGCACGGACCTTCGTCGTGCAAACGCATTTCTGGGTTGGCATCGTCGTGTTGGTCATGGCGTTTTTCCGCATCGCCGAGCGCCACCGCCACACCCCGCCAGGCATTACCCCGCCCCTGGAAGGCGTATTGCGTCTGGCCGCCACGCTGTCCCATTACGCGCTGTACGCTTTCCTGTTCGCGCAACCGCTTATGG
Source organism: Pseudomonas sp. KU26590 (assembly GCF_026153515.1). Taxonomy (NCBI): domain Bacteria; kingdom Pseudomonadati; phylum Pseudomonadota; class Gammaproteobacteria; order Pseudomonadales; family Pseudomonadaceae; genus Pseudomonas; species Pseudomonas sp. KU26590. The sequence continues at coordinate 4,907,588 of NZ_CP110644.1, forward strand.
GTCTGTTCACGGTGCTGCTGGAGCGCGGCGCCGTGCCGATCCCCCTGACTGCGTTGAGCATTCCATCGCCGTTCGACATGTCCAAGGACACCGCCGAAACGCTGGAGCACTACCACGTCTTGCTGGGCACCATTTTTTACTACGTCATCGGCCTGCACGTGATCGCAGCCCTCTGGCATCACTTCGTGCGCAAGGACAACACCGTCAAGCGCATGGTGTAAGCGATTTCCTGCACGGCGCCCCCGTCATCGGCAACAGGGGCAGGCAGTGGACGGGCTCAGCGCCGATCGGCTGAGTCCACCTTGCCATCCACCGGGTCGGGCGGTACGGCGCCGTCCTGGCTGGTGTCGATGCTGACCACCACCGACATCCCCGGGCGCAGGCGGTCCACGTCGTGCTGGTCGTCGTCAATGGTGATGCGCACCGGAATACGCTGGGCGATCTTGACGAAGTTGCCGGTGGCGTTGTCGGCAGGCAGCAGGCTGAACTCAGACCCCGCTGCGGGCGAGATGCGCTGTACCCGGCCGCGCATCTTCAGGTTTTCCAGGGCATCAACGGTGAAGCTCACCGGCTGACCCAGGCGCACGTTGGCCATCTGGGTCTCTTTCATGTTGGCAATGATCCAGCGCGGGCGCGGCACCAGTGCCATCAACTGTGCGCCGGAATTGACGTACGCCCCCAGTCGTACCCCGACCTGGCCCAGTTGGCCGTCCCGAGGCGCGGTGATGCGCGTGTTGGTCAGGTCGATCCGCGCCAGCTCGATGGCGGCTTCGGCATTCTGCACCGAGGCTTCCAGCGAGCCGCGATTGACGATCACCGTTTGCAGGTCCTGACGGGAAATCTCCAGCGCTGCCTTGGCTTCGGCCAGTGCTGCCTTTGCTTGCGCATCGGCGGCGCGGGTGACGTCGAACTCACTCTTGGACACCGAACCATCGGTCACCAACGCCTGCCCCCGGCGAAGGTCGGCCGCGGCTTTTTCACTCTGTGCCTGGGCATTCGCAACGGCTGCCTGACGCTGGGCAATGGTGGCCTCGGCGCTGCGCCGTTGTTGCAGATTATTGGCCAGCGCAGCCTTCTGAACGCCCAACTGCGCAATGCCCTGATCGAGGTGCTGCTGGTAGATCCGGTCGTCGATGCGCACCAGCAAGTCGCCCTGCTTGACCCACTGAAAATCCTGCACCGGCACTTCATAGACGTAGCCACTCAATTGCGGGCCGATGACCGTGGTCTGCCCGCGAATCAGGGCGTTTTCAGTGCTTTCGATCGGGCTGCTGAACGGCGGCAACTGCCATGCGTACAACACGATGAGGACACCCGCCAGGGCAATGCCACCGAACAGAATCGAGGACACCAGGCGTATGCGCGCCGAACGCGGTTGCGTGGTGGCCGGCATCACGGCCGGCGCGGGCGCTGCGGAGGTTGTTTGAGACGGAGCCGAGCCGCCCGCAGAACTGTTGGAAGCGTTGCCAGAAGGTTTACCGGGTTCTGTCATGAAGGTTGAGCGCCAGAAGGTGTTAAGGAAGAGGCTTCACCGTTACCACGCGCGCCCGCAGGGGTCGCCGGAGTAAAGGGTGCGACCGGCTCGGTGGTGATCCACAGCCAGGTGGCGCGGCCGGTGATCCATATCATGGTCAGCACCGCGATGACTGCGATCAGCATGAATACGTCGTTGTAGGCCAGGGTATTGGCTTCGCGCGTGGCGGCGGTCGCCAGCGAGCGAATGCCCAGGCTGGTGCGCGCCGCCGGGTCGGCGATGGCGGAAATATACGCGCCGCTCGCGCTTTGCAGGCGCGACTGCACCTGCGCATCAATCAGCGTGACGTGCTCGACAATGTGCGCCGAATGGAATTTCTCGCGCCAGACCTGAAAGGTGCCCAGCAACGCCGAGCCGATCAGGCTGCCGACGTTCTGGGTGATCCCGAACATCACCGAAAAACTGACCATGTTGCGCGGGTTGCTGATCACCCCGCTGATGCCCAGGACCAGGGTAGGTCCGAGGAAGAACGTGCCGCCGAACGCCAGCAGGAACTGACTGAAATACATCTGCGGTTCACGGGTCAGGCTGGTGGAAAAGCTGTCCATGCTTGAACCGATCGCCATCAATGCCAGCGAGATGATCAGCGGCTTGAACAGGTGCTGCGGATCGATCGTCAGCGCGCTGACCGCAAGGCCCGCGACGCTGCCCAGCAGCATAAACAGGTACAACGTGTGCAACTGCTCGGTGCCCTGATTCAGGCCCTGAAGAAAACCGACCGCGCCCGTGGATTGCTCCGACAGCACGATCCGCGTCAGCAGCACACCGAAGGCGAAACGGATCATCCGGCCACTGCCCAGCCAGCGGGTGATCAATAGCGGGCGGGTGCGGTTGTGCTCGATGCACAGCCCGGCCACGATCAGCACGATGGACGAGGCCAGGGCGACGCCGATCCACGGCTCTTCAAGCCACCATTCGATCCGCCCCAGCGACAACGCAGCGCACAACGCCGCGAAGCCTGAAGCGAGCAAGGCGAAGGTCAGGAAGTCGAGTTTTTCAAAGGCTTTGAAGCGGTCGCCGGGCGGCAGTTTGAGAATCAGTACGCAGCCCAGGGACAGCAGGCACATGCCCAGTTCGAACAGGTAAAGCCCGCGCCACTCGGCGATTTGCAGCAGGTCTTCGGAGACCAGTCGCGCCAGCGGTGTCGCCAGCTGCGCGGTACCGAGCCCCAGCACCAGCGCTTTCATTCTCCACTTCTGCGGGAAGGCCTGGATCATGTAGTACAGGCCCAGCGAACTCAGCGCCGCGCCGACCATGCCGTGGGCTGCCCGAACGGCAACCGCCGATTCGATGTCGTTGACGAACAGGTGCGCAAAGGTGACCAGCGCGTACAGCACCAGGAACACTTCGGTGAAGGCGCGCAAACCGAACTGCTGGCGAAACTTTACCAGCAGCAGGTTCATCGAAACGTTGGTCATGACGTACGCGGCGGGCAGCCAGGCGATCTCTGCCTGGGTGGCGCCCAGCGAGCCTTGCAGGTATTGAAGGTTGGCGACCACCAGCGCATTGCCGAGCCCGCCGGTCAACGCCACGATCACACCGACGATGGCATACGCCCAGCGCTTGGGCGTCGCGTGCAAGGGCGTCGACGGCGACCCCGGCAACGTCGGTCGCTCGTGGGGGGCCCAGTCGTGGGGTCTGTACTTGTCGTTCATTGAGCGGACCTGATGAATGCCGTGCCGATACAACTGAAAAGCGATGGGGGCGGCCCGTATGGGAGCTGCCCCCGTAAAAGCTAGCTGATCATTCCTGGCTGACCACTAGCTGATCATTCTCAGCTCCCGCGCCTGCTCAAGCGTGACATCCACCGCATGAATGCTCGCTTGCCGATGTTTGAGCATCCCGCCGCTGCGGCTGTTGAACACGGCGTTGATCTCCGCAAGGATCGACAACGCCACGCTGTGCGGCGCGTCGCCGCCCAGGTCCAGTCCGACCGGATAATGCAGGCTGGCCTGCGCAGCGGCTTCACGGGCTTGATCCGGCAGCTCGTCGAGCAAACGCTCGGTGCGGCTGCGCGGCCCGAGCTGGCCAATGTAGCGTGGCGTCGATTGCAGAACCTGCCCCAGCCAGTGACGATCCTGACTCAGGCTGTGGGTCATCACCACCACGGCGGCATCGGCGACCATCCCGTGGAGTTCGGGCATTGGCTGCAACGGCGCGGACAGCACCTGATCGGCATCCGGAAAACGCTGGGGCCGGGCGAAGTGCGAGCGCGCATCGATCACCGTGATGTGCCAGCCCTGTAGCCGCGCCATGCTCACCAGCGGCATCGCGTCATGCCCGGCACCGAAGACCACCAGTCGACGCGGCGCTGCGATGTACTCAAGCAGCACTTCAACGGCGCCGTCTGCGCTCTCGTAGGTACGCGTCGCCGAGCGGCGGGCATCAAGCACCGTTTTCAGGTCCTCGGCCACGGCCGTCGCCAGCCAGCGCTCGCGCATTTCAACCTGCACCTGCCCCGATGAACGGATGGCCACCCGCTCGCCCAACGCGGTGTGACGTTCGCTCTGGGTTCCGATCACCGTCGCCAGCGCCGCGCCGGTGCCGCTGGCCTTGACCTCACGCAACACTTCGACCACCAGACTCGCCGCCTGCGGATCGATCCGTTCGAAGAGGATGTGCACCGTGCCGTTGCAGCCCAGACCGAAGCTGAGTTCGGCGTCTTCGAGCTCGTCGTCGTCCTCGCCGGTGCTGTACGTGCGCAGGGACGGTTTGCCATTGGCGGTCAGCCACCAGGCCTTCTTGCTGACGTCGCTTTCCAGGCAGCCGCCGCTGACGGTGCCGGTCGCTTCGCCCATCGACGCGATAATCATCCGCGCACCGGGGCGGCGATAAGCCGAGCCCTCGACCTTGACCACCGTGGCGATCACTGCCTCCTGCTGCCCGGTCTGCGCTTCATCGAGCGCCCCCAGCAGACTGGATAGATCATTCATGCGCGTCCCCAAAAACCGTTTCATTCATCTGACGTGATTCACGTTTAACCTGACACCTACCCTGAAGCGCCGCTGCCGTCTCGGACAGAAGTGCTGTTGTGCTGACTGTCAGTTGCCGCGCAGGTTCAGGTTTTGCCCAAGGCATCTGCGTCATTCACGGCGCATCGGGATGATTGACGTGCAGGGTACCGCAGACGAGGCGCCCGTTGGCCATCGGTCACCGACTCAGCGGACGAGACCGCCCCGGGGCGATACCGAGGCTACACTCGCTGCTTGCCGTTAAACCCATGCGAGCGCTGATGATCACAGGCATCAGCGTACTCATGGGTGCGTCGATCCTCCATTTGGATATTTCGGTTGAACATTCCGCACACTGCGAGCCTCAAACCCTGAATCGCCATACCGCCTGGCTGCGTGGAATCAATCCACCGGGTCCACCGGGCATCGGCTACGCCGGAGAGCATCTGATGACGCGCCAATTACGCCAGCTTCGCGAAACATCCTCCACGCACACCCTGTGCCAGCGCTTTCAGAGCGTGCGCGACCGCACCGAATTTCTGGTCGAGCCGCTGAGCGCCGAGGACATGGTAGTGCAGTCGATGCCCGATGCCAGCCCGGCTAAATGGCACATGGCGCACACCACGTGGTTCTTCGAGACCTTCCTGCTGATGCCGAACCTGCCGGCGTATGAAGCGTTCGATCCGACGTTCGGCTACCTGTTCAACTCCTATTACGAAGCCGTCGGTCCGCGTCAACCCCGCCCACAACGCGGCCTGATGACCCGGCCGAGCGTTGATCAGGTGCTGGCTTACCGCAGGCACGTCGACGAGAACATGACGACGCTGCTGATGACGCCGCTGAGCGACGAAATGACCAGCCTCATCGAACTCGGCCTGGCCCATGAAGAGCAGCATCAGGAACTGCTGCTGATGGACATCCTGCATCTGTTCAGTCTGTCGTCCCTGAAACCGGCCTACAGCCCGCGCTGGCCGAAAGACCTGTCGGGCCGTCGCGGTCATTTCAAACCGCTGAGCGCCGGCCTGACCGAAATCGGCCACGACGGCGACGGTTTTTCGTTCGATAACGAAGGGCCGCGCCATACCACGTACTTGCAGTCCTTCGAGATCAGCGACCGGCTGGTGACCAATGGCGAGTGGCTGAGTTTTATTGCCGACGGCGGCTATCACACCGCCGCCTTGTGGCTGTCTGAAGGCTGGACGCTGGTGCAGGAAAACGGCTGGAATTCCCCGCTGTACTGGCAGCACGACGAGAACGGCTGGAGCCGCATGAGCCTGCGCGGCCTTGAGTCGATTGACCCGTCGGCGCCGGTCACCCACATCAGTTATTACGAAGCCGCGGCGTTTGCCCTCTGGGCAGACGCGCGCCTGCCCACCGAAGCCGAATGGGAAGCCGCCGCCCGCGCCGGCTTGCTGGAGCAAGTGGACGATGTGGCCTGGCAGTGGACGCAAAGCGCCTACAGCGCCTACCCCGGCTTCAAGCCATCGGTGGGTGCAGTGGGCGAGTACAACGGCAAATTCATGGTCAATCAGATGGTCCTGCGCGGCGGTGCCAGCGTCACGTCGCCCGATCATTGCCGCCTGACCTATCGCAACTTCTTCCACGCCGACAAGCGCTGGATGGTCTCGGGCCTGCGCCTGGCCCGTGACAGCCGTCAGCCCGGCGCGGTTGATCCGAACGACAGCGAGTTCGCCCGCGACGTGGTGGCCGGTCTCGGCGCCCCGGAGAAAACCCTGTCGCCCAAGTATTTCTATGACGCAGCGGGTTCCGACCTGTTCGAAGCCATCTGCGAAACCGCCGAGTACTACCCGACCCGCGCGGAAACCGGGTTGCTGAAACGCATCGCCGGGCAGATCGCCGCGACCATTCCACCCGGCGCGGCCCTGGTGGAATTCGGCAGCGGCGCCAGCGAGAAAACGCGTCTGGTGCTGGATGCCGCGCCACACATCGCGGTGTACGTGCCGATCGACATCAGTGCGACGGCACTGAATAAAGCCGCAAGGTCGTTGCGCCAACGTTACCCGTCGCTGATCGTCGCCCCGCAAGTCGACGATTTCACCCGCGTACTTACGCTGCCTGAAGAAGCCGATGGCCACACCCGCGTGGGTTTCTTCCCGGGCTCCACCATCGGCAATTTCAGCCACGAGCAGGCCGTTGATTTTCTCCACAGTGCCCACGATGTGTTGGGCGAAAACGCGCATTTCATCGTCGGTGTCGATATGGTCAAGGACGAGCAGACGCTGGTGGCGGCTTACGATGACGCCGAAGGCGTGACCGCGCAGTTCAACAAGAACCTGCTCACGCGCATCAATCGCGAGCTGAACGCCGACTTCGATGTTTCCGCTTTCGATCATCTGGCGGTGTGGAACGCCGAACAGGCCTGCATGGAAATGCACCTGGTGAGCCGCAAACAGCAGAGCGTCACGGTCGCCGGGCACACCTTCCGCTTCGCCGCCGGGGAACGGCTGCACACCGAGAACTCCCACAAGTTCACGGTTGAGTCGTTCACCGAACTGGCAGCGCGTGCGGGGTGGACCGTCAGCGAATCCTGGATCAGCGACGCGCCAGAGGTGGCGTTGTTCAGCTTGCAGGCGTAATCAAGATCGCCTGGGGCCGGCTGTCTTAGGGTGGACATCAGTTCGCGCCTGAATTTACGTCAGGCGCGCTCCTACGGTTGATGTATTTTCCGTAAAGCTCGTGCACGACACGCGACTGTAGGAGCCGGCTTGCTGGCGAACTCGCCCGGTCAGCCACATTGGCGGCGGGTGGATGAAGCGGTTCGCCAGCAAGCCGGCTCCTATGTATGGACTCGCCTCCACTGTCTACCCGCTTTTCAACACCGCCACCCGGTTGCATCTATGTATAAGGCCTGTTCGAGGAAGCCGCTCTGGGCTTCTGGCCAACATTGGTTGAGCTCGCGGTATGCCTATTACAGTCAGGCCTCAAGGGCCAGTAGGAGCCAAGGCATCTATCCGCGACGGTCTTACCTGGGGTCAATGTTTTCTAGCAGGGGCAGGAGCGCTTTTGCGCCCCGGTGGCAGAACGCTTTGGATCAGTGACTCATCGCCGCCGCCTGCCTATTGGACGGCTCACGACGATAAGTCTGATCATTCTGTAAAAGCGACCAGATGATGCGCAGGTTGCGGTTCGCCAGCCGTACGGCGGCTTTTTTGCTTCCCAGACGGCTCAGCCACTGCAACAGCCGACGGTCATCCGGCTGCTCGGAGTCGTGCCGCAGCTGCCTCAACACTGCATGAGCACCCTGTATCGCCAGGCTGCGGATGTACCCATCACCACGCTTGGTCATTCGACCCAGGCGAACCCGCTCTCCTGAGCTGTTTTGATCGGGCACCAGGCCGAAGTAGGCCGCAAACATGCGCGCGTCAGCGAATCGCTCAGGCCGGGTTTGCTTGGCTACTATCGCGGTGGCAATGATCGGCCCGACACCGCGTATGGTCATCAGCCGCACGGCGGTCTTGTCCCGTTTCGCAGCAACCTCCAGACGCCCGGTCAATACACTGACTCGCTCGCCCAAATGGCGCCATTCGCCCAGCAACTCGTCGATCAGTTCGCGCAACATCTCCGGCAACGGCTGGGTAGCGTCTTCCAGTACCCGAGGTACTTTCTGGCTGATCGCCACCTCGCCTTGCGCCATGGCGACGCCGTGCTCGAGCAGCAAACCGCGCATCTGGTTACCCACTGCTGTGCGCCGACGCACGTAACCTTGGCGAATACGGTGCAATGCCTGCATGGCCAACTCCGCGGCACTTTTGATGGGCACTGCCGAAATTCTGCTGTCGCGGCCCGCGCGCAATATTGCGAGCGCATCGTTGCGATCATTCTTGGCGCCGCTGCGATGATCAGCGACGCGCCCGGCTGGAAGTATGCGTGCCAGATTGCCCTGATCTTGCAGCTGCCGCGCCCAGGCTTGAGCGCCCGGACCGGTTTCCATGAGAACGATAACGTGCGGTTCGAGCTTGCACAAAAATGCGTAGAAGGCTTCTCGTGACTTGATCCGCTCCTCATAGAGCACCTGGCCCAAGGCATCTTCACCAGCGATCTGAAAGACCCGCTTGGCAAGATCAATCGCCACGGTGGTGCATGCCGGGAGATCGGATGAAGACAGAGACTGATTAACCGTCGTATGCTTTTTCATGGACTCGCCCTCGCTGTCGTTGGCTGTTTAGACTGCCACCGTGGCGCATTGACGCCTCGGCCTGGGCGAGTCCATCCAATTACGGATCAGGGCCATTCGCAGAGATGCAAGTGGCGCGCACCTACATCAGTCTGCGTCAGGCGCGGTGCGCACCCCCTCAGGATTCTCCGGTGTCATTTGCAAAATGGCGCTGGTAGCATCCGTTAGCACCCTCACGGATCCCGGCGACTCAGCCGGGGATTGAGTACAACAATAAGCAACAGGGAGTCAGCAATGACGGCTCAGGTACTACCTGCCGAATACGCGGGCCAGCAATCGGCCTGCGACAGCATTCTGTCCGACGTACGCAATCACATTGGTCATCTCACCCTCAACCGTCCCCAGGGCCTTAACGCCATCGACCTGCACATGGTCCGCCAGCTGCAGTTTCAGCTGGACGCCTGGGCGAAGGATGACAACGTTTACGCCGTGGTCCTGCGTGGCTCCGGCGAGAAGGCCTTCTGCGCCGGCGGCGACATCCGCTCGCTCTACGACAGCTTCAAGACCGGTCGAACCGAGCACCTGGATTTCTTCGTCGAAGAATACGCGCTGGACCTCACCCTTCATCATTACCGCAAACCCGTCATCGTCCTGATGGACGGCTTCGTGCTGGGCGGCGGCATGGGCCTGGCCCAGGGCGCGGACCTGCGCGTGGTCACTGAACGCAGCCGTCTGGCGATGCCGGAAGTGGCAATCGGTTATTTCCCTGATGTGGGCGGCAGCTACTTTCTGCCTCGCGTGCCCGGCGAGCTGGGGATTTACCTGGGCGTCACCGGCGTGCAGATCCAGGCCGCCGACGCCCTGTATTGCGGGCTGGCGAACTGGTATCTCGACAGCCAACGCCTCGATGAGCTCGACCTGCAGCTGGATAACCTGAAGTGGAGCCTGACCCCGCTCAAGGATGTGCAGGGCGCGCTGGCAAAACTTGGTGTGCAGCAACTGCCCGCTCCGCCGCTGGAGAAACTACGTCCGGCCATTGATCATTTTTTCGCCCTGCCGGACGTGCGGAGCATCATCGAACAATTGCTGGAAGTGAGCGTCTACGACACCCATGCCTGGGCCCTCGAGACCGCGCACCTGATGCAGACCCGTTCACCGCTGGCGATGGCGGTCACCCTGGAGCTGCTGCGCCGCGGCCGGCATATGCCGCTGGAGCATTGTTTTGCGCTGGAGCTGCATCTGGACCGCCAGTGGTTTGAACGCGGTGACCTGATCGAAGGCGTTCGCGCCTTGGTCGTCGACAAAGACAAGAAACCGCAATGGAGCCCTTCCCGCGTGCAGGCCCTGGATGCCGAGCACGTGGCAAGCTTCTTCAGCGGTCATGAGGTGTGACCTATGCAAGATCTTGAACTGACCGAAGAACAGGTGATGATCCGCGACATGGCGCGGGAGTTCGCACGCAATGAAATCGCCCCCCACGCCCAGGCCTGGGAAAAAGCCGGCTGGATCGACGACGCGCTGGTGACCAAGATGGGCGAGTTGGGCCTGCTCGGCATGATCGTCCCCGAGGAATGGGGCGGCAGTTACATCGATTACATCGCCTACGCGCTGGCAGTCGAAGAAATCTCCGCCGCCGACGGCGCCGCCGGCACGCTGATGAGCGTGCACAGTTCAGTGGGCTGCGGGCCGGTCCTCAACTATGGCAGCGACGCGCAGAAACACCAGTGGCTGGAAAAACTCGCCACCGGCCAGGCCATCGGCTGCTTCTGCCTGACCGAACCCCAGGCAGGCTCCGAAGCCCACAACCTGCGCACCCGTGCGCAATTGCAAGACGGCGAATGGGTGCTCAACGGCGCCAAGCAGTTCGTCAGCAACGGCAAGCGCGCGCAATTGGCGATCGTGTTTGCGGTGACCGACCCGGAGCTGGGCAAGCGCGGCCTGTCAGCGTTTCTGGTGCCCACCGACAACCCCGGCTACAGGGTTGATCGCCTGGAACACAAGATGGGCATCCGCGCCTCCGACACCTGCGCGGTGACCCTGAGCGATTGCCGGATTCCAGCCGAGAACCTGTTGGGTGAGCGCGGAAAGGGGCTTTCGATTGCCCTGTCCAACCTGGAGGGCGGCCGTATCGGCATCGCCGCTCAGGCCCTGGGCATCGCGCGGGCAGCATTCGAGGCAGCGCTGGGTTACGCCCGTGAGCGCGTGCAGTTCGACAAGCCGATCATCGAGCACCAGAGCATCGCCAATCTGCTGGCCGACATGCACACCCGCATCAACGCCACACGCCTACTGGTCTTGCACGCCGCGCGCCTGAGAACGGCCGGCAAGCCTTGCCTGTCGGAAGCGTCCCAGGCCAAGCTGTTCGCTTCGGAAATGGCCGAATGGGTCTGCTCCAAAGCGGTACAGATCCACGGCGGCTACGGCTACCTGGAAGATTACCCGGTGGAACGGTATTACCGGGACGCGCGGATCACACAGATCTACGAAGGCTCCAGTGAAATCCAGCGCCTGCTGATCGCCCGCGAACTGCGGCATTACGCGCTGTAAGCGTAAACGAGGCAGCGCTAGCCTTGCCAAGGCTCAGCGCTGCTTCACTTAATCGCCCGGCACGACAAAGTTCTGCCGGCCCAGGCGCAGAATCAGCAAGGTCACCGAGTCAGCGTTCTTCATCAGCACCCGACTTCGTTTCTTCGCATCGTGGAGAAACTCATCCCGCGCCTCGTCCAGCGTCATGGATTTGGTGAGGCTAAGGACAGCGGAACATGCTTCGCCGTCTTGTGAGTCCAGATCCGACCATTCACCGTCTTTCATGTGCAGGAACAGGTCGTCCCTTTCGCTGAAATGTGACAGGCCCTCACGTTGCAGACGCTCAAGATCGGACCTGAACTTGATCGCGTTGGCGCTGTTGGCCAGCAGCAGGTCCGGAAACGGCGCGCTGGTTTCCAGGTAGGCGATGTCGTGGGTGCGCAGTACCAGATGGGACAGCTCGTGTATGAGCACTGCCGCACGGTAGTGCGCAGGCATGTCAAAGCCTTGTGGCTCAGCCGATAACCTGTACGGCGGCAACTGAAAAAACCGCTCGGTCAGAAACAGGCGTTTCCTGGGGTCCGACTTGATGATGAAGGCCAGCGTACTCTCATGACCGGGACGGGTGGATCCGACGACGTAACGCGGCGATGAGTAGGGCGACAGCGAGGCGTCCATCACTTCATCGAACAGCAACTTGACCGCGCGCTCGGTCTCGATCAACAGATCCTCACCGGGTGGGTTCACCCCGAAAAAGTCCCCCACGATCTCGAGCACGCGAGGGTCCGGCGGCGTTCCCGGCGAATGCACGTTGAGGTTGTCCAGGCAATTTTCCAGGTAACGCTTGGCCTGAAGATGCGCCTGACCAATGGCCAGCGCTCTTTCCCGATACAACGTGCGGATTTCCGGCATCCCCGTGGCCTCGATGATCAAGGCGTCTTCGGCACTTCGCTGCGCACCCTGAGCGCGCATTCGGGTCAACACCCCGCCTCCGCCTTTCAAGCCAATATCCAGTTGCCAGCGCTGACGACCATCAAGCCGCACGAGCGGGCCGGGCGTTCCGTCCTCGCCCACAATCATCCACTGCCCGTCTTCGCCTCGGCGCTGGATCTGGTAAACAGTGCCCCCGACCGCCGCGTAAAGTGTGTGGGTCTTGCTGTCGCGGTAGAGGCTGAGCAAGTCATCTCGCTTGAGGTCATTCAATGAAACGTTCCTGGCTTCCAGGGCTCGCAGTCGCTTCAATTGGTCGGCAGTCAGTTTCACGCCCGCCCACTGGAATGTTACGGGCGGCAACGCCTCGCCTGCCGCCAGCTCGCCTTCTATCAGGTCATCCTTGTCAGCCTGTTCCCTGGCCGTGACCATCACACCCAGCGCGGCGGAAAACTCGGAAATCGCCTCGCCCCAGCGGCGGCCCGAGGCTGACGCTGCCGACGCTTGCAACAGGCTATGGCTCTGCCAAAGGGCCGCCATCGTGGCCAGCTTGCCGGGCATCACGCTTAACACCTGTTCAAGGCCCAGCATGCCGAGAAACTTCAGTGATGCCTGATCGGCCTGCGCGGTGGTTACGGTGTTCGCCACGCCAAGGTCGACCAGCAGATTCACTGTGTCGGTCAGCAGAAACTGCAGCGCGTTGCCCTTATCCTCAGCCAGCGACACGGTCACCGGCCCCGGCGTGTGAGTGGGCACGTCACCGAAGCTCTCGGCAGCGAACGGCAAGTGTGGCTCAATGAAACCACCGTGCTCGTAGCGCTTGCGCACCTCTGGGTCCAGCCGCTCCAGCAGCATCCGCTGCAAGGCCTCGTCCGTGCGGACATCAGCCAGCAGTGCCGCCAGGTCAGGGTATTCACGGAAGACGAAAGCCGGGTGAATGATCGCGTGCAGGATCACCGGCCCTCGGTCGGCCCCGCGTGGACAGATCAGATACGCGCCTTTGACGGCATCGGGGGGCATGCCTTCGTCGGCGACCAATCGCAGAGGGCTGATGATCACAGGGGTCTCGCCCACGGGCTCCCGTGCAATGCCGTCCGGCATCTCCATCACCCGTGAGATAAACGCGTACGCCTCGGCGCTCAGGCGCCCTTCGAGCTTTTGCTGCATCGCCACCGCCTGCATCATCGGCGGCAGTTGTTCGGCGTAGAGTCGGGAACGCCTTGGCCAGTCGGGATTCGCAGGATTGAGGGCCTGACGCAGGATCACCATGAAACTACCGCCGATGTCCAGATCCCGGGTCATGCTGCGCAGGTAACTGGCGGTCAGCAGACCGACCGCATCCGGATGTTCGACGGAGGACACGGTCAGGACGCCGTCCTGAATGTCGACAAAGCGGTTGACCGCGTAATCCGTCAGCGATTCGCTGTTTGACAAGGTCGCAGCGGGGATGCCCGACGGTATCTGGCCCACCCCGGGAAATCCCGGGACGTAGCGACGCAGGGTTACCGTGATATGGTCCGGGTCCCATTGCTTGTCGGGGAAGTCCTTGGCGAACTGCTCGATCAACCGGTCCCGCGAGTAGTCCTTAAGGCTCGGAATGTCGAACAGGAAACTCTCATGGCCACTGCTGACCACGTAATACCGACGCCAGATCTCGTTGTAGGTTTTCATGTCGGCCACTGACGCCGATTTCAGCCATGGCGGCAACAACTCCTCGAACAGCGTGATGTCGATGCGCACGGACATGTTGTCGAGCGTGCGGATCAATTGCTCGTCGACTTCGGTCGATCGGGCCAATTCGATAAACAGCTGGGCCTCGAAGCGACAGCGCGCAGCGCGTGCACACAGCTGCTGAAGGTTCTGCAGTTGTCGATCCAGGACCGATTGCTGCAGGGCTCTGATTGCGTGCCCGTCCACTCGTTGCATGTGCACGCGCATCGGTTTGGCGGGGCTGCGCGCCAAGTGATTGCGCAGCAGTAACTGATCACGCTCGCTGAGCAGACTGAGCAAGCGTTCAGCCCGTGGTCCCCTGAGCGCGCTCAGCAGGCGTTCACTCAGCACCTGGACCGACGCGAAATGTTGCCAGCCACGCGGGCCGACCCACACCATCGCGCCCGCCGACGGGTTGGCTGGCTGCACCAGCACGAGCGCGTCGCTGATCGCTGCGCCGGGCGCGTCGTCACACACGATCGCCAGGGTAAACACTTCGGTGACAGTGGCGCTGCCACCTGATCTCTGGGAGCGGACGGGCGAGTCGAGCACCTGACTGACCATGGCTACGGACGCAGCGCTCAGCGCCGCCTTTCGTTGCATCAATGCCAAGTCCAGGCGCAAAACATCCTCGCGTAAGCTCAAGGCCGTCGCGACCGGCTGAAGCTGGCGGTTTCCGAGGCGCGCTTTGCCGATTTGTGATTGCCGGAAATGCTCGACGTAGCGGGCAGCAAACTCCGTGGCCGCTCGCTCAATCAGAAAATTCACCAGTTCCATGTCAACGTTCGCCGCAGGACTTTCTGGCGGCACTATGATCTGGGCAGTGTGTGCAAGAGGGCTGCGGCGGTGACCGCTCACGCGTTCGAGCAGCAATGACACCAGGTCGCTGGAGAAGACTCGCAGGGATTCACTGACCGCTACCGAGTTCATTTCCACATCCGATGCATCGGGCGCCGATGACGCCAACCAACGCAATCGCACATCTCGCGCCAACAGCTGCGTGGGTGAAGCCACGCAGATATACGCCTGAAGGGCCGTTTCGGCGTAGCTCACCAGTGCGTTATCCAACTCGCGCAAATGCTCGGCACCTGCGTCGGAGACCTGGGTTTGCTCCAGCCATGACGGCGGGAGCTGTTGGGCAAGGGGCGCGCTGGTACGGCCCCTGTCATAAGGGAAGAGGACGGTCTCGTCGGGGCCGCTGACGGAGTCGACCAGAACCAGGTCATCCGTTTCACTCTGCTCCCACGTTCGGCCGAAATTCAGCGGCACGTTCGACGTCCATCGCCCTGCGCTGAAATGCTGCTGCCGCGGGTCGATCAACCGACGCACGTCCAGCGAATCGTCGAACATGGCCGACATCTGCTCGGCCTGTGTTTTCAAGCGGCAGACGTGCTGCAGATTACGAAGCTGCATCGTGAAGATTGACTCCACCCGCTCGGCGACCAACGGCTCGGCGATGTCCTCAAGCAACAGCTCGAACCCGTCAGCCCGCAGGAGAAGTGACTGATCCGCCAGATCCAGTCCGGCGCTCAAGATATCGCTGCCTTCAGGGGTTGAGCAGAACGCCGTTAGCGCCGGGAGGTTCTCGAACGGTTTGAGCTCGTGATCCGGCGAGAACCAGAAGAGCGGCCCCGGCAGGGTCGGTCCGACGTCCAGAACGAAGGTGCCGGCCAGGGTTTTTCGTGTGCCATCCGCCCATTGCAGGACGATCCGCCTGCCGGGCAGATCGGTGTCGAGTGCACTGCAAGCCCCTCGACGCAAAGACCTCAGCGCCTGGTATTGCAGCGCAGAAAGTGTGCCGTCCTGAACCCTGCTGTACAGCTCGTTTGACAGGCTGGTCCTGTAGCTTTCGATGGCGATCTCGCAGAATGGGCGACCGTGCGACGGGTCGTTCCAGAATCGCTCCAGCCATTGCGCATAGTGCACGGGGAGCTGCGTGATAGCGTCCCTCAGCGCTTTGGCCACCTGGACAGCATCCTGCTCGTTGACCCGCCCGCCTTGTGCATCCAGGAACTGCCGGCTTACGTCCGGGAGCTGGCGGAAGCCGCAAAAGTCTTCGAACACGGTTTGCGCAAGGGTTTGCGTGATCAACACGCGTTCCTCGTCGGCGCCGGAAGCGGGCTGCACGATGCGCATCAGGTGGGTGGCCGGATCAACGTGCAGCGGCGGCGACAACCGGCTCAACTGCAGCGCCAGCGTGTCACACAACACGGCGAACAGCGTCGGCGTAAGTCTGAAACGCGCCGTGAGCTGCCGAACAGAGGCGGCCTGAAACTCAACGATTGCCCGCATCTGGGCCGAGAACGCATCACCGTCGATCTTTTCGTATTCAATACCCGTCGTTGCATCGCCGCCCGCAAATCGCGCGAACAGCGCCGTCAGCAACGATTGACGATCACCGAACACGGCGAGACCGTCAGCGAGCGTGAACAGGTAAATCCTCGCGTCAGCGGTCCGGGAATGGCTTAACAACAACGCCGCCGAGACCTCAAGCGATGTGGGCAAATCGTCGTTGAGAACCAGACGATCTACCCGCACCGGGTCAGGATCGGCGACTGCGCCCTGCCCGGGAGGCGACAGCGTCAGCTTGCTGAGCCACGCCAGCTCTTCAGGCTGAAGACGCCCCGCGTCGGTCGCGCGATCAAGTTCATGGATGAAGCGCTGCCTGAGGGACGCGCTTTGGAAATAGAGGGGAGTAACCGTGGACATTGCCGCTCCTTGAGCAAAACGCCCACGCCCGGCGGTCAGCCGGGCATGGGCAGGAAAGCAAGAAGCGTAGGGAATAACCGTGGGGCATCTGCGTTACATAATGCTGTACACGGGCACTGAAATTCAGGATTGACTGGCGAAGACGCGGCGAATCGGCGTCGCCCACACTCCCCCTTAAACCTTCAGCGTGCGCTCAACATGGCCGGCGAAGGCATCAATGATGTTCTGAAGGAATGGACGGGTTTTCTCGTTCAACTTGCCGTGTTCGTCAAAGAAGGTGCCCGCGTTGCCCAGGTACGCTTCCGGTTGCTGCATGCACAGCACGTCGAGGAACACGAAGCACTGGCGCAGATGCTGATTGGCGCCAAAACCACCGATCGCCCCTGGCGACGCACTGACCACTGCCGCCGGCTTCGCACTGCCCCAGGCGCTTTTACCGTAGGGGCGCGAGCCGACGTCGATGGCGTTTTTCAGTGCGCCCGGCACCGAGCGATTGTATTCCGGGGTGACGAAGAGAAAGCCGTCTGCGCCCTGCAAGGCTTCACGGAATGCGGTGTAAGCGGCAGGCGGCGAATCATGGTCGATGTCTTCGTTGTACAACGGCAGGTCGCCGATTTCGACAATGCTCAGCTTCAGGCTGGACGGCGCCAGTTCGGCCAGTGCATGGGCGACTTTGCGGTTGATTGAATCTTTCCTCAAGCTGCCGACGATGACTGCAATCGAATGAACCTGGCTCATGAAACGGACCTTCTGCTGTGGAGGGAACAACAGTTATAGATGAAACATGCACGAGATTCTGTGTTGTTTTTCCGTTGCTAATCATCGAAGCGTTCGATGCTGTAGCGGGGGCTTAACGCCGCCTGCGCCACGCGGGCAGTGCTACCGTCGGTCGCGACTATTTTTCCAGCTCGCGAAAACTACCCCGGAAAACGGCGGTCTGACTGCCTTAGGCGAATAAGGTCCTCATCTAAATTGGGGGATTACCTTACAAGCGGACACGGTTTATTCACTCGCAGTGTTAGGATGCGAGCGAAAACGAGCAGTTATTTCCAGAGGTTACAAAGCAAATGGCTTCAGTTCTAGTTGGGCAATTTCATGCGAGGGATGCGGAGGGACGCGTGTACTCGGTGCATGAATTCCGTGAATCACAGCCCGATGAGGCTGGTGGCAAGGAGCCCGTTTCGACTTATCGCCTGGCCATTGGCGACCGCGTCAAGCACTTGAGCGGAGAGGAATTCGAGTTGATTCAAAGCAAGGTCGTACTGACAAGAGAGCGCTAAAGCGCTGCTGCAAGCCCGGCTCTTTCCAAACAGGCCGCTCACATTGTGCGGCCGCGACTCAGGCCCTACGGGCTTGCAGCTTCAATCGACGACCGGCGCGTCGAACAGCAGATACCAGAAAATCGCCGCCTCCTGCGTCAACGGTTCTATTGCGCGATAGCGCAGATGATCCACCCCGCCGACCACAAATCCGTAGCGCTCATATAACCGGCACGCCTCCAGATTATTGTTCTGGGTCTCCAGGGTGATGCCCGGCAGACCGCGCTTGCGACTCCAGAACTGCGCCACGTCCAGCAGCTTTTGCGCCACGCCGTTACGCCGCGCTCCGGTGTCCACCGCCAGTTCGTCGATGTGGGCGAAACCGTTCCAGTGCTCGCTGACCACCACATGCCCGACCGGCTGCTCATCGAGCCAGGCCACCAGCACGGTGCTGTCGGCGGCATCTCGATAATTGCAGAACTCTTCGGAATCAATGCCGTAGTTTTTCAGGTAGGGCTCGACCGCATCGACGTGCCAGTGCGCCACAGGCTCGCCGATCTGCACCTGCGCATAGCCTGTGACCGTGAAGGTGAATTCGCTGTTGAGGATGTAATCTTCGAAGCATTCGTCAGCAACACGAATGCTGAAAGTCGGGCTGGACGTGTTCACCATGGGCCTCTCTCATCAAACAACCGCCGATGCATAGTGTGGGAGCGAGCTTGCTCGCGAAGAGGCCCTTGCATCCGGTTCATCTATGGCGCCTGAAGTGCCGTCTTCGTGAGCAAGGTGGAGCGCCACCCCGGTCATTCCCACACTTACCGTGTTTGCCGCGCGAGAACGAGGCTGCCACCGTCAGGCTTCGGTCTGAGCCTGGGCCTGCGCTTCGAGCAACTGGGTCCACAGGGCCGGGGCGCCGGCGGATTTGGCGATCACCGCCAGACGCGCCTCGTGCTCCGCCCGCTCGGACTCGCTGGCGACAATGATGCGCCCCGGCGTGCGGTTGGCGATCCGGCGGATCTCGGAAGGACGGTCAGCGCCGCCCTCACCATCGTTGTTGCCCGCCAGCGACAGGGTCGTCTGGCCACCGGTCATCGCCAGATAGACTTCCGCGAGAATCTCGGAGTCGAGCAAGGCGCCGTGCAGCTCGCGGCCGGAGTTGTCGACGTCGTAGCGTTTGCACAGCGCATCGAGGCTGTTGCGCTGGCCCGGGTGCCGCTCGCGGGCCATCGCCAGGGTGTCGAGGATCGTGCAGTAAGTGCTGATGTTCGCGCGATCGTGCTGGCCGATCAGGGCGAATTCGTTGTTCAGAAAGCCGACGTCAAACGCCGCGTTGTGGATGATCAGCTGAGCGCCTTTGACGAACTCGAAGAATTCGTCGGCGACTTCAGCGAAACGCGGTTTGCCGATGAGGAACTGGTCGGTGATGCCGTGAACGCCAATGGCGCCCTCGTCACTCTCCCGGTCCGGTTGCAGGTAAACGTGGAAATGCCGCCCGGTCAGGCGCCGGCCGATCAGCTCGACGCAGCCGATTTCGATGACCCGGTGGCCGTCGGTGACGGGCATACCGGTGGTCTCGGTATCGAGGACTACCCTTCGTTCAGTGATGATGTTTTGTACAGTCATTGCCTACCGCCTCAGCTTCAGGCGCGGATATTAGCATGGGGATTTTGCGATGTGCGTGCGCGGCTATCGCCTTCTGGCGACGCGCGCACACTGTTTCTGTAGGAGCCGGCTTGCTGGCGAACGCGTTGTGTCAGGGACGAAGATGTCGGCTGAACGCATGCATTCGCCAGCAAGCCGGCTCCTACAGTCGTCAACATCCAGCGTCAGCAGGCCTGTGTATTGATCAAGCGTGCTTGATACCGCGCACTTCATCCACGCCACGGTTGGCCAACTGGTCAGCGCGTTCGTTGCCGGGATGGCCAATGTGCCCGCGCACCCACTGCCAGCTCACCTTGTGGCGGCTGACCTGCTCGTCCAGTTGCTTCCACAGATCAGCGTTCTTCACCGGTTCCTTCGCCGCTGTCTTCCAGCCGCGCTTCTTCCAGTTGACCATCCACTCGGTGATGCCCTTCATCACATATTGCGAGTCGGTCACCAGAACCACTTCGCAAGGCCGCTTCAGTTCTTCGAGCCCGCGAATGGCGCCGAGCAGCTCCATGCGGTTATTGGTGGTGTTGGCCTCACCGCCCCAGAGTTCTTTTTCGACGCCTTTGCACACCAGCAACGCGCCCCAGCCGCCGGGACCCGGGTTGCCCTTGCAGGCGCCATCGGTGAAGAGTTCTACGGTATCGCTCATTACGATGTTTCCAGAAATTGAGAAAGCGTGGCGCCAGCCGCTGAATCAAGGCTCGGGCGTGCGCCGATTGACCTTGGCCATCGGCAGCGGCAGCAGTTTGCCCATCGGCTCGCGACGCGGCATGCGCACGGGCCGCAGTCCGACACTCATCTTGCGCGCGATCAACAGATAGAAGCCGCCGCCAGGACTTTGCCAGCCATCGCCGAGACGTTCGAGCCCGGCCAGACGGGCCTGCCACTTGGGCGAAGCAAGCGGCGGACGATAGCACCCGAAGCGGCGTTTCTCCAGCGCGAAGCCCAGCAGGTTGAGCCAGTCGCCGACCCGTGAAGGCGAGATGCAGCGCGCCCTGCGCAGGGCGTCATTGGCGAAAAAATGACGAATGCCCCAGGTGCTCCAGGGATTGATGCCGACGATCACCAGATGCCCGCCGGGACGCACGCTGCTGGCGGCTTCGCGCAACAGGCCGTGGGGCGACAGACAGAAATCCAGGCCGTGCTGCATGACCACCACGTCGGCAGCGTGCTCGCTCAGCGGCCAAGCCTGCTCCTCGCAGACAATCTCGACACCCGGCAACGGCGCGCCCAGTCGCACGTTGCGCTGCACTTGCTTTGCCGCCGGCGGGGTTTCCGCGGACGGACCGTAATGCACCAGATAACCGCCAAAAAAACGCTCGAGCTCCTGCTCCAGCACGCGGCTTTCTTCTTCCAGCAACAACTGCCCCAGGGGCCCGGACAGCCAGTCGCGGGCGGCGCTGATCAGCTCAAGCCATTCGGGATCGGCCTGGGCGAACGCTTCATCGGTCATTTCCGGTCTCCATGAGAGGGTCATTGCGATAGAGACTCGCCTCGAGTCTGTTCAGACCCTAAGATGCTTCTCTATGTTTCCAGCCAAGCGAACCGCGCCATGATACAGGTCGATGCCCTGCCCGCTTTCAGCGATAACTACATCTGGTTGTTACAAGACAATGCCACCAAGCGCTGCGCCGTGGTTGACCCGGGTGATGCCGCCCCCGTCATCGCCTGGCTGGAGCGCAACCCGGACTGGCGCCTGACCGACATTCTCATCACCCATCACCACGCCGACCACACTGGCGGCGTCGCCCAACTTAAAACGCTCACCGGCGCCAAGGTCTACGGCCCGGCCAGCGAGAACATTCCGGCGCGGGACGTGGCCCTGTCCGACAACGATCAGCTCACCGTACTCGGCCTGACATTTGCCGTCCATGCAGTCCCCGGCCACACCCTGGGCCACATCGCCTTTTACCATGCTGACGCGCAACAGCCGCTGCTGTTCTGTGGCGATACGCTGTTCGCCGCCGGTTGCGGCCGGTTGTTCGAAGGCACCCCGCAGCAGATGCATCACTCGCTGAGCCGGCTGGCCGAGCTGCCCGACAGCACCCTCGTCTACTGCGCCCACGAATACACCTTGAGCAATCTGCGCTTTGCCGTCGCGGTCGAGCCGGGCAACGCCGACGTGCTGCAACGCTTTGAACAAGTGACGCAATGGCGTGAGCAAAACCGCATCAGCGTGCCGTCGACGCTGGCGCTGGAGCGCAAGACCAATCCGTTCCTGCGGGCAGCCGTCATCTCCGTGAAACAAAAAGCAGACGAACGGAGCGGAACCCACAATTCAACGCCCACAGAGGTCTTTGCCGTGCTGCGGGCATGGAAAGATAAGTTCTAAACAGGCGGCGAATCAGCACGGAAATTCTGAAAGGTTGACCGTTCAGCAGCCACTTTCTAGAATCCCCCGACATTTTCGCCTGGAACTATCCCCCAGCCAATGTCGTCATCTATACGCAAAACCTTCAATTCCGACACATTGACTCGGTTGGCCCAGGCAATCGCGGTGGTCGCGAGCGCGGCATTGGCAGGCTGCCAGAGCACCGGCGGCCTGGACTCCGGGAACGGCGCAAGCGCTGCTCATCCCGTCGCCAGCACCAAACCAAAACCTGTTTACATCGCGCGCAAACCTGTGCCGCTGGCCCCGCCCCACGATGTCTGGGAACGCATGCGCCAGGGTTTTCAGTTGCAGGACGGCAACGACCAGAACCCACGTATTGATCAACAACGCCTCTGGTACGCCAACAACCCTTCGTTCCTCGAAACCGCCGGTAACCGCGGCAGCCTGTACATGCACTACATCGTCGAGCGACTGGAAGAGCGCAACATGCCCCTCGAACTGGCGCTGCTGCCGGTGATCGAGAGCGCGTACAACCCGATGGCGTTGTCGCGCAGCGATGCGGCCGGGATCTGGCAGTTCATTCCGTCCACCGGCCGCTACTTCAACCTGCGTCAGACCAACTTCTACGACGGCCGCCGCGACATTACGGCGTCCACCACGGCAGCGCTGGACTACCTGACCAAGCTGCACGACATGTTCAACGGCGACTGGCTGCTGGCACTGGCGGCCTATAACGCCGGCGAAGGCACGGTCAGCCGCGCCATCGAACGCAACGAAAAGCTCAACCTGCCCACCGATTACTGGAACCTGCCGCTGCCGCAGGAAACCCGTGATTACGTGCCTAAGCTGCTGGCGCTGTCCCAGGTGGTCATGTCGCCGGATGCTTACGGCGTCAACCTCAGCCCGATCGACAACAAGCCGTACTTTCAGGTGGTCGAGCTGAATCAGCGCATGGACCTGTCGAAAGTCGCCGCCATGGCGAACATCGACGAAGACGAACTGGTCCAGCTCAACCCGGCGTTCAAGAAGCGCCTGACCATCGACGGCCCTCAGCACCTGCTGGTGCCCACGTCGAAATCCCAGTTGCTGACCACCAACCTGTCGAACATGAAGCCTGAAGAGCTGGTCGACTGGCAGCAATACCGCGTGCGTCCGGGCGACAGCCTGGCCAGCATCGCCAGCCGCTACAAGGTCTCGACCAGCACCCTCAAGGACATCAACAAGCTGTCCGGCAACCAGGTGAAGCGCGGCCAGGCGCTGACGATTCCGGTGCAGCCGGGCATGCAGTACGCGATGCCGGTGTTCGAAGAAGTCGCCGAAGTGGACGAGAAGCCTGCGCGCACCCGCACCTACAAGGTGAGGAAAGGCGAAAGCCTGGGGCAGATCGCGCGCATCAACAAAGTCGACGTCAAGGATTTGCAGCACTGGAACAAACTGTCCGGCCAGAACCTCAAGGTCGGCCAGACGCTGGTCATGCAGGACAACAGCAAACCGGCGAAAGCCAGCTCCCGTGCCGTGGCCAAGGCTGACAGCCGCGCCAAAGGCGAGGACGCCGGCAAGAAGTCGATGCAGTACAAGATCCAGAAAGGCGATTCGATGTACCTCGTCGCCAAGCGCTTCAACGTCGAAATGCAGCACCTCAAGCGCTGGAACCCGCGCAGCGGCCAGGCCCTCAAGCCAGGGCAGACACTCACGGTGTACCTGCCCCACTAGATAAGTCGCCGGCAACGCCGACGCTCTGTGTAGGAGCGTGGCTTGTCCCGCGATCGGTGACAAAGTCGTCGAAAAACCTGTGTTCACGATCTGCCAGGCATACCAAACTCTCAGGATGTGCTGCCGGTCTCCGGCAGATCGCGGGACAAGCCACGCTCCTACAGATGTTGCGTCAGCCTGACACCCCGGCCCCACCCTTTTTCCAGCCGATACAAGCTGTTACTGTGACCGACCGCTGCCTGGATCGACCGCCGACTTGATACGTCACCTGCTGCTGACTTTCAGCCTGGTCTTGAGCACGACAGCCGCCGCGACCATCAGCGAAAGCCATGGTTACGCACAATTCGGTGTCCTCAAGTACCCTGCCAGCTTCACGCATTTCGACTGGGTCAATCCTGAGGCGCCGAAGACTGGCACCCTGCGAATCATGGCCAACGGCACGTTCGACACCCTCAACCCTTACACCTTCAAGGGCAGCAGCCCGATTTCGACGGCCAACTTCGGCCAGTACGGCGTCAGCGAGCTGAACGAACCGCTGATGGTCGGCACCGGCCAGTACGACCCCTCCGGCGATGAACCCACCTCCAGTTATGGCCTGATCGCCAAAACCGTCGAGTACAGCGACGACCGCAGTTGGGTGGTGTTCAACCTGCGCCCCGAGGCGCGCTTTCACGACGGCAAGCCGATTACCGCCTACGACGTGGCGTTTTCCTACAGAACTCTGCTCAAGGACGGTCACCCGCAGTACCGCACCGCGTTGCAGGAAGTGCAGCGGGTGGACATCCTCAACCGCCATCGCATTCGTTTCGTGTTCAAGCGATCCGGCAACCCATTACTGATTCTGCGCCTCGGCGAGCTGCCGGTCCTGCCGCAACATTACTGGAAGAACCGCGACTTCAAGGCCACCACGTTCGACGCCCCGTTGGGCAGCGGCCCCTATCGCATCACCCAGGTGCGGCCGGGGCGCAGTCTGGTGTTCGAGCGGGTGAAGGATTATTGGGGCAAGGACCTGCCGGTCAATCGCGGCAAGTACAACTTCAATCGGGTCGAGGTGGAGTTCTACCGCGATGCCGACGTGGCGTTCGAAGCCTTCAAGGCGGGCGAATTCGACATCTACATCGAGCATCAGGCGAAGAACTGGCTCACCGGTTATGACTTCCCGGCGGTGACCGAGGGCAAGGTGATCAAGGCGCAGATCCCGCACCAGATCCCCACGCAGACCCAAGGGCTGTTCATGAACACCCGTCGCGGCGCGTTTGCCGACATCCGCGTGCGCGAAGCCCTGGGGCTGATGTTCAACTTCGAGTGGACCAACCGCACGCTGTTCAACGACGCCTACATGCGCTCGACCAGCTACTACCCCAACAGCGAATTCACCTCCAGCGGACTGCCCGCCGGCCGCGAGTTCCTCATGCTCGCGCCCTACCGCGAGCAGTTACCGGCCAAGCTGTTTACCCAGCCCTTCGCGGTGTCGAAGACCGACGGTGGCGGCGTGCCCCGGGATTCCATTCGCAAGGCGCTGGGGCTGCTGGCCGACGCGGGCTGGACGTTCACCGAACGCGGCTTGACCAACAGCGCCGGGCAGCCGTTGCGTTTCGAAATACTTCTGGTCAATCCCAATCTAGAACGAATCCTGCAGCCCTACATCGAAGACCTCACGCGGATCGGCGTCGACGCGCACCTGCGCACCGTCGACCGCGCTCAGTACAAACAGCGACTCGACCAGTTCGATTTCGACATGATCCTGATGACCCTGAACCAGACCCTCAGTCCGGGGCTGGAGCAATGGCAGTATTTCCATTCCAGCCAGGCCAACATCAAAGGCAGCAAAAACTACGCCGGCGTCGCCAACCCGGTGGTCGACAACCTGCTCAACCAGTTGCTGGCGGCAAAAACCCGGGATGACCAGGTGGCGGCGACCCGCGCCCTGGATCGCGTGTTGCTGTGGCAGCACTACATGATCCCCAACTGGTACCTCAATAATCATCGTCTGGCGTACCGCAACCGGTTCGCCATGGTCACCACCCCGCCCTACACCCTGGGCCTGCGTGCGTGGTGGCTCAAGCCTTCGGAGAAAACCCAATGACTGCCCTGCGCTCCCTGACCCGCGCCGGCGGCCTGTTTCTGAGCCCGTTCGTGCTGGCCCCGCTGCTGCTGGGCGTGACCGGTGCAGCCCAGGCGGCTCCGCAACACGCCATCACCCTGTACAACGAAGCGCCGAAATACCCGGCGGACTTCAAGCATTTCGACTACGTCAACCCGGATGCCCCCAAAGGCGGCATCCTGCGCAGTGCCGGTTTTGGTGGCTTCGACAGCCTCAACCCGTTCATCAGCAAGGGTGTGCCCGCCGACGACATCAGCCTGATCTACGACACCCTCGCCCGCCAGGGCCTGGACGAGCCGTTCACCGAATACGGGCTGATTGCCGGCAAGATCGAGAAAGCCCCGGACAACAGCTGGGTGCGTTTCTATTTGCGCCCGGAAGCCAAGTTCAATGACGGCCATCCGGTCCGTGCCGAAGACGTGGTGTTCAGCTTCGAGACCCTGATCAAGGACGGCTCGCCGCTGTACCGCAGCTACTACGCGGACGTTGATCAGGCGGTCGCCGAAAACCCGACCACGGTGCTGTTCAAGTTCAAGCACAACGACAACCGCGAATTGCCGCTGATTCTCGGCCAGTTGCCAGTGCTGCCCAAGCACTGGTGGGCCAGCCGCGACTTCAGCAAGGGCAACCTGGAAATTCCGCTGGGCAGCGGGCCGTACAAGGTGGTCGAGGTCAAGGCCGGGCGCTCGGTGCGCTACGAGCGGGTCAAGGATTACTGGGGCAAGGACCTGCCGATCAACAAGGGTTTCTACAACTTCGACCGGCTGTCCACCGACTACTACCGCGACAACACGGTGGCCCTCGAAGCACTGAAAGCCGGCGCCTTCGACTTCTGGCAGGAAATGGCGGCGAAGAACTGGGCAACCGCCTATGACGTTCCGGCGGTCAGAGAAGGCCGTCTGATCAAGGAAGAAATTCCCAACGGCAATCCCCAGGGTATGCAGGGCTTCATCTTCAACCTGCGCAAGCCGATGTTCCAGGACGTGCGCGTGCGTCAGGCGCTCAGCCTGTTGCTCGACTTCGAGTGGACCAACAAGCAGCTGTTCTTCGGCACCTACACCCGCACCAAAAGCTATTTCGACAATTCCGACATGGGCGCCAAAGGCCTGCCGACGCCTGCCGAGCTGAAGATCCTCGAGCCCCTGCGCGGCAAGCTGCCGGAATCGGTGTTCAGCGAGGCATTCAAGCTGCCGGTCACCGATGGCAGCGGCATCATCCGCGAGCAACAGCGCAAGGCGTTCCAGCTGCTCAAGGACGCCGGCTGGAAGATCGTCGGCGACAAGATGGTCGACACCGAAGGCAAGCCCGTCACCATCGAATTTTTGCTGGCCCAGACCGAATTCGAGCGCGTGTTGCTGCCGTACAAACGCAACCTGGCCGACATCGGTATTGATCTGGAGATTCGCCGTGTCGACGTCTCGCAATACATCACCCGACGCCGTTCACGGGACTACGACATGATCGTCGGCAGTTTCCCGCAATCGAGCTCGCCGGGTAACGAGCAGCGCGAATACTGGGACTCTTCCGCCGCCGACAAGCCAGGCAGTTACAACGTGATCGGCCTCAAGGACCCGGCGGTCGACACGCTGGTGAACGGCTTGATCAACGCCGACTCGCGCCAGAGCCTGATTGATCACACCCGTGCCCTCGACCGCGCGCTGCTGTGGGGCTACTACGTGATCCCGAACTGGCACATCAAGACCTGGCGCGTGGCGTACTGGGATCACCTGGGCCACCCGAACAAAACACCGCTCTACGACATCGGCACCGTGACCTGGTGGGTCAAACCCGACGCGACGCCCGCCATTCCAGTGCAAGTCGCGCCGGACGCCGCAGAGCCTGAACCCGCCCAGCCTGAAACCGAGCAGCCTAAAGGCACGGAGCAATAACATGCTGGCCTACATTCTGCGGCGCTTGCTGCTGATCATCCCGACCCTGTTCGGCATCCTGCTGATCAACTTCGTCATCATCCAGGCCGCGCCGGGCGGCCCGGTGGAGCAGATGATCGCCAAGCTCGAAGGGTTTGAAGGCGCCACCAGCCGCATCGCCGGCGGCGGCGCAGAAGTCTCGGTGGCCGGCTCGACCTATCGCGGCGCTCAGGGCCTGGATCCCAGCCTGATCAAAGAAATCGAGCACATGTACGGTTTCGACAAATCGGCGCCGGAACGCTTGTGGATCATGGTCAAGAACTACGCCCATCTGGATTTCGGCGACAGCTTCTTCCGCGACGCCAAGGTCATTGACCTGATCGTCGAGAAGATGCCGGTGTCGATCTCCCTCGGGCTGTGGAGCACGCTGATCATGTACCTGGTGTCGATCCCACTGGGGATCGCCAAAGCCACGCGCCACGGCAGCCATTTCGACGTCTGGACCAGCTCGGCAATCATCGTCGGCTACGCCATTCCAGCGTTTCTGTTCGCCATCCTGTTGATCGTGGTGTTTGCCGGCGGCAGCTACTTCGATTGGTTCCCGTTGCGCGGATTAACGTCCACCAACTTCGACGAAATGAGCTGGCTGGGCAAGGTGGGCGACTACTTCTGGCACCTGGTGTTGCCGATCACCGCGTTGGTCATCGGCAACTTCGCCACCATGACCCTACTGACGAAAAACAGCTTTCTCGACGAAATCGGCAAGCAGTACGTGATCACCGCCAAGGCCAAGGGCCTGACCCAGCGCCGCGTGCTCTACGGCCACGTGTTCCGTAACGCGATGCTGCTGGTGATCGCGGGTTTCCCGTCGGCGTTCATTGGCATCTTCTTCACCGGCTCGCTGCTGGTGGAAGTGATCTTTTCCCTTGATGGCCTTGGCCTGATGAGTTTTGAAGCCGCGATCAACCGTGATTACCCGGTGGTGTTCGGCACGCTGTTCATCTTCACCCTGCTGGGTCTTGTGGTGAAACTGATCGGCGACCTGACCTACACGCTGGTCGACCCACGCATCGACTTCGACCGCAGGGATCATTGATATGACGTTGTCCCCTCTCAATCGACGCCGTTTCGAACGCTTCAAGGCCAACAAGCGTGGCTGGTGGTCGCTGTGGCTGTTTCTGATCCTGTTCGGCGCAAGCCTGGGCGCCGAACTTATCGCCAACGACAAACCGCTGGCCGTGCGCTACGACGGCGAGTGGTACTTCCCGGTGTTCAAGCGCTATCCGGAAACCACGTTCGGCGGCGAATTCCCGCTGGAAGCCAACTACAAGAGCCCGTACATCAAGGAGCTGTTGGCGGCCAAAGACGGCTGGACGCTGTGGGCGCCGATTCCGTTCAGCTACCAGAGCATCAACTACGACCTGAAAGTCCCGGCCCCTGCCCCGCCCTCGCGGGACAACCTGCTGGGCACCGACGATCAGGGGCGCGACGTGCTGGCGCGGGTGATCTATGGCTTCCGCGTGTCGGTGCTGTTCGCCCTGACGCTGACGATCCTGAGCTCGATCATCGGCGTGATTGCCGGCGCCCTGCAGGGTTTCTACGGCGGCTGGGTGGACCTGATCGGCCAGCGCTTTCTGGAAATCTGGTCCGGGCTGCCGGTGCTGTACCTGCTGATCATCCTCGCCAGCTTCGTGCAGCCCAACTTCTGGTGGCTGCTGGGCATCATGCTGCTGTTCTCGTGGATGAGCCTGGTGGACGTGGTGCGCGCCGAGTTCCTGCGCGGCCGCAACCTGGAATACGTGCGCGCCGCCCGGGCGCTGGGGATGGAAAACGGCGCGATCATGTTCCGCCACATCCTGCCCAACGCGATGGTGTCGACCATGACCTTCATGCCGTTCATCCTCACGGGCGCAATCGGCACGCTGACCGCGCTGGACTTCCTCGGCTTTGGCCTGCCCGCTGGATCGCCTTCACTGGGCGAACTGGTGGCCCAGGGCAAATCCAACCTGCAGGCGCCGTGGCTGGGCATCAGCGCCTTCGCCGTGCTGGCGATCATGCTGAGCCTGCTGGTGTTCATCGGCGAATCCGCCCGCGACGCATTCGACCCGAGGAAATGAGATGAATCAGGACAATCTGGTCGAGATCCGCGACCTCTCCGTCGAATTCGTGAGCGGCAACAGCGTGCAGCGGGTGGTCGAAGGCATCAGCTTCGACATCCGCAAGGGCGAAACCCTGGCGCTGGTCGGCGAAAGCGGATCGGGCAAGTCAGTCACCGCCCACTCGATCCTGCGGCTGCTGCCCTACCCGCTGGCGCGCCATCCGACCGGGACGATTCGCTACGCTGGCGACGACCTGCTGACCGTCAGCGAAAAGCGTCTGCGCGGCATTCGCGGCAATCGCATCGCGATGATCTTTCAGGAGCCTATGACCTCGCTGAACCCGCTGCAGTCCATCGAAAAGCAGATCAACGAAGTCCTCGGCCTTCACAAGGGCCTGATCGGCAAAGCCGCGACGCGGCGCACGCTGGAGCTGCTGGAGCTGGTGGGCATTCCCGAACCGGTCAAGCGCTTGAAAGCCCTGCCCCATGAACTGTCCGGCGGCCAGCGCCAGCGCGTGATGATTGCAATGGCCCTGGCCAACGAGCCCGAACTGCTGATCGCCGATGAGCCGACCACCGCGCTGGACGTCACGGTGCAGCTGAAAATCCTCGAACTGCTCAAGGAGTTGCAGGCCCGGCTGGGCATGGGCTTGCTGCTGATCAGCCACGATTTGAACGTCGTCAGGCAAATTGCCAACCGAGTATGTGTCATGCAGCGCGGTTGCATCGTCGAACAGGCATCGTGCGAAGAGCTGTTCCGCGCGCCGCAACATCCGTACACCCGGGAACTGCTCAGTGCCGAGCCCAAAGGCGGGCCGGCGAACAACCCGCCGGGCGCGCCGATGCTGGAAGTCGAAGACCTGCGAGTCTGGTTTCCGATCAAGAAAGGCGTGTTCAAGCGCACGGTCGATTACGTCAAGGCCGTCGACGGCATCCATTTCAGTCTGCCCAAGGGCCAGACGCTGGGGATTGTCGGCGAGAGTGGCTCGGGCAAATCGACGCTGGGTCTGGCGATCCTGCGGTTGATTCGCAGCGAAGGCGCGATACGCTTTCACGGGCAAGCGCTGGACGGGATGAATCAGCATCAGGTCAGGCCGCTGCGGCGGCAGATGCAGGTGGTGTTTCAGGACCCGTTCGGCAGCCTCAGCCCGCGCATGTCGGTGTGCGACATCGTCGGTGAAGGCCTGCGGATCCATAAGATGGGTACGCCGGTGGAGCAGGAAGCGGCGGTGATCGAAGCGCTCAAGGAAGTGGGTCTGGACCCGGCGACCCGGCACCGCTACCCCCACGAGTTTTCCGGGGGACAGCGGCAAAGGATCGCCATTGCCCGGGCATTAGTGTTAAAACCGGCGCTGATTTTGCTGGACGAGCCGACTTCGGCCCTCGACCGCACCGTTCAGCGTCAAGTGGTGGAGCTGTTACGCTCCCTGCAAACCAAGTACAACCTGACGTATTTGTTCATCAGCCATGATCTGGCGGTGGTCAAGGCGTTAAGCCACCAACTGATGGTGGTGAAGCAAGGCCAAGTGGTCGAACAGGGTGTGGCAGAAGACATCTTCGCCGCACCGCAACATCCTTATACACAGCAGCTGCTGGAGGCCGCCTTCTTGGCGCCGGCAGCTGTCGATTAACCTGAAGAGGAACAAAACAATGGGTTTTCTCGCCGGTAAGCGCGTCCTGATCGTCGGTGTCGCCAGCAAATTGTCCATCGCATCCGGTATCGCTGCCGCCATGCACCGCGAGGGCGCTGAACTTGCCTTCACGTATCAGAACGAAAAACTCAAAAAGCGCGTCGAGGAATTCGCCGCGAGTTGGGGTTCCAACGCTGACCTGTGCTTCCCTTGCGACGTCGCCAGCGACGAAGAAATTGCCAAGGTCTTCGAAGAATTGAGCAAGCAGTGGGACGGCCTGGACTGCATCGTGCACTCCGTCGGCTTCGCGCCGGGCGACCAACTGGACGGTGACTTCACGCAAGCCACCACCCGCGAAGGTTTCCGTATCGCTCACGACATCAGCGCCTACAGCTTCGTGGCTCTGGCCAAGGCCGGCCGCGACCTGATGAAGGGCCGCAACGGCAGCCTGCTGACCCTGTCGTACCTGGGCGCCGAGCGCACCATGCCGAACTACAACGTGATGGGCATGGCCAAGGCCAGCCTTGAAGCCGGTGTTCGTTACCTGGCCCGCAGCCTCGGCCCGGAAGGCACCCGCGTCAACGCGGTATCGGCTGGCCCGATCCGTACCCTCGCGGCTTCGGGTATTTCGAACTTCCGCAAGATGCTGGCAGCGAACGAAGCCCAGACTCCATTGCGTCGCAACGTGACCATTGAAGAAGTGGGTAACGCGGGCGCTTTCTTGTGTTCTGACCTGGCGTCCGGTGTCAGTGGCGAGATCATGTACGTCGACGGTGGTTTCAATACCACGGCGATGGGTGATCTGGAAGGTTGATGGTTGCTTGCCTGGTTTCGGAGTGGCGACGTTCCGAAGACTGACGCAAGACCTGTAAGCGCCGGCTCGCTGGCGAAAGCGGTGGATCAGACGGCCCTGTGGCTGGATGATCTGCCGTTTTTTTTCGCCTTGGGTTCAGCCGATACTCGGGCGGCGTTCATTGGGTTCTGCCTAACGGCAGAACTGTTTCGCCTTCGGCGGCGTCCGGGCTACCGCGTAGAAGATCAAGATCAAGATCAAGATCAAGATCAAGATCAAGATCAACAGCAACAGCTTCCCGGCTAAAGCCGGTCCCACGGGGTGCGCGTTGTTTAGGTGATCTTTGATCGTTCCCTCGCTCTGCGTGGGAATGCATCCCGTGACGCTCCGCGTCACCTCCCCGGCCTGAATATGCGTCGTCCGAGGGACGCAGAGCGTCGGGGGCGGCGTTACCACGCGGAGCGTGGGAACGATCAAAGCCGGTCCCACGGAAGCACCGCGGGCACCTAGTGGGACCGGCTTTAGCCGGGAAGCTGTTGATCTTGATTGCTTTTGATCTTCCTACGCAGGAAGTCCAGTCACCGCCAATCGCGACTTGGGTGCAGGCTGAACGCAGGTCTCGCGCAGTGGGCCGAGCCGCATGGATGCGGCGAGAGCTGCCCCCCGCCATGGATGGCGGATGGCAGCGGGCCCACGGAGCGAGACCGGAGTGAGGGAACTCTGACGAAGGAAGGGCCCAACCAGGAGCACAAGCCCTTGGTTACTTGGGGCTTTTTCAAGTAACTCGCCGAAGGCGAAACCCGAGGCCGTTAGGCCGACGCCTTTGATCCTGCCCTTTCACACAAGACACAAAAAAGCCCCGACTCTCACGAGCCGGGGCTTTCTGTTAACAGCGTTCTGCGTCGATCAATATTTCTCGATCTTCGCCGCTGCTTCCAACTGCTTACGGTAGGCCGCGAAATCCTGCTGCCCCTCACGGGATGACAAGAAACGACGGTACTGGCTCTTCTCCTCATCCGACGCCGGAGCCGCCTGATTCACGCCGTTCAGACGCACAATCACAAAGCTGCCATCCGCTGCCGTCTGGCTGCCATAAACCGGCTTGTCCTTGCCTTCCGGCTTCGGCATACGGAACACTGCCTGCAGCACCTGAGGATCAATACCCTCCTGGCTGCGTGAGGCCGCTTCCACGACCTTCCAGCTCTGGCCTTCCTGCTTGGTCGCCGCGTACGGCACCTTGCCGTCACGCAGGCCTGCCAGCAGCGCCTCGCCCTTGGCCTTCACCGCATCGCTGGCATGTTCTTTCGCCAATTGCGCACGAATCGGCGCCGACACAGATTCCAGTGGCAACTGCTCAGGCTGACGGTGCTCTTTGACATGCACCACAACCACAGTCTCCGGATCCAGCTCCAGCGCAGAACTGTTGGAACCCTCTTCCATCACTTCCGGGCTGAAAGCCGCCTGAATCACCGCCCGGTTGGCTGCAATGCCTTCGCCACCCTCACGACCGAACGGCGCGGTCGTCTGCACTTTCAGACCCAGGTCCTGAGCCGGCTGCGACAGATCCGACGCTTCAAACGCCGCGTCTTCCAGCTTCTTGCTCGCATCGACGAACTTCTGCTCGACCTGCTGAGACTTCAGCTCGTGGGTCAGCTTCTCTTTCAGACTGGCGAGGGTCGGTACCGACGGTGCTTCGACGCCCAGCAGCTTGATCAAGTGCCAGCCGAACTGACTGCGAACAGGCGCGGACACCTGATCCTTGTTCAGCGCGTACAGCGCGTCTTCAAAGGCCGGGTCATAGACGCCCTTGCCGGCGTAGCCCAGGTCACCGCCCTTGGTCGACGAGCCGGGATCCTGAGAGAACTCCTTGGCCAGCGCAGCGAAATCTTCGCCCTTGGCCACACGCTGCTGGATTTCTTCAATCTTGGCTTTCGCCTGAGCATCCGTGGTCTTGTCGTTGACTTCGATCAGGATGTGCGCCGCACGGCGCTGCTCGGCCAGGTTGGCGATCTCTTGCTGATAAGCCGCCTGCAGGTCTTCATCCTTCACCGACACCTTGTCGAAGAACGAAGACTTCTTCAGCTCGATGAAGTCGAGTACCACTTGCTCCGGACTCAGAAACTCTTTCGCGTGCTGATCGTAGTGCGCCTTGATCTCGTCGTCGGTGACTTTCACGCTCGACGGATCAGCCGGCAGGGTCAGCGTCGCGAAATCGCGGGTCTGTTTTTCCAGGCGGGCAAACGCGTCGACCTGGGCGTCAGTGACGAACGCACTGCCGCCGATACCGGCACGAATCTGGCCGATCAACATTTCCTGGCCCAGGATCTGGCGGAATTGCAGACGGGAGTAGCCGAGCTGGCGAATGACCTGATCGAAGCGATCGGCGTTGAATTTACCGTCGACCTGAAATTCCGGCGTCATCAACATCTGCTGATCCAGCGCGGCTTCCGAGAAACCGAATTTCGAATCGGCGGCGCCTTGCAAAAGCAGCTTGCGGTCGATCAAGCCCTTGAGGGCCGAATCACGCAGCATCTTTTCGTTGAGCATCGCAGGATCGAAATCCTTGCCCAGCTGTTGCATCAGCTGGCGGCGTTGCATTTCAACTGCCTGACCCAGTTCAGCCTGGGTGACTTCCTCGCCATTGACCTTCGCAGCATCCTGCGAGTGGCTGGTAGCGCGGAAAATGGCATCGAACCCGGTCAGGGCCATCAGAGCGATGATGACCCCGATGATGGTTTTGGCAATCCAGCCCTGTGAATTGTCCCTGATATTCTGCAGCATGTATCCCCCAGAGGGTTGTACTCGACTCACCAGGCTGCTGCACACGGTAACGCGGAGCGTGGGTTGAATCCGGATAGAAGAAAGGCGCATCCGAGGATGCGCCTTCTCGTAACTAGCAAAGCGGACGGGGTTCGATGTGCGTTCCCCGAGTGACAGTCCAGCGCTTGACCAACCGCACGTGCCGCTTCACGCCCCGAACAGAGATGACCCTGTCCTGGGCGGGCAAAGTAAAAAGAAACTTAGTTGACGGCTTCTTTCAGAGCTTTACCGGCTTTGAAGCCTGGTTTCTTGGCCGCTGGAATTTCCAGGGTTTTACCGGTCTGAGGGTTACGGCCGGTACGGGCAGGACGATCAGTGACGGAGAAAGTGCCGAAGCCTACCAGTACAACAGAGTCGCCAGCCTTGAGAGCGCCAGTGACGGATTCGATTACAGCGTCCAGCGCACGGCCGGCAGCAGCTTTCGGGATGTCAGCGGATGCGGCGATGGCATCAATCAGTTCCGACTTGTTCACTCTAAGTCCCCTTATATATTTGAGTATTTCTAAGTTTTTTTGGGTGTAACCAAACGAACACTGTGCGGCCTGAACAGGCTTGAAGAGCCGCTTTATAGCAAGGGCTCCAAAAACCTGTCAAGGAAGGCCTCCCAGACTAATGCGTGCTGATCCTGCCCTTGGCGTCAGACTCGCGCTTTTCATCCTTGGCAACCATCTCGGGAGCCACATCCGGCAAGGGTTGCGGCGCGTATTGCAGCGCAATTTGGAGGACCTCGTCAATCCATTTAACCGGTTTGATCTGCAGGTCAGCCTTGATGTTGTCCGGGATCTCCTTCAGATCGCGAACATTCTCTTCCGGGATGATCACTGTCTTGATGCCACCACGGTGAGCGGCCAGCAATTTTTCCTTAAGACCACCGATGGCCAGCACCTGTCCACGCAGGGTGATTTCACCCGTCATGGCGACGTCGGCGCGGACCGGAATCCCCGTCAGGGCAGACACGAGCGCCGTGCACATGCCCACGCCTGCGCTCGGGCCGTCTTTCGGCGTCGCGCCTTCCGGCATATGGATGTGCGTGTCGCGCTTCTCGTGGAAGTCCAGGGGAATGCCCAGGCTCTTGGCGCGGCTGCGCACCACGGTCAGCGCGGCAGTGATCGACTCGACCATGACATCGCCCAGCGAACCGGTCTTGATCAATTGACCTTTGCCCGGAACAACTGCTGCCTCGATGGTCAGCAGCTCGCCGCCGACCTGCGTCCAGGCCAGACCGGTCACCTGACCGACCTGATCCTGCTGCTCGGCCAGGCCATAACGGAATTTGCGCACGCCGAGGAAGTTCTCGAGCATATCCGCCGTCACAACCACGGAAAAACGCTTCTCGTGGGCGTGTTCCTTGACCGCCTTGCGGCAGACCTTGGCAATCTGACGCTCAAGGCTACGCACGCCCGCTTCACGGGTGTAGTAACGGATGATGTCGCGAATCGCCTCGACCTCGAACTCGATCTCGCCTTTCTTCAAGCCATTGGCAGCGATCTGCTTGGGCGAGAGGTACTTGGTCGCGATGTTGATCTTCTCGTCTTCGGTGTAGCCGGGCAGACGGATGACTTCCATACGGTCGAGCAGCGCCGGCGGAATGTTCATCGAGTTGGCAGTGCACAGGAACATCACGTCGGAGAGGTCGTAGTCGACTTCCAGGTAATGGTCGTTGAAGTTGTGGTTCTGCTCGGGGTCGAGCACTTCCAGCAACGCCGACGCCGGGTCACCGCGCATGTCGCTGCCCATCTTGTCGATTTCATCGAGCAGGAACAGCGGGTTGCGAACACCGACCTTGGTCATCTTCTGGATCAAACGACCTGGCATCGAACCGATGTAGGTGCGACGGTGGCCGCGAATTTCAGCTTCATCGCGCACGCCGCCCAGGGCCATACGGACGAACTTGCGATTGGTGGCGTGAGCAATCGACTCGGCCAGCGAGGTTTTACCCACGCCAGGAGGACCGACCAGGCACAGCACCGGACCGCGAATTTTCTTCACGCGTTTTTGCACGGCGAGATATTCGAGGATCCGCTCTTTGACTTCGTCCAGACCGTAGTGGTCGGCGTCGAGGATGTCCTCGGCGCGGGCCAGATCCAGACGCACTTTGCTCTGGGCCTTCCACGGCACCTGAACCAGCCAGTCGATGTAGGAGCGAACAACAGTGGCCTCGGCAGACATCGGCGACATCTGCTTGAGCTTGTTCAGCTCGGCGGTCGCTTTGGTCATTGCGTCTTTGGGCAGGCCGGCGGCATCGATGCGCTTTTTCAGCTCTTCGATTTCGTTGTGACCTTCTTCGCTGTCGCCGAGCTCCTTCTGAATGGCCTTCATCTGCTCATTCAGGTAGTACTCGCGCTGACTGCGCTCCATCTGCTTTTTCACGCGACCGCGGATGCGCTTCTCGACCTGCAGCAGGTCAATTTCGGCATCCAGCAACGCCAGCACGTGTTCGACACGGGCAGACAGGTCAATGATCTCGAGGATTTCCTGCTTCTGCTCGATCTTCAGCGCCATGTGGGCGGCCATGGTGTCGACCAGACGACCCGGCTCATCGATGCTGTTGAGGGAGGAAAGCACTTCAGCCGGGACTTTTTTGCCCAGCTGTACGTATTGTTCGAACTGAGCCAGCAGGCTGCGCACGAAAACTTCGGATTCACGATCGGGCGCGTCGACTTCATCGATCAGCGCCACTTCGGCGCGGCAATGGCCGTCGACCTCAATGAAGCGCTCGACCGAGCCACGCTGCTCGCCTTCGACCAGAACTTTCACAGTGCCGTCCGGCAGCTTCAGCAGCTGCAGCACGGTGGCGACGGTACCAACGTTGTACAGCGCGTCTTCACCAGGATCGTCGTCGGCCGGGTTTCGTTGCGCCAGCAGCAAAATCTGCTTGTCGCCGGTCATCGCCGCTTCAAGGGCCTCGATCGACTTCTCGCGCCCCACGAACAGCGGGATAACCATATGCGGATAAACCACAACATCGCGCAGTGGCAAGAGAGGCAGTTCAATAGTCGTCTTCATGATTTCGCCTCTACGGCGGCCTTCAGGCCAAGGACAGATATAAATAAGCTGAAAATCAAGATGGGGGTTGAACCTTAAAAAAACAAGCGTCGCTTTGAGTTAAACCGAAAGCACGCTGAAACGCGGACCGGCTTTGAAAGAAACGCGAAAAGGGCCCGAGGGCCCTTTTCGTTTCCAGTCGCCCGGTGCGTTGCCAGCAGGCTACGCGTCGGGTGCCGCCTTGGCAGGTGGCTCGCTGTTTTCGTAAATCAACAGCGGCTTGGAGGTGCCCTCGATCACGCTCTCGTCGATCACCACCTTGCTCACGTCGGATTGCGACGGGATCTCGTACATGGTGTCGAGCAGAACGCCCTCGAGGATGGAGCGCAGACCGCGAGCACCGGTCTTGCGCTCAAGCGCACGACGGGCAACCGATTTCAACGCGTCCGGGCGGAACTCGAGGTCCACGCCTTCCATCTCGAACAGCTTGCCGTATTGCTTGGTCAGCGCGTTCTTCGGCTCGGTCAGAATCTGCATCAGCGCAGCTTCGTCCAGCTCGTCCAGCGTCGCCAGTACAGGCAGACGACCCACGAATTCCGGGATCAGACCGAACTTGACCAGATCGTCAGGCTCGACTTCACGCAGGGACTCGCCGACCTTCTTGCCCTCTTCCTTGCTGCGGACTTCAGCGTTGAAGCCGATGCCGCCTTTGGTAGAGCGATTCTGGATGACCTTTTCGAGGCCAGAGAACGCACCGCCACAGATGAAGAGGATATTGCGCGTGTCCACCTGCAGGAATTCCTGCTGTGGGTGCTTGCGACCACCTTGGGGCGGAACGGAAGCCACGGTGCCTTCAATCAGCTTCAGCAAGGCTTGCTGCACGCCTTCGCCCGACACATCACGAGTGATGGAAGGGTTGTCGGACTTGCGCGAAATCTTGTCGATTTCGTCGATGTAGACAATGCCCATCTGGGCCTTCTCGACATCGTAATCGCACTTCTGCAACAGCTTCTGAATGATGTTCTCGACGTCCTCACCCACATAACCGGCTTCGGTCAGGGTGGTGGCGTCGGCAATGGTGAACGGAACGTTGAGCAAACGAGCGAGCGTCTCCGCCAGCAGGGTCTTGCCGGAGCCCGTCGGGCCGATCAGCAGGATGTTGCTCTTGCCCAGTTCAACGTCGTCGTTTTTCTTGTCGCGCTGGTTCAGTCGCTTGTAGTGGTTGTACACCGCTACTGCGAGAACCTTTTTGGCACGTTCCTGACCAATGACGTACTGGTCAAGGATGCCGCTGATTTCTTTAGGCGATGGCAGTTTATGCGCGCTGCTCTCGGCCTGTGCTTCCTGCACCTCCTCGCGGATGATGTCGTTGCACAGGTCGACGCACTCGTCACAAACAAATACCGAGGGGCCGGCAATCAACTTGCGCACTTCATGCTGGCTTTTGCCGCAGAAGGAGCAATAAAGCAGTTTGCCGTTGTCCTCGCCGTTGCGGGTGTCAGTCATTCGATCGATCCAATCCGGTAGGCTTGCAACACAAGATGAGGGCAATTGCTCGATTTTTCAAGTCCACAGGCGGCACGGATGTATCAGCCGCCCGGGATCATTGCCCGTCACGCAGTCATTTGGTCATTTGACGCCGATCGATGACCGAGTCCACCAGACCATATTCAGCAGCGCGTTCTGCGCTCATGAAATTGTCGCGGTTGGTGTCGCGTTCGATCGCTTCGAGCGTCTGGCCAGTGTGGTGCGCCAGCAGTTCGTTCAGACGCTGACGGATGAACAGGATTTCCCGGGCGTGGATGTCGATATCCGACGCCTGACCCTGAAAACCGCCCAACGGCTGGTGAATCATGACGCGGGAGTTCGGCAGTGCGAACCGCTTGCCCTTGGCGCCACCGGCCAACAGGAAAGCGCCCATGCTGCACGCCTGGCCCATGACGGTCGTGGAAACGTCCGGCTTGATGAACTGCATGGTGTCGTAGATCGCCATGCCCGCAGTCACCGAACCGCCTGGGGAGTTGATGTAGAGATGGATATCCTTGTCCGGGTTTTCCGCTTCAAGGAACAACAGCTGCGCCGAGATGAGGTTGGCCATGTAGTCTTCAACCGGACCGACCAGGAAGATGACGCGTTCCTTGAGCAGGCGGGAGTAGATGTCATAGGCACGCTCGCCACGGGCGGACTGCTCGATAACCATCGGGACCAGGCCGCCAGCGGCCTGGATGTCAGAGTTCTGCTGAATATAAGAATTGCGGGACATGTCTCGCATTCACTCCCAAATAGTCATGTCTTGAATACGCATAAGCCAGCGCGAAGGCTGGCTTATGGTGTTTTCGAACGAGAGAAGGAAATCAGTCGGCTTGTGGAGCTTCAACCGGCTTGACTGCCTCTTCGTACGAGACCGCTTTGTCGGTCACGCTCGCTTTCTGCAAAACAGTATCCACAACTTGTTCTTCCAGCACAACCGAACGAACTTCGTTCATTTGCTGTTCGTTCTTGTAGTACCACGACACGACCTGCTCTGGCTCCTGATAAGCGGAAGCCATTTCCTGGATCAGCTCGCGAACGCGGGTGTCGTCAGGCTTGAGGTCGAATTGCTTGACGACTTCAGCCACGATCAGACCCAGCTCGACGCGGCGCTTGGCCTGCTCTTCGAACAGCTCTGCCGGCAGTTGGTCAGGCTTGATGTTGCCACCAAACTGCTGAACAGCCTGAACGCGCAGACGGTTCACTTCGTTTTCCAGCAGCGCTTTAGGCACGTCGATCGGGTTGGCGGCCAGCAGACCATCCATTACCTGATTCTTGACCTTGGACTTGATGGCCTGACGCAGCTCGCGCTCCATGTTCTTGCGAACTTCGGTGCGGAAGCCTTCGATGTTGGTTTCCTTGATGCCGAACTGCTTGAAGAACGTTTCGTTCAGCTCAGGCAGGGTCGGTGCCGACACAGTGTTGACCGTGACGGTGAACTCGGCGGTTTTGCCAGCCAGTTCCAGATTTTGATAATCCTCTGGGAAAGTCAGGTTCAGAACGCGCTCTTCGCCCGCTTTGGCGCCAACAAGGCCGTCTTCGAAGCCCGGGATCATGCGACCCGAACCCAGCACCAGCTGAGTACCGGTGGCCGAACCGCCAGCGAACGCTTCACCGTCGATCTTGCCGACGAAGTCGATGTTCAGCTGGTCTTCGTTTTGCGCAGCGCGGTCAGCGACTTCGAAGCTGACGTTCTGCTTGCGCAGGATTTCCAGCATGTTGTCCAGATCGGAATCAGCAACGTCAGCCGACAGACGCTCGACGGAAATGGACTCGAAACCGGCAACGGTGAATTCAGGGAACACTTCGAAAGTAGCGATGTACTCGAGGTCCTTGCCCTTTTCGAAGGTTTTTGGCTCGACGGAAGGTGCGCCAGCCGGGTTCAGCTTTTGCTCGACGACTGCTTCGTAGAAGGTCGCCTGGATCAGGTCGCCCAGTGCTTCTTGACGAGCACCGTCTTCGTAACGCTGGCGGATCACGCTCATAGGCACTTTGCCTGGGCGAAAGCCCGGGATCTTGGCTTTACGTGCGGTCTGCTGCAGACGCTTGTTGACTTCAGTCTCGATGCGCTCAGCGGGCACGCCAATGGTCATGCGGCGCTCGAGAGCGGAAGTGTTTTCAACAGAAACTTGCATTGATATTCCTCGTTGCACAGACGTTAGCCGGCCGTTTCCGACCCCAGAATCAAGGGCAAGCATTCTAGTGGGTCAAACTCAAGAAGTCACCCTACTGAACAAGGGTAAATGAAGTGGCATGCAGCCCGGGAATCGCAGACGAATGTTTCAACCTGCGGGAGGTGTCTGGAACGCACCTGATACGCCCCTATATAAAGGAAGCAAAAGGACGACCGAAACATGATCCAGTCCCTGGAAGCACACCGGACGAGCCCTGTGTCATGGACCCGTCAAGCTTGCACCGCGTTAAAAAGCAGCACGCTGAAACAAAAAAAGCCGCACAAGGCGGCCTTCTTTCATCCCTCAACACCCAAGGTGTCGCGAGATTTGTAACTGGTGCGGACGGAGAGACTCGAACTCTCACACCTTGCGGCGCTGGAACCTAAATCCAGTGTGTCTACCAATTCCACCACATCCGCGTTTTGAAGCGCTTAAAGCAAAGGCGCCAGATTATGAATCTGGCGCCTTTTCGAATATGGGGTGGACGAAGGGGATCGAACCCTCGACAACGGGAGTCACAATCCCGTGCTCTACCAACTGAGCTACGCCCACCATATTGCGTTGTAACCGACGCATTCAATTTGAATGCTACTTGTGCCAAAGCTGCCTAATGGCGCACCCGGCAGGACTCGAACCTGCGACCATCCGCTTAGAAGGCGGATGCTCTATCCAGCTGAGCTACGGGCACTTATTTCATTTGCCTTCGTGAGACTGCAAATTAAGAGCTTTCAATCACGCTGAGCCGATCTTAACTCTACCTGACTTATTCAACCTTTCGACCTGATTTGCCGTTACCGGCTTATCCTGTGTGGGGTTGTGCCCGACAAGTGCGACGAATCTTATAGACGGTCCAAAAGGTCGTCAACACTTTTTTCTAAAAAATTCAGTTAATTAAAGGGCTTAGCTTATTAAGCGGACCAACCGTCTTTGCCCTTGCGTCAGGTCATGCGAGAATGCGCGCTCTTTTTCCCTCCCCTTCCGATGGTTAATCACGCGTAATGACTGCAAAACTAATAGACGGCAAAGCGATCGCAGCCAACCTGCGCCAGCAGATCGCTCAACGAGTCGCCCAGCGTCACGAGCAAGGCCTGCGCACGCCAGGCCTTGCGGTGATTCTGGTCGGCAGCGACCCCGCCTCTCAGGTTTACGTCTCGCACAAACGCAAAGACTGCGAAGAGGTCGGCTTCATCTCCCAGGCCTATGACCTGCCCAGTGAAACCACCCAGACCGAACTGACCGATCTGATCGATCGCCTCAACGACGACCCGGCCATCGACGGCATCCTGCTGCAATTGCCGCTGCCGGAGCATCTGGAATCGTCCAGCCTGCTGGAGCGCATTCGCCCGGACAAAGACGTCGACGGTTTCCACCCCTATAACGTCGGTCGGCTGGCTCAGCGCATTCCGCTGCTGCGCCCTTGCACGCCCAAGGGCATCATGACCCTGCTGGAAAGCACCGGGGTCGATCTGTACGGCAAGGACGCCGTCGTCGTGGGCGCTTCCAACATCGTCGGTCGTCCGATGGCGATGGAACTGCTGCTGGCGGGCTGCACCGTGACCGTGACCCATCGCTTCACCCAGGACCTGGCCGGACACGTCGGTCGCGCTGATCTGGTGGTCGTGGCAGCGGGCAAGCCGGGTCTGGTCAAGGGTGAGTGGATCAAGGAAGGCGCGATCGTCATCGACGTCGGCATCAACCGTCAGGATGACGGCAAGCTGGTGGGCGATGTGGTGTACGAAACCGCCCTGCCCCGCGCCGGCTGGATCACGCCGGTGCCAGGCGGCGTCGGCCCGATGACCCGCGCCTGCCTGCTGGAAAACACGTTGTACGCGGCTGAGACACTGCACGGCTGATCATTCAAGCCTGCGCACCAAAGCACGCACATGAAAAACGGCACCCGAGGGTGCCGTTTTTTTATGCGCCGGATTTTTCGCCGGATCTAGCCCTGCGCAGGTTACTTCTTGCCCGCTTCCCAGCTCTTCAAGAGGTCCGCGTAAGCGATGGTTTCGCCCTTGGGCTTCTCGTTGGCCAGTTTGCGTTGCGGCGCGAGGAAGGCACCGTTGCTCTTCTCGGCTTTGGTGTACCACTCTTCGGCCGAGGTTTCCGGGTTCATCTTCGGCGCGCAACCACTTGCTTCCTGCACCTTGGAGCGCTCGATGCGGGTCATGATTGCATCCTGATCCTTGGCCAGACCGTCGAGGGCCGCCTGCGCGGTTTTCTCGCCGGTGACGGCTTCAGCCACGTGACTCCACCACAACTGAGCCAGCTTCGGATAATCCGGAACGTTGGTGCCGGTTGGCGACCATTGCACGCGGGCCGGGCTGCGGTAGAACTCGACCAGACCACCGAGTTTCGGCGCCAAGGCGGTCATCTCTTTGGAGTTGATGTCCGATTCGCGAATCGGCGTCAGGCCCACGATGGTCTTCTTCAGCGAGACGGATTTCGACGTCACGAACTGCGCGTAGAGCCAGGCGGCCAGGCGCTTCTTCTCTTCGGTGGACTTGAGGAAGGTCCAGGAGCCGACGTCCTGATAACCCAGCTTCATGCCCTCTTTCCAGTACGGACCTTTAGGCGATGGGGCCATCCGCCATTTCGG
This sequence comes from Pseudomonas sp. KU26590, assembly GCF_026153515.1. Lineage (NCBI taxonomy): Bacteria > Pseudomonadati > Pseudomonadota > Gammaproteobacteria > Pseudomonadales > Pseudomonadaceae > Pseudomonas > Pseudomonas sp. KU26590. The sequence continues at coordinate 4,951,636 of NZ_CP110644.1, forward strand.
CGTGCCGTCGGCGTTCATGACCGGCAGACCTGGCTTGGTCATGTCAGCGGTGAAAGCGGTGTACCAGAAGATCTGCTGAGCGACGTTACCCTGGGACGGCACCGGGCCGGACTCGGAGAATGTCATGCCTGCAGCTTCAGGCGGCGCGTAAGCCTTGAGCCAGTCGATGTACTTCTGGGTGGCGTAGACAGCGGCAGGGCCGTTGGTGTCGCCGCCGCGGGTGATGCTTGAACCGACCGGATGGCAGTCTTCTACGCGAATGCCCCACTCGTCGACCGGCAAGCCGTTCGGCAAGCCTTTGTCGCCGCTGCCGGCCATGGAGAACCAGGCATCGGTGAAGCGCCAGCCCAGGGACGGGTCTTTCTTGCCGTAGTCCATGTGGCCGTAGACTTTCTTGCCGTCAAGTTCCTTGACGTCTTCGCTGAAGAACTTGGCGATGTCTTCATAGGCGGACCAGTTCACCGGAACGCCCAGCTCGTAGCCGTATTTGGCTTTGAATTTCTCTTTCAGATCAGGACGCTCGAACCAGTCGGCGCGGAACCAGTACAGGTTGGCGAACTGCTGGTCAGGCAGTTGGTAGAGCTTGGCCGGCGTGACGACTTTGCCGGACGCGTCTTTGACTTCAGGCGACGTGGTGAACGAGGTGCCGATGAAGTCTTTGATGTCGAGCGTCGGAGAAGTGACTTTCGATCCTTCCGGGCTGGCCATCAGGTCGGTCAGAGACATCGCCTTGCCGTAGCGGAAGTGCGTACCGATCAGGTCGGAGTCGTTGACCCAGCCGTCGTAGATACTCTGGTTAGACTGCATCGCGGTCTGCAGCTTCTCGATCACGTCGCCTTCCTGCAGCAGGTCGTGGGTGACCTTGATGCCGGTGATTTCGGTGAACGCCTTGGCCAGGGTTTTGGATTCGTATTCATGGGTGGTCAAGGTTTCGGAAACCACCTTGATGTCCATGCCGCGGAACGGCTCCGCCGCCTTGATGAACCACTCCAGCTCCTTGAGCTGATCGGCATCGGACAGCGTGGTCGGCTTGAACTCGCTGGAGGCCCACTTCTTGGCGGCATCCTCGTACTGATCGGCCCATGCCGAAACGCTCAAGCCACTGAGCATTACCATCGTCGCTACCGTCACACTATGTCGCAGCTTGTTTTTCTTATTGAACATAGACACCTCTTGTGTTGATTCTTATGTGATCCAACTTGCTCGCATCTTCCTCTGTAGGAGCGCGCTTGCCCGCGAATGCGGTCTGCCTGTACAGGACGAATCCCCTGACACACCGCCTTCGAGCGAGCGCACCTACAGCTACATTTCGCTTTTCTTCAACCCCAACGCATCACCACCAACAGCCAGACCAGAGACAACCCGGAGGCCACCCAGATATTCCAGCTCGTCGCGCCAATCACCAGCAGGTGCAGGTAGGCGCTTCCGAGCAGGCCGATGAACAGACGATCGCCGCGTGTCGTGGCAATCGGCAGAAAACCACGACGCTCAATGCTCGCCGAGCGCAGTTCCCAGGCCGTCATCGCAACCAGAATGGCAGCGATGGACGCAAAGAAAATAGCAGTTGGCAGGGTCCAGGACATCCACTCCATTTTTCGACTCCTCAGACACGACCAAGAGCAAAGCCCTTGACCACGTGATTACGAACGAACCAGATCACCAGCATGCCCGGCAGAATGGTCAACACCCCCGCCGCTGCCAGCACCCCCCAATCGATCCCCGACGCCGAAACGGTGCGGGTCATGACCGCCGCAATCGGCTTGGCGTTGACCGAGGTCAGCGTGCGCGCCAGCAGCAATTCGACCCAGGAGAACATGAAGCAGAAGAACGCCGTCACACCGATGCCCGAGCCAATCAGCGGGATGAAAATCTTGCCGAAGAACTTGGGAAAGCTGTAGCCATCGATGTAGGCGGTTTCGTCAATCTCCTTGGGCACCCCGGACATGAAGCCTTCCAGGATCCACACCGCCAGCGGCACGTTGAACAGGCAGTGCGCCAACGCTACCGCAATGTGCGTGTCGAACAGGCCGATGGACGAGTACAGCTGGAAGAACGGCAGCAGGAAAACCGCAGGCGGCGCCATCCGGTTGGTCAGGAGCCAGAAGAACAGGTGTTTGTCGCCGAGGAAACGATAGCGGGAAAACGCATACGCCGCTGGCAATGCGACACTCAGCGATATCACCATATTCAGGCAGACGTAGTACAGCGAGTTGATGTAGCCGCTGTACCAGCTTTCGTCGGTGAAGATCACCTTGTAGTTCGCCACCGTGAAGTCCTGTGGGAACAGGGTCAGACCGCCGAGGATTTCGGTGTTGGTCTTGAACGACATGTTGACCAGCCAGTAGATCGGCACCAGCAGAAACAGCAGGTAGATCCAAAGCGGTATGAGCTTTTTGAACGACACTTTCTCGCGCTTGTTCATGGGCGCTCCTCAGTTCTTTTCGCTGTGGGTCATGGCGGTGTAGAACACCCACGACACCAACAGAATGATCAGGAAATACACCAGCGAGAACGCCGCCGCAGGGCCCAGGTCGAACTGGCCGAGCGCCATGGTCGTCAGGGTCTGGCTGAGGAAGGTCGTCGAGTTGCCCGGACCGCCACCGGTGAGCACAAACGGCTCGGTGTAGATCATGAAGCTGTCCATGAAGCGCAGCATCACAGCGATCAGCAGCACGCTCTTCATCTTCGGCAGCTGGATGTGTCGGAACACGGCCCAGTTGGAGGCCCGATCAATTCGCGCAGCCTGGTAGTACACGTCCGGAATGGCGCGCAGCCCCGAATAGCACAGCAACGCCACCAGCGAGGTCCAGTGCCAGACGTCGATGACCAGCACGGTCACCCAGGCGTCCGACGCATTGGCCGCGTAGTTGTAGCTGATGCCCATCACATCGTTGAGCATCCAGCCCAGCAGACCGATATCGCCACGGCCGAAGATCTGCCAGATGGTGCCGACCACGTTGAAGGGGATCAGCAGCGGAATGGTCATCACGATCAGGCACACCGATGACCAGCGCCCCTTGGTCGGCATGGTCAGCGCGATGCCAATGCCCAGCGGGATTTCGATCAGCAGCACGCAGAAGGAGTAGATGAACTGGCGCAGCAGCGAGTCATGCAGACGCGGGTCCTGCAGCACTTGCCGGAACCAGTCGGCGCCGACGAAGTAGCGGCTGGACTGGTCGAAGATGTCCTGCACCGAATAGTTGACCACGGTCATCATCGGAATGATGGCGCTGAACGCCACCAGCAGGAACACCGGCAGCACCAGCCACCAGGCCTTGTTGTTTTGCACTTTAGTCATGGGACACCTCGCTGGCCGGCAATGTGTTCGTCGCGGCCTCCAGCAGAAATTCGTCGGCGTAGAGCATCAGCCATTGCGCCGGGAAACTGACCCAGGCCTGGCCTTGGGGCACTGGCTTGTCTTCCTGCAAGCGCACTTTCAACAGCTGGCCGGCCAGGTTGAGGGTGAGGATCTTGTAGGTCCCCAGGTCCTCGACGTAGGTCACTTCGGCCTGCATGGCGTCATCGACCGGACCGTCCCAGATGTGCACGAACTCGGGACGAATCCCGACTTTCAACGTGCTCCACTGAGTGGCCGCCAGACGCTGCTGCAAGGCTTCGGACAACGGCAGATGAATGCCGCCAAAGCCCACGCCGCCCGCTTCAGGCTTGACCTCGATGAGGTTCATGCCGGGGCTGCCAATGAAATAGCCGACGAAAGTGTGGTGCGGCTTTTCGAACAGTTCGCGGGGCGTGCCGAACTGGACGATCTGGCCGCCGTACATCACCGCGATCTTGTCGGCGAAGGTCGAGGCCTCCAGCTGATCGTGGGTGACGTAGACCATGGTGATGTTGAACTGCTCGTGAATCTGCTTGAGCTTGCGGCGCAGTTTCCACTTCAGGTGCGGGTCGATCACGGTCAAGGGTTCGTCGAACAGGATCGCCGAGACGTCATCGCGAACCAGCCCGCGGCCCATGGAGACTTTCTGTTTTTCGTCAGCGGTCAGGCCTTTGGCTTTCTTCTTCAACAACGGCTGCAGATCCAGCACGTCGGCGATTTCCTGCACCTTGATCTTCACTTTCGCTTCCGGCATGCCCTGATTACGCAGCGGGAACGCGAGGTTGTCGTACACCGTCATGGTGTCGTAGACCACCGGAAACTGGAAAACCTGAGCGATGTTGCGCTCCTCCGGCGACATGTCGTTGACCACGGTGGTGTCGAACATGACCTTGCCTTCAGACGGGCTGAGCAGGCCGGAGATGATATTGAGCAGGGTCGATTTGCCGCAGCCGGACGGGCCGAGCAAGGCATAGGCGCCGCCCTGCTCCCAGATGTGGGTCATTTCGCGGATGGCATAGTCTTCAGGGCCGGTCGGATTGGCGCTGTAGCTGTGCGCGAGTTGTTGCAAGCGGATCTCGGCCATCAGGCAACCCTCGCCATGCGCAGGCCCGGCGCCTGAATCAGGCCGCCCTGCTGATCGAATACGAACAGTTTGTGAGTCGGGATGTACACGCGAATCGGCGTGTCGACGTCGTACTCATGCACGCCCGGCAAATGCAGCACCAGCGAGAAATGCTCGTTGCGCACATGCAGGAAGGTTTCCGAACCGCTGATCTCGGCGAGCTCGACCGTCACCGCCAGCTCCAGGTCGTCGTCGTTGGACGGCACCAGACTCAGGTGGCTTGGGCGCACGCCAAAGCGGTATTCGCCGTCGCCGATGGTGCGCAGGTCGACGTTCCGCGGGAAGTGCTCAAAGTTGGCGAAGCTGACTTCGTTGCCTTCGATGCGGCCGGGCATCAGGTTGATCGGCGGCTCGGAGAACAGCTCGGCGGCCAGCACGGTTTTCGGCTGGTGATACACCTCGGGCGTCCGGCCGCTCTGGATCACGCGGCCTTCGTGCAGAACCGTCGTGGTCCCGCCCAGCGCCAGCGCTTCGTTCGGCTCGGTGGTGGCGTAGATGGCGATGGTATTGCGCGTTTCGAACAGCTGGCGCATTTCCTGACGCAGCTCTTCGCGCAGCTTGTAGTCGAGGTTGACCAGCGGCTCGTCGAACAGAATCAGTTCGGCGTCTTTGACAAGCGCCCGCGCCATGGCCGTGCGCTGCTGCTGGCCGCCGGACAATTCGAGGGGGTGGCGGCTGAGGAATTTTTCAATGCGCAGCATCTTCGCGGTTTCGCGAACGCGACGGTCGATTTCGTCTTTAGACATCTTGGCCTGGCGCAGTGGCGAGGCGATGTTGTCGTAGACGGTCATGCTCGGATAGTTGATGAACTGCTGATAAACCATGGAGACGTTGCGATGACGCACCGCGACGTGGGTGACATCTTTGCCATTCATCAGTACCCGGCCGCTGTCTGGCTTGTCCAGACCGGCCATCAAGCGCATCAGGCTGGTTTTGCCTGATAAGGTGCGCCCCAGCAATACGTTGAATGAGCCGGGTTCAAAGCTCAGCGAAGCATCGTCGATCCAGATCTGACCGTCGACGGCGCGGCTGACGTGCTCAAGCGTGAGAGACATGGCGTGCCCTTTTTATTTGTTTTGTTCGGGGTGTTGCGTGTTTGCCGTATGGCAGGTCGTGACACCCGTTGACCGATTGTGCTGACCGATTGTTGGATAGCGACAATCGTGCCAACCGGCCTACCTAAGGAGCTTTCAGGCTGAAATGCTTGGACTAGAGCGGTTGCGACAATTTGCCGCACGGATCGGCATTCGTTGGTGAACATAAATGAACAGCAAAGGCTGAACACCTGAACAAAATGAACATTGACTTTGAACAATCCTGAACAACAATGGGTGGACGTTTTCGAGCAGGGATGCTCTGCCTAGCGGCATCTCGACAACAATAAATAAAAGTACTCGGACGGAGCCATTTATGGCCACACCAGGCGCATCCCCCAGCCACGACACCATCATTCAGGACTCGTGGGCCCGTTGCCGCGAGTTCGGCCTTGACCACCAGTCACGCCCCTCCTTCGGCCGCCTGCCCGATCAGCAGGTGTCGCAACTGCTCGAGCGCCATCATTCTCTGGTGCAAACCACCCATCAGCAGGTGCTGCCCTTCTACGAGGACATCCTGAGCAATTCCAATTGCCTGATCCTGCTCGCCGATCAGCAAGGGCAGGTGCTCAATTCCTGGGGCAACAAGCGCTTCGTCGAGCCAGATCAACAGCCCGGTTTCGTCGCCGGCGCCAGCTGGCTGGAGCAAGGCGCCGGCACCAATGCCATCGGCACGGCGCTGGCCTGTGAACAGGCTGTTCACATTGAACACGATGAACACTTTCTCAAGGCCAACCGGTTCATGACTGGCTCGGCGGCGCCGATTTTCGATGCGTCGCGGCGGATGATCGCGGTGCTCGATGTGTCCAGCGACAGCTTCCTGCCGCCTTCCCACACCCTGGGGATGGTGAAGATGATGAGCCAGACCATCGAAAACCGGCTGATCCTCGACCAGTTCCAGCACAGCCATTTTCAGCTGATTTTCAATACCGGCCTGAACAACCTCGACAGCCAGTGGGCCGGCCTGCTGGTGTTCGATGAAAGCGGCCGGGTGCTCTGCGCCAACCGTCGCGCCGACAACCTGCTGGGCGTCAGCCTGCTCAACGCCAACATCGAAAACCTGTTCAAGTCGCCCATCGCCGACCTGCTTGAGCAAATGGAAAGCCAGCCCTTCCCGCTTCAGGCATCCGGCCACAACCGTTTTCATTGCGTGCTGAAGCGGCCGAAAGCACCGGTACTCAAGCTCAGAACCGTGCCGGTGCAGGTGCCGATTCCGTCCCGGTCAATGACGGTCGGTGCCATTGAGCCCGGCATGGGAGATGAGCGGGTCGTGAAAGCCGCGCGTCAGGGGCAGCGACTGCTGGAGAAGAACGTCCCGCTGTTGATCCTCGGCGAGACGGGTGTGGGCAAGGAAGTGTTCGTCAAGGCCCTGCACCGCGCCAGCTCCCGCGCCGATCAGCCAATGATCGCGGTGAACTGCGCGGCGATCCCGTCGGAGCTGGTCGAGGCTGAGTTGTTTGGCTACGAAAAAGGTGCGTTCACCGGGGCGCACCATAAAGGCAGCATCGGGCTGATTCGCAAGGCGGACAAGGGAACGCTGTTTCTCGACGAGATCGGCGACATGCCGCTGCCGGTTCAGGCGCGCTTGCTGCGCGTGCTGCAGGAGCGGTGCGTGCAGCCGGTGGGCAGCAGCGAGTTATACCCGGTGGACATCCGGGTGATTTCCGCCACCCATTGCTCACTGCGCGAACACGTGCAGAACGGGCGGTTTCGTCAGGATTTGTACTACCGGATCAGTGGCCTGAACCTGGAACTGCCGCCGTTGCGTGATCGCAGCGACAAGCCCGCGCTGGTGCGTGCCATCTGGGAACAGCACCGCGAACCGCAACAGACCGCGGGCTTTGAGCCGCAGGTGATGGAGCTGTTCGAACGGCACCCATGGCCGGGAAACCTGCGGCAGTTGAGCAACGTGATTCAGGTGGCGTTGGCGCTGGCCGACGATCAGCCGATTTCCACCGAGCATCTGCCGGAAGACTTTTTCGCGGACCTGGCGATGGGCTGCGAGCGCGTCGAGCCCGAGACAGTGTTCAACCGCAAGGCTGCGCTGGACACGCCGGAAGAGCTAAGCGAATTGTTGCAGGCGGCCGGCGGGAACATCTCGCAGCTGGCGAAGCAGCTGGGGGTGAGTCGGAACACGCTGTACAAGCGGCTGCGGGAACAGGGGTTCTAGCCTGAGCCCGGCCGACATATTGCGGCGGAACTCAGCCCCTGTGAATGCCGACTTGTTGCCGAAACGCAACGCCCTGTGAATGCCGGCTTGCTGGCGAAACACAGAGCCCTGTAGGAGCCGGCTTGCTGGCGAAAACGGTGGGGCAGTAGATCACTTCATGGCTGGTTAACCGCATTCGCCAGCAAGCCGGCTCCTACAGTTCCAGTATCCAATCGTCCGTGCGCTGGACATCAACCGTGACGCGGAGCGTCAGCGGATGCATTCCCACGCGGAGCGTGGGAACGATCACCGCAGATGCATCTGCCGACAAACACTGTAGGAGCGCGCTTGCCCGCGAAAGGGATCTAACGCGCTGCCGATCAGTCCGCCAAGCGCCAGGTCGTGCTGCCTTTGCTGTCTTCCAGCACCACGCCCATGGCGGTGAGTTGATCGCGGATACGGTCGCCTTCAACCCAGTTCTTGTCAGCGCGCGCCTGCAGGCGTGCGGCGATCAAGGCTTCGACTTCTGCGGCATCCACACGCCCTTCAGCGCCAGCGCGCAGAAAGTCGTCGGATTCCAGCTGCAACACGCCCAGCACACTGGCCAACTCCTTCAAGCGTGCCGCCAGGCCTGCCGCTGCGTTGACATCGCTGTCGCGCAGACGGTTGATCTCGCGCACCATCTCAAACAGCACGGCGCACGCTTCCGGCGTACCGAAGTCGTCGTTCATCGCAGCGGAGAAACGCTCAACGTACGCCTCACCACCCGCAGGCTCGGCAACCGGCAGGCCTTTGAGTGCGTGATAGAACCGCTCCAGCGCGCCTTTCGATTCCTTCAGGCTGTCTTCGGAATAGTTGATCGCGCTGCGGTAGTGGCTCGAAACCAATAGATAACGCACCACTTCCGGGTGGTATTTATCCAGCACGTCGCGAATGGTGAAGAAGTTGTTCAAGGACTTGGACATCTTCTCGCCATTGATGCGGATCATGCCGCAGTGCAACCAGGCGTTGGCGTAGGTCTTGCCGGTCGCGGCTTCGCTTTGGGCAATCTCGTTTTCGTGGTGCGGGAATTCCAGGTCGCTGCCGCCGCCATGAATGTCGAAGGTCTCACCCAGGCAGCAGGTGGACATCACCGAGCACTCGATGTGCCAGCCCGGGCGCCCCGCACCCCACGGCGATTCCCAGCTCGGTTCGCCCGGCTTGACGCCTTTCCACAGGACGAAATCCAGCGGATCGTCCTTGGCTTCGTCGACTTCGATCCGCGCGCCGATGCGCAGGTCTTCGATCTTCTTGCGCGACAGCTTGCCGTAACCGAGGAATTTGCCGACGCGGTAGTACACGTCGCCATTGCCCGGGGCATAGGCATAGCCCTTGTCGATCAGGCGCTGGATCATGTCGTGCATGCCGCCGATGTAATCGGTGGCACGCGGCTCCATGTCCGGCTTGAGGATGTTCAGGCGCGCTTCGTCCTCGTGCATAGCGTCGATCATGCGCGCGGTCAGGGCGTCGAACGCCTCGCCGTTTTCACGGGCGCGGTTGATGATCTTGTCGTCGATGTCGGTGATGTTGCGCACATAGGTCAGGTCGTAGCCGCTGAAACGCAACCAGCGGGTGACGACGTCGAACGCCACCATGCTGCGGCCGTGGCCCAGGTGGCAGTAGTCGTACACGGTCATCCCGCAGACGTACATGCGCACCTTGTTGCCATCCAGCGGCTTGAAGACTTCTTTGCTCTTGCTGAGCGTGTTGTAGATAGAAAGCACGTTGCCTACCTTAGCTCCACGAGTCGCGGAGCGTCACAGTCCGGTTGAAGACCGGATGACCGGGTTTCGAGTCCTTCAGATCCGCGCTGAAATAGCCTTCGCGTTCGAACTGGAAACGGTCTTCCGGCTGCGCGTCAGCCAACGACGGTTCAGCGCGACAACCGGTCAAAACCTGCAAGGAGCCCGGGTTGATGTTGTCCAGGAAGGTCTTGCCCTCTTCTGCTTTCTCAGGGTTTGCCGACAGGAACAGACGGTCGTACAGACGCACTTCGCATTCGATGCTCTCCGCTGCCGGCACCCAGTGCACAACGCCTTTGACCTTGCGGCCTTCAGGGTTCTTGCCCAGGGTTTCCGGGTCGTAGGAGCAGCGCAGCTCGACGATGTTGCCGTCGGCGTCCTTGATCGCTTCATCGGCGCGAATAACGTAGCTGCCACGCAAACGCACTTCGCCGTTCGGCTCAAGACGCTTGTAGCCCTTCGGCGGCTCTTCCATGAAGTCGTCGCGGTCGATGTAGATCTCGCGGGAGAACGGCAGCTTGCGCACGCCGAGCTCTTCTTTCTGCGGATGGCGCGGCAGTTCGAGGTGGTCGACCTGGCCTTCCGGGTAATTGGTGATGACGACTTTCAACGGACGCAGCACGCACATGGCGCGCGGGGCGTTGTGGTCCAGGTCCTGACGGATGCTGAATTCCAGCATGCCGAAATCGACCACGCCGTCGGAACGGTTGGTGCCGATCATTTCGCAGAAATTGCGGATCGACGCCGGGGTGTAGCCGCGACGGCGGAAGCCCGACAGCGTCGACATGCGCGGATCGTCCCAGCCATGCACGTGCTTTTCATCGACCAGTTGCTTGAGCTTGCGCTTGCTGGTGATGGTGTAGTTAAGGTTCAGGCGCGAGAACTCGTACTGGCGCGGCTTGCACGGCACCGGCAGGTTGTCGAGGAACCACTCGTAGAGCGGGCGATGGCTCTCGAATTCCAGGGTGCAGATCGAGTGGGTAATGCCTTCGATGGCGTCCGACTGACCGTGGGTGAAATCGTAGATCGGGTAGATGCACCACTTGTCACCGGTCTGGTGGTGGTGGGCGTGACGAATGCGGTAGAGGATCGGATCGCGCAGGTTCATGTTCGGCGAAGCCATGTCGATCTTGGCGCGCAGGACGCGGGCGCCGTCTTCGAACTCACCGGCTTTCATGCGGCTGAACAGGTCGAGGTTTTCTTCGACGCTGCGATCGCGGAACGGGCTGTTCTTGCCCGGCTCGGTCAGGGTGCCGCGGTACTCGCGAGCCTGCTCGGGGGTCAGGTCATCGACGTAGGCCTTACCGGTCTCGATCAGATGGACCGCCCAGGCGTACAGCTGGTCGAAGTACTGCGAGGCATAACGCACTTCACCGGACCACTCGAAGCCCAGCCATTTGACGTCGGCTTCAATGGCGTCGATGTATTCCTGATCTTCCTTCGCCGGGTTGGTGTCGTCGAAGCGCAGATGCGTGACGCCGCCGAATTCCTGAGCCAGACCAAAGTTGACGCAGATCGACTTGGCATGACCGATGTGCAGGTAGCCGTTGGGCTCCGGCGGGAAGCGGGTCACGATCTGGGAGTGCTTGCCCGAATCCAGGTCTGCCTGCACGATGGGGCGCAGGAAGTTGGTTGGAATGGCAGGGCCTGCCTTGGAATTCGCAGCGGCATCTTGAGTGGGCTTGCTCATAGGATCCTTGAACGGGTCGCGGCCAGGAAGGCCGGTTAAATCAAAGCGCCTATCATAGCCGAAGCTGTCAAGCCCCTGACAGCGCGCTGTGACAAAACTGCCGAGATGGAAGCGCGCTCGGCGGCAACCGTCCGCTCAATCGCAACTACCCGAGCAACGGCTACCCTCTGTAAACTGCGCGCCTGAGGTGAATCCGCGGTACTGGCCTCGCAACCCGATGGCCGTCTGCCGCGATCACTGCCTCCCACCACGAATTTGAAGAGCGAGCTGACAGATGTCGAAAGTAAAGCTGACCACCAACCACGGTGAAATCGTTCTGCAACTTAACGCAGAAAAGGCGCCGCTCACCGTCGCCAACTTCATCGAATACGTCAAAGCCGGCCACTACGAAAACACGGTATTTCACCGCGTGATCGGCAACTTCATGATCCAGGGCGGCGGCTTTGAGCCGGGCATGAAAGAGAAGAAAGACAAGCGCCCGAGCATCCAGAACGAAGCCGACAACGGCCTGCCGAACAAGAAGTACTCGGTGTCCATGGCCCGCACCATGGAGCCGCATTCAGCCTCGGCGCAGTTCTTCATCAACGTCGCCGACAACGACTTCCTCAACCACAGCGCCAAGACCGTACAGGGCTGGGGCTACGCCGTGTTCGCTGAAGTGGCGGAAGGCACCGACGTGGTCGACAAGATCAAGGGTGTCGCCACGACGTCCAAGGCCGGCCACCAAGACGTGCCGGCTGACGACGTGATCATCGAGAAAGCCGAGATCATTGAGTGATATTGCTGATCTCGGATCTGCACCTGGAAGAGGGACGCCCGGACATTACCCGGGCGTTTCTCGGTCTGCTGGATGGCCGCGCACGCGGGGCTGAGTCGCTGTACATCCTTGGGGATTTTTTCGAGGCGTGGATTGGCGATGACGCCATGTCGCCCTTTCAGCGTTCGATCTGCCAGGCGCTGCGCGCGTTGAGCGACAGCGGCACGCGGGTGTTCCTGATGCATGGCAATCGCGACTTCATGATCGGTCAGGCGTTTTGCAAAGCGGCGGGCTGCACGCTGCTCAAGGACCCGAGCGTCGTGAATTTCAACGGCGAACCGGTATTGCTGATGCACGGCGACAGCCTGTGTACGCGGGACGAAGCCTATATGCGTATGCGCCGTTACTTGCGTCATCCGCTGACGCTGTGGGTGCTGCGGCATCTGCCGTTGAGCACGCGGCACAAGTTGGCGCGCAAGCTACGCAGCGAAAGCCGTGCGCAGACGCGGATGAAGGCCAACGACATTGTCGATGTCACGCCAGAAGAAGTGCCGCGGGTGATGAACGAGTCTGGCGTGAAAACGCTGATCCACGGTCACACCCATCGGCCTGCGGTTCACGACGTTGAACTGGGTGAGACCAAGGCGCAGCGCATCGTGCTGGGGGACTGGGATCGCGAGGGGTGGTTGCTGCAGATTGATGAACAGGGCTTTCATCTGGAGTCGTTTGCGTTTGAGCCCGAGCCTGCGGTGCGTCAGAACTGAATACCTTATGATCGTCTGACGCGGAACCTGTAGGAGCGCGCTTGCCCGCGAATAGCGGTGGGTCATTCAAAACATTAACGTCTGGAATAACGCATTCGCGGGCAAGGTGGAGCGCCACCCCGGTCGCTCCTACAATGATCTCTGCCATGCCCACACATTGTGGGGCACCTGATACACCGCATTCGGAGTTCTACGACCGGTTCCCGGCCGATCGCGGGACAAGCCACGCTCCTACCGTCTGCGCCCGACAGCTGCGATCAATGCCCTCCCCCAGGCGCCGCCTTCGCGGTAAACGGTGGCTTGGCCAGCCAGATAATCAGGATCAGCGCCAGGAATACCCAGCCCATCATGTAGAAGTAGTCCACCGTCGACATCATGTACGCCTGGCTGGTGACCATCGAATCAAGCTGCGCGTAAGCCTGATTGCTCGCCCCGCCCAGGGTCTCCAGCGCATGCCGCGTGGTCGGGTCGTAGGCGTTCACGCTTTCGCTCAGGTACGCGTGGTGCTGATCGGCGCGGCGTATCCAGATCCACGTCGTCAATGACGCTGCAAAGCTGCCGCCCAGGTTACGCAGGAACGTCGCCAGGCCCGAGCCGTCGGCAATCTGCGACGGCGGCAGGTCAGAGAGCAGAATGCTCAAGGTCGGCATGAAGAACAGCGCAACGCCCGCCCCCATGAACAACTGCACCAGCGCGATGTGTTCGAAATCCACCTGACTGGTGAAATCCGCACGCATGAAGCAGCTCAGGCCAATCGCCAGAAACGCGATGCCGGCCAACAGGCGCAGGTCGAATTTGTGCGCATAGCGACCCACGAAGGGCGACATCAACACCGGCAGCACGCCGAGCGGCGCGACCGCCAACCCGGCATAGGTCGCGGTGTAGCCCATCTGGGTTTGCAGCCACTGCGGCAGGATCAGGTTGATCCCGAAGAACCCCGCATACCCCCCGATCAGACAGATCGTCCCGTAGCGAAAGTTGCGAAACGCAAACAGCCGCAGGTTGACCACCGGGTGATCATCGGTCATTTCCCAGATCACGAACGCCGCCAGGCCAATGGCTGAAATCACCGCGCCGATAATGATGAAGTTCGACTCGAACCAGTCCAGGTCATTGCCTTTGTCGAGCACGATCTGCAGCGCGCCTACGCCGATGATCAGCGTGATCAGCCCCACGTAATCCATGGGCTGGCGACTGGTGCTGACCGGCCGGGTAGCCATCTGCTGACGCACCACGAACGCCGCGAACAGCCCGATCGGCACGTTGATGAAGAAGATCCACGGCCAGCTGTAACTGTCGGTGATCCAGCCGCCGAGAATCGGCCCGGCAATCGGCGCCACAACGGTCACCATTGCCAGCAATGCCAATGCCATCCCCCGTTTCGCAGGGGGATACACGGCGATCAGCAGCGTTTGCGTCATCGGGTACAACGGCCCGGCAACCATGCCCTGCAAGACCCGAAAGCCCACCAGCTCAGGCATCGACGTGGAAATGCCGCAGAGAAACGAGGCGATCACGAACAGCAATGTCGCCCACAGAAACAGCTTCACCTCACCGAAGCGCCGGCTTAGCCAGCCGGTCAGCGGCAGCGCGATGGCATTACTGACCGCGAATGAGGTGATGACCCACGTGCCCTGCTCCGAACTCACGCCGAGGTTGCCGGAGATGGTCGGCAAGGCCACGTTGGCGATGGTCGTGTCGAGCACTTGCATGAAAGTCGCCAGCGACAGGCCGATGGTGGTCAGCAACAGGCTTGGCGGCGTAAAAGAAGCGGGAGCGTTGGTACTCATCGCGAATCCTTTGACACTCGAAGATCCCCACGGCCTGAACAGGCAGGCCGTGGCAGATGGATTGGCGAATCAGCGCTGGGCTGTCTTGCCGCTGGTTGACGCGCTGTTCTCGTGAATCACGCGGGCAATCATCGTGTCGGCGTCGGCCAGTTGCCTGGCGTAGACATCGGTGGTGAACAGCGGCTGCTTCGGCGGTTGCTGAGCCAGCACCGGACCGCTCTGGTCGTGCAGGTTCACGTCAACGGTGGTCGACAGGCCGATGCGCAGCGGATGCTTGGCCAGCTCGTCGGCGTTGATGTGAATCCGCACCGGCACACGCTGAACGATCTTGATCCAGTTACCGGTGGCGTTCTGCGCAGGCAGTAGGGCAAACGCACTGCCGGTACCGGCGCCGACGCTGTCCACGGTGCCGCTGTATTTGACGTCGCCGCCGTACAGGTCCGCTTCGATGTCCACCGGCTGGCCGATGCGCATCTGGCCGAGCTGGGTTTCCTTGAAGTTGGCGTCGATCCACAGCTGGTCGAGGGGAATCACGGCCATCAGCGCAGTGCCCGGCTGAACCCGCTGGCCCAGTTGTACGGTGCGCTTGGCGACGTAACCGGTCACCGGCGCGATCAGCGTACTGCGCGAATTGCTCAGGTACGCCTGACGCAGTTGCGCGGCAGCGGCTTTGACGTCCGGATGCGAGGACACCTGGGTGTCGTCCACCAGCGCGTTGCTGGTGGCCAGTTGCTGCTGGATGTTGGTCAACGCGTTCTGCGCGGTGGTCAGGTCATCCTTGGCGTGGGACAGCTCTTCCTGGGAAATTGCCCCGCCCGCCGCCAGACTGCGACGACGGTTGAAGTTGTCCTGGGCTCTCTGCACTTCGGCGCGCTGGGCCGCCAGTTGCGCTTTCATGCCGTCGACGTTGCTGTACAACCCGCGCACCTGGCGCACCACTTTGGCCAGATTGGCTTCGGCGCTTTGCAGCGCCACTTCGGCGTCATTCGGGTCGAACTGCACCAGCACCTGACCTTCACGCACCAGGTCGCCGTCGTCAGCGCCGATGCTCACCACAGTGCCGGTGACTTGCGGGGTGATCTCCACGACGTTGCCGTTCACATAGGCGTCGTCGGTGCTTTCACTCCAGCGACCGTACATTTCGTACCAGGCCCAGACGCCGATCACGCCAAGCACCACGACCAGCAGCAGGCCGAGCAACAAAAGCTTGCGCTTGCGCGGGTTCTTCTTCGGTGTGGTCTGCTCGGCGCCTTTGTCGGCCGCTTTGTCCGCGCCCTTGTCAGGCGTCGAAGCGTTGACGTCCTTTTGTTCGTTTGCAGCATTGTTATCGGTAGTGGCAGTGGCCATGACGATTACCTTAATGAGTCAGCGAAGCAGTTGACGGGACGACCGGGGCGGCGTTTTCGCCGGGCTTGCTGTCTTCGAAGCCTCCCCCGAGGGCCTGCATCAACTGGATCGAGAGATCGATTCGTTCCGCGTTGAGATCAGCCTGTTGGCGTTGCGATTGCAGCAGTTGTTGCTCGACGCTCAGCACGTCCAGGTAGTTGCCGATCCCGGAGGAGTAGCGCTGAACGACGGTGTCGTAGGATTTCTGAATCACGTCGGTCGCCTGCTGGCGTGCCTCGATCTGGCGACGGATGTCGCGCAACTGACCGATGCCATCGCTGACATCCCCCAGCGCCCGGACCAGCGTCTTGTTGTACTGCGCCACGGCGAGGTCATAGTCGGCGTCCCGCGCATCGAGGTCGGCACGGCGACGGCCACCGTCGAAGATCGGCAGCGACACCGTTGGCGCAACGTTGAAGAAGCGACTGGCCGAGCCGAACATCGCATCACCCAGCAGCGACTCAACCCCCGCCGACGCGCTCAGGTTGAGGTTCGGGTAGAAATTGGTCTTGCTGACGTCGATGTTCTTGCTCGCCGCTTCAACCCGCCAGCGCGCGGCCACCAGGTCCGGGCGACGGCCCAGCAATTCCGCAGGCACCACCGACGGCAAGGCCACAACAGCGGGTTGCAGCACGGCAGGCCGGCTCAGCTGTTCGCCGCGGTCAGGGCCTTTGCCCATCAGCACGGCCAACTGGATCTTGGCGCTGCGCAGGCTCTTATCCGCGTCCGCCAGCGATTCGCGGGAGTTGGCTTCCAGGCTCTGGGTCTGCTCGTACTGGTACTCGCTGTCGATGCCCGACTTGAAGCGCCGCGCGCCGAGGTCAAGCAATTGCCGTGTGCGCTTGAGGTCGTCGGCCGCCAGATCGCGGACGATATAAGCCTGACCGAGGTCGCTGTAAGCGCGGGCGACATCGGCGGCCAGGGTCAGTTGCGCCGCTTGCTGATCGACTTCACTGGCACGGGCCTGACCCAATGCCGCTTCCCAGGCAGCCCGCTGGCCGCCCCACAGATCGAAGTTGTAATTGAAGCCGGCGCTCAGGCTGCGCAAGGTGCTGTAGCGCCCGCCTGCCCCGGTCGGGTCCTGGTCACGTGCCAGGCGAGAGCGGCTGACGCTGGCGTCGGCCTCCACGGTCGGCATGCGTTCGGCATCGGCCGCATACGCCTGCGCAGTGGCCTGATGGGTGCGGGCCGCAGCAATCTGCATGTCCGGGCTGTCGCGCAGCGCTTCGGTGATCAGGCTATTGAGCTGCGGATCGCCAAGGCTGGTCCACCAGTCGCGCTTCGGCCAGGCCGCCGGCGACAGGGTGATGCCGTTGAGGCTCCGGGCGGTCTGCAGACTGTTGGCATCGATGCCGACGGCTTCGGTTTTAAGGCCCTTGGAACTGGCGCAACCGGCCAGCACGAGAGCCACGAATATCAGGCTCAGGGACGTGCGCAGGGCCGAGCCCCGCTGAATGTGAGTGCTCATCGTTCGGCGATCCGGGCAATCGTGATGGGGTCGCCCGAGGCAACCAGAATTTTCGTCAGAATCTTTTCCAGCGCCAGCAGCTCGCTGTCTTCCAGCACGCCCACCATCTCGTTCATCGCGTGTGCGCCGATTTCCGGCAACAGGTCGGAGAGCGCTTTGCCTTCTTCGGTCAGCACCAGTTGCACCTGACGTCGATCGGATTCCGAGCGCGAGCGGGACAACAGGTTTTTCTGTTCAAGGCGATCGAGCATGCGGGTCATCGAACCACTGTCGAGGTTCAACATGCGGCAGATGTCGGCCGGCGTCTCGGCGCAAAAGCGCGCGATCATCACCAGCACTTTGAACTGCTGCGCGGTGACGCCGTGGGGCTCGAGATGCCGGTCGAGGATGCGGTTTTTCAGCTGTTCAGTCCGGCCCAGCAACATGCCCAGCAGACTGTCGTGAAAGTTTTCAGGAGTGAAATGTGCCATTGATAGCCACCCATTATCTGCTTAGGCAGTGAATGGAGCGGATCTTACTGCCTAGGCAGCAAACACACAATGAAACAATATTTAAGGCGCACGGATTCGGACGAACGTGATTCGCCCGGTTGATGAGGTGATCCGAAGGTAAAGCAAATAAGTGACTTCGCCACCGATCCGTAGGAGCCGGCTTGCTGGCGAAAGCGTCGTGACGGTCGACGATTACGTCGAATGTGCGAACCAATTCGCGGGCAAGCGCGCTCCTACAAAACAGCGTTTTCCATTGATTTCGCGCCTCCGCCACCGATCAGGAGCTGGCTTGCTGGCGAAAGCGTCGTGACGGTCGATGATTACGTCGAATGTGCGAACCGATTCGCGGGCAAGCGCGCTCCTACACAGTCTGGGCTCGTCAGAGAGGGGGTTTAAACCGCCGGCACACCGCTGTGAAAGCGGAAGTCTTCGTCCGGGCTCAGGATCAGCTCGCGCTCGGCCAGGCGAATTTCTTCAATCTTGGCGTCGACATCCGCTTCAGTGCCGTAGGTGTAGGCGAGCTTCAGGTAGTCCTGGAAATGCCGGGCTTCGGACTTGAGCAGGCTGGCGTAGAACTTCGAGAGGTCTTCGTCTAGGTGCGGCACCAGCGCCGCGAAGCGTTCGCAAGAGCGCGCTTCAACAATGGCGCCGACGACCAGCGCATCGGTCAGGCGATAGGGGTTGTGGGTGCGAACGAGTTTGCGCAGCGACCCGGCATAGCGCGCCGAACTGATGTTGGCCATCGGGATGTTGCGTTTCTTGATGATGCCGATCACCTGCTCGAAGTGACGCAGCTCTTCGCGGGCCAGCCGCGACATCTTGGCCAGCAGATCGAACTTGTCGTTGTACTGGAACATGAACTGGAACGCCGCACCGGCGGCCTTCTTTTCATTGTTGGCGTGATCGATCAGCAGGATATCCAGATTCTGCAACGCGGCCTGAACCCAACTTTCGGGCGTGGGGCACAGCAGGAAGGCGTCGATTTCTGGATAAATCTGCATGGGTTCACGAATGGCTGGCTGACAAGGCGCAGCATTATACGGAGCCTGACGGGCAGAGCCAGCCTGCGCAGATGAAAAGCGCAGGATTTACCGCTCGCGCGTGCGGGTCACGCCACGGTCAGACCGCGCCCATCGCATCCTTGAGGAAGCCGGGCGCGATATAGCGCTCGTAGTGCGCTTCGGACAGCAGGAAGAATTCCCGATCAATGGCATCGCGCAGCTCAGGCAATGACCAGTCGCGAAACTCTGGCAATAGCACCATGCCGTAGGCGTCCAGCTGGTTGATCACCCGGGCGCCCCGGGCAATCAACTGGTACGCCCAGCAATATTCGGACTGGTGCGGGACGAAGCGGATTTTGCGTTGCTCCAGTTGCGACCGCAGCTTTACCGGATCGAATACTTCGACCTTCCCCGCCATCACCTGCACCAGCAGCTGTTCCAGGCGCAGCCAGACGGCGCGCTTTGCGTCCTCGTCGTAGCCGTTCCAGTGGATCACTTCATGGTGGAAGCGCTTGCATCCCCGGCACACGAGGTCGCCGTAGACGGTGGAGCACAGGCCCACGCAGGGCGTTTTGATGATTTGATTGGGCATGGCAAGACAACACGACGGCGAACGAAACAAGCCGGCATGTTAGCCCTTTGTCTAACGAGGTACACCCTTCAACCTGTAGGGGCTAACTTACCTTCAGCGGTTTTTTACCGTAGAATCACCGGGCCTTTTAAGGCGCCAATGTCCGTTGGAAGCTGTTTTCAAAGCGTCACGAGCACAGTCAGGGCCTTTTACGAAGGCCCGCCCCGCAGTCCGGTCCGACGTAAGTTCGCTTACGTCCCCTCCCCCGACCGATCATGCAGGCGTAAAACTTTGAAAACAGCTTCTGTTGGAGATCGTCAGCTTCCTGCCAAGAAACTTTAAAAAGTTCGAGCGCGCCGATGCGGACCTTCTCTGGATGAGCGTCCCGGACACCCATTTGGGACCACTGATGAGGGTAATACTGTGCTTGAAGCCTACCGTAAACACATCGAAGAGCGTGCCGCCCTGGGTATCGTGCCCCAGCCGCTTAACGCCGAACAAACCGCAGGCCTGGTCGAGCTGCTGAAAAACCCACCGGCTGGCGAAGAAGCTTTCCTGCTTGACCTGATCTCCAATCGCGTTCCACCGGGCGTTGACGAAGCTGCCTACGTCAAAGCCGGTTTCCTGTCCGCTCTGGCCAAGGGCGAAGTCACCTCCCCTCTGCTGGACCGTAAACACGCTGTACAGCTGCTCGGCACCATGCAGGGCGGCTACAACATCGTGACCATGGTCGACCTGCTGGACGACGCTGCATTGGGCCAGGTCGCTGCCGACCAGCTCAAGCACACCCTGCTGATGTTTGACGCGTTCCACGACGTCGCTGAAAAAGCCAAAAACGGTAATGCAATCGCCCAAGGCGTTCTGCAGTCCTGGGCTGACGGCGAGTGGTTCCGCAAGCGTCCGACCCTGGCCGAGAAGATCAGCCTGCGCGTCTTCAAGGTCACCGGCGAAACCAACACCGACGACTTGTCGCCTGCACCTGATGCCTGGTCGCGTCCAGACATCCCGCTGCACGCCCTCGCCATGTTGAAGATGGCCCGTGAAGGCATCGTGCCTGACGTTCAGGGCTCCATCGGTCCGATGAAGCAGATCGAAGAAATGCGCGGCCAGGGTTTCCCTATCGCCTACGTTGGCGACGTGGTCGGCACCGGTTCTTCGCGCAAATCGGCGACCAACTCGGTGCTGTGGTTCTTCGGCGACGACGTCCCGAACGTACCGAACAAGCGCGCTGGCGGTTTCTGCTTCGGCACCAAGATTGCCCCGATCTTCTACAACACCATGGAAGATGCCGGCGCTCTGCCAATCGAATTCGATGTCTCGAACATCAACATGGGCGACGTGATCGACGTCTACCCGTACGCGGGCAAAGTCTGCAAGCACGACAGCGAAGAGGTCATCACCACCTTCGAACTGAAGACCCCGGTGCTGCTCGACGAAGTCCGTGCTGGCGGTCGTATTCCTCTGATCATCGGCCGTGGCCTGACCGACAAGGCGCGCGCCGAGCTGGGTCTTGGCCCAACCGACCTGTTCAAGCTGCCTGAAGCCCCTGTCGACACCGGCAAAGGTTTCACCCTGGCGCAGAAGATGGTGGGCAAGGCCTGCGGTCTGCCGGAAGGCAAAGGTGTGCGTCCTGGCACCTACTGCGAACCGAAAATGACCACCGTCGGCTCCCAGGACACCACCGGTCCAATGACCCGTGACGAACTGAAAGACCTCGCATGCCTGGGCTTCTCCACCGATCTGGTGATGCAGTCGTTCTGCCACACCGCGGCGTATCCAAAGCCGATCGACGTGACCACGCACCACACGCTGCCTGACTTCATCATGACCCGCGGCGGCGTCTCTCTGCGTCCGGGCGATGGCATCATCCACAGCTGGCTGAACCGCATGCTGCTGCCGGACACCGTCGGTACCGGTGGTGACTCCCACACCCGTTTCCCGATGGGGATTTCCTTCCCGGCCGGTTCCGGTCTGGTAGCGTTTGCCGCTGCCACGGGCGTGATGCCACTGGACATGCCGGAATCGATCCTGGTCCGCTTCAAGGGCGAGATGCAACCGGGCATCACCCTGCGCGACCTGGTTCATGCGATTCCTTACTTCGCGATCCAGAAGGGTTTGCTGACCGTCGAGAAGAAAGGCAAGAAAAACGCCTTCTCGGGTCGCATCCTGGAAATCGAAGGCCTGGACAACCTGAGCATCGAGCAGGCATTCGAACTGTCCGACGCCTCGGCCGAGCGTTCGGCTGCAGGTTGCACGATCAAGCTGTCGAAAGAGTCGATCACCGAATACCTGAACTCGAACATCACCCTGCTGCGCTGGATGATCGAACAGGGTTACGGCGATCCGCGCACCCTGGAACGTCGTGCTCAAGCGATGGAAGCCTGGGTCGCCAATCCGGAGCTCATGGTTGCGGACGCTGACGCTGAATACGAAGAAATCATCGAGATCGATCTGGCCGACATCAAAGAGCCTGTGCTCTGCGCGCCGAACGACCCGGACGACGCCCGTCTGCTGTCCAGCGTTGCCGGCGAGAAGATCGACGAAGTGTTCATCGGTTCGTGCATGACCAACATCGGTCACTTCCGCGCTGCGGGCAAGTTGCTGGATCAGGTCAAGGGTCAGCTTCCTACGCGTCTGTGGCTGTCGCCGCCGACCAAGATGGATGCTCATCAACTGACCGAAGAAGGCTACTACGGCATCTACGGCAAGGCTGGCGCGCGCATGGAAATGCCGGGCTGCTCGCTGTGCATGGGTAACCAGGCGCGCGTGGAGCCGAATTCGACGGTGGTGTCGACGTCGACCCGTAACTTCCCGAACCGTCTGGGTGATGGGGCGAACGTGTATCTGGCGTCGGCTGAGTTGGCGTCGGTGGCGTCGATTCTGGGTCGTCTGCCGACGGTCGAGGAGTATATGGAGTACGCGGGCAAGATCGACAGTATGGCTGCCGATGTTTATCGGTACTTGAGCTTCGATCAGATCGCGGAATTCCGTGAGGCTGCAGCGAACGCTAATATTCCGGTTGTTCAGGCTTAAATAGCTGAGACCGTGTTGAGAGAACCCCGCTTCGGCGGGGTTTTTTTATGGGCTTGTTTTGCTGGCGCGGGTATTTGGGTTTTATACGAATTTTTGTGGTGGCGCTGGAGTTGGCCTAACGGCCAACGGTTTCGCCTTCGGCGAGTTACTTGGAAAAGCACCCCAAGTAACCAAGGGTGCCTGCTCCTGGTTAGGTCCCTCCTCCGTCGGGATACCCTCTCTCCGACGATGCTCCGTGGGCACGCGCCGAACGGACATCCATGTCCTGACGGCGCTCTCGCCGCATCCATGCGGCTCGACCCACTGCGCATCGTCTGCGTTCGGCCTGCACCCAAGTCGCGTTTGGCGGTGACTGGGCTTTTTGCGTATGAAGATCAAAAGCAGATCAGAAGCAGATCAAGGGCAGGTCAAAGGCTTCCCGGCTGAAGCCGGTCCTACTGACGGGACGCGGTGTCGCTGGCTGAATGAATTCCTTTGTAGGAGCGCGCTTGCCCGCGAACGCGGTGGGTCGACCGCATTTCAATCCTCTGACACCCCGGGTTCGCGGGCCAGCCCTGCACTCGATCATTCGGTTTGCGGCTGATCGTGACCTGATCGTTCCCACGCTCCGCGTGGGCATGCATCCGGTGACGCTCTGCGTCACCACGCACGCTATCCATGCTTTTGGGCGTTGGTCGCCGTAGCCACATCCGCAATCAGCCGCTTAGACTGTCCCCTCTTTCTGTTTTCAAAGGATGAATCCAGTGAATGTTGCTGTTGATCAGGTGGTGATCCATCGTTTTACCGAGGCCCATATCGAGGGTGTCACGGCGTTGTATAACGACCCCGAGGTGTGCCGTCAGGTGCTTCAGATGCCGTATCAGTCCGCCGATGTCTGGCGCAAGCGGCTGGCGGGGGCGGATGACCGGTCGGTGAAGCTCGTCGCTTTGCATCAGGGTCAGGTGATCGGCAACATTGGTCTGGAGCAGTACGCGCGCATTCGCCAGCGCCATGTCGGCGCTATCGGCATGGGCGTGGCCGCAGCGTGGCAGGGCAAAGGGGTGGGGTCGCGGCTGATGGCCGCCGTGCTGGAAGTCGCGGACAACTGGATGAACCTGCACCGGGTTGAACTCACCGTGTTTGCCGACAACGAAACCGCTTTGGCGCTCTACCGCAAATTCGGCTTCGAAACCGAAGGCCGCCTGCGGGACTACGCCATACGCGACGGCGTCCTCGTCGACGCCATCAGCATGGCCCGATTGAAAAAACCAACCCTCCCAGCAAAATAACGGCTCAACGCCGACCTTGTAGGCGCCGGCTTGCTGGCGAAAACAGTAAGTCGGTCGACATCTTCACAACAGACCCACCGCGTTCGCCAGCAAGCCGGCTCCTACAGGGGAATGCATACAGCCAGTGAAACGGTGGGCGGAGCGTTAATGCCACCCCGGATGCTCCGCGTCACGCTGCGAAAACACTTTGCAGGTCGTGCACGAAGTGACGCGGAGCGTCACGGGATGCATGCCCACGCGGAGCGTGGGAACGATCAAGCGTTGAACCGCAAGATTGATGATGCCCAAACCGGCCGCTTCCCGGCTAAAGCCGGTCCCACTAAAAGCGACGCGTGCAGTCAGTGGGGCTGGCTTCTTTCCCAACCAAAACCGGGCCCACAAAAGCACCGCATGAGCCCAGTGAAACTAGCGGCGACCTCGACTGTAGGACCGGCTTCAGCCGGGAAGCTGTTGATCTGCCTAAACGCGCTTTTGATCTTGATCTCCCTACACAAAAAGTCCAGTCACCGCCAATCGCGACTTGGGTGCAGGCTGAACGCAGGTCTCGCGCAGTGGGCCGAGCCGCATGGATGCGGCGAGAGCGCCGTCAGGACATGGATGTCCGTTCGGCGCGGGCCCACGGAGCGGGACCGGAGTGAAGGAACCCGACGAAGTCGGGCCCAACCGAGAGCAAGCACCCTTGGTTACTTGGGGTGCTTTTCCAAGTAACTCGCCGAAGGCGAAATGTCTGCCGTTAGGCAGACGCTCTTGACCTTCAGAACGCCGACAGTCTCCAAGAGACCATAAAAAAAGCCCCGCGTCTCTCAACGCGGGGCTTCGGTTTACAGCCGACTAAACCATCAAATCACAGCCGTCTGCCCACTCATCGCCAGATCCAGCAACTCACGGTTAGCGACCGCATACATCGCATAATCATTACCACTCGCCGCACGCAACTCCACCAACATCGCGCGCCAGCGCTCAACCATCGACACATGCTGCTCCAGCCAAAGACTCAAACGCTCCTCAACATCCGCAGGACCATTCGCCATCTGCAACACAGACACCGTAATCGCCCGCTGCTGCCAATCGATATCATCACGGAACGCCTCACGGGCCAGCGCCTGCCAATTGTTCTCCACCGGCAACGCACTGATCTGCTGCAGATACCACGTCACATCCAGCGAACTGCCCACCGCGAAATACACCTTCGCCACGTCCGCTGCATTCTGACCGGTCACATCCGACGCCTCGATGATCGGCAACAGCGTGTACAAATGACTCGTACCCGCCACCATCCGCGCCAGCAACTCCGGTACGCCGGCCGCCACATACTCCTGATAACGCGTCTGCCAGACCTCACGGGTCGGGCCTTCCAGCAACTCGTCCAGCTTCAGGCCCAGCGCCGCAATGTGCGGACCGAAGTGCGCCACATCACGCCCCGCGTCCAACTCGTTGCGACGGCTGCGCAAGAACCAGCGCGTCGCGCGACGGCCCAGACGCATCAGCTCATCCATCAACGCCAACTGAATCTCGGCCGGGACCTTGTAGTCCAGCGCCTCGATCTGACGGAACCAGTGCGGGAGATGGAAAATGTCACGCACGATCACGTAAGCACCGGCCACGTTGGCCGCGGTCATGCCGGTCGACTCTTTGAGTCGCTGCACGAACGTGATGCCCATGTGGTTGACCAGATCGTTGGCGATCTGCGTGCTGACGATTTCGCGCTTCAGACGGTGACGACGCATCGACTCGGAGAACTTCGCGCCCAGTGACGGCGGGAACGCCGTTTCCATGTCGCGCGCCAGGTAGTCGTCGTCCGGAACGCGGGATTCCAGCAGCGCTTCCTTGAGGTCGATCTTGCTGTAGGAAATCAGCACCGACAGCTCGGCCCGGGTCAGGCCCTTCTTCTCGGCGATGCGCTCGGCCAGTTGATCTTCCGCCGGCAGGAACTCGATGGCGCGGTCCAGCTTGCCGCGCGCTTCCAGGTCGCTCATCAGGCGCTTGTACTCGGCGATGCGCTCGTAGGCACGGCGCTCTGCCAGGGACAGGGCCTGGGTCTGCTTGTAGTTGTTGCCGAGAACGAGGTTGCCCACTTCGTCGGTCATGCTTTCGAGCAGCAGGTTGCGCTGCTTCTCGGTCATGTCGCCGGCCTGAACCACTTCGTTCAGCAGGATCTTGATGTTCACTTCGTGGTCGGAGCAGTCCACGCCACCTGCGTTGTCGATGAAGTCGGTGTTGGTCGCGCCGCCCATCAGGCCGAATTCGACACGGCCCAGTTGGGTCATGCCGAGGTTGCCGCCCTCGCCCACCACTTTGCAGCGCAGCTGGTTGCCGTTGACGCGCAGCGCGTCGTTGGCCTTGTCGCCCACGTCCGCATGGGTTTCGCTGCTGGCTTTGACGTAGGTGCCGATGCCGCCGTTCCACAACAGATCCACGGGCGCCTTGAGCAATGCGTGCATCAGCTCGGTCGGGGTCAGCTTGTCAGCGGTGATGTCGAAGCGCGCTTTCATCTGCGGGGTGATCGCGATGCTTTTCGCGCTGCGCGGGAAGATACCGCCGCCTGCAGACATCAGGCTGGTGTCGTAATCGGTCCACGCCGAACGCGGCAGGTCGAACAGACGCTGACGCTCGACAAAGCTGCTCGCCGGGTCCGGATTCGGGTCGATGAAGATATGCAGGTGGTTGAAGGCCGCGACCAGTTGCAGCGTTTCGGACATCAACAAGCCGTTACCGAACACGTCACCGGCCATGTCGCCGACGCCGATCACGCTGATGTTGTCCTGCTGGACGTTGATGCCGCGCTCGCGGAAGTGGCGCTGCACACCGACCCACGCGCCCTTGGCGGTGATGCCCATTTTCTTGTGGTCGTAACCCGCCGAGCCGCCGGAAGCGAAGGCGTCGCCGAGCCAGAAGCCGTAGTCGATGGCGATGCCGTTGGCAATGTCGGAGAAAGTCGCGGTGCCTTTGTCGGCGGCGACGACCAGGTACGGGTCATCGTCGTCGTGGCGCACGACGTTGGCCGGCGGCACCAGGACGCCTTCTTTCAGGTTGTCGGTGATGTCCAGCAAACCGGAGATGAAGAGGCGGTAGCAAGCAATCGCTTCGGCCTGGATCTCGTCGCGGGTCCCGGTGGTCGGCAGACGACGGGGCAGGAAACCACCCTTGGCGCCGACCGGCACGATGACCGAGTTCTTCACTTGCTGGGCTTTGACCAGACCCAGCACTTCGGTGCGGAAGTCTTCTTCACGGTCGGACCAGCGCAAGCCGCCACGGGCCACGTTGCCGAAGCGCAGGTGCACGCCTTCGACGCGCGGCGAGTAGACGAAGATTTCGAACTTCGGCACCGGCTTCGGCAGCTCGGGGATCAGGCGCGGGTTGAACTTGAAGCTGAAGTAGCTCTTGCTCTGGCCGTTGGCATCGGTCTGGTAGAAGTTGGTGCGCATGGTCGCCTTGATCAGGTCAAGGTAGCGACGCAGGATGCGGTCTTCGTTGAGCACTTGCACGCCGTCCAGCGCGGTCAGAATCGCCTGTTCCAGACGCTGCTGCATGTCGTCGAGGTCGCCGCCGCTGAGCTTGCGCGCCAGATAGAAGCGGGTCTTGAACAGACGCGTCAGCTCGCGGGCGATGTCGGCGTGGTTGTTCAGCGTGCTGGCGATGTAACCCAAATCGAAGCCCAGACGGATCTGTTTCAGGTAACGCGCATAGGCGCGCAACAGCGCCACGTCGCGCCACGGCAGACCGGCCGTCAGCACCAGACGGTTGAAGGCGTCGTTCTCGGCTTCGCCACGCACGATGTGGACGAAGGCGTCCTGCAGCGTGTCGTTGAGCTGTTGCAGGTCCAGGTTCAGGCCTTCGCCGTACGTGAACGCAAAATCGTGAATCCAGAACTCGCGGCCGTTGGTGTGGCGCAGGCGGTACGGGAATTCACCGAGTACGCGCAGGCCGAGGTTTTCCAGGATCGGCAAAACGTCGGACAGCGCCAGCGGCGTGTCGGCGTGGTACAGCTTGCAGTGCAGCTGCGCCTTATCGCCGGACAGCGGCTGATAGAAGCTCATGACCAGCGGATTGGCTTCGGACAGGCTCAGCACGTGTTGCATATCGACCACGGCGGAGTGCGCGGCGAAACGCTCGCGATAGCCTGCCGGGAAACCTTTCGGGAAGTCGGCCAGGACATTGGTGCCCTGGGCTTCGCCGAAGCTTTCGATAACCAGACTGGCGTAGTCGTCTTTCCACGAACGGCAGGCCTGGATGACTTCGTTTTCCAGCTGCTGCGGGTCGATGTCGAGGGCAACTTTCGGGTCCACACGCAGGATCAGCTGCACGCGCGCCAGTACCGACTCGGAGAAGAAGGTCCAGAACTCGCAGTCAGTGGCTTTCAGGCGATCCATCAGCACTTGCTGGATTTTCTGACGGACTTCGGTGGAATAGACGTCGCGCGGCACATAGGCCAGGCAGTAGCAGAAACGGCCGTACGGGTCTTTGCGCAGGAACACGCGGATCTTGTTGCGCTCCTGGATCTGCACGATCGACATGACAGTGGTGAACAGTTCGTCCACCGGGGTCTGGAACAGGTCGTCGCGGGGCAGCACTTCAACCACCTGCGCCAGTTCCTTGCCCAGGTGCGCCTTGGCGTCAAACCCGGAACGGCGCTCGACTTCAGCGACCTTGCGGCGGATGTACGGAATGGCGCGCACGCTTTCGCCATACACCGACGAGGTGTACAGGCCCATGAAGCGCGATTCCTTGATGACATTGCCGTCGGCGTCGATCTGGCGGATCGACACGTAGTCCGGGTAGGCCGGGCGATGCACGCGGCTCGGGTGCGCGGCCTTGGCGAACGACAGCAGGGTCGGCTCCTGCAGGTACTTCACTGCATAGCCTTCGATGTGCAGGTCATCGGCTGTCAGGCCGGCGCGCAGCAATTTGGTCAGGCCGAGGAAGGACGACGGGTCGTACTGAAGCTGACCGCCCTCGCCTTCGTTGCTGACGGTGAACTCTTCATAGCCGAGGAAGGTGAAGTGGTTGTTCACCAGCCATTCGAGGAACACCTTGACCTCGGATTTCTCCTCCGGGTCGATGTTGTATTCGGTGGCGTCGATGCCGGCCAGCAGCTCATGGAGCTTGGCTTTCATCGGCTCGAAGTCTTCAACGGCAACGCGGACTTCGCCCAGCACCTGCTCCAGTTCGCGGGCCAGCACGTTCAGCTCCGCCGCATTGGCGCAACGGTCAATCTCCAGGTACATCAACGATTCTTGCAGGACGTCGTCGCCGCTGGTGCCTTTAGGCAGCAGTTCGAGCAGCTGGCCTTTCGCATCACGGCGCACGCTGAGCACGGTGGTCTGCAGCGTGTGGATGCTGTAGCCGCGGCGGTTCAGTTCGGTACGCACC
Source organism: Pseudomonas sp. KU26590 (assembly GCF_026153515.1). Classification (NCBI taxonomy): domain Bacteria; kingdom Pseudomonadati; phylum Pseudomonadota; class Gammaproteobacteria; order Pseudomonadales; family Pseudomonadaceae; genus Pseudomonas; species Pseudomonas sp. KU26590. Next base: position 4,980,709 of record NZ_CP110644.1, read on the forward strand.
GAGTCGACCAGGAACGGCAGGTCGTGGTGCAGCACTTCGACGGCGGTGTGGGTGGACTGCCAGCCGTGACGTTCGTAATCGGGGTTGTAGACCCGCACTTCAGGCGTGCCGTGCTCGAAGTGTTCGAGCAGGCGCCAGGCCGAGAGGGTGCAACCGGCCAGGTCAGAGAGTCTGCGCTGGGTGAGTTCGTCGAGGGAGATGATGCCGAAGAATTGGTCGGCGAACAGCGCCACTTGTGGCAGTGCCTGTTCGCTGATGTGCTGAGCCAGTGCCGCTCGCAGTTGGTGCTGGAAGTCGGACTTGCTGGCTGCGGTGAAGAACGCCATCTGTGGTACTCCGATTGGCTTGAGCTTTTATATAGGAGAGATGCGTGTGTCGGGTGGAGCGTGTTCGTTTGTCACGTTTGCGTCTGGTCGATGATAGTCAGCATAACGTGACAGGGGGCAATGCGATTCGCACTGCGTGAATTACTAACGCTTTTGGTGTGTGTGCCGTCACATTTGTTCGGCTGGAGTGCAGCTTAACGAGTGGCGCCCTGAATCTGCTTGCGATGCTGCGACATATTCGGACATCGGGTTGCAGGCTTGGGCCTGCGGCGTGGCTTACGAAGGTCAAAGGCGTCGGCCTAACGGCCTCGTGTTTCGCCTTCGGCGAGTTACTTGGAAAAGCACCCCAAGTAACCAAGGGTGCCTGCTCTCGGTTGGGCCCGACTTCGTCGGGTTCCTTCACTCCGGTCTCGCTCCGTGGGCCCGCTGCCATCCGCCATCCTACGAAGATCAAAAGCGCGTTTAAGCAGATCAAAAGCTTCCCGGCTGAAGCCGGTCCTACGGTCAGCGCCAACCCCACTGGAAGTACGCGGTGCTTTTTTAGTGGGACTGGCTTTAGCCGGGAAGAGGCCAGTTTGGTCGCATCAATTTCGCGGTTGATCGTTCCCACTCGATGCACGCGATGCCTTCGTAGGACCGGCTTTAGCCGGGAAGAGGCCAGGTTGTGCGCCATCACCCCTGTAGGAGCCGGCTTGCTGGCGAACGCGGTGGGTCAGGTTCACACAACCGCTACCCTGATCGCACACCGCAATCTTCAGCAAATCTGACGCAGGACTGGCAAAATCCATCCCTGCCCTGAACCACGCCAGAGGAATCGCCACCATGCACATGACCACCGACAGTTTCATCTATAACCCATGCGACGAGGAGGAAGATGATATGGCGCTGGCCTGCTGCCATGGCAGTAGCACCGGTGATCTGTTTTTACTCGCGCGGTTCCCTGATGAGGATGAGGTCGATATCACGTTCCGTGACGACACCATTCACGTCGAGGAAAACATCACGGTCACCCTCAGCAACACCCGGCTGTTGGTCGAAATCGACGCCGCCGACGCCAAACCCCTGGGTGGCGATACCACGTATGAGATCACCCACAGTACCCCCGCCAGCGAATTGGCCGAGCTGGACGCCACGTTGCGGATCATCCTCAAGGATGTCGGGACGTACGTCAGCCAGATCAACTGAGGCCCACCACAGCACCGGGCGCCAATTGACGCAAATGTAAGACAGTTCTTGTTTTTGCCCAGTCCTTTGCTGAAAAGCCGAAAAAACCCGCCGGCCGATTAGTCGGCGCCCCTGCGATGGATTAAAGTAACGCCCCCAGCTTCGGCGCCACTTGGCGCTGCTGCCTCTCCTGCCAGGAACTGTCATCGATGGAACATCGTGAAGCGTTGATCGCGCTGAAGACCTTTCTCTCTACCCAGATTCTCGGGCAGGAGAAACTGGTTGAGCGCTTGCTGATCGCGCTGTTGGCCGACGGCCACATGCTTGTCGAAGGCGCGCCGGGTCTGGCGAAGACCAAGGCAATCAAAGAGCTGGCTGAAGGCATCGAAGCGCAATTCCATCGCATCCAGTTCACACCCGATCTGCTTCCGGCCGACATCACCGGCACCGAGATCTATCGCCCGGAAACTGGCAGTTTCGTGTTCCAGCAAGGCCCCATCTTCCACAACCTGGTGCTCGCCGACGAAATCAACCGCGCGCCGGCCAAGGTGCAATCGGCGCTGCTGGAGGCCATGGCCGAGCGTCAGGTCAGTGTCGGGCGCAGCACCTACGACCTGTCGCCGCTGTTTCTAGTGATGGCGACGCAGAACCCCATCGAGCAGGAAGGCACCTACCCGCTGCCCGAGGCACAGCTCGATCGTTTCCTGATGCACGTCAAGATCGGCTTCCCGGACGCCACCGTCGAACGCAAGATTCTCCAGCAGGCCCGTGGCGAAGCGCTCAATGGCGAGACCAAGCCCGAGCGCCGGGTCAGCCAGCAGGCGATTTTTGCCGCGCGCAAGGAAATCCTCGGCCTGTACATGGCCGATGCCGTTGAGGAATACCTAGTGCAACTGGTGATGGCGACCCGCACGCCTGCCAAGTTCGATGCCGAGTTGGCCGAGTGGATCGGTTATGGCGCCAGCCCGCGCGGTTCGATTTCCCTGGATCGCTGCGCCCGGGCCCACGCCTGGCTGGCCGGACGCGATTTCGTCAGCCCGGAAGACATCCAGGCGATGGTCTTCGATGTGCTGCGTCACCGCATCATTCTGTCGTTCGAAGCCGAAGCAGCGGGCATCGATCAAGACCGCGTGATCCAGCGCATTCTCGACGTCGTGGCCGTCGCCTGAACCCATGCAACCCTATCTGATCTCCCAACCGGGCATCCGCATCAGCCTCGCCGACCTGATTGAGATGCGTCATCGCGTGCGCGAAGTGCAGCTGTTTTCCACGCCCAGCCAGCGCAGCCCGCTGATAGGTCTGCACCACTCCAAGCTGCGCGGGCGCGGGGTCGATTTCGATCAGGTCAGGGTGTATCAGGCGGGTGATGACGTGAGAACCATCGACTGGCGCGTCACCGCCCGCACCCAAGAGCCCCACACCAAACTGTTCCACGAAGAACGCGAGCGGCCGATTTTCATCATGGTCGAGCAAAGCCGCCGGCTGTTCTTCGGGTCCGGGCTGATGTTCAAGTCGGTCCTCGCCGCCCAAGCCGCCGCGCTGGTCGGATGGGCCGCGCTGGGCCACAACGACCGGGTTGGCGGGCTGGTGTTCGGTGACAACGAGCATTACGAGATCAAACCGCGACGCAGCAAGCAAAGCCTGCTGCAACTGTTGAACCGGCTGGTGCGGGTCAATCAGTCGCTGCACACCGAAGCCGCTGCCGACCGCGACACCTTCGGCGTAGCGCTGCGCCGCGCGCGGGAGGTGATGCGTCCGGGGAGTCTGGCGATCATTCTGTGCGACGAGCGCGCGTTGTCCGATTCGGCCGAACAGCAGCTGGCCTTGCTGTCACGGCATTGCGATCTGCTGCTGCTGCCGCTGTCCGATCCGCTGGATCACGCTTTACCTGCCGCTGGCCTGTTGCGCTTTGCCGATCGCGGCGCGCACTTGGAGCTCGACACCCTGAACGCCGACCTGCGCCAGAGCTACCGTGCCCAGGGCGAGGCGCGTCAGGCGCGCTGGGAACTGCTGGCAAAGAAGCTGCGCGTGCTGATGATGCCGCTGAGCACCCAGCGGGAAATGGTCGAGCAACTGCGCGAATACCTCAACGGCCAGCGCCCGGTAAAACAGCCATGAGTGCGCTGGACCCGCTGCAACCGCTGATTCTGCCGGAGCCGGTCGGATTCTGGCCGCCCGCGCCGGGCTGGTGGCTGCTGCTTATCCTGCTGCCGGTGCTGGGCTACGGCCTGTGGCGCGCCCGCAAGCTGCTGCCAAAAAAGACCAGCGGTGACACCGTCGAGCCATTGGACCCATTGCGCCAGGCCGCACTGGTCGAGCTCGCGCAGATGCCCAAACCCTATGACGGCGCACCGGCCGGCGCCTGGCTGCAGCAGATCAACGGCCTGCTTAAGCGTCTGTGCCGCAATCACTACCCCTACAGCCAGAGCCACACCCTCAACGGCCGCAAATGGCTGGCGTTTCTCGACAACCGCTGCCCGGCCGCCGGCCTGACGCGCTGGATGATCCTCGTCGAGGGCGCCTACAAGCCGGAATGCAAGCTCGACGACAAGGCCATCAACGGCCTGACCCAGTCGGTCGAGACCTGGATTCGCAAGCATGTTTGAATTCGCCTGGCCGTGGCTCTTCGCCATCCTCCCGCTGCCGTGGCTGATGCGTTTCGTGCTGCCCGCCGCAGACAACGGCGAAGCAGCGCTGAAGGTCAGCTTTCTCCCTGAGCTGGAAGGCCTCGCCGGGCGCCGTGCGCGAACCCATTTGCCGGGCTGGCGGCGTCAGTTGCCGTTCATTACCGTCTGGCTCCTGCTGCTGGTCGCGGCCGCCCGCCCGCAATGGCTGGGCGAGCCGTTGCCGGTTGCCGCCAGCGGCCGCGATCTGCTCGTCGCCGTGGACGTGTCGGGGTCGATGGATTACCCGGACATGGTCTGGAAAAACGACGAAGTCAGCCGGCTGGCCCTGGTGAAGATGCTGCTGGGGGACTTTCTTGAGCACCGTCAGGGCGATCGCATCGGCCTGATTCTGTTCGGCAGTCAGGCGTATCTGCAGGCGCCGCTGACCTTCGACCGCAAGACCGTGCGCGTCTGGCTGGACGAAGCGCGGATCGGCATTGCCGGCAAGAACACCGCCATAGGCGACGCCATCGGCCTGGCGTTGAAGCGTCTGCGCCAACGCCCGGCCGAGAGCCGCGTGCTGATTCTGGTCACCGACGGTGCCAACAACGCGGGCCAGATCGACCCTAGGACCGCTGCGCGCCTGGCCGCCAGCGAAGGCGTGAAAATCTACCCGATCGGCATCGGCGCCGATCCCGACAAAGGCGCCACCAGCATTCTCGGCCTCAACCCAAGCCTCGATCTTGACGAGCCTTCTCTGCGGGAAATCGCTGCGGTGAGCGGCGGGCAATATTTCCGCGCGCGCAACGGCGCCGAACTGGCCGGCATCGGCAAGGCGCTGGACCGGCTGGAGCCTGTCGCTCAACAACCGACCCAGGCACGTCCTGCCCGGGCGCTTTATCACGTACCGCTGACGATGGCCCTGGTGTTGAGCCTTCTGCTCGTGGTTCAGGAGCGCTGGCGGAACAGCCCGGTTTATCGTTTTTTTGCGCGCCGGCCGACGTTTGTGCAAGGCACGCAGTGGCGTCAACGCTTGAAGCGCCTGACGAGGCGCCCATGATCGAATTCCTCTCCGCTCTTTGGCCCCATTGGTCACGCCCAGGCTGGCTGCTGATGCTGCCGGCGCTCGGCTGGCTGTTGTGGCGGTTATGGAATCGGCAGAAACGCGTCGGGCGCTGGCAGATGATCATTCCCAGCGCCTTTCATTCCGCCCTGCTCAGCGGTGGCGGCGGCCGGGAAAGCAAATTGCCGTGGATAGTGCTGGGTCTTGGCTGGTTGCTGGCGCTAGTGGCATTGCTCGGGCCGAGCTGGCAGCGGGTTGAGCAGAACAGCCAGCGGCCGGTCGATCCGTTGGTGGTGATGCTGGAACTGACTCCGGAAATGCTCGCCGCTGACAGCCCGCCCACCCGGCTGGAACAGGCGCGGCGCAAAGTACTCGATCTGTTGCAGGCGCGCAGCGACTCACAGACCGCGATCATCGTGTACGCCGGCAGCGCCCACACCTTGGTGCCGCTGTCGGACGATCTGGCCACCAGCAAAAACCTGCTGGATGCGATCAAGCCGTCGATCATGCCCGAAGTCGGCCAGCGCGCAGACCTCGCCGTGCGCAAGGCGCTGGATTTGCTGGAACAGGGCGACCTCGGCCAAGGGCGGCTGCTGTGGATCGGCTCGTCCCTCAGTGAGACCGAGCGTCAGGGGATACGCGCCGCGATGACCGGCCGCGACGCCCCGCCTTTATTGATGCTTGGCGTCGGCACGACTGAAGGCGCGCCGGTCACCCAAGAGAAAGGCGGTTTTCTGAAGGACGCCCAGGGCGGCATCCTCGTGCCGCGTCTGGACGGGCCGGTGCTCAAGGATTTCGCCGACAGCATGGGCGGTCGCTACACTTCGCTGCGCCTGGACAATCAGGACCTCAATGACCTTGGCCTGCTCGACGGCCCGAAGAGTCTGATCAACCAAGGCCAGAAAGTGCGGCTCGACCGCTGGGCCGATCAGGGCTACTGGTTGCTGCTCCCGCTTTTGCTGCTGGCCGGTTGCGCCGGGCGTCGCGGCTGGCTGTTGTGTTTGCCGTTGCTGTTGATGGCCGTGCCGCAACCCAGCTATGCCTTCGGTTTCGAGGACCTGTGGCGCCGGCCCGATCAACAGGGCGAGCACTTGCTCAAGCGGCATCACCCGGCGGAAGCTGCGCGGCATTTCGAAGACCCGCAGTGGCAAGGCATCGCGCTGTATCAGGCCGGTGACTACGCCGGCGCCGTCCAGCGCTTTGCCCAGGGCAGCAGCGCCGCCGACCATTACAATCGCGGCAATGCGCTGGCCCGAAGCGGTGAGCTGGAAGCCGCCATCGACGCCTATGAACAGGCGCTGGAGCGTCAACCGGACTTCCCCGCGGCGTCAGCCAACAAGGCGTTGGTGGAGCAAGTGCTGGAGCAGAACAAGGCGGCAAATCAGGCGAAAGCGGACGACAAGGCCAAGACCGACGAGAACGCCGACAATGCCCGGGAGGGCAATTCGGGACAGTCGTCATCGCGTGCGCCGTCAGCGCAGCAGGATGCCGATGCCGACCGTTCTGCCAGCGATCAGGAAGGCTCCGAAGATGAGCAGGCGTCCGGCGCAGGAGCCGACAGCGATGAGCCTGCGCGTGCCTCCGGCAAGCCGGGCGACGGGCAAATCAATGGCGAGCAAAAACAGGCGCTCGAACAATGGCTGCGGCAGATCCCCGACGAACCCGGCGAACTGTTACGGCGCAAATTCTGGTACGAACAACAGCAGCATCAGGAAAAGACCCGATGAGTCGTCTGCACAGGTTGCTGATCGCAGGAATGTTGAGCCTGTTCGCCCTGGTGGCACAGGCCGACAGTGCGGGCTCCACGCTGCAATCCAGCGTCGACCGCACGCGCGTCAACACCGGCGAAACCGTTGAACTGACCCTTGAAACCGACGACGCCACCGTCTTCGGCAGGCCGGACATGAGCGCGCTGGACGCCGACTTCGAGGTGCGTGACACCCGCCAGCTCAACAGTCTGAACACGCTGGAAGGCAACGTCCATGCGACGACTCGCTGGCTGGTTACGCTGATGCCGCGCCACAGCGGCTCGATCGAAATCCCGTCGCTGAAACTGGGCGAAATGACCAGTAAGCCGATTGTGCTGCAAGTGGTCGATGTCGGCCCCGTCGCCCAGGGGCAGGAGCAGAAGCTCGCGCCAGTGTTCATGGAGGCGAGCCTGGATCAGGACAGCGTGTATGTTCAAGCGCAGGTCTTGCTCACCGTGCGCATCTACCATTCGGTGTCGCTGTTCGACGACAGCAGCCTGACCCCGCTGCAAGTGCCGGACGCGCGCATTGAAAAGCTCGGCGACACGCGCACGTACGAGAAGCAGATCAACGGCATTCGCCACGGCGTGATCGAAATGCGTTACGCGCTGTATCCGCAGCACAGCGGTAAGCTGACCATTCCGGCCCAGTCGTTCAGCGCCACGCTGGTTCAGGACACCAATGACGCCGCTGCGGCCGCCGCCATGGCGCCAGGCGCGATTGCCAGCGGGCCGAAGCCGGGCCGATTGATGCACGTGACTTCGCTGCCCCTGACCCTCGACGTCAAGCCGCAACCGGTGCACTACCCCGCCGATACCCCTTGGCTGCCGGCGCGCAGCGTCAGCCTCAGTGAAAACTGGAGCCCGGAACCTGCCCACAGTCAGGTCGGTGATTCCCTCACGCGCACCTTGCAACTGAAGGCTGAAGGCCTGTCCAGCGCGCAATTGCCGCCGCTGCCCGCCACCGACGTCAGCGCGTTGCGCCGCTACCCCGATCAGCCGCAACTGAGCAATCAGCCCGGCGAGCGCGGTTTGACCGGCGTACGCGAGGAGCGCGAGGCGCTGGTGCCCAATCGTCCTGGCGCCATCGAGATTCCGGCTGTGGATCTGGTCTGGTGGAACACTCAGGAAGACCACCTGGAACACAGCGCCCTGCCCGCCCGCACCTTGCAGGTCAGCCTCAACCCGGCGTTTGCCGTGGACACGCCCGTGAGCGACAACGGCAACGTTACGGTCATCGGCCCGCCGGTGTGGCCGTGGCAGTTGAGCACGGTGCTCCTGAGTTTCACCACGCTGCTGGGCTTCGGCCTGTGGTGGCGCGGTCGCTGGCAGCCGGCGCTGGCCCGGGTCGCGCAAACGGGGCCGAGTCCGCGTACAGTGCTCGACGACCTGAAACGCGCGTGCCTGGCCAACGACCCCCACGCCACCCGCCAGGCGCTGGACGCCTGGGCCCGTCAGCAGCCGGAAACCCTGGCCGACATGGCCGCGCGTTTCGTGCCGCTGTCCCATGCGCTGGATGGCCTGAATGGCGCGCTGTACAGCGAGACCGAAAAACTGTGGCTGGGGGAAGACCTCTGGCGCGCCGTTAAAGCGCTGCCCGCCATCGAAAACCCCCAGGACCCGAGCGGGGGCGACAGCCTGCCGCCGCTTTATCCAAAATGATTTCCATCGATCAGCGCATTCTCCGGTCACAGACAAAATGCGCTGATTGTTAAACCAAGGTACCCCCATGCGTCTGTTCCACACCTCCGACTGGCACCTCGGCCAGAACCTTCATGGTCAGGAGCGAGATTTCGAACACGCCAGCTTTCTGACCTGGCTGCTGGCCCGTCTGGCCGAGCGCAAACCGGATGTCCTGCTGATCGCCGGCGACATCTTTGACACGGTCAATCCGCCGGTAAAATCCCAGGAGCGCCTGTACGACTTCATCGTCAGCGCCCATGAGCAGAATCCGCAACTGACCATCGTCATGATCGCCGGCAATCACGACTCCGGCTCGCGCATCGAGCTGCCCGCGCCGCTGATGCGACGCCTGCGCACCCATGCGCTGGGCCGGGTGCTTTGGCTCGACGACGGCGTGCTCGACGTCGATCGCCTGCTGCTGCCGCTGAGCAACGCCAAGGGCAAAGTCGTTGGCTGGTGCCTGGCGCTGCCTTTCCTGCGGCCTGCCGAAGTCACCGGTGCGGCGTTGGGCGACAACTATTTGCGCGGCATCGGTCAAGTCCATGAAATGCTCATCGCCGCCGCGAACCAACGGCGTAAGAAAGGCCAGGCGCTGATCGCCATAAGCCACGCGCACATGGCCGGCGGCTCGGTGTCGGAAGACTCCGAACGCAGCCTGATCATCGGCAACGCCGAAGCCCTGCCCGCCAGCCTGTTCGGCGACAGCATCACCTACGTCGCTCTGGGCCATCTGCACAAACCCCAGCGGATCAACGGCGAGGACCGCATTCGCTACAGCGGCTCGCCGATTCCCCTGTCGTTTTCGGAAATCGGCTACCAGCACCAGATCCTCGAAATCGAGTGCGATGGCGACAAGCTGGTCAGCGTCAAACCGCTGCTGATTCCCCGTGCCGTGAACCTGCAACGGGTCGGCCCGGCGCCACTGGCCGAGCTGTTGCTGCAACTGCGTGACCTTCCGGACATCGATTTGCTGGCCGACGTCGACCGTCAGCCGTGGCTCGAAGTCCGCGTGCGCCTGGACGAACCTCAGCCGGACCTGCGCAACCAGATCGAAGCCGCGCTGGAAGGCAAGGCCGTGCGCCTGGTGCGCATCGCCGCCGAATACGCCGGCAAGGGCGGTCGCGATGAAGACGCCAATCAGGACCTGATCGAGCTGGACCAGCTGAGCCCGCAGGAGCTGTTCAGCCGCGCCTGGCAGGACAGCTACGGCAGCGAAGTGGATGAGCAGACGCTGCAGGACTTCGCGACCCTGCTTCAGGACGTGCAGCTGGAGAGCGAACAGCCATGAAAATTCTCGCCATCCGCTTGAAAAACCTCGCCTCGCTGGCCGGCCCGTTCGAGCTGGATTTCACCGCCGAGCCCCTCGCCAGCGCGGGCCTGTTCGCCATCACCGGCCCCACCGGAGCGGGCAAAAGCACGCTGCTGGACGCCCTGTGCCTGGCGCTGTTCGGCGCGATTCCCCGGCTGAACAACATCGGCCAGTCCCGCGTGCCGGAGATCGACGGCGACATTAGCACCAACGACCCGCGCAACCTGCTGCGTCGCGGCACCGGCAGCGGTTACGCCGAGGTGGATTTCGTCGGCATCGACAAGCGCCGGTATCGCGCGCGCTGGGAAGCCAACCGCGCCCGCGACAACGCCACGAAAAAACTTCAGGCCAGCCGGCAGACGTTGATTGATCTGGACAGCGAGCAGATTCTCAGCACGCAGAACAAGACCGAATACAAGACCCTGCTCGAAGCGCGCCTGGGGCTGAACTTCGAGCAGTTCACCCGCGCGGTGATGCTGGCGCAAAGCGAATTCAGCGCATTCCTCAAGGCCGACGACAAAGACCGCAGCGAACTGCTGGAGAAGCTCACCGACACGGCGATCTACAGCCAGTTGGGCCGCCGCGCCTACAGCAAAAGCAAGGAAGCCGAAGAGGCGCTGAAAACCCTTCAAGCCCAGGCCGGCACGCTGACGCCGATGGAGCCTGCGCAGCGCGCCGAGCTTGAGCAGCGCTTCAACGATGCCCAGCAGCAGCTGAAACTGGAGCAGGCGCAACTGCGCCAGCTGGAGCTCAAACAGCAATGGTTCAAGGAGCTGAGTCGCCTGCGCGACAGCCATCAGGCCGCCAACGAACAGCTCGCCAGCGCCCAGCAGACCTGGGACGCACACAGCGCCGATCGTCAGCAGCTTGCGCTGTTGGAGCGTCTGGCGCCGCAGCGGCATCTGTTCGCTCAGCGCGCCCGGCTTCAAGCTCAGCTCGCGCCGCTGACCGCGGCGATTGAGGCCCATCAGCTCAAGCAAACCGGACTGGATGCGCGCATCGCCGAGCTGGACAGCAAACGCCTCAGCGCCGACAGCGCGTTGCAGCAGGCGCAGGAACAACTGGCCAACGCGCGACCGGCCCTGAGTGAAGCCTTCGAGCAGCAGGCCACGCTCAATCATTTGAATCAGGAACTGCAACAACTCGGCGAGCAGGCGCGCGCCGCGCAGCAGGCCAGTACCGAGGGGCAGTCGACGCTCGATCAACTGGCCGAGCAGCAACGCCAGGTCGAAGCGCGTTTGCAGTCGATCGCCGAGCAACTGGAGCAGAGCGCGTCGCTGACCACCTTGAGTCAGTCGTGGAGCGCCTACCGGCCGCGTCTGCAGCAAACCGTGCAGCTCAGCGCGCGGCTGATTCAGGGCCGTGCCGAGCTGCCGCAGCTGGAGAAAAACGCCACCCTCGCCGAACAGAGCCTGGGCGAACGCCGCAGCGCGTTGCAGGCCCTTTACGACGACGCCGAGGTCAAGGCCGATGCAGTCAGCCACGACATCGAACGGCTGGGGCAATTGCTGCAGGACAACCGCCAGCAGCACAGCGCCAGCGACTCGCTCGACCGTTTGTGGCAGCGCCATCAGGACGTCGCTGTCCGTTTGCTGGATGTGCAAACCCGCCAGCAGCAGGCCACCGAGCGTCGTGCCCAAGGCATCGCCCAAGGCCTGAAACTCAAGGCCGAACACGAAGCCGCCGAGCAGGCGCTGAAGGTCACCGTTGAACTGCTGCAACGCCAGCGCCTGGCCCGCAGCGCCAGTGTCGAGCAACTGCGCGAGCAATTGGTCGATCAGCAACCGTGCCCGGTGTGCGGCAGCGAAGAACATCCGTATCACCAGTCCGAGGCACTGCTTGAAGCGCTGTCGGGTCACGACGATGGCGAAGAAGCGCGGGCACGGCAAACTGTCGGGCAGCTCAGCGAGAAGCTCGCCGAGCTGCGCGCGGAAGTCGCCGAACTGAACAACCAGCTCAAGCAGTCCAAACCGCAACAGGATCAACTGACTGAACAGCTGCAAACTCTGGCGCCTGAACTGGAAGCACACCCGCTGCATCCGCGTTTGCTGGAACAGCCCGAGCACCTGCGCGGCGATTGGCTGAGCGAACGCCTGCATCAACTGGCCCAGGATATTCTCAGCGCAGAGCAGCGCCAGACCCGCCTGCTGAAAGTGCAACGAGACGCCGAGTCGCTGCAGCAGCAAGTTCTTGAGGCACGCGAGGCCAGTCAGCAGGCGATGAAGCTGCTGGACGATCAGCAACGCCACATCGCTGTGGACAACCAGGATTTCGAAGCGGCGCTGCAGGAGTTCGAGCCGCTGCTACCCGCCGAAAGCCTGAGCCAGTGGCGCGAGTCGGCGACCCAGAGCTTCATGCAGCTGGACAACGACATCGCCGCCCGCGTCGAACAGCTCGATCAGCAGAAGACCGAGCAGCAGGAGCACAGCGAACGGGCGCAAAAACTGGAGCGCGAGCAGGTTGCCCAGCAGAGTCGCGCGGCAGAACATCAGAAGGTGCAGGCGCAACTCGAGGCTCGTCAGCAGCAGCAACAGACGGTGCAACAGCATCTGGCGCAGACCCTCGGCGAGCACCCGTCGCCCGAGCGCTGGCAGCACGCCCTTGAGCACGCGGTCGAGCAGGCGCGTGAGGCCCAGGCCGCCATCGCCCACGAACTGCAAGCGGCGCGCAGCGAACTGATCAAGCTGACCGCAGAACTGGACGGCGAGCAACACCGCTTGCAGGCCCTTGAACAGGAACTGGCAGAACTCGAACGACAGATCGCCGCGTGGCGCAGCAGCCACAGCGAGCTCGACGATGCCGCGCTTGAGGCCTTGCTGGGGCTGAGCGACGACAGCGTTGGCGGGTTGCGTCAGCAATTGCAGTCCAGCGAAAAAGCGCTGGAGCAAGCCAGGGTTCTGCTGGATGAGCGCGCGGCGCAATTGCAGCAGCATCAGGCCCAGCACAGTGACAGTGGCGACGCCGAGCAGTTACTCGCGGCGTTGACCGAGGCGCAGGCGCAATCGGTGGTTCAGGATCAGCTGTGCGCCGACCTGCGTGCCCAGGTCAGCGAAGACAACCGCCGTCGCGAGGCCAGCAGCGCGCTACAAGAACGCATCACCCACGCGCACGCTGAATATCTGCGCTGGGCCCGGCTCAACGCGCTGATCGGCTCCGCCACCGGCGACACGTTCCGCAAGATCGCCCAGGCCTACAACCTTGATCTGCTGGTCCACCACGCCAACGCGCAGCTCAAGCAACTGGTGCGTCGCTATCGCCTGAAGCGCGGCGGCAGCATGCTCGGTCTGCTGGTCATGGACACGGAAATGGGCGACGAACTGCGCTCGGTTCACTCGCTCTCGGGCGGGGAAACATTCCTGGTGTCCCTCGCCCTCGCCCTGGGCCTGGCGTCCATGGCTTCAAGCACGCTGAAGATTGAATCGCTGTTCATCGACGAAGGCTTCGGCAGCCTCGACCCCGAATCCCTGCAACTGGCCATGGACGCCCTCGACGGGCTGCAGGCCCAGGGCCGCAAGGTCGGGGTGATCTCCCACGTGCAGGAAATGCACGAGCGAATCCCGGTGCAGATTCAGGTGCGGCGTCAGGGCAATGGCCTGAGCACCGTCGAGGTCAGCAGCGGCTAAACCGTTTTTTCACGACGCACAGACACGCCCGATGGCGTTTCTGTGCAACCCTGTATCCCTTGCGCGACAGTCGCGCCAAACTCCAAAGAAGGTAAAACCACGTGGCAAACTCAAAAGTATTCTTCGACATCACTGCCAACGACGAGCCAATGGGTCGCATCGTCATGGAACTGCACAACGACGTCGTTCCGAAAACCGCTGAAAACTTCCGCGCTCTGTGCACCGGCGAAAAAGGCGACGGCCTCAGCTACAAGGGTTCGTCGTTCCACCGCGTGATCCAGAACTTCATGCTGCAGGGCGGTGATTTCACCAACCACAACGGCACTGGCGGCAAGTCGATCTACGGCAACAAGTTCGAAGACGAAAACTTCACCCTCAAGCACACCGCGCCAGGTGACCTGTCGATGGCCAACGCTGGCCCGAACACCAACGGCAGCCAGTTCTTCATCACCACCATCGTCACCGAATGGCTGAACGGCAAACACGTCGTCTTCGGCAAAGTCGTTGAAGGCATGGACGTGGTCAAGGCCATCGAAGCCCTGGGTTCGCAATCCGGCCGCACCAGCAAGAAAGTCGTCATCGCCGACTGCGGCGAACTGACCGAGGCCTGAGTATGACGTCGGCGCCTCATGCTGAACTGACGGCGCCGACGCTCTACTCGTTCCGCCGCTGCCCCTACGCCATGCGCGCTCGCATGGCGCTGGGGTATTGCGGCGTACCGGTGGCCACGGTGGAGGTCAGCCTCAAAGCCAAACCGGCCGAGATGCTCGAACGCTCACCAAAAGGCACGGTGCCTGTGCTGGTGCTGCACGACCGGGTGCTGGAGCAAAGTCTGGACATCATGGGCTGGGCCCTGGCGCAGCATGACCCGAACGATTGGTCCTTGGCCCACGACGTCGACGGGCAAAGGCAGATCGCCGAGCTGATCGCGGAAAACGACAGCAGCTTCAAGCAGGATCTGGATCACTACAAATACGCCGTGCGTTATCCCGAATTCACCCAGGAAGAATACCGCCAGCGGGGAGAGAGGTTTTTGCGCCGGCTGAACGAATTACTCGCGTCACGGGACTTTCTGGTCGCCGATCGACTGACCTTGGGAGACATCGCCATAGCGCCCTTCATACGGCAGTTCTGCGCGGTGGATGCGGACTGGTTCTGGCAAAGCCCCTACCCCCACCTGCAACGCTGGTTACAGCGTTTTCTGGCATCCGACCTGTTTATCACTGCGATGGCCAAGCGCTGATTGCAACCGCAATGGTTAATAGCTAAACCACTTCGCTACACCACTTCCATCTCAAAGATCGGTGAAATCATCTCGCTGTGCCGTGGCGGCGGATGACCGGTGTTGAGCTTTTGCGAGCGCTGCATCTCCACCGCTTCAGCGACCTCGGTCTTGAACGCCATGCTGCGTGCCACACCGCCCACCGAACCTTCGCCATGGCCGAGCAACGAGCAGCCGTTGTTGATGAGTGCAAAAAAAACAATCACCCAGAAGTTCGCGCCTTTCACGACGCACGCCCCTGCGACCTAACAGCCGCGCGATTGAGTTCAACGGAAGCAGTTTGCGCGGACATCTGCGACGGTGCATTGAGTTGTGGGTTCGTGCTGATGACGGTAACCACTGCGATGAAAACAACATACAACGCGATGGCGGTATAAGCGCCGTGTTTGATTGAGGTGAGGATGGCAGCGGCCATGTTTGTAGCTCCGGGACGTGTCTGTTTCAGGCGCCCAGAATGCGTGAAGTTGTGCGGGTTAAAAAACGATGGCTGGCGATTCAAAACATCGATGGGGTTGATTATTCAGGGAGTTAATCGGGCTCATAGATAACCGCGTTCTCGAAGTTTGCACCAATCCTGTAGGAGTGACCGGGGTGGCGCTCCACCTTGCTCGCGAACAGGCCGTGCTGAATTGTCCAAAATGGCTCTGTCTGTAATTCGCGTCCTACGTAGTAGTAGGAATATACCTGCCGTCACTGCAAACTCGCACCATGGTGCGTCATCGCCTTTTTAGCGACGATTCCTCCAATGTTTAAAGCCGTGTTAGTGGCTGAATCGACGCGCCGGGTTGACAGGGAGACGTGCATGCGTGTTTCCTTTGGCACGCTGAAACATCTGTAACGAATTTGAGACTGTGACGACGTTTGCGCGTGACGTAAGCGATCATGCAAAAAAAAGCGTCAGCCCCGGAAAGGCTCGTAACCTGTTGTTGCTGAGCATGGCGGTAGCGTTCTACCCCGTGCCTTCAAGGAGATTTTCATGATGATGGACCTTGCCGCGTTGCTCTCGCCCCACACCCTGAGCCTGTTCAAGAGTGCTGAGCAAAATCAGAACCGGATCGACTTGCTCGCCAGTTTCAAGATAATGCAAAACGCCCAGCACGTGCCCGACGCCAGCGAACAGGAGTAGCCATCATGTTTGAAGCCGCTCGGTTCGGTGATGAGATATCGCACACCGGTGCCTTGGGGGGATTTCTCCTCGGTGCTGCCTTGGGCATTGCGCTTGTAGCCACGGTTGCTATCGCAACCTTCACCTGTGGTTTTGGCGTCGCACTTCTCGCAGGGATGGCAGCAGGCGTTGGAGGTAGCCTGCTCACTGCTGCGGGAGAAGCCTTGGGTAGTTTATTTTCGTCCCCTTCCGGCACGATCGTGACCGCTTCGCCAAACGTCTTCGTTAACAGTCGCCAAGCGGCGCATGTCGCCCAAAGTCTAGGCGCATGCAGCAAGCATCCGGGGGCGCCCGCGCAGGTGGCCGAGGGGTCCACCAACGTCTTCATCAACGGCACAGCGGCGGCGCGCAAAAAAGACAAGCTCACCTGTGGCAGTACCATTTTCCAGCGGCTCGGATAACGTCTTCATCGGCGGCGGTACCTACCGTTATTTACCCGTCGACGACGAAATTCCAGGCTGGTTGCGCACAACCGTTGATGTGTTGATGGCTGTGGCCGGTGCTGCCGGCGGGATTGCCCAACTGATTAAGCAAGGCACCCAGGCAGGCATGAAAGCGGTCATGCCGTGCGTGATGAAGTTCACCGCAGGCTTTGTGGCGGGTGAAGTCGCCAGCCGATATGTGGTGGGCCCCGCCATCGAGCGTGCGGTCGGCGGTCATGCAGGCAACCCCGTTGATATGACCACAGGCCGTAAATTCATACCCGATGAAGTTGATTTCAGCCTGCCCGGCCTGATGCCGATCGAGTGGTCCCGCTTCTATGCCAGCGATCTCGCCGTAGATAGCATTTTGGGCCGTGGCTGGATCCTGCCGTGGGAACAGAGTCTGCGCCGCACAGGTAGCTTCGTTTACCTCACCGATAATCAGGGTCGAACCGTTCCTTTCGTGAATGTCGAACCGGGCCAGCGGATCTATAACCCCCACGAACAGGTTTATCTGGTCTGCACCGAGGGCGGGCATTACCTCCTGCAAACCCTCGACAACATCTTCTTCTACTTCGGCGAAGTTCCGGAAGACAACACGCCCACGCCGATCCAGCGCATCGAAAACGCACTGGGGCATTTTCTGCATTTCACCTACACCGTCGACGGTTCGCTCACTGACATCAGTGCCACTGGCGGCGTACGTGTCCACCTGGATTACGACCATCCATTGGGGCGCCTGACCGACGTCAAACGCGTGGTCGATAATCTTGCCGTTGAAACCCTCGTCCAGTACCGCTACGACGACAACGGGCAGCTCACCGAAGTGATCAACCGCAACGGCGACTCAACGCGTCGTTTCAGCTACGCCGAAGGCGTGATGGTCAGTCACAGCAACGCGCTGGGCCTGAGCTGCAACTACCGCTGGGAAACCCTTGACGGTCAGCCCCGCGTGGTGGAGCACTGGACCAGCGACGGCGAACACTTCCATTTCCGCTACGACCTCAAGAATCGGACTTCCTGGGCGGTTGATGTCTTGGGCCGTGAGCTGGAAGTGCACTACAACGAGGATCATCGCGTCGTCGCCAGCCGTGACTACGGTGGTGAGCGGTACGGGATCGAGATCGACGACAACGGCAACATGACAGGGCTGACGCTGCCCGATGGCAACCGTCTGACGTTCAAGTACGACGAATACGCGCGTTTGGTTGAAGAGACTGATCCGCTTGGTCGGACCGTCAGCTACAGCTATCACCAGCTGACTACGCTGGTATCGTCGGTTTCTTACCCAGACGGCAGCGTCTGGAAAGCCCGCTACGATAAAAAAGGTAATCTCATCGCCGAAGTCGATGCACTCGGCCACAAGACCGAGTACCTCAACAGCGAAGACGGCCTGCCGCACACCATCATCGATGCGACCTACAAATCGAAATATCTCTGGTGGAACACGTTCGCTCAGGTCGAGCGGTTTCAGGACTGTTCAGGTAAAAGCACGTTTTACGCCTACGATGATCGCGCCCATCTTGTCGCCGTCACCGATGCGCTGAATCAGACGACACGACTTGAGCGCAAACCTGATGGCGAAGTTGTGCGCATCGAGCACCCGGATGGCACAGCTGAGTCGTTTACCTACAACGCTCTCGGCCAAGTCCTGACGCACACCGATGGCAAGGGTCAGACCACGCGCTTGCTCCGTACTGCACGCGGGCTCCCTTCTAGCCGACAGGATGCAAAGGGACAGCGCATTCGCTATGAGTACGACAAAGCGACTCGCCTGACCGCGCTGGTCAACGAGAACAATGCGGCTTACGAATTTGCTTACGATGTGTCGGATCGACTGATCGAAGAGAAACGCATCGACAACCTCACGCGCCGGTTTAGCTACAACCTGGGTGGGCATCTGACGCGTGTTGATGAGATCGGCTATGGAGAACGAGCGGAAAGACCGCAACGCAGTACGGAGTTTGAGCGTGATTTGATTGGGCGGCTGCTGGCCAAGGTCAATCAGGATGCGCGGCAGGACTACAGCTACGACGAAGGCGACCGGCTGCTGTCGATTGAGCGCTTGCCTACAGCGATTGGTAAAAAGCTTGGCATCGGCGAAGAGAAGCTGGAATTTGTCTACGACCTGCTTGGCCGCCTCACCAAAGAGACCACCCCCCAAGGAACGCTGGCCTACGAGTACGATCCGCTCAGTAACCTGACCACGCTGACGTTGCCGACTGGCCAGCACCTCAATCATCTGTACTACGGCAGCGGCCACCTGCACCAACTCAACCTGGATGGATTGTTGATCAGCGACATGGAGCGCGATGATCTGCACCGGGAGGTGTATCGAACTCAAGGCAAACTCACCAGTTGCTTTGGTTACGATGCGATGGGGCGTAAGAGCTGGCAGTTCGCATCGACGATACCTGGCGAAAAGCTCTCGCAGATCCACAACCCCGGCAATAACAGCCTGCTGATCGACCACGCCTACAACCCTATCCACCGCCGCTACCAATACGATCCGGCGGGCGAACTGACCCGCACCCTCGACAAGCTGCGCGGTGAGATCAAATACGAATATGAAGCAAACGGTCAGCTGCACAGCCGCGATACCGGGCGTTTGGTTGATAGCGAAGAGTTCCGGTATGACGCTGCGGCCAATCGGCTCAACTTCAACACCAGCCAGTTCGACCACGTCAAAGACAACCGCATCAAGCAATGGCGCGATCAGGAATACACCTACGACGCGTGGGGCAACCTGATTGAAAAACGGTCAGGGTTAACCAAGCTGCAGACGTTTACCTACGACTGCGAAAACCGGCTTGTGCGCTCGGAAACGATGGTCAACAGCCAGGTGCACAGCGTTGGGACGTATCGTTATGACAGCCTGGGTCGGCGGGTTGGGAAGACTTCGGAAATAAACGGCAAGACAGAATACAAGCAGTTCCTCTGGCAAGGCCTGCGGATGTTGCGTGAGGAAACCCCAGAGCAGAGCAGCCTCTATATCTACGAGCCCGGAAGCTATGCGCCGCTAGCCCGGGTCGACCAAAACGAAGGTGAGGCGGAGCAGAGGCTTTACTACTTCCATACCGACCAAATCGGCACGCCGCTTGAAATGACGGATGTTGACGGCCAGATTGTTTGGCAGGCGACCTACAAGGCGTGGGGCGAGGTCGAGACGCTTGCCGTGAGTGAGGTTGAGCAGAATCTGCGGTTTCAGGGTCAGTACTTTGACGACGAAACGGGTCTGCACTACAACACATTTAGACATTACGATCCGGAGATTGGACGGTTTATTTCGCAAGACCCAATCGGTTTAAGTGGCGGTCTCAACCTCTATAAGTATGTTAATAACCCATTAGGATGGATGGACCCACTGGGTCTCGATGCGCTAAGTAAGCTTGCCGAGCGAGGCTATAACGGAGTTGTACAAAACAGCGCGGGCGGTTTAAATTATGCGGAAAGTAATGCGTTGTTTGCCAAGAATCCAAATGTGAATCCCATCATTTCTATAGAATACAGTGGTGATTACATTAAAGATTTTGAGTTGGCAAATAAAGAAGCCGGCCTAAATCAAAAAAGTGCCCCGCGCGGCTATGTATGGCACCACCTTGATGATTACGATCCAAAGACGAATAGAGGTACGATGCAGCTCGTAGAGCAAGGAGCTCATCAAGGGGTACCTCACAAGGGTGGGGTTGCTCAATACAAGGCGGCCACTGGAAAAACATATACTTTCCCAGCAAGGCGCTCAAGCTCCCCCAAAAGCTCATCCGGTAAAGTAGGAGGAACATCATGCTAGATTTAGAAGAGTCATATGGCCAGATCAGCTTCGAGGATTTCATTGGGGTCGAACAGCTTGTTAAAGGTAGCCTTCCTCAAACATTTAAAAAACTCTATCTTCATAACAATGGAGGATATCCCTTAAAGACAGAATTCGACGGGGACGACTTCTGCTTTTCCATCGGAGGGTTTAACCCAATCAAGTATGGGAATCCATCGATTGAATTGTTGATTAAAGATTCCTACCGTGATGATGGCTTGACGCAAGGCCTGGTCCCCTTCGCATATGATGATGGTGGCAATAGCTTCATGCTGTCATTACGGGGGGAGGATTATGGAAAGGTGTACTTGTGGCTTCAAGATGAAGAGCGTATGGAGCCGGTCATCTCGTCGTTTGACAGTTTTGTTGCTGCGCTTAAATAACGTATCGGTTGATCTGCCGCTTGACAAGCTCTTCGATCTTGAACACTAAAGCTTAGATCGAATTAGCCGGCAGTCTTAATTTCCATGGATACGCATCTAGCCCTGTTAGTTGGACCGACCCACCATAATGCTTATGCGGGGCCGGTTTAACTGTAGATGAACCTAAAGCAATGAAAACAGGGTTTGAGTGGTGACTAACAACGCGACAATATCCATTTTATTTGAATGCGATTAGATCTCGGTTATGAGGAGCGTCCTAGGTGGATGAGTATCATATTGAGCGGTACGACAAAGTGCATCTCTGGATCGGTACTAATTTTGAGCCGGAGTCGGTGTATCAGAAATACTTTGAGCTGGACTATAACTCCGAGCTGGATGAGCCGTCGTACAAAGTTTGCGGATTTTGTAAGGATATCGGGCAAAGGCGGTATGACGAAGATTTTATTGGTATCATTCCTAGGAAAGATAAAGAGGTCGAGTTGGATGTTCTACTCCAGGAGTCTACCATTGACCCGTCTCAGCTAGAAAACGTGAAGGCCGAATGCTTTAACTTGGGAGTGCATAAAGCCAATGCCATGTTTTGGTATTCGGACGGTGGAATAGCTGTGTCTACTCCGTATAAGCAGAACTACAATGGGCTCAAGTATATTGGCTTGTACGAGGGCAATTGAATTCAGGTCGAGAGCTGCTGTTCTGCTAGAAGTACCTCGTGATCACCAAAACTGCCTTCCGGATGGCAGCGGCTGGAATGCCCGGTACAACGAGAAAGCTACCTTATCGCTTTATACGACGCGCTCGGGCATAAGGCCGAGCAGCTCAACAGCGACGACGGCTTACCGCACACCATAATTGATGCGAATTCTAAATCGAAACACCTCTGGTGGAACGCGCTGGCGGAGGTGGAGCGGTTTCAGGATTGCTCGGGCAAAAACACCTTCTACACCTACGACGACCGGTCCCACCTGATCGCTGTGACAGATGCGCTGAACCAGACTACACGGCTTGAGCGCAAACCCGACGGCGAAGTGCTGCGCATCGAGCATCCGGATGGTACGACTGAGTCGTTTACCTACAACTTCCTCGGCCAGGCGCTGACGCACACCGATGGCAAGGGTCAGACCACGCGGCTGTTGCGCACGGCGCGCGGTTTGCCTTCAAGCCGACAGGATGCGAAGGGTCAGCGCATTCGCTACGAGTACGACAAAGCGATTCGGCTGACAGCGTTGGTCAACGAAAACAATGCGGCTTACGAATTTGCTTACGATGCGTCGGATCGACTGATCGAAGAGAAACGCATCGACAACCTCACGCGCCGGTTTAGCTACAACCTGGGTGGGCATCTGACGCGTGTTGATGAGATCGGCTACGGAGAACGAGCGGAAAGACCGCAACGCAGTACGGAGTTTGAGCGTGATTTGATTGGGCGGCTGCTGGCCAAGGTCAATCAGGATGCGCGGCAGGACTACAGCTACGACGAAGGCGATCGGATGCTGTCGATTGAGCGTTCACCTACAGATGTTGGTAAAAGACTCGGCATCGGCGCAGAAAAGCTGGAATTCGCTTACGACCTGCTGGGCCGGTTAATTAAAGAGACCACACCGCAAGGTGCGCTGGCCTACGAATACGATCCGCTCAGTAACCTGACTACGCTGACATTGCCGACGGGCCAACACCTGAACCATCTGTATTACGGCAGTGGCCACCTGCACCAACTCAACCTCGATGGATTGTTGATCAGCGACATGGAGCGCGATGATCTGCACCGGGAGGTGTATCGAACTCAAGGCAAACTCACCAGTTGCTTTGGTTACGATGCGATGGGGCGTAAGAGCTGGCAGTTCGCATCGACGATACCTGGCGAAAAGCTGTCGCAGATCCACAACCCCGGCAATAACAGCCTGCTGATCGACCACGCCTACAACCCTATCCACCGCCGCTACCAATACGATCCGGCGGGCGAACTGACCCGCACCCTCGACAAGCTGCGCGGTGAGATCAAATACGAATATGAAGCAAACGGTCAGCTGCACAGCCGCGATACCGGGCGTTTGGTTGATAGCGAAGAGTTCCGGTATGACGCTGCGGCCAATCGGCTCAACTTCAACACCAGCCAGTTCGACCACGTCAAAGACAACCGCATCAACCAATGGCGCGATCAGGAATACGCCTACGACGCGTGGGGCAACCTGATTGAAAAGCGCTCAGGGCTGAGCAAGTTGCAGACGTTTACGTATGACTGCGAAAACCGACTTGTGCGCGCGGAAACGATGGTTAACAGCCAAGTGCACAGCGTCGGCACGTATCGGTATGACAGCTTGGGGCGGCGCGTCGGGAAGACGTCCGAGATCGAGGGCCAAACCGAGCACAAGCAATTCCTCTGGCAAGGTTTGCGCCTGCTGCGTGAGGAAACGCCGGCGCAGAGTAGCCTCTATATTTACGAGCCGGGCAGCTATGCGCCACTTGCCCGGGTCGACCAAAACAAGGGTGAGCCAGAGCAAAAGCTCTACTACTTCCACACCGACCAGATCGGCACGCCGCTGGAGATGACGGATGTGGATGGCCAGATTGTCTGGCAGGCGACCTACAAGGCGTGGGGTGAGATCGAGTCGCTTGCGGTAAGTGAGATTGAACAGAATCTGCGGTTTCAGGGTCAGTACATTGACGATGAAACGAGGCTGCACTACAACACGTTCAGGTATTACGATCCTGAGTCAGGGCGTTTCATTACCCAGGACCCGATCGGCTTGGCCGGTGGATACAATCTTTATCAATACGCGCCCAACCCTCAATCGTGGCTAGATCCAATGGGTTGGATGGGGATCAGGGCGGAAAATGTTTACCACTCTTTTGACAGCTTTAAAGTGCCCTCCGATCTGCAGTACTCAAGTGACTCTGTTCAGTTCAATCGTGCCAACCAAAGCTTCATTAAAAATATGAATGGTGATCCCGCATTTCGGCGAGATATGTTGGGCAGATATCCTCAACTGGAATCCTGGATGGAAAGTCCCAAAATGTCTAAGAGCCCTGCAGGCTTGACTTGGCACCACCATGAAGATGTTGGCGTTTTAAAACTTGTAGACAGAGCAGATCATGCGTCGAAACACGGCATTTATCACCCTACAGGCAAGGGCGGCCGGGACATATGGGGAGGAGGTGAGCCTGGGAGAAAAGGCAAGCTGAATGGGAAAACCGGAAAATCACTCAAAGGATGCTGCTAATGAATACTTTCGAAGTAAAAGAACCTATCTTAATAAGCACCTTAATCGAGACGGTACGTTTGGGGCATGAGTTTGATGATGATCTTTGTCTCTATTCTTCTGACGCCGCTGATCGAATAAGGGCTGATCTTGTTTGCTATCTCGACGATTACCCAGATGTGGTTAACGATAAAGATCACTACAGTACCTTTGTAACTACAAATAATCTTCACCTACTTTATTATGGTGAGCAATTCAAGGACGTAATGATCAACGCGCTCACCCAAAAACCTCAGGCATCCATCGGTGAGATTATTGAGGCATTGAATTACTATATGGAGAATGATGATTTTTTAGATCATAAACTGACGCCTTCTGCTTGAGCGTGTACGCTGAGCAGTCATTTAGGGAGAACTTTATAATCTATAATTTTGTAGCGATTGTAAAGCGCGAGGGATGGCTTATGAAGCCTGAGTGTGGGCAGATTCCCGTGCCCACACTTCTTGATCTCTAAGGAAGGTCTGAAGTAGGCACGCGTTTTTAACAGCCCCGTTGCTTGAGGCTCAAAAAATGTCGACTCAATCGAAAATTAGACCTTTTGCTCTCTCAATCCCCGCTTTTTTCTGCGTACAAGCGCTTTTCAGCACTCATTTTCCGCATTAAAGGCGTACCTCTCCTGCATTGAGTAATCGTTTTCGCATCATCCACAGGTTCGACAGAGCAAACAGCGTGGTCTGCTGCGCAGTGTTTTTCAGCAGGCCTCGGAAGCGTACTTTCGTATAACCAAACTGGCGCTTGATTACTCGAAACGGATGCTCAACCTTGGCGCGCAGTTGAGCTTTCGCGTATTCGATTTTGCGACGCATGCGCCCGATCAGACTCTTCTTTGCATGCTTTTTATAGCTGCTGGGCCGCGCAGCAATCGACCAGATCATTTGGCGATCTTGATGCTCGGGGCGCTTTTCGACGCCGGTGTAACCGGCATCGCCAGAGACGTAAGTTTCTTCTCCGTGCAGTAACTGATCGACCTGGGTTACGTCCGCCACATTCGCCGCAGTGCCCACTACGCTATGCACCAAACCGGATTCGGCATCGACACCGATGTGCGATTTCATCCCGAAATAGTATTGATTTCCCTTCTTGGTTTGATGCATTTCAGGGTCGCGTTTGCCGTCCTTGTTCTTGGTCGAACTCGGCGCATGAATGATCGTCGCATCGACCACGGTGCCTTGGCGCAACAACAAACCACGGTCGCCCAAATAGCCATTGATGACCTGCAAAATCCCACCGGCCAGCTCATGTTTTTCGAGCAATCTGCGGAAGTTGAGGATCGTGGTTTCGTCTGGAATCCGATCCAGATGCAGCCCGGCAAACTGGCGCAGAATCGTAGTTTCGTACAGCGATTCTTCCATAGCTGGGTCGCTATAACCGAACCAGTTCTGCATCAGATGAACCCGCAACATCGCCATCAACGGGTATGCCGGACGACCACCTTCTCCCGTTGGATAGTGCGGCTCGATCAGTTTGACCAAGCCATTCCAGGGCACAACCTGATCCATCTCGATCAGGAAGCGTTCACGGCGGGTTTGTTTGCGTTTGCCAGCGTATTCGGCGTCAGCGAAGGACATCTGCTTCATCGGGACTCAACCGTTCAGTGCTTGGGACTGGCGTATTTCACCAGATTTGGAAGTCTTTTTCAGAGTTTCCCTAAAGGTGCACTAGCCAACGAATACAGTCCGCTGGGCAACCTCACCACGCTGACATTGCCGACGGGCGAGCATCTGAACCATCTGTATTACGCAGCGGCCACCTGCACCAACTGAACCTCGTCGGTCTGGTCATAAGCGACATGGAGCGCGATGACCTGCACCTCGCAGGTCTATCGGTCCCAAGGCAAACTTACGAGCCGCTTTGGTTATGACGCGATGGGCCGCAAGAGCTGGCAGTTTGCGTCAAGTATTCCGGCGGAAAAGCTGTCGCAGATCCACAACCCCGGCAATAACAGCCTGCTGATCGACC
Source organism: Pseudomonas sp. KU26590 (assembly GCF_026153515.1). NCBI lineage: Bacteria > Pseudomonadati > Pseudomonadota > Gammaproteobacteria > Pseudomonadales > Pseudomonadaceae > Pseudomonas > Pseudomonas sp. KU26590. The sequence continues at coordinate 5,006,509 of NZ_CP110644.1, forward strand.
ACGCCTACAACCCTATCCACCGCCGCTACCAATACGATCCGGCTGGCGAACTGACCCGCACCCTGGACAAACTACGCGGCGAGATCAAGTACGAGTATGAAGCGAACGGCCAGCTGCACAGTCGTGATACTGGCCGCCTGGTTGATAGCGAAGAGTTCCGGTATGACGCGGCAGCCAATCGCCTGAATTTCAATACCAGCCAGTTCGACCACGTCAAAGACAACCGCATCAGACATTGGCGTGATAAGGAATATGCCTACGACGCTTGGGGCAACCTGATTGAAAAACGGTCAGGGTTAACCAAGCTGCAGACGTTTACGTACGACTGCGAAAACCGGCTTGTGCGTGCGGAAACTATGGTTAACAGCCAGGTACACAGCGTTGGCACGTATCGGTATGACAGCTTGGGTCGCCGAGTTGGGAAGACGTCCGAGATTGCAGGCCAAACCGAGCACAAGCAATTCCTCTGGCAAGGTTTGCGCCTGCTGCGTGAGGAAACGCCGGCGCAGAGTAGCCTCTACATTTACGAGCCGGGCAGCTATGCGCCACTTGCCCGGGTCGACCAAAACGAGGGTGAGCCAGAGCAAAAGCTCTACTACTTCCACACCGACCAGATCGGCACGCCGCTGGAGATGACGGATGTGGATGGCCAGATTGTCTGGCAGGCGACGTACAAGGCGTGGGGGGAGATCGAGTCGCTTGCGGTAAGTGAGATTGAACAGAATCTGCGGTTCCAAGGTCAGTACTTTGACGAGGAAACGGGACTGCACTACAACACGTTCAGGTACTACGATCCGGAGGTTGGGCGTTTTATTACGCAGGATCCGATTGGGTTGGAAGGTGGATTTAATCTCTATCAGTATGTGCCTAACCCTCTCATGTGGTTGGATCCTACTGGCCTAGTGACTTACAACACAATGCCTGGGATACCAGGGTTTCAGAAACATCACATCATCCCCCGGCAGCTCTCTGGCCACCCGGTGCTAAAGGCGTCAGGTATGAATATCCATGCATCGAATAACATAATTTATCTACCAACCCACGCGGAAAACCATCCTGTACGAACTGTCCACTTGGGCCCACATCCGGGATACACTGCCGAAGTTCGGGGCAATCTGAATGAGATCGAGAGAGTTGGGCGTGAGCAAGGGTGGACCAAGCAGCAATACAAGACGGCTCTCGACGACGTGATCGTCGAGAACCGGCAAGGGCTCCGCAAAGGGGAGACAAAATTGAACAAAAATTCTATTAGGGCGGGAGCGTGTTAAATGAAATTGCTTACACCTTCAGAGGGGTATCCGGAAAGTTATTGGCTCAGTTATGATCACACAAATAGTCTTGATCATTTAGAATTTTATAAGTGTAAAAAGCTTTCTGCCGTTGGTGCCAAGCCGAAAGTAACTCTTGCAAAAAAGATTTCATTGAGTGCTTTCCGCCAATATGATTATTTTTTCAGCGATGGCCCGGATCTAGTTGGCGCCAGGCTCGCTGAAATTATTAACTCCTCGACATTTGCAAGCGATGTCCAACTGATCTGTGCTGACGTTACGATTAATGGCAAAAGCTATGATGATTATTTTATTATTAACTACCTTAGGTCGGAGTCTGCATTTGATATGGCAAATTCGAGTTATAAATCACTTATCAAGTCAATGCCAGATGGCCCGAAGAAATTTAGTAGGATTGTGCTGCTCGATAAAATGCCGGAGAGCGGTATGTTTCGTGCTTCGGAAAGCAACTCTCACCTAGTAGTTTCTGATGATATTGCTGAACACTTTAAGAATAATTCTGTCAAGGGTGTGGAGTTCTGCTCGGAGAAAGGTAGTATGTAGTAAAGCGCTGAACTGGGATTTCGATTTGTAGTTACGATGCACCTGATTTGAAAGCTTTGTATCAGGGCAGATTGTAACGGCAGCGCAGCCATTACTAATACTATTCATCTTCGCATCAAGACCAGCAACACCAGTTGCTCACCATCCAGTTCCAGCCTACTAATGCCGGCAAACAACTGGATGTGACGGCAGAGCACCTTAATCGTGTTTATGACCTGCTGGAGCGTTTCATCGAAGAGACCACACCGCAAGGTGCGCTGGCCTACGAATACGATCCGCTCAGTAACCTGACCACGCTGACGTTGCCGACTGGCCAGCACCTTAATCATCTTTACTACGGCAGCGGCCACCGGCATCAACTTAACCTCGACGGTCTGCTGATCAGCGACATGGAGCGCGATGATCTGCATCGAGAGGTTTATCGTACGCAAGGCAAACTTACGAGCTGCTTTGGTTACGATGCGATGGGGCGCAAGAGCTGGCAGTTCGCATCGAAGATACCTGGCGAAAAGCTCTCACAGATCCACAACCCCGGCAATAACAGCCTGCTGATCGACCACGCCTACAACCCTATCCACCGCCGCTACCAATACGATCCGGCTGGCGAACTGACCCGCACCCTCGACAAACTACGCGGCGAGATCAAGTACGAGTATGAAGCGAACGGCCAGCTGCACAGTCGTGATACTGGCCGCCTGGTTGATAGCGAAGAGTTCCGGTATGACGCGGCAGCCAATCGCCTGAATTTCAATACCAGCCAGTTCGACCACGTCAAAGACAACCGCATCAGACATTGGCGTGATAAGGAATATGCCTACGACGCTTGGGGCAACCTGATTGAAAAACGGTCAGGGTTAACCAAGCTGCAGACGTTTACGTACGACTGCGAAAACCGGCTTGTGCGTGCGGAAACGATGGTTAACAGCCAGGTACACAGCGTTGGCACGTATCGGTATGACAGCTTGGGTCGCCGAGTTGGGAAGACGTCCGAGATTGCAGGCCAAACCGAGCACAAGCAATTCCTCTGGCAAGGTTTGCGCCTGCTGCGTGAGGAAACGCCGGCGCAGAGTAGCCTCTACATTTACGAGCCGGGCAGCTATGCGCCACTTGCCCGGGTCGACCAAAACGAGGGTGAGCCAGAGCAAAAGCTCTACTACTTCCACACCGACCAGATCGGCACGCCGCTGGAGATGACGGATGTGGATGGCCAGATTGTCTGGCAGGCGACGTACAAGGCGTGGGGGGAGATCGAGTCGCTTGCGGTAAGTGAGATTGAACAGAATCTGCGGTTCCAAGGTCAGTACTTTGACGAGGAAACGGGACTGCACTACAACACGTTCAGGTATTACGATCCGGAGATTGGGCGGTTTATAACGCAAGATCCGATTGGGTTAGATGGGGGGACTAATTTCTATGGGTACTGTAATAACCCTGTTGCCTGGATTGACCCCCTAGGGCTGGATTGGAACTATTTTCTGTCAGATGCCAAAGGCGATGTTTTCTATCACGGCCGGGCATCCGACAACGCTTCGCTCAGTGATGTGATGCGCCGTCACGAAGGCACGGTAGCAGCAGATGGTCCACGGTTGGCGAGTGGGGATAGTATTACGCAAGTTACTGCTAAAGGGACATCATATGACACTGTCCGAGGTATCGAAAGCTCAGGTATTCGGGAGCGTCAGGTGCTGGGGCGTGGCAGTGCTAATGTTAGAGGTAACAAAATTCAGGGTATATCCGAGGCCAAGCTCTCAACACGCGTTGGCGCGGAAAGAATGAGTGCAGCGAGCACCTACCTCGAGGCGAAAGGCGCTAGTAAGGTCAGTGCGTTGCCCGGGATCGAAACCAGAAAATCTTCTAATATTGCTGGAAAGCCTTCTAATGTGAAAGGCGCTACTTGTTAAGGTGTTTTATGATTAATACGAAACTAAATAAGGCATTGAAGGATTTTTTGCGAAGTGGATCTGTTGATAACATGCAGGACTCATCTTCTATTGAGGTATTAAAAGAATATGAGATGATTTTCCCGGTCGTCGAAATGGAGCATGACGATCTGATTGAGAAGCTTCACATTGAAATGGCTAAGGCTGAGAAAAGTAAAGTGGTGCAAGAATTTCTTTCGGGCTTGGAGAACAATGAGCCTCAAAAAAGAGCTGCGCTTTCGGCTTATGCAATAATGCAAAAATTCCCAGATCATAAGTTTGAGTCGCACGCTGGTATTCAATGTGATATTTGCAGCGGTTTCAAAAAAAGAAAAGTTGACTTCACGCTAGTTAATGCGATGCGTTATCTCGGGGGCTCAACTAATAATGGAGCTCCGGAGCAGCTATATTTCTTCTTGGCTGAGAGCAATAGGGAGCGTGAATTCTCTGTTCCTTCTGGGAAAAAAATGAAAGCTGTGCTGTCTGTACTGAGCTCGGCCAGCGCTGGTGATACACCAGTTATTTTGGAAAAAAAAATTAGAGGGATTAACGAGCTCAAGTTTTCCCAAGATGAGTCTAGAGGATTACTTGACTTGCTTGGTCATCTAGGAGTACTTGAGACGCCTGAACACAAAGGATTCCTAAACGAATATAAAAATATTGGCTTGGTTCCAAAGAAATCCAGGTCCACCGACTGGAGCTATCCCGTTGATTTCTGGCTGGGTGAGTATGGAATTAATGAGAATGCTGTGAATTTTTGGTTTGGTGATTATTTGAAAAATTGATTTTTTTGTATTTGGCTCTTAAGTGCTCTTTAAGACTCATTTAGAGAGGTGGCTGAAAACTTTATCCCAGCCATTCTATTCATGATTCAGGTGTTAATGCTGGTTAATATCGATAGCTGGATCTCCGTTCTCGAACAGCACCATCTGGAAAAACCGCTACGCGGTCGACAGCGTCATTGCTGATGAATGAAAAGGTCTGCGACCTGGAGAACAATTCTCAATAAGAGTTCAGTAAGGGGGCTATCTGTGGTTAAGGCTTTTATTATGCAAATATCGGACACTTATCCGGAAAGTTACTGGTTCAAGAGTAAGATCCTGACGGGACAAGATTCAATAGAACTAAAAACCGGCGCTGAGGTGACTGGTACCTGGCCATTAGAGTTACGCTTAGACAAGCGCGTAAGTCTAGAAAGGGTTTTGGGATTTGACTTTTTCTTCAGCGATGGTCCTAATTTTATCAGTCCTAGGCTTTACGATATTTTAGTAAGCTCCAACATTTCTGGCTTGCAGTTCATCGATGCCGATATATATATCAAAGGTAAGGAGTATAAGGGTTATAAAGTCGTAAATACTACCAATGCGTTGGCAGCTTTCGATTCAAAAAATTCAAAGTGCGAGCCGTTGTTGAGTTATATCCCCGATGGTCCAAAAAAATACACGGATATTGTGCTTAAAAAAGACATTTCTCCAGCTGTTGACATATTTCGGGCGGAAGAGGATTTTACGGTAATGCTGGCAGTTGAGCGGGTGAAGCGGTTGTTCGACTCAAATCAAATAGTTGGTGTTCAATTTAAAGATCGCTTGGTAAAGAACAGTTTTTGAATAGTATGCTTTCACAACCAACAGCGCTCTGACGGGCCAAGGTAGCCACAGCTTGGGCGGGCATGTGACATGGGTTGATGGAATCGGCTACGGCGATAGGGCGGAGCAGCTGCAAAAAATATGGAGTTAAGGTGAATCAGGATGCACGGCAGGACAACGCCTACGACGAAGGCGATCGGATGCCTGCGGCTAACTGAGGAATCATCAATGAAAAGCTTTGTCGCGTCTACTATAAGAAGTTATGAAGAAGATGGAGTTATGACCGTTGGCTTGGGCGATCATCCCGAAAACCCTTCGAACTTCATCATCATTACGCGCTTGGATGATGAAGATAACGCTACCGTGGATGATGGTATCGGGCTTCTAACAGATGAATCTAAATATGAGAGATCTAATGCGATAGAAAAAATCTCCTACCACTCCGATAGGTTGGAATTAGTAGTTAGACCTGAGTTTGCGGAATTCTTCGGGGCGAGAACCCATGTGGCTAAGTTTTTTCAAGATAGGGATCACTCGCAAGATCAAAAATCTGCATTGAAGCACGCGCTGCAGGATATGTTTTGCGGAAGTCATGTCGAGTTATCGTTGTGAAGAATACGGAGTCATTTGAACCGTATTTCACGTGCATCGTCGCCGGCACGCTCACTGACATCAGTGCTACTGGCGGCGTGCGCGTCCAATTGGATTACTACATCCGCTGGGCCGCTTGACCGACGTCAAACGCGTGGTCGACACTTGGCCGTTGAAACCCTCGTCCAGTATCGGTACGACAACGACAGTCAGCTCACCCATGCGTCGTTTCAGCTACGCCGACGGCGTGATGTCAGTCACAGCAACGCCCCGGGCCTGAGCTGCAACTACCGCCGGGAAACCCGTGACGGTCAGCCGCGCGTGATGGAGCACTGGACCAGTGACGGCGAGCACTTTCATTTCCGTTACGACTTCAAAAATCGGATTTCCTGGGCGGTTGACGTCTTGAGCCGCGGGCTGGAGGTGCACTACAACGAAGATCATCGCGTCTTCGCCGGCCGTGACTACGGTGGCGAACGTTACGCGATCGAGATCGAGATCGATGACAACGGGAACATGACCGGACTGACGCTGCCAGATGGCAACCGTCTGACGTTCAAGTACGACGAATACGCGCGTCTGGTTGAAGAGACTGATCCGCTTGGTCGGACCGTCAGCTACAGCTATCACCAGCTGACTACGCTGGTCTGGTGGTTCCAGAGTCGCTGCAAACTGTGGATAAATAAAATGCTCTCCGAAAAGATTGTTAACTTTTGTAAGACCCAAGGTTGGTGGTTCGATGATGCGAGCCCTGAATATGAAGTAGAACTCCAAAAACTAGGAGTGGACGTGTCGTCCGACTTTGCAGAATTTTACCTTCACGCGGAGGACGGTCCGACCTTTATCCAAAAGGGAAAAGAGATATACCAAGTGTGTTGGTTTTCTAAGAATTCTAATTATGATCTTGCTTTAAAGCGAGCACATGAAACCCTCAACCTTCCTAAGGAGTACCTTCCTTTGGACAGCTTTGAAGGTGAAGGGGGATTTTTCTATAACAAAGTCAGCGGCGAGGTGGTGGAGTTGTCACTGGGGCAAGATCTGACTGACTTTACGCAAGGAAAATTAAAGCCGCAGTGGTCAAGCTTTAATAAATTCCTAGAAATGTATTTTGGTCTGATTTGATTTTTTGGGTTGTGCAGTAATTCAGTGGTCAGGTGGATAATAGCCTTGACCACTTTTTTTCGAGCTTAGATAACAGCCGGGGTAAAAACATTAAATCCACTTGTTATTGCGGGTAACGAAATGCCTATAGTATATAAAAGAGGACTGACCGCGACTGACATAGCTCAAGTTGAATTGGCGCTAGGCAAGTCTCTTCCAGTAGAGTACCGCATTTTTTTGCAAGAAATGAATGGCTTTTTTATAGCGGCTCCCGACTACGTAGAAATCCCTCTGAGCTCGGTCGAAGAGGGACTCATTAGCTTTGATCGGCTCTTTGGGTGGCTCCCTGAAGAAGAATGCAACGATGTGGTGGCCTTCAATCAAGAATTTATTGAGGAGCTTGCTTTCCTCAATAATGCCATTGCTATTGGCGAAGATGGCGGGGGTAACCCTTATGTGATTGTCTCAGAACCTAAAAGGACTGGTATCTACTACTGGGATCGAACTCACTCACATGAAGACAATTCGATAAGAGATACAGATATTCCAGAGAGAAACGATAGTGGAAGTCTCTACTTTATTTCGCCGAGCCTGGAGGAGTTCTACAAGTTAATTTCGAATCAGACGGGGGGAAATCCAGTCGCAATAGAAGATGCATAGATCTCCAGACAAGTCTCCGAAATAAAATTACCTGTCTTTTACAAAATCTCGTTCTTTGACCCGCAAAGTATTGGAATACGCCTGCGACGCTTGGGACAATCTTATTGGAAAGCGCTCAGAACGGAGCAAGCTCGCCCCCACAAGTTCATCATCGCCCCTTGAATCCAACACACAAAAAAATCCCCATCGCTTATCCAGCAGACAGGGACCAAAGGAGGGAATCCAACGCTTTCGCGAACAAGCTCGCCGGCACTTGATGCATGGCCTGACACGCAGTGGTCAGTGGGTCGCATCAACCTGTAGAAGACGAAGTTGCTCGCGAAAGCGTTTTCCGGTTATCACAAAGTCGCAACTCACATCAGGTTCTTACAAATCCATTCCCCGGCAACGATACGTTCGTTAACGGGGAATGGATTCACTTCGAAGTGCTGTTCATTGTTGAATCTTGTGATCCAGAGCGGCGTAGAAGTTGGCGCTTTGTTGCAGGTACTTCGGGGTGTAACTTTGGGTCGAGCTGACTTTTTTGTCAGTGGCTTCGACACTGGCGCTAGCAGGCAGAGCAACAGTGGCGGAAATGGCGGACGCGGCGATGATGGAGAAGAGATTGAAGTTCATGGTGGGTACCTCGCTGTGGTGTGTCGTTTCAAGTCTTGACCGTCGTGGCCGTGGAATGAAAGTTACGCCCGAGGATGTTCTGGAAAAAATCTTTTCTGGCACTAGCCCATATCACCTGAATTGATACAGGCCCACAGCCCCTGAAAACCAAGGGTTGAGCCTGCGTCAAAGTGTCGCTTATGTGCTTGCTTGGGGATTACTTGGCCGTGAGGAAATGAAAGTCGGATGGCGAATCGAAGTCGACTTTCTGCACGGTGTCGCCCAGCAGACCGGTTTTCGGGTCAACGCGGACGGTCACGATCTGGTTGCTTTTCTGGTTGGCGATCAGCACGAAGTGGCCGCTCGGATCAAAAGCGAACTCGCGCGGTTCTTTACCTTCCACGCTGCGACGCTGGATTTCCTTGAGCTGACCGTTGGCGGCGTTGATGCTGAACACCAGCAGTTCGTTCACTTCGCCACGGTTGGCAACGTAGAGGAATTTGCCGTCTGGCGAAGTGTGCAGGCCACCGGCGGCCCGGTTTTGCTGGCCTTCCTTGTTGGCGAGGTCCACCAGTTGCGTGCGGGTGAACACGCCGTCGTGGTAGTCAAACACCGCCACTTGCGCGCTCATTTCCATGGTCAGCCAGGCGTGCTTGCCGTCCTTGCTGAACGTCAGGTGGCGCGGACCGCTGCCCGGTGGCATATCAACTGAGGGCACTTTCGCCGGTTGCAGCGGCTGCGGCTTCTTGGCGTCGTAGTTGAAGACGAAAATCTTGTCAGCGCCCAGATCCATCGCGATCAGGTACTTGCCGTCGGGCGTGGGGACTGCTGCATGGACGTGGGACGAAGCCTGACGTTCCGGATTGACCTTGCTCGCTTCGTGGGTCGCGGTCTGCACCACCGGCGCCAGTTTGCCGTCCTTGCCGACCGGCACCACCGACAGCGCGCCACCTGGCTGCGGATGCACAGCGTAATTGGCAACGAAGAGGAAACGTCCGTCCAGGCTCAGGCTGGAATGGGTTGGCTCTTCACTTTTGGTTTCGACCTCGTTGAGGAACGAGACCGCGTGGGTCTTGGGGTCGATGGCGTAGCTGCTGACTTTGCCGACGACGTCGGTCTGGCCCGGGCCGTTCTCGTTGACTGCGAACAGATGACGCTGGTCTTTGGAAAGTGTCAGCCAGGACGGGTTTTCGCTCTTGATCACCTGACGCGGTTTGGCGTCGAGCTGGCCAGTCTGGGTATTGAAGCCGAAGCGGTAAATGCCTTCGCTGGCGCCGGCGGTGTAGGAACCGACCAGTACGTCGTAATCAGTCATGGGTTTGGCCTGAGCGGAGAGCGCGGAAAGGCTGCTGGCGAGCACTAACCACGGCAGAAGTCTTGGAGTCATTGGGCTGTTCTCTTGTTGGAGTTGTCGGCGCGCCGTAGACGCGGAAGATCAACGGCTATGACAGCGTATTGCGGAAAGTAGTTGCCGGCTGGGTATCTTGAAATCGCGGGAGATGTCGCTTATCCGCGGCACGTACCACATCTGTAGGACCCAGATTGGCCGCAGCATTTCCAAACGGCACAAAGCCCTTGTAGGAGCGCGCTTGCCCGCGAATGGGGAGTGTCAGTCACTGAATATCTGTCTGCCCACACCGCAATCGCGGGCAAGCGCGCTCCTACAGTTGATCTCGATCCGGCCACAGATCCGCATTGGATCAAAAATTTCGTCTTAAGGAATGAGCGCGCTTACTCCTGCTCGCCCTCTTCATCCTCATCACTCGCCGCAATCCCTTGAAGCACGACGATGCGGTGGTCGGCGTTGCCGTCGTTGATGACCCAGCTTTGCAAGGCGGCATCGAATTCGGCGGCGTCGATCTGCGCCAGCGAGAAGCGCCAGACCTTGCGCTCGCGGCCGTCCATGCTTTCGATCTGGAGCATTTCGTCGAGGGTGAATTCGAAGGCGTGCAGGCCGTCGATTTCCAGCATGCTGTGGGCGGTCAGCGCGGTCTGGAGTTCAGTGCGCAGGGATTGAGGTGTCGAGGTCATGGCAGTCGTTCGCATCAGTGAAAGCGCGAATGATAGGTGAAAAGACGCCGAAGCGCTGGCCTCGGCGTCTGATGACCGCAGGTTCAGTCCTGAACGGCTTCCTTTGCGTAGTAGCGCGACGGGATGCCCCAGACGATCAGCGCGATGGCCAGCACACTGACGGCGAACAACGCGAACAGCGCAGGCGTGGCCGTACCGGTGAGGTCCTTGATGCGGCCGACCATGAATGGGGCGATGATCCCGCCCAGTTGCCCGAGGGAGTTGATCAGCGCAATGCCCGCAGCGGCGGCGATGCCAGTCAGGAAGCGCGGCGGAATGGTCCAGAAGATCGGCATCCAGGCGATGATGCCGGTCATGATCATGGTCATGCCGATCATCAATGGCACCAGTTGCCCGGGAAACAATGCACACACCAGATAGCCGGCGGCAGTCAGGGTCGCGCAACCCGCCATGTGCCAGCGGCGCTCGCCGTGGCGGTCGGAGCTGGCGCCAATCAGCAGGTTGCCGATCACCGCGCCCACATACGGAATCACCGTCAGCAAGCCGATGTTCAGCGTATCGATCACACCGGCAGTTTTGATCAGCTGCGGCATCCAGAACAGCAGCCCGGTCAGCGCCATGACCAGGCACAGGTAAATGCCTGACATCACGTAGGTGGTCGGGTGCTTCCAGATGTCTTTGACGGTCTGCTTGACGACGGGCCTGGCCTCTTTCGCCATGCGCGCCAGCACCACTTGCTTCTCCTGCTCACTGAGCCAGGTGGCGTCTTCGATACGGTCCTTGACCAGCCAGAACACCACACCGCCCAGCAGGATGGACGGGATGCCTTCGATCAGGAACAGCCAGCGCCAGCCAGCCAGACCCATGACGCCATCGAAGTGGCCGAGGATCAGCCCGGCAATCGGACCGCCGACAATCCCGCACAGGCAAATGGAGCTTTTGAAGTAGGAGTTGACCCGCGCCCGACGTGAGCCCGGATACCACTGGGTGAAGAAATACAGCACGCCGGGGACGAAGCCCGCTTCCATCACGCCGATCAGAAACCGTAGCGTGTAGAACCAGAATTCGGTCTGCACGAACATCATGCAGGCGGAGGCGATGCCCCACGACACCATGATCCGCGCGATCCAGATCCGCGCGCCGATCTTGTGCAGCAGCACGTTGCTCGGCACTTCAAACAGGAAGTAGCCGACGAAGAACAGGCTCGCGCCCAGGCCATAAACGGTTTCGCTGAAGCCCAGGTCGCTGGCCATCTGCAGCTTGGCGAAGCTGATGTTGACGCGGTCGAGATAGGCAAACAGGAAACAGGCGATGAACAACGGCACGATCCGCCAGCTCACCTTGCGGTAGATGCTGTCCTCGAGCGCGTCGGCATCGAGGTGTTCCAGCGGGATGGCAGTGGCGGTCATGGGTCGCACCTCGTTTTGTTTTTATGTGGGTGTCGGGGTGTGTAGGACGCGGAGCCGAAAAATCCAGCAGGAGTGAGGACTAACGCGGTCAACTGTAGGCGCGCGCTTGCCCGCGAAGAGGCCGGTGCATCCGACGCATATCGGCAGTCTTTACCTACGCCTTCGCGGGCAAGGTGGAGCGCCACCCCGGTCGCTCCTACAAAATCCGCGTCAGCGAACATTATTTCGCTCACGCCCTGCCCCATGTGCAGCCCAAAACCCACGCAATCAGTGGGACCGGCCAGCGCTGCTGCAGGGTTTGAAGCATCAAAGTTGCTTGATAGCGCCCGGATGGAAAACAGCCTCGGCCGGCGCGATGCCATTGATCAACGGCGCGCCGAACTCATGCTGGCTGATCTCGAACTTGTCCCCCGGCTGCGTCTTGATGCCGTCGGCAAACGACAGCGTCGCGGTGCCGAAGAAATGCACATGGACATCGCCCGGCCGCAGGAACTGGGCGTATTTGAAGTGGTGGTACTCGAGGTTTTCCAGGCTGTGGCACATGTTGGCCTCGCCACTCAGGAACTCCTTCTCCCACAGCACTTGGCCGTCGCGGTGGATGCGGCTGGTGCCCGCCAGGTTCTGAGGCAAATCGCCAACCCGCAACTCGGGCCCGAACGAGCAGGCGCGCAGCTTGGAGTGGGCGAGGTACAGGTAGTTCTTGCGCTCCATAACGTGATCGGAGAACTCGTTGCCGATGGCGAAACCCAAACGGTAAGGCTTGCCGTCGTGACCGATCACGTACAGCCCGCTCAGCTCAGGCTCTTCGCCGGCGTCTTCGGAGAAGGGAGGCTGCGGGAACGACTCGCCCGGACGAATGACGATGCTGCCGTCGCCCTTGTAGAACCATTCCGGTTGCACGCCGGGCTGACCCGCCGCCGGTTTGCCACCCTCAACGCCCCACTTGAAGATGCGCATGGTGTCAGTCATGGCCGACTCGTCGTTGCCCTGCTGGTGCATTTTGTCCCGCGCCGAGGCGCTGCCCAGATGGGTCAGCCCGGTGCCACTGACCAGCAAGTGGGCCGGGTCCGGATGGTCCAGCGGCGGCAGAATCATCAGATCGGCGCGCAGCTGTGAATAATCGTGGTTTTCGCCCAGGCCCAGGCTGTCGACCTGCTCGGCGAGGGAAATCTTCTTTTCGATGGCCGCCAAGGCCAGATCACGGGTGCTGGTCGCGCCCTGGATTTCGCGAACCAGCGGACCGTCCACCAGACCGACACGACGCTGGCCATTGCCCAGCTCGAACTGTACTAAATGCATGGGATTCTCCTGTTTGAATTTTCGAAGACTCCGTAGGCGCCAACGTGTTGGCGATGAACCCGCGCGGTGTCAGTACCGGCGCTTCGCGAATGAATTCGCTCCTACAGGTTTTGTATCAGTGTCCAGATTTCCACGCCCCTTGTAGGAGCGCGCTTGCCCGCGATAGCGATCTGTCTGAAACATCTTCATGTCTGACACACCGCCATCGCGGGCAAGCGCGCTCCTACAGGGGTTTTGTGTCAGGCCTTGCTCCGCGCGCTGGCGGCGAATTTCGATTCGGGCAAAGCGTGCTTGCGCTCCAGAACACGGTAGACCACACCGGTCAGGATCAGGCCGCAGATCATCACGCCCGAGAGGAAGTACAAGCCGCTGGCCAGATTACCGGTCAGTTCCTTCAGCCAGCCGATGACAAAGGGGCCGATGTAGCCGCCCAGATTGCCCACCGAGTTGATCAGCGCAATGCCCGCCGCTGCACTGGCGCCGGCGAAGAATCGACCGGGCAAGGTCCAGAACACCGCGGTGCAGGAAAACAGCGAGAACGCCACCAGCGACAGCGCCGCCAGTTGCAGCACCGGAACCGTCAGGTACGCGCTGAGGAACAGGCCGGTGGCGCCGATTACGTACAGCACCGCCAGATGACCATAGCGGTCATTGAGCCGGTCGGAGCTGCGCGGGACGATCAACAGGCCGACGATGCCGAAAATGTAGGGCACGGCAGAAATGAAACCTGTGGCCAGGTCAGTGCCGCCGAACTGTTTGATCAGCGTCGGCAGCCACAAACCAAGGCCATAAATGCTCAAGGTGACAGGGAGGTAAAACAGTGCCAGCAGCAGAACGCGTTTGTCCTTCAGCGCGTGCAGCGGATTGCCGTGGCGGGTCTGGCCGTATTCTTCCAGGTCCTTTTTAAGCTCGCCGGCGAGCCATTGTTTCTCGACCGGGTCCATCCACTTCACGTCTTTCGGGCCGTCAGGCAGCCAGCGCAACACCGGCAGCGTCAGCAGAATCGCCGGCGCGCCGATGCACAGGAACAGCCACTGCCAGCCGTGCAGACCAGCCACCCCTTCCATGCCCAGCAAACCACCGGAAATCGGGCCGGTGATCATCATGGCGATGGGCTGGGAAAGAATGAACAGGCCGAGGATCTTGCCGCGATGGCGGACCGGAAACCACTGGGTGATGTAGTACAGAACGCCCGGGAAGAACCCTGCTTCGGCAGCGCCGAGCAAGAAGCGCATGACATAGAAGCTGGTGGGGCCCTGGATAAAGGCCATGCCCATGGTGATGACGCCCCAGGTGAGCATGATCCGCGCAAACCAGCGCCGCGCGCCGAAGCGTTCGAGCATCAGGTTGCTGGGGATTTCCAACAGGAAGTAGCCAATGAAAAACAGGCCGGCGCCCATGCCATAGGCCGCGTCACCGATGCCGACGTCCGCGCCCATGTGCAGCTTGGCGAAGCCGACAGCGGAGCGATCCACATAGGCAATCAGGTAGAGCAGGATCAGGAAGGGAATCAGTTTCAAGGTGATGCGACGAATAAGCCTGAGTTCCTGGCTCATGGATGCGGTCCTCATTGTTTTTGTTATGGAAGCCTGCGGGGATCGCCTCTGCCTTCGTGTGCGCATTGCTGCGGATGAAGCCGGCAGGGTCGTCCCTCGGTTGAGATCGACTATATAGTATTACTATTTAAGACTACAACTCTTCCACTCGCGACATTTTCGGCCTATTTTAGGGGTCACCTGCAGCCTTTAGTCTTACAAATAAAGCCTAACAATAAGAGTGCTGATTTATGTCTGATTCCGCTAAGAAACCCGTGCTGCGCTCCGCCCAGTGGTTCGGTACCGCCGACAAGAACGGCTTCATGTACCGCAGCTGGATGAAGAACCAGGGTATCGCCGACCATCAGTTCCAGGGCAAGCCGATCATCGGCATCTGCAACACCTGGTCCGAACTCACCCCCTGCAACGCCCACTTCCGCACCATCGCCGAACACGTCAAACGCGGCGTCATCGAAGCCGGTGGTTTCCCGGTTGAGTTTCCGGTCTTCTCCAACGGCGAATCGAACCTGCGCCCGACCGCCATGCTGACCCGCAACCTGGCGAGCATGGACGTCGAAGAAGCGATTCGCGGCAATCCCATCGACGGCGTTGTGCTGCTGACCGGTTGCGACAAGACCACCCCTGCCCTGCTGATGGGCGCTGCCAGCTGTGACATCCCGGCCATCGTCGTCACCGGCGGGCCGATGCTCAACGGCAAGCACAAGGGCAAGGACATCGGCGCCGGCACCATCGTCTGGCAGATGCACGAATCCTACAAAGCCGGGCAGATCAGCCTCGACGAGTTTCTTTCCGCCGAATCGGGTATGTCGCGCTCCGCCGGTACCTGCAACACCATGGGCACCGCCTCGACGATGGCGTGCATGGCCGAAGCGCTGGGTACTTCTCTTCCGCATAACGCTGCGATTCCTGCGGTCGATTCACGCCGCTATGTCCTGGCGCACATGTCCGGCATGCGCGCGGTGCAGATGGTCAACGAAGACCTGCGCCTGTCGAAAATCCTGACCCGCGAGGCCTTCGAAAACGCCATTCGCGTCAACGCCGCCATCGGCGGTTCGACCAACGCGGTGATCCACCTTAAGGCCATCGCCGGTCGTATCGGCGTCGAGCTGGAGCTGGACGACTGGACCCGCATCGGTCGCGGCACGCCAACGCTGGTGGACCTGCAGCCTTCCGGGCGCTTCCTGATGGAAGAGTTCTACTACGCGGGCGGCCTGCCTGCGGTGTTACGTCGTCTGGGCGAGAACAACCTGATTCCCCATCCCGACGCCTTGACCGCCAACGGCAAGACGCTCTGGGAAAACGTGCAGAACTCGCCGATCTATGGCGACGATGAAGTGATCCGCGCCATCGACAATCCGCTGGTGGCCGATGGCGGTATCTGCGTGCTGCGCGGCAACCTGGCGCCGCTGGGCGCGGTGCTCAAGCCGTCTGCCGCCACGCCTGCGCTGATGAAGCATCGGGGTCGCGCCGTGGTGTTCGAGAACTTCGACATGTACAAGGCGCGCATCAACGATCCGGAGCTGGACGTCGATGCCAACAGCATTCTGGTGATGAAGAACTGCGGGCCGAAGGGTTATCCGGGCATGGCCGAAGTCGGCAACATGGGTCTGCCGGCCAAACTGCTGGCCCAGGGCGTGACGGACATGGTGCGGATTTCCGATGCGCGCATGAGCGGGACGGCGTATGGCACGGTGGTGTTGCACGTGGCGCCCGAGGCCGCTGCCGGGGGTCCGCTGGCGGTGGTGCAGGAAGGTGACTTCATCGAACTGGATTGCGCGACCGGCCGCCTGCACCTGGACATCCCGGAAGCGGAACTGGCCGCGCGCCTGGCCGATTGGCAAGCGCCGCCGCAGCTGTTGATCGGCGGATACCGTCAGCTGTACATCGATCATGTGATGCAGGCGGATCAGGGCTGCGACTTCGACTTCCTGGTCGGCATGCGCGGCTCGGAAGTGCCACGGCACTCTCATTAATTGAAAGCCATTGATTGAAAGCCATGGATTGAGCTGCTGGACAAAAGGCTGCGTCTGATCTGAATATCACTCGCACCGCCAAACCGTAGGAGCCGGCTTGCTGGCGAGCGCTGTAGTTCAGTAGGCAACTGATTCGCTGACACTCCGCGTTCGCCAGCAAGCCGGCTCCTACGACGATCTGCGTCTCATCTGAATATGAGTGCACCGCGCGTCTGCAGGTTGCGCCCCTCCAGGTGCGGTTCGCCAATGCTATGATGCGCCGCATTCACCGCTCAGGATTGCCCCGCGCCCCATGGATTACCGTAAGCCCTCCGACCGTAAAAGCATGCACTCGCGCATTGTCCAGGACATCGGCATGCAGATTGTCTCGGGCCGTTTCAAGCCTGATGACAAACTCCCCGCCGAAGCCTCGTTGTGTGAAGAATATGCCGTCAGTCGTCCGGTGCTGCGCGAAGCCACGCGGGTACTGGTCGCCAAAGGGCTGGTGTATTCCCGGCCGCGGGTGGGCACGGTGGTCAAGCCGCGCCGCGAGTGGCACATCCTTGATCCGGACGTCCTGCACTGGCTGATGCAAAGCTCGCCGCAGAACGAGTTTTTCGCCCTGCTCACCAGCGTGCGCAGCATCATCGAACCGGCCGCCGCCGCCCTCGCCGCGCAACACGCGACACCTGAAGACATCACCGCCATCGGCGAAGCCTACGACCGCATGGCCGCGGCGCCGACTGTCGAAGACGTGCTGCAACCCGACCTGGATTTCCACAGCCGCATCGCCGACGCGACTCACAATGATTTGCTCGCGCACTTGTGCAACATGCTGTCGCTGGCCTTGCGCGAGGCGTTGAAGCATTCCAACAAACGCCCCAACCTGCACGAACTGGCATTGCCCCGCCATCGCGCCATCCTCACCGCCATCGAAAACCGCGATGCGCTGGGCGCCCATCACGCCACGCTGGTGCAACTGGACGATGCGCGCAATGCGCTGAATGCGGTGCTGGGGCAAGGCGTGAAGCTGTAACTCCACAAAACGACGCGTGCACTTCGTAGGACCGGCTTTAGCCGGGGGGCCTTTGATCTGCTCTCGACCGCAGCAAAGCGCACGCAATCTCAGGGCAGATAAATACTGAACAAACCGCCGCCCAGCTCGCCGCCGTTGGCGATTTCGATGTGGCCGGGGACGCCTTTGCGCTGATGCTGTCGGGCGATGTTCGCCGCGAAATACAAACCCAGTCCGGTGCTGCCGCTGTTCTGGTTGATGCCCAGCACGTAGTCGGTCTGCTCCTCGATCATGCGCGCGGGAAACCCCGGCCCGTTGTCGTTGATGCTGATTACCAGTTGCTCGCCGACCTGCCCTGCCGTAATCAGCACTTCACTGCGCGCAAAGCGGATGGCGTTGATGACCACGTTGGACACCACCGAGCCCACCAGCTCGCGATCGAAGAAGCCGGGCAGACCGAAATCATCAACCGAATAGCGCGCCGTGATGCCCCGACTGACGAGCACTTCCTGATGGAAGGCCAGTTGCGCTTCGATGAAGTCATCCAGCTCATGATAATCGGGGCGTAACGGCAGCTGGTTCACCCCAAGCTTGTACAGCCCCAGCAGTTGCACCAGCATGCCGTTCAAGTGAGCGAATTCGTAATCGATGACGCCCTGCTCCGGCGTACCGCGATAGGCCTCGGGAAGCTGCTTGACCCACTGGCCGTGGGCCTGGATCAACGACCCCAACGAGTTCTTCATGTCGTGAACGGTGGACGCAATTACCATGGAAAAGTCGAGCCCGAGATCCTGATCTTTCATTCGCCGAAAGCCCTGAGTCGCAGTTTCTGGAAACGCTCGAAGCGCGGGTCGGTCTCCGGCATCTTGCCCACCATCTTGAGACTGTTCTGGCATTCTGCCAGGCTCGCCGCGTCGAGATTCTGAACGCCCATGTGCAGCAGCGACTGCGCCATGTTCAGGGCGATACTGATGTTTTTCGGTTGCAGGGCCAGGCCCTGGCGGAACAGGTCCTGCGCCTCGCCGAGCTTGCCGGCGCGGTAGCAGCGAATGCCCTGAACGTTGAAATCGATGGCCGCTTTGCCGGCGCCGAGGATCTCGGGATCGTCGGTCTGCTTGGCGATGTTCTGCATGACCAGCGGATCATCGCCGTAAATTTCGGCACAGCTTTTCAGAATGCCCGCGCCAGCGTTTTCCTGGCCGAGGGCCTTGAGCTGCGACGCCACCGCTAGGGCCGCATCGGCACTGAGAAACTGCTCCATGCCCTCAAGCCGTTCCATCGCCTGCTCGGTCAGCTTGGCAGCCATTTCCGGATCGGAGGACGCGACGCTGGTGGCCTTCATCAAACGCGCGCGCACTTGCAGGCCGGCATCGTTGCCGTTTTCCTTGGCGACTTCGGTCAGGGTCTGGTTGATTTCGACGCGGGCGCGCGCATCCAGGCCGCGCTCGCCGCCACGGCTAATCAATGCCTGTGCGAAACCCAGGTTGGTTTCGGGATCCTTGAAGCGTGAAAACTGGCCTTGGGAGACGGCCTGGCGATAGGCCTTCGAAGCGCCGTCGAAATCCTCGTTTTCCAGCGCCAGCTTGCCCAGCAGACGCTGACGGCGCACGGCGTAAGGCGACAAGCGCACGGCCTCTTCCAGCATCTTCTGCGCGCGCTTGTTATCGCCGCTGGCCACCAGCACGTCGGCCAGCCCGTCGTACAGCACCGGCATGGCATTGAAGGCGCGAATCGCTTCCTCGTACACGGCCTGCGCTTCGGCGTTACGCCCGCGCTTGAACAGCAGCTTGCCCAACGCCACGTACGCCCAGGGTTGCGGGCGGTCGGCCAGGATCGACTTGAGAAAGGCTTCCAGCGGCTCGTGCTGGTTAAGGTCACGCAGTGCATCGGCTTTGTAGCGCAGGCACAGCGGCGCAAAGCGTGGGTCCTGTTGGGTCAGTGCCACGCAGGCGGTCAGCACTTCGGTCGGGTTGCTGCGGTCGAGCGCTTGCAGGATCGGCTTGAGCAACGTCTTGCGCTGGACGATCTTTTCCAGACGCTGAGCCAGGCTTGCACGGTTGAACGGCTTGGTCAGGTAGGCATCAGGCTCCCACTCCAGCGCACTCATCACCATCGCCTGGCTGTTCTCGGCGGTGACCATGACAAACACGCTTTCATGGCTGATCAGCCGATCGGTCATCAGGTCTTCGAGCACCTGCTGGCCGTTCTTCTTGCCGTCGCCCAGATTGAAGTCGTGGAGGATGAAGTCGTAGCGCTTCTGCGCGCACATCTTCAGCGCCTCCTCGCCGGTGTCGGCAGTGTCCACCGCCTTGACGCCCAACTCGCGCAGCATCGAGCGGACCGAACTGCGGAAGTCGGAAAAATCGTCGACGATCAGAAAGGTTTTTTGGTTCCACGCCAGCATCGAGATTCCTGTCACCGGATAAATAATCGGCCCTGAGGCACTTGCAAGGGCGGCGGTCTCGTTCCCAACGTCCGGGAAGAAACGGCCAATAGAGTTGCGGCATGACGCCGCTTGTCCGAGTTATCGGCGGCTGCAGGGCAAAGCTTAGGCACGCCAAGCGGGAAAAGTGAGGCCCTCGCGCCGTGTTGACGGGGCATCGATACCGAAGGATCCGCAGGAGACCAGGTAAAGTCCTTGAGCGCTCCGCCGATATCCAGTCATGCAACGCGTAGCCAACAGCCGCAACCCATTCCCTCCGAGTGCACCCCATGTCCTGGCTGACCGACCTGAAATTGAAGACCAAGCTCCTTTCGGCTTTCTGTCTGTGTGCGCTGATCACCG
Source organism: Pseudomonas sp. KU26590 (assembly GCF_026153515.1). NCBI lineage: Bacteria > Pseudomonadati > Pseudomonadota > Gammaproteobacteria > Pseudomonadales > Pseudomonadaceae > Pseudomonas > Pseudomonas sp. KU26590. The sequence continues at coordinate 5,026,839 of NZ_CP110644.1, forward strand.
TGGTGGTGGGTGTGCTGGGGCAGAGCGGTATTTCCCGGCTGTACGATCTCTTCCAGAACACCGTCAGCGACAACCTCTACTCGATCGCCACAGTCGATTCGGTCAAAGCCAACGTCATCGCTACCAACCGTGACTTCTTCAAGGTCATCGGACTGAGCGCGCTAAAGGCCAACCCGGATGACATCAACGCGGCGATCCAGTCATTGAAGGAAAACCAGGCGCAGGCCGAGACGGACTTCAAGGCCTATAGGGCCACTCCGCTGGCCCCGGATGAGAAGGCCGCTGGTGATGACTTCGAGCGCGACTGGGCCGCTTACATCAGCGCCGCCCTCAACGCCTTGTCGGTGGTGCAAAGCGGCGATCTCGAGCAAGCCAGCAAGTTGGCCGCCACCAGCGTGACCCCAAGTTATCGCAAGACCATGGGCGAGCTGAAGATCATGATCCAGTCCAACGCGCGGCAAGCCAATGAACAGGCCCAGGAAGGCATCGAAACGGACAAACAGGTGACGTGGATTCTGATCATCGGTTCATTGATAGCGGTGGTGTGCGCCATTACCTTGGGCCTGATCGTCACGCGAATGATCACCCGGCCGATCTATCAATCGGTGGCCAGCGCCACCCGGGTAGCGGGCGGTGATTTAAGCCAGCCTATCCATCTCGGCGGCCAGGATGAAACCGGGCAGTTGCTCAAGGCGCTGTCCAACATGCAGGGCAGCCTCAAGGGCACGGTTCAGCAGATCGCCACCGCTTCGGATCAACTGGCGTCCGCCGCTGAAGAATTGACCATGGTGACCGACGACAGCACCCGCGGGCTGATGCGTCAGAACGATGAGATCCAGCAAGCCGCAACGGCCGTCAACGAGATGACCGCCGCGGTGGAAGAAGTGGCGCGCAACGCCGCCAGCGCGTCGCTGGTGTCTGCGCAGACTTCCGAAGATGCCATCAAGGGCCAGCAACAAGTGCAGCAGGCCGTCAGCGCGATGAACACCATGACCGTGGAAATCACCGAATCGACCGAGCGCGTCGGAGCGCTGGCCGGGCAGATCCGCGACATCACCAAAGTGCTCGACGTGATCCGCGGCATCGCCGAGCAGACCAACCTGCTGGCCCTCAACGCCGCCATCGAAGCGGCCCGCGCCGGCGAGCAGGGTCGGGGCTTCGCGGTGGTGGCGGACGAAGTACGTGCCCTGGCCCACCGCACTCAAACCTCCACCGGCGAAATCGAATCGATGATCAGCAAGGTGCGCAATGGCGCCGACGAAGCGGTGAAGGCCATGGGCAAGAGTCAGGCGATCGCCGTGCACACCCAATCATTGGCCACCGAAGCCGGCCACGCGCTGGAACGCATCAGCGAAGGCGTCAGCCAGATGAACGAACGCAACCTGGTGATCGCCAGCGCGGCCGAGGAACAGGCGCAAGTGGCTCGCGAGGTAGACCGCAATCTGGTGAATATCCAGGACCTGTCGACGCAGACCGCAGCCGGCGCCAATCAGACCAGCGCATCGAGCCAGGCCCTGTCGCGACTGGCCGTATCCTTCCACTCCATGGTGGGCAAATTCACGCTGTAACCGGCGTGGCGTTTCGGCGCCCGGCCAGCCAATCGCCACCCTGAGACAAAATGGCGTATTGACTAATTTGACACCCGATTTGTCGAAAATGACATTTCGGGTACAATCCCCGCCCGCCGCAGGGGATGGACCTGATGACCAGGTCCTGCGGTGGATGATGTTTACTCAAGCTGCTGATTCCAATGATCGAATAAAAAGCACAGCACCGAGGGACATAGAACACGAGGTCGACCTTTTCACTGGCCTCTTGACCCTTCCTCCTCGTTTTCCGAGAGCGAAGCCTGTCTGACGTTCGCGCCGCACACTGGCGCCCGGCATTGCAGGACGTTGCGCGACGAATGCTGCAGGCGGATAACTTTCTATCTATTGGATGATTCGATGTTCAAGAAAACGAGCACCGCTCTACTGGGCCTCGCGATTTCGGCCACCTTCCTGCAAGCCCACGCCGCAGAAAGCAAGAAAGTCGATGTACTGCTGATCGGCGGTGGCATCATGAGTTCGACCCTGGGCGTCTGGCTCAATGAACTCGAGCCAGGCTGGTCGATGGAAATGGTCGAGCGTCTTGATGCGGTCGCCGAAGAAAGCTCCAACGGCTGGAACAACGCCGGCACCGGTCACTCCGGCCTCGCCGAGCTGAACTACACGCCTGAAGACAAAGACGGCAAGGTCAACATCTCCAAAGCCATCGAGATCAACGAAGCCTTCCAGGTCACCCGTCAGTTCCTGTCGTGGCAGGTCCGCCAGAGCGTCCTGAAGAACCCGCCTTCGTTCATCAACACCACACCGCACATGAGCTTTGTGTGGGGCGATGACAACATCAAATTCCTGAAAAAGCGTTATGACGCGCTGCAAGCCAGCCCGCTGTTCCGCCCGATGCAGTACTCCGAAGACCCGGCGCAGATCGCCAAGTGGGTCCCGCTGATGATGGAAGGCCGCGATCCTTCGCAGAAGCTGGCGACCACCTGGACGCCAATCGGCACCGACGTCAACTGGGGTGAAGTCACCCGTCAGTACGTGTCCTACCTGCAGACCCGCCCGAACTTCGACTTGAAGTTGTCCAGCGAAGTCAACGACATCACCCGCAACGACGACGGCTCGTGGCACGTTGAATACAAGAACCTGAAAGACGGCACCACCAGCGGTACCGACGCCAAGTTCCTGTTCATCGGTGCAGGCGGCGGTGCATTGAAGCTGCTGCAGAAATCCGGCGTGCCTGAAGCTCAGGACTACGCAGGCTTCCCGGTCGGCGGCTCGTTCCTGGTCACCGAGAACCCGACCGTTGCCATGCAGCACATGGCCAAGGCTTACGGCATCGCCTCCACCGGCGCGCCGCCCATGTCGGTTCCGCACCTGGACACCCGCGTGCTGGACGGCAAGCGCGTGATCCTGTTTGGCCCATTCGCTACCTTCTCTACCAAGTTCCTGAAAGAAGGTTCGTACTTCGACCTGTTCAGCAGCATGACCACCCACAACATCTGGCCGATGACCAAGGTGGGCGTGGAGCAGTATCCGCTGGTCGAGTACCTCGCCGGTCAGCTGATGCTGTCTGACGACGACCGCTTCAAGGCGCTGCAGGAATACTTCCCGCACGCCAAGAAAGAAGACTGGCGCCTGTGGCAGGCCGGTCAGCGCGTGCAGATCATCAAGCGTGACGCGGACAAGGGCGGCGTGCTGAAACTGGGCACTGAAGTTGTCTCCTCCCAGGACGGCACCATCGCTGCCTTGCTGGGCGCATCGCCAGGCGCGTCGACCGCTGCACCGATCATGCTCAACGTCCTGGAAAAACTGTTCAAGACCCAGGTCGCGACGCCAGAGTGGCAAGCGAAGATCCATCAGATCGTGCCGAGCTATGGCACCAAGCTGAATGACTCGCCAGCCGCTGTTCAGCAAGAGTGGAACTACACGGCCGAAGTGCTGCAACTGGGCAAGCCGCCTGTGCTCGATCAGAGCGTCGGCACCACCCCTGCCACCCCTGCCGCGCCAGGCAAGCCTGCTGAAAGCAAGCCGGCCAGCGACATGGCGTTGTAATAACGCCTGACCGGTCGCATCGAATCTGATGCTGCTGTTCAACAAAGCCACGAGACTCAGCGTCTCGTGGCTTTTTTATTGCCCATTGATTAACACAAGGGACGCGCGAATGGCCTGAGGAGATTCGGCAGCCGCTGATGACGTGAAAATGAACGGCGAGCGCTTGCGTCAGGTCCACCCTATAGAACCATTCAGGGAGAACGGTATGGACGCTACAAACACCCAAGTGCTGAGGGATGTCGTCGTCATCGCAGGTTCACAAGGCGCGACCGAGGCCTTGCGGCACCTGCTCGCCAAGCTGCCGGCGGATTTTCCCGCTGCCGTGCTTATCGTTCTTCACACGCCCCCGTCAGGCCCGGACTACCTGGCTTCGGTGCTCGGTCGCTACTCGGCGCTGCCTGTCGGCTACGGTGAGGAAGGCGAGCGGGTGTTGCCAGGCCGCGTGTATCTGGCCCCTGCTGACCGGCATCTTGAGATCGTCTCCCCCGGGCTCATTCATCTCGACGACGGACCCAAGGTACATTACGCCCGTCCCGCAGCCGACCGCCTGTTCGTCACCGCCGCCGAAGTGTTTCGTGAGCGGGTGATCAGCCTGGTGCTGTCAGGCGGCGACTCCGATGGATCGGATGGGGCGGTAGCGGTCAGGAACGCTGGCGGGTTGAGTTTCGTACAGCGTCCAGAAGAAGCGCCGGTGCCCAGCATGCCGATTGAGACGATGCGAAAAACCAGATTGAGCCCTCAGCTGAGTGCGGAAGAAATGGCAGACGCGCTCATCAACGCGGTCGGCAGCGTTCACAACTGACCGTTCATAGGAGGCCAGCAAGCATGCCAGGAGGCGAACAGCAACCACCGCCGTCAGGCCCCTTCGATCTATTGGATCTGGGCCCGGGACGGAACACGGCCGTGTTTCGCCTCACCCTTGCATTCATGATCCTGGTGCTGATGACCTTCATCTCGGTCGAGGGGTGGCGCGCCTGGCGCGATTACAACCACGCCTACGACTTCGCCCGGGACTCGGTCACCAATCTGGCCCGTGCAACCGCGCAGCACGCTGAGGACGCCATCAGGCAGGTCGACATCCTCACCTACGCCCTGGGCGAGCGGGTCGAAGGCGATGGTCTGGCCAATATCAATGCCCCGCGCATCCATGCACTCATGGTGCAGCAATCCAGGCTCATGCCTCAGCTCCACGGGCTGTTCATCTATGGCGCCGACGGGCGATGGATCGTCACGGACAAGGATGTGCCCCCGGACACCCCGAACAATGCGGACCGGGACTACTTCATTTATCACCGTGACCATAACGATCCACGCGTGCGCATCAGCAATGTGGTCAAAAGCCGCTCCACCGGCGAGCTGGTCATCCCGGTCTCCCGACGGCTGAACAATCCTGACGGCTCGTTCGCGGGCGTACTGGTGGGGACCATCAAGCTCAGCTACTTCATGGATTATTACGGCGACTTCAAGATTGATGATCGCGGCGCGCTGGTGCTGACGATGCGTGACGGAACCATTCTGGTCAGACGCCCGTTCATGGATTCCGTGGTGGGGCAAAGCCTGGCCGACAGCGAGATCTTCAAACGCTACCTACCGACCGCCAACGAAGGGATCGCAGAAGTCAGAGCCGTGGTTGACGGCACGTACCGGCTGTACGCCTTTCGTGCGCTGTCGAGCTACCCGCTGGTGGTCGAAGCAGGGCTGTCAAGAGAATCCTTCGTCGGGCCGTGGCGTCACGATCTGCTCAAGTCCGGGCTCGTACTGCTGGTCCTGATCGCCGGGTTTATCGGATTTGCCTTCATCGTGCTGACCCAGTTGCGCGGTCGCATGGCCATGGAGAGCGAGATCCGCCTCGCCCATCAGGCCGTCAGAGACATGGCCCTCACCGACAGCCTGACCAGACTGGGCAACCGGCGCCGCCTCGACATGGCGCTCGACAGCGAGATCGGTCGGGCAAAACGGCAGCGCTACCCGCTCGCCTTTATCATGCTCGACATCGATTACTTCAAGCGCTTCAACGACCGCTACGGCCATGCGGCGGGTGACGACTGTCTCCAGCAAGTCGCCCAGGCGATCAGCGGGGTGTTGAAACGGCCTGCGGACCTCGCGGTTCGCTACGGTGGCGAAGAGTTCACAGTGCTGCTCCCGGACACCGACATCCAGGGTGCGGGCCGTCTCGCCGAGGACATCTTGCAGGCCATACGAGGGCTCGCGCTGGAGCACGCCGACCATCCTGAACAGATCGTCACCGCCAGTGCGGGCGTCACCGCCAGATTCCCTGCGCTGGAAGACACGACGCCTGCCGGCATGATCAAAGCGGCGGATGCCTATCTTTATTACGCGAAAAATAATGGCCGCAATCGTTGGTACGCGGATCAGCACACTCAGGCGAACGCGCCGGCATGACCGACAGATTGGGTTGATTGGCCAAATGGCCAAGACATGTCAGAGGAGAGGGGGTGGTGTCAGACGGGAGTACAGGTGAATCAGATATGTCCCCTGCAGGAATCGAACCTGCATCTAGCCCTTAGGAGGGGCTCGTTCTATCCGTTGAACTAAGAGGACACCAAAACAGACGGCGTGCATCTTAACGACAAGGCGCTGGCTTGTCATGTCGTCATTATCAACGGGAGCTGTAGGCCGGTGCCTGCCAGTCACATCAGAGGGCTATCGTGCAGAATGCAACGATGGCCATGGGCCTTATTGCAAAACGCAACCCTACAATCCCAAAATATCTAAATAACTCATTGATTTTTATAGTATTTATTTACTTTCAAGATTGGCATGCAGACTGCACTCCTCTTGTTCACGAATCACCCCTCTGAACGCCGTCCCAGCGAAGGTACCCGAGATGAACATGACACTGTCCCTGCTCAACGCTGCCGCGCTTGTCGCCTTGGTCGCCTTCCACTTCCATAACGATGGCAGCACGTCAGAGGCCGTGAAATCAGACAGCATCGCGGTTCAGGCTCAGCCTCATCACCTCATGCAACAGGCGCCGCGATTCGCAGCCATGCCAAGTCAGGGCACAGGCGCCATTCTGGCGCATGACGATTCAGAAACCGTGCCGGTGAGTCGCTCGGAGCACTGGGTATTCTGATCAGGGGCAGCCGATCAATCGCTACATCAGATCCGTCACGCTCTCCATCAGAGCGCCCCTATTAGAGAGCAGCCATGTCCAAAGCAGCAATTTCGTTCCTTATCCTGGCCCTGATGGCCCTCGCCGCAGACCAGCTGCTTGCCCCCTCAATGGAAACCATGAGTACCCTGGCGAAAGCAGCCGCAGGGATTTTTGCCAGCCTGTTCGTCGCAGCGTTGTTCGTGGGACGCCGTTTCAAGTTCGATCCAGTATTGCGCCAAGCCAAGCCCTGAGCCATGGCCAGCTCCTGCTGGCATATTGCACGGCTGAACAACGCGCCCGTGTGGGCTTTGGCTTACGCTTCAGCCTTCATGATGTGATAGACCCTTCGTCTCTTTCTTGACTCCCTCCTCGTATTATCGTCACTCTCCCACTACGCTGGAGACAGATAGCCATCACGCGCTTGCCCAGCAACGGCAGGGCTGTAAGCTTCCCAGTTTGCAAACCAGAACGCATTTCGGATAATTGGTGCTGGCTAAAAGCCTTTATCTAGTTCAATATTTGTCACACATTTGACGCCAAGGATTCGACGCATTGGTGCAGGATGGCGATCCTTTATGCGGGCTGGTTGAACATTTCGTCCAAAAGACAGTCAGAGCATGACATCTGCGGCCTAATGCAAGAACCGCCTCTCTCTTTGAACTAATTCGGTTAAATATATGAGCCCTATGAAACAGGCCAATTATTCCAGTCGCACAGCTGACAAGTTCGTAGTTCGCCTACCTGAAGGCATGCGCGAGCGTATTGCGGACGTCGCCAAACAGCACCACCGCAGCATGAACTCTGAAATCATTGCGCGGATTGAGCAGAGTCTGATTCAAGAAGGCGCGCTGGGTGATGAGCCAAGCCTGCGTCTGGACAGCCCCGAGCTTTCGCTTCATGAACGCGAGCTGCTGCAGCGCTTCCGTCAGTTGGCCCACCGCCAGCAGAACGCACTGGTTTCCCTGATTGCACATGACACTAGCCTGGCAAACGACGACGAATAAGTCGTTCAAACCAGAGACTAAAAAGCCAGCGCCCTGCTGGCTTTTTTGTGCCTTAAATTTAACGATTCCACTGTTTCGCACAGAGTAGATGGTTTCGCGGACATTAAAAAACCGCCCTGAAGGCGGTTTTGTGTGAAGCGTACGGTCAGAGCAAAAACACCGTCGCCAACCCGAGGAAGATAAAGAATCCGCCGCTGTCGGTCATGGCCGTGATCATCACACTGGCGCCCATCGCCGGATCGCGCCCGAAGCGAACCAGGGTCATCGGGATCAGCACGCCCATCAACGCCGCCAACAGTAGATTCAATGTCATGGCGACAGTCATCACGACCCCAAGGGACCAGCTGTGATACAGCAGATAGGCGACGATCCCGATCACCCCACCCCACACCAGACCGTTAATGAGCGCGACAGCCAGCTCCTTGCGCATCAAGCGTGAGGTGTTGCCGGTGTTGACCTGATCGAGGGCCATGGCCCGGACAATCATCGTGATGGTCTGGTTGCCCGAGTTGCCGCCAATTCCCGCCACGATCGGCATCAACGCTGCCAGCGCCACCAGCTTCTCGATGGAGCCTTCGAACAGGCCGATGACCCGGGAGGCGAGAAATGCAGTAATCAGGTTGACGGCCAGCCAGGACCAGCGGTTGCGCAGTGAACGCCAGACGGAGGCAAAGATGTCTTCTTCTTCGCGCAGACCCGCCATGTTGAGGACTTCGGTCTCGCTCTCCTCGCGGATGAGGTCGACCATCTCATCGATGGTCAGACGGCCGATCAGCTTGCCGTTCTTGTCGACCACCGGGGAAGAAATCAAGTCATAACGTTCGAACGCCTGGGCGGCTTCATACGCATCGCCGTCAGGATGGAAGCTCACCGGGTCACTGGCCATGACCTCAGACACCTGCTTCTCGGGGTCGTTGACCAGCAGACGCTTGATGGGCAGCACACCCTTGAGAACGCCATCGGAGTCGACCACGAACAGTTTGTCGGTATGACCGGGCAGTTCTTTGAGACGGCGCAGATAGCGCAGAACGACTTCCAGGCTGACATCCTCACGGATGGTCACCATCTCGAAGTCCATCAGGGCGCCGACCTGCTCTTCGTCATAGGACAAGGCAGAGCGCACGCGCTCACGCTGCTGACTGTCCAGCGCCTCCATCAACTCATGGACGACATCGCGGGGCAGCTCTGGCGCAAGGTCGGCGAGCTCGTCGGCGTCCATTTCCTTGGCGGCGGCCAGCAGCTCATGATCGTCCATGTCGGCGATCAGGGTTTCCCGAACGGAGTCGGACACTTCAAGAAGGATGTCGCCGTCGCGCTCGGCCTTCACCAGCTGCCAGACCGTCAGACGGTCTTCGAGGGGAAGTGCTTCGAGAATGTAGGCAACGTCGGCAGAGTGCAGGTCGTCGAGCTTACGCTGCAGCTCGACGAGGTTTTGCCGGTGAACGAGGCTCTCGACACGATCCTGATTCTGGCCTTCCTGACGGTGTGTCAGGTCTTCGACGATGCGCTGACGTTGCAGCAAGTCGATGACTTGGGCGAGACGATCCTGAAGGCTTTCCTGCGTCTTTTTTACTTCGATTTGGGTCATAGGCGAACTCCACTCCCAGCAGTGGAACCCGCCAGAAGATCAATCAGTCGATTCTTGATTGGTGAAACTTAGTGTTGAGTTGCTACTGGGTAAGTCCATGGAGGTAGTCCACAAGCCCCGGCGGGGCTGACGGGCGCAATCATACACCGCTTGCCTTGACGTGAGGCTAAAAATTCAACGTGAAACAAGCGGTTGCAACACAACGTAACCGCCGGCCAAGTCGCTCCCGCTACCCCGTCATATCCGGTGAATAAAACCGGCTCGCGGTGATAAATCCTCATCGCTATCCTTTCCGGACACGGGTCAGGGAGGACACTGCGATGCCGCTGAACACTGAAAATCTCTTCATCACTCTGCTGCTGCTTCTGCCACTCGGCGCAGGCGGCACCACCATTAATCGCTGCCAGGATCAAAGTGGCAGCGTGACTTTCACCACACTGAGCTGCCCCAGCGGTCAAGCCATAACGCCACAGGCTATCAATCCAGCATCGGGCATGAGCTTTACGCCCCCTACTCAGACTGAGAAAGCGGACAATCTGCAAAAGCCTAAACGTAACGAAGTGGTGATTGTGGGCCAGCGCGATGACGGTTGCGGAAATATCCTGAGCGCGGAGCAGCGCCGCAAGGCGATCATCGATCAGCAGACGCCAACGGGGATGACCAAACGCGACGTGGAAAGCTTGCTGGGGCGACCGGACAAGATCATCAGCCGTAACGCTGAAGTGCGGTATGTGTATGAAGAGAAGAAGGGACGCAGCAGACAGGTGTCATTCGATAAACACGGCTGCGTAAAAGGCAAACGCTAGAAAGCAAAAAGCCCGCATTTGCATGCGGGCTTTTCGTTTTATGGTGCACTCGACAGGATTCGAACCTGTGACCGCTCGGTTCGTAGCCGAGTACTCTATCCAGCTGAGCTACGAGTGCAGATGGCGCTTTTTAAACCAGTTCACCTCTGGGCATTGCGTTTTACTTCTGGAAGTGAGTGGTGCTTCCGAAGACCTGTTGAAGCCAGGCTCTTTCTAACTTAAGACTGTTATTCGTATCACTACAAACAACGCTTAAATGGTGCACTCGACAGGATTCGAACCTGTGACCGCTCGGTTCGTAGCCGAGTACTCTATCCAGCTGAGCTACGAGTGCATTTGTTGCCGCGCATTATAGGCCGTCAAATCTCTTGGTCAAGCACTTTTTCTAGTAAATTCAACAACTTACAGATCAAGCCAGATTACAACGTACTACGCTAATAATGGCGGAGAACGGGGGATTCGAACCCCCGACACCCTTTTGAGGTGTACTCCCTTAGCAGGGGAGCGCCTTCGGCCACTCGGCCAGCTCTCCGCAACACGGGGCGTATAATAACCACCCTTTTCCCCGTTTGCAAACCAAAAATTCAATAAAAATTAATGGCTTGGTTCTTCGCCCTTCTCTTTCTTTATACGCAGGTAAATCTCTTCGCGGTGAACAGCCACTTCCTTGGGCGCGTTGACCCCAATGCGTACTTGATTGCCTTTTACGCCGAGCACGGTCACGGTGATTTCACCATCACCAATGATCAGACTTTCCGCGCACCGGCGAGTCAGAATCAGCATACCTATCTCCTTACGGCTTACATTCAAGGGACTACAGTCTGCATAGACAAACGGCATGGGCCCGATCCGCAAGCGGCCGAAGGTCTATGCCTCAGTATCGACCAGCGCCGGAAAAAGAACAGCTTATCGCACACATCCACTACCAGAAGGCGCGGCCCAAACCGCGCCTCCTGCCCAAGGCTTATTCGCCCTGACGCGGTGCGTCGAGTTCGAAGGCGGTGTGCAGCGCGCGCACGGCCAGCTCCAGGTACTTCTCTTCGATCACCACCGAGACCTTGATTTCCGACGTCGAGATCATCTGGATGTTGATGCTCTCCTTGGCCAGCGCTTCGAACATGCGGCTGGCAACACCGGCATGGGAACGCATGCCGACACCGACGATGGAAACCTTGGCGATCTTGGTGTCGCCAATGACTTCACGGGCGCCGATTTCGTTGGCGGTGTTCTGCAGGACCTGCAGCGCCGCCTGATAATCATTGCGGTGTACGGTGAAGGTGAAATCGGTGGTGTTATCGTGCGAAACGTTCTGCACGATCATGTCGACTTCGATGTTCGCGCCGCTAATGGGACCGAGAATCTTGAACGCAACGCCCGGGGTGTCTGGCACGCCACGGATGGTCAGCTTGGCTTCGTCGCGGTTGAAGGCGATGCCCGAAATGATCGGCTGTTCCATGGATTCCTCTTCATCAATGGTAATGAGGGTGCCTGGACCCTCTTTGAAGCTGTGCAGTACGCGCAGCGGGACGTTGTACTTGCCAGCGAACTCGACGGCGCGAATCTGCAGGACCTTGGAGCCGAGGCTCGCCATCTCCAGCATTTCTTCGAAGGTGATCTTGTCCAGACGCTGGGCCTGCGAGACAACGCGCGGGTCAGTCGTGTAGACGCCATCGACGTCGGTGTATATCTGGCACTCATCGGCTTTCAACGCCGCAGCGAGCGCCACACCGGTGGTGTCGGAACCGCCACGACCCAGGGTCGTGATGTTGCCTTCTTCGTCGACGCCCTGGAAACCGGCGACCACCACCACACGACCGGCCTTCAGGTCGGCGCGAATTTTCTGATCGTCGATCTGCAGAATACGCGCCTTGTTATGGGCGCTGTCGGTGAGGATGCGGACCTGATTACCGGTGTACGACACAGCCGGCACGCCACGCTTGATCAGCGCCATGGCCAACAGAGCGATGGTGACCTGCTCGCCGGTAGAAACAATGACGTCCAGCTCGCGTGGCACCGGCTGATCGCTGATCTGCCGGGCCAGTTCGATCAGGCGATTGGTTTCGCCGCTCATGGCCGACAGGACGATCACCAGATCATCACCCGCATCACGGAATTTCTTGACCTTGTCGGCCACCTGTTCGATGCGCTCTACCGAGCCCACCGAGGTGCCGCCAAACTTTTGTACGATTAAAGCCATCTCAAAGCCGCCTCAGCCCATGAAGGGCGCCCGTTATCATTCAAACCGCGAAGCGCCGGAACCCGCATGGCGGGCCCCGGGTGGGTCGACTTAAATACCTTGTTCGGCGAACGGAACAGCCAGTGCCAGCGCTGCTTCGAGTCCGGCAGCATCAACACCGCCGCCTTGCGCCATGTCAGGACGACCGCCGCCTTTACCGCCTACTGCGGCAGCCGCTTGCTTCATCAAATCACCGGCTTTGAGTTGGCCAGTCAGGTCTTTGGTGACGCCTGCCACCAGCACGACCTTGTCTTCATGCACCCCGCCAAGCAGGATCACTGCGCGGCCGAGCTTGTTCTTCAATTGGTCAACCAGAGCCAGCAGCGCCTTGCCATCCTGACCGTCGAGACGGGCAGCGAGGACCTTGACGCCTTTGACGTCCACTGCCGAGCCCGACAGGTCGTCGCCCGCAGCACTGGCCGCCTTGGCCTGCAGTTGTTCCAGTTGTTTTTCCAGCAGACGGTTGCGTTCCAGCACCGCCGACAGCTTGTCCAGAACGTTGTCGCGATTGCCTTTGACCAGGTTCGCGGCTTCCTTCAGTTGTTCTTCAGCGGCGTTCAGGTATTCCAGCGCCACGGCGCCGGTGACCGCTTCAATACGGCGCACGCCGGCGGCCACACCGCTTTCGCTGATGATCTTGAACAGCGCGATGTCGCCGGTACGGTTGGCGTGAATGCCGCCGCACAGCTCGACCGAGAAACCGCCGCCCATGCTCAGCACGCGGACGTTGTCGCCGTACTTCTCGCCGAACAGCGCCATGGCGCCCTTCTCCTTGGCGGTCTCGATGTCGGTTTCTTCGGTCTCGACCGCGGTGTTCTTGCGCACTTCGGCGTTGACGATGTCTTCAAGCGCTTTGATCTGCTCGGGCTTGATGGCTTCGAAGTGGCTGAAGTCGAAACGCAGGCGCTGACTGTCGACCAGCGAGCCTTTCTGCTGAACGTGATCGCCCAGCACCTGACGCAACGCGGCGTGCAGCAAGTGCGTGGCCGAATGGTTCAACGAAGTAGCCTGGCGCACTTCGGCGGCGACTTCGGTGCTGACGGTGGTGCCGACTTCCAGGCTGCCCGACACTTGAACACCGTGGTGCAGGAACGCGCCGCCGGTCTTGGTGGTGTCGCTCACGTCGAAGCGCACTTCGCCGTTGGCGGTCAGGTAACCGCTGTCGCCGATCTGGCCGCCGGACTCTGCGTAGAACGGGGTCTGGTCGAGGATGACCACACCGTCTTCGCCTTCGCTCAATTGCTCGACCGCGAGGCCGTCTTTGTAGAGCGCGACGACCTTGGCCTCGCCTGCGGTGGCTTTGTAGCCGGTGAACTGCGTGGCCACGTCAACCTTGACCAGGCTGTTGTAGTCCATGCCGAAGGAACTGGCGGAACGCGCACGCTCACGCTGGGCATCCATCTCACGCTCGAAACCGGCCTCGTCGAGGGTCAGGTTGCGCTCGCGGGCGATGTCGCCGGTGAGGTCCATCGGGAAACCGAAGGTGTCGTACAGCTTGAACACTACGTCGCCAGGGACAACGGTGCCCTTGAGTTCGGCGAAATCCTGTTCGAGGATCTTCAAGCCCTGCTCCAGGGTCTTGGCAAACTGCTCTTCTTCGGCCTTCAGCACTCGCTCGATGTGCGCCTGCTGGTTTTTCAGCTCGGGGAAGGCTTCGCCCATTTCAGCAACCAGTGCGGCGACGATCTGATAGAAGAAGCTGCCCTTGGCACCCAGCTTGTTGCCGTGACGGCAGGCGCGACGAATGATGCGGCGCAGCACGTAGCCACGGCCTTCGCTGGACGGCAGTACGCCGTCGGCAATCAGGAAGCCACACGAACGGATGTGGTCGGCGACGACCTTCAGGGACGCCTGATTGTCGTTGCTGCAACCAATAGCTTTTGCAGCAGCGGCCAGCAGACTCTGGAACAGGTCGATTTCGTAGTTGGAATTGACGTGTTGCAGCACGGCGCTGACGCGCTCAAGGCCCATGCCGGTGTCGACCGATGGCGCTGGCAGCGGGTGCAGAACGCCGTCGGCCGTGCGGTTGAACTGCATGAACACGTTGTTCCAGATCTCGATGTAACGGTCGCCGTCTTCTTCCGGCGAACCCGGCGGGCCACCCCAGATGTCGGCGCCGTGGTCGTAGAAGATCTCGGTGCAAGGGCCGCACGGGCCGGTGTCGCCCATGGTCCAGAAGTTGTCGGAGGCGTATGGCGCGCCCTTGTTGTCACCGATACGCACCATGCGCTCGGCCGGCACGCCGACTTCCTTGGTCCAGATGTCGTAGGCTTCGTCGTCGGACGCGTAAACCGTGACCCAGAGTTTTTCTTTGGGCAGGTTCAGCACGCCGGTGAGGAAGGTCCAGGCGTAGGTGATCGCGTCGCGCTTGAAATAGTCGCCGAAGCTGAAGTTGCCCAGCATCTCGAAGAAGGTGTGGTGACGCGCGGTGTAGCCGACGTTATCCAGGTCGTTGTGCTTGCCACCGGCACGCACGCACTTCTGGCTGCTGACGGCGCGGGTGTAGGCCCGCTTTTCCTGGCCGAGGAAGCAATCCTTGAACTGGTTCATGCCTGCGTTGGTGAACAGCAGGGTCGGGTCGTTGCCCGGGATCAAGGAGCTGGAGGCGACTCGGGTGTGGCCTTGCTCTTCGAAGAAGCGAAGGAAGGCTTCACGGATTTCTGCGCTTTTCATAGGTTCTTCCACGGAAACTGCGGCCTGGCACATGCATAGCGTCATTCGACGCAGCGACGGCAAAGGGCCGCATTATATAGGCGTTGTACGCTCGGTACAGCGTGTTATTCGATAGAAACCGGCAATCGGGCTGATCACCCGATCAGCGAGCGCCAAATTCGGCAAATGCCGCAACCACCTTGTCCAGATGCGCAGCCGTCACATCTAGATGGGTGACCATGCGCAACCGCGGCGCGGCGCTTAGCACGATACCGTGCTCGGCACACAGGGCGTTGAGCGCCTGGGCGCGATCGCCGATGTGCACGTAAACCATGTTGGTCTGCACCGGCTCGACGTCAAAACCGAGGTCCGCGAGGGCTTTGCCAAGGGCGCTGGCATTGGCGTGATCGTCGGCCAGACGCTCGACCTGATGCTCCAGCGCGTACAACCCCGCCGCTGCCAGGATGCCGGCCTGACGCATGCCGCCGCCAACCATCTTGCGCAGGCGCCTCGCCTTGGCGACGAACTCACTTGAGCCGCACAGCACCGAGCCGACCGGCGCGCCGAGCCCTTTGGACAGGCACACCGAAACCGAATCGAAGTGCCGGGTGATTTCCCGCGCGTCCACGCCCAGTTTGACGGAGGCGTTGTACAGGCGGGCACCGTCGAGGTGCAGGTTCAGGCCTTTTTCCCGGGTGAATGCCCGGGCCGCCGTGAGGTAATCCATTGGCAGGACCTTGCCCTGCATGGTGTTTTCCAGGGCCAGCAAGCGGGTGCGGGCGAAATGGAAGTCGTCGGCCTTGATGGCAGCGGCAACCTGATTCAGGTCCAGCGATCCGTCCGCCTGATTGTCGAGCGGCTGAGGCTGGATCGAGCCGAGCACCGCCGCGCCGCCGCCTTCGTATTTGTAGGTGTGTGCCTGCTGGCCGACGATGTATTCGTCGCCACGCTCGCAGTGGGCCATCAGGCCAAGCAGGTTGCTCATGGTGCCGGTCGGCACGAACAACGCGGCGGCATAACCGAGCCGCTCGGCCAGCCACGATTCCAGCCGATTGACCGTCGGGTCTTCGCCATACACGTCATCGCCAAGGGGCGCGCTGGCCATGGCGTCGCGCATGCCGGCCGAGGGTTGGGTCACGGTGTCACTGCGCAGATCGATAACCGCCACGATGAAGCTCCCACTCATTAGGGTCGAGCTTCAGTTCTGAGGCCCGGGGCTTCGATAATCAAGGCTTGGGGCAGGAATGCCAAGACGCCTTATAAGAAAAGCTGATGAAAACCATCAAAAAGGCTCCAAGCGAATCCCGGAAATCTATGTTACAAACTGCACGCCGACGGTAAATGCCGTTGGCAACGTTCTCAGGGCGGGGTGCGATTCCCCACCGGCGGTAATGGCGCGCAATGCGTCTAGCCCGCGAGCGCTTGCAGCGAGTTAAGGCTCGATGCAAGGTCAGCAGACCCGGTGTGATCCCGGGGCCGACGGTATAGTCCGGATGAAGAGAGAACGGGACTGGCACAGCAGGATCGTTTCGAAACGGGTCCAGGCGCATGGCGTCGGGAACGGTTTCGCACGTACCCTGGCATCCCATTCGATCCAAAACGCCCTGTTTTTTTCATTAAACAGGAGTCAGAACACATGCAACCTACCGCCATTCACGCTCACGAGCGCATCGCTTTCATTCAAGCCTGCTGGCACAAGGAAATCGTCGATCAGGCGCGCAAGGGCTTTGTCGCCGAGATGGCGCAACACGGTTATGCCGAGACCGACATCGATTTCTTTGAAGTCGGCGGCGCATTCGAAATCCCGCTTCACGCCAAGCTGCTGGCCAAGTCAGGTCGCTATGGCGGCGTCGTGGCTGCAGGTCTTGTGGTCGACGGCGGTATCTATCGCCACGAGTTCGTCGCGCAATCGGTGATCAGCGCACTCATGCAGGTTCAGCTGGACACCGAAGTCCCGGTGTTCTCGGTCGTGCTGACCCCGCACCACTTCCACGCCGGTGAAGAGCATCAGAAATTCTTCTTCGATCACTTCGTGCACAAGGGCCAGGAAGCGGCCAAGACCTGCGCGGACACGCTGACAAAACTGCGTGCAGTGCGCAGGGTCGGTGAGGTGCAGAAAGCGGCGGGTTGATTTGCACCCGAAGATCAAGATCAACTGCTTCCCGGCTGAAGCCGGTCCTACAGACCTACCGCGTTCCCACTGTAGGACTGGCTTTAGCCGGGAAGAGGCCGGTTTGATCGCCACGCATTTCATTGAATGCTTGCGCTGCCCTTAGTGGGACCGGCTTCAGCCGGGAAGAGGTCAGCATGACCGCCATCAGGCCAGCGTCTCGTCCGTCGCCGGCACGATCAGAATCCCCGCCCGCAGCCCGTTTTTGACGTTCGGGTTGGGGAAGATGATCCGGGCGCCCTCTTCTTCTATCACCCAGCGTGAATCGGCCAGGTCTTCGGCCAGCACGTAACCTTTTTCCAGTTCCGTGAAGTTCTCGATGTCCGCCGGCAAGTGCAGCTGGAAGGCGTCGCTGTGCTTGATGATCTCCCGGGCCACGCTGAACAATTGCAACCCGTTCAGGTCCGCAGGCTCGTCGGCTTCGATCCCGGCAATCAAATGTTCGAGGCAGGCTTGAAGCTTGTCGAGATTGACCTGCTGGTTCTGCCCGAACGGGCGCGCCTTGCCCAATTCCAGGGTGAAGGCTTCAGCGTCGAGCTTGTCGTAGGTGTAGGCGCTGAACACGATCGAGGACTTGTTCTGCAGCAGCACCGCTTCCATGCCGGCAGTACGCAGCCGGGCGAGTTCGCGGCGGGAATGGGCGCGACCTTCCTTCCACGGGTACAGCGCGAACTGCTCGATCTTCGAGCCGCGAATCGCCGTGTGCAGGTCGTAGTGCAGTCGGTAGCGGCCCGGAATGTTGAAAAAGCTGGCGGCCAGACGCTCGAGTTCGCAGGCGCGCAAGGCTTCGCTGCCGCCGCTGTGCTCGTGACGGCCGTTGAACAACCGATTGACGTCCTGCTCGACGTAACGCCCGCCGCTACGCATCGCTTCGGGGTTGCCGAACAGGAACAGAATACGCGCGCGAGGCTTGAGTTCGCCCCGGGCGATGGCGTGAATCAGCGCGTCGAGCAGCTCGATGGGCGCGGTTTCATTGCCGTGGATGCCGGCGGACAGCAGCAGGTCGGTGCCATTGTCTCGCGCCTCGGGAGGCCGGACTTCCAGCGCCCCCTCGGCCAGCCAGCGCATGCGAACGCCGTCGACGGTCAGCTGAGTCTTTTCCGCGGGTTCGCGACCCGCGAGGGTCAGTTCAAGCAGTTTGCCGAGGGCGAGCATGGGGAGCTTCCTGCGCAGGCTTAGTCGTGGGTGCAGTCTGGGCCGTGCACGTGGCCTTCTTCATCGTCGCCGCTCATGTCAGCCGGTTCCATTTCCAGTTGCAGGCTGACCAGGTTAGTCGCCAATGGACGCAGCAGCAGGTTGGCGTATTCGGCATCGCCTTCTTCGACGTCAACGCCGATCAGCAACTGGCCACGGCCATCCTGTTGAATCCAGACCTCTTTGCCCTGCCAGATAACGGCAAGACGGGTGCAGGACGTTTCCAGCTGAGTGCCGTCGGTGTCTTCAAGGATCAAACGCAGCGCGTCGGTCATGGCAAAACTCTCTCTGTAAAAGCAAAAACATCGTCGCCTGACGCCAGTTGGGCGCAGGCGTAACGGATGGGGTGCATCAGTTGATCTGGAAAGGATAGACCGCGCCCAGTTTCAGGTGCTGCGTCAGCTCGTCCAGCGCCGTACGGCATTCAATCAGCAGTTGTGGATCGGCCAGATCGCTGTCGCTCATGCGATCGCGATAGTGCTTGTCGACCCACTGCGTCAGCGTGTCGTACAGCGGCGCGGTCATGATAACGCCTGGATTGACCGCCGCCAGTTCGGTTTCATTCAGCGCCACGCGCAGACGCAGGCACGCCGGCCCGCCGCCGTTCTGCATGCTCTGCTTGAGGTCGAACACCTTGACCTCGCGGATCGGGCTGTCGTCCGCCAGCAGGTGCTGCAGGTAATTCCAGACGCGTTCGTTGCTGCGGCACTCCTCCGGCACGATCAGCAGCATCGAACCGTCGGCGCGGGACAGCAACTGACTGTTGAACAGGTACGAACGCACCGCGTCCTCCACGGCCACTTCACTGCGCGGCACGCAAACGGCCTGGAAGCGACCGCCGCGTTGACCGAGTTTATCGTGCAGCTCGGCGAGCATGGGCTCGGTGTTGAGGAACGCGTCCTCGTGATAGAACAGGACTTCACCATTGCCGACCGAGATCACGTCGTTGTGGAACACGCCTTGATCGATCACGGCCGGGTTCTGCTGGGCGAAGACCACGCCTTCGGCGCTCAGCCCGTGCAGACGCGCAACGGCCTGGGAGGCTTCGAGGGTCTGGCGCGCCGGGTATTTCTGCGGCGCGGGAAAACGGCTGTCGAACGCGGCGCGTCCGTAAACGAAAAACTCGACGCCGGGCTCACCGTAGCTGCGGCAGAAACGCGTGTGGTTGGCCGCGCCTTCGTCGCCGAACTGGGCGACGGCAGGCAACGCCGCGTGGTGGGCGAAATGCTGCTGATCGGCGAACATCGCGCCGAGCACGCGGCTGGTGGTCGGGTGCTCGATGCTGCGGTGGTACTTGCAGTTGAGGTTGGCGGCGGTGAAATGCACGCGACCGTCGGCGGTGTCGGCGCTCGGGCTGACCGTGGCGGCGTTGGCCACCCACATGCTCGACGCCGAGCAGCTGGCGGCCAGCAGCGGCATCGACTCTTTGGCGGCGCGCTCGATCACCTGCGCGTCGCTGCCGCTGAAGCCGAGCTTGCGCAGACCGGCCACGTCGGGACGCTCCTGCGGGGCCAATACGCCTTGGGTGAAACCCATTTCCATCAGCGCTTTCATCTTGGCCAGCCCCTGCAAAGCGGCCTCGCGCGGATTGGAGGATTGCTGGCAGTTGTTCTGGGACGCGACGTTGCCGTAGGACAGCCCACCGTAGTTGTGGGTCGGGCCCACTAGACCGTCAAAGTTGACTTCACAGGATTTCATCGGTGAGGCTCCGTGGATCTGTATTTTTTATAAACATCAAAAATCGTATGGCTAGGCTGCAATGACCGCTACGCCTCTTCACCTGTGGGAGCCGGCTTGCTGGCGAAGGGGTCAGCCCTGACATCCCATCGCCGACTGACCCAACGCGTTCGCCAGCAAGCCGGCTCCTACAGTCCGTGTTCGCCGCGGCACCGGATAGTCATCTGCGCGCCATGCAGACTCAGTTCAGGGTGATGCCGGGCGTCAGGCTGGCAGGCAGCGCCAGGGTTTCCGTCTCCAGCGATGCCACCGGGTACGCGCAATAATCCGCCGCGTAATAGGCGCTGGCACGATGGTTACCCGAGGCGCCGACACCGCCGAATGGTGCGGTGCTTGCCGCGCCGGTCAGCTGCTTGTTCCAGTTGACGATACCCGCGCGGCTCTGCAGCCAGAACTGCTGGTAGCGCGCCTGGGAATCCGACAATAGCCCTGCCGCCAAGCCATATTGCGTGGCGTTGGCCTCTTCGATGGCTGCGTCGAAATCGGCGTAGCGAATCACCTGCAACAGCGGCCCGAACAATTCCTCATCGGCACGATCCGCCACGTCGCTGACGTCGATGATGCCCGGCGTCAGCAGCGCCGATTGCGCGGCAGGCTGAGTCATTTCGAGCAAGGCAACCGCGCCGTTGGCCAGCATCAGTTCCTGGGCATCGAGCAGCGCACGGGCAGCAGCAAGGGAAATCACCGAGCCCATGAACGGCGCCGGCTGTTGATCGAAAGCGCCCACCTGAATGGTCGAAGTCACTTCCACCAGACGCGCCAGAAATGCATCGCCCCAGGCACCTTGGGGCACCAGCAGACGGCGGGCACAGGTGCAGCGTTGGCCGGCAGAAATAAAGGCTGACTGAATCACGGTGTACACCGCGGCATCGACATCGGCGACCTGATCGACCACCAGCGGGTTGTTGCCGCCCATTTCCAGGGCAAGAATCTTGTCCGGGCGGCCGGCGAACTGTTGATGCAGGGAATTGCCGGTGCGGCTTGAGCCGGTGAAGAACAACCCGTCGATGCCGGAATGACCGGCCAGTGCGATACCGGTGTCCCGCGCGCCTTGCAGCAGATTGAGCACGCCCGCAGGCAGACCGGCTTCGATCCAGCATTGCACGGTCAGCTCGGCGACTTTGGGGGTCAGTTCGCTCGGCTTGAACACCACGGTGTTGCCCGCCAGGAGCGCCGGGACGATGTGCCCATTAGGCAAGTGACCCGGAAAATTGTAAGGACCGAACACCGCCACCACGCCGTGTGGCTTGTGCCGCAGCACGGCGGTGGCGTCGCCCAGCGGGCCGCTCTTCTCGCCGGTCCGCTCGCGGTAGCTCTGAATGGAGATCGCCACCTTGTTGGCCATGCTGGTCACTTCAGTCGCCGATTCCCACAGCGGCTTGCCGGTTTCCTCACCGATGCAACGGGCGATTTCATCGGCGCGGTTCTTTAGCGCAGCGGCGAAGGCTTCGAGCACGGCAATGCGCTCGTCCAGACTGCGCGTCGCCCAGGCCGGAAACGCCTGACGAGCCGATTTGACCGCCGCGTCGACCTGTTCAGCCGTCGCGCTTTGGCCCGACCAGGTCACCTGCTGGGTCACCGGGTTCAGGGAATCAAATGCGTCGCCCTGCCCGTCCTGCCAGGCACCGGCAATGTACAAAGTGTTCATCAAATACTCTCCCGAGCGGGCGACAGTTGCACGGCGCGGACTTGATCACCGGCGCTGAGGCGCAAGCGCTTGGCCGTCTGTGGATCGACCACGAGGGTGCCGGCGGCAAGACGCGCAGGCGCCGCGGTCACACGGCAGTCTTCGCGCTTGCGGTTGTGGATAACGAATGGCGTCGCATCGTCGCCCGGTGTGCCGACGGCCAGCACCAGCGCCTGGCTGTCGCGGACTGCGCGGATCTTGCTGGTTTCGCATTCGATGGCCGGGCCGGCGTCGAAAATGTCGACGTAACCCTGGTAGCTGAAGCCTTCGGCCTTGAGCATGGCCAGCGCCGGTTCGGTGCTGACGTGGACGCGGCCGATGACCTCGCGCGCGGCTTCTGAAAGGAAGCAGCTGTACAGCGGAAACTTCGGCATCAGCTCGGCAATAAAAGCACGGTTGCCGACACCGGTGAGGTAGTCGGCCTGACTGAATTCCATTTTGAAGAAGTGCCGGCCCAGGCTTTCCCAGAACGGCGAATGACCCTGCTCGTCGGAGATGCCGCGCATTTCAGCGATGGTCTTGGTGCCGAACAGCTCCGGGAATTCGGCAATGAACAGCATCCGCGACTTGGACAACAAACGGCCGTTGAGGCCATTGCGATAGTCGGCGTGCAGGAACAACGAGCACAGCTCGGAGTTGCCGGTGAGGTCGTTGGCCAGGAACAGCGTCGGGATCTCGCGGTAGATGTTCAGCTCTTGGGAAGCGCTGACTGTCAGACCCACCCGGTAGTTGTACCAGGGCTCGCGCAGGCCCACGGCGCCGGCCACCGCAGAAATGCCGACGACTTTTTCGTCGTCATCTTCCAGCACGAACAGGTAGTCGGCGTCGCCCCGCCCGGCCTCGCCACGGAAGGTTTTCTCGGCCCAGCCGACCCGGTGCGCCAGACGCTCTTCATTGGCCGGCAATGTGGTCAGGCCTGCGCCGGTGCTGCGCGCCAGTTCGATCAGCGCCGGAAGGTCACTGCTGCGTACGGGACGAACGATCATGCTTTCTCCTCAAGCCGGTGGTTCTGCAACCCCCGGCGAACTCGCTAACCTGCATTACGGCGTCGGCGTGCTACTGCAGCGCCCATCGCCGTCAACTCATCTCGCCACACTTGACCGGCTGTCAGACCGCGACGATGCGCACGCTGGCGCCTTCGCCGACGCCCAGTGCTTCGGCCGCGGCCAAGCTCAGGGCCACCGGTTTGCCAGGCACCCAGTCCAGTTCCAGCATCACCGCGCGGTAATCCTGCAACTGGCCATTGGAAACCAGATAAGGCCGCCCGCCTTTGACCGCATCACCGGTGCTGACCGTGTCGACCTTGACCGGCACGACGCGGCTCTGGGCGATCGAGCGAATGCCGGACACCCGCGCGTGCAGGGTCGGCCCACCGTCGAAGATGTCGATGTAATGATCGGTCTCGAAGCCTTCGCGCATCAGGATGTCGAAGGTGATCTGCGCGCGCGGATGGACCTGGCCCATGGCCTCCTGCGCTTCATCGGGCAGCAGCGGCACGTAGATCGGGTAATGGGGCATCAGCTCGGCAAGGAAGGTCCGGCTTTTCAGCCCGCACAGGCGCTCGGCTTCGGCGTAGTTGATGTCGAAGAAGTTGCGGCCGATGGCGTCCCAGAAGGGTGAGTCGCCCTGGTCGTCGCTGTAGCCGACGATCTCGGTCACCACCGAATCGGCGAAGCGTTCCGGGTGGCTGGCGACGAACAACAGACGGCCGCGCGAGTTGAGCTCCGACCACAGCGTGCCAACCAGTTCAGGCAGCACATAGAAGCTGGTCAGCAGGCTGTTGCCGGTGAGGTCGTGGCACTGCGAGAGCACGTGGATCTTGTTGTGGATCTTCAGTTCGCGGGAGGCGTGGACGAAGGTTTCGTTGCGAAAGCTGTAGAACGGCTCGGAATAGCCCGCCGAGGCGACGATCCCGGAACAGCCCACCAAACGACCTGCTTCTGTGTCTTCGAGGACAAAGAAGTAGGTCTCTTCGCCGTTGAAACTGACTTCCGCCGAGAACGAGGCTTCGGACGCGGCAATCTTGTCACCCAGACGTCCAGCGTCATCCGGCAGGGACGTGACACCAATCGGGCTGTCTGCCGCGAGTCGTTGAACCTCGCTCAGATCCGCCATTTGCGCGGGGCGCATCACCAGCATGGTGTCACTCCTTGAGAAAAAAATCGGGCCGGTTTAGCGGCGAAAAATAAAAATATCCGGCAGGACAGCGATCCGTAGGAGCCGGCTTGCTGGCGAATGCGCCGGGTCAATCGACATAAATGTCGCTGATGCAACGGGTTCGCCAGCAAGCCGGCTCCTACAAATTCAGCGCAGTTTCAAGCCCCGGTCAGCTTGGCAACCGCCCGTTCGAAGCGGTTCAGGCCTTCTTCGATGTCGGCGTCTTCAACCACCAGACTCGGCGCGAAACGCACCACGTCGGGACCGGCCTGAAGCACCATCACGCCTTCCTGTTCGGCGGCGTTGAAGAAGTCTTTGGCCTTGCCTTTCCAGGCGTCGGTCAATACGCAGCCGATCAACAGGCCCATGCCGCGCACCTGGCTGAACACGCCGTATTGCTGACCGATCTTCTCCAGACGGGCCTTGAACCGTTCATGTTTGGCCTTCACGCCGGCCAGCACTTCTGGCGTGTTGACCACATCAATGACCGCCTCGCCCACCGCGCACGCCAGCGGGTTGCCGCCGTAGGTGGTGCCGTGAACGCCAACGGCCAGGTGCTTGGCGAGTTTTTCAGTGGTCAGCATGGCCGCCATCGGGAAGCCGCCGCCGATGCTTTTCGCGCTGGAGAGAATGTCCGGCGTCACGCCGTAATGCATGTACGCAAACAGGTGACCGCTGCGGCCCATGCCGCTTTGCACTTCGTCGAAGACCAGCAGCGCGTTGTGGTCGTCGCACAATTTGCGCGCACCTTGCAGGTATTCGAGTTCGGCAGGCAGTACGCCGCCCTCGCCCTGGATCGGCTCCAGCACCACCGCGCAGGTCTTGTCCGAGACGGCGGCTTTCAGCGCGTCGAGGTCATTGAAGGGGACGTGGGTGATACCGGTGATTTTCGGGCCGAAGCCGTCGGAGTATTTCGGCTGACCGCCGACGCTCACGGTGAACAGGGTGCGACCGTGGAAGCTGTTCAGGGCAGCGACGATTTCGTACTTGTCCGGGCCGTACAGATCGTGGGACACGCGGCGAGCCAGCTTGAACGCAGCTTCGTTCGCTTCAGCGCCGGAGTTACAGAAGAACACGCGGTCAGCGAAGGTGGCGTCGACCAGCTTCTTGGCCAAGCGCAGCGCCGGCTCGTTGGTGAAGACGTTGGAGACGTGCCACAGCTTGTTGGCCTGTTCGGTCAGCGCGCCAACCAGCGCCGGGTGCGCGTGGCCCAGCACGTTGACCGCGATGCCGCCGGAGAAATCAACCAGCTCACGACCCGACTGATCCCAGACGCGGGAACCCTGACCGCGCACGGGAATGAACGCTGCCGGGGCATAGTTGGGGACCATCACCTGGTCGAAATCGGCACGTTGCACCGGTACTTGCTCAACGGACATCGGAGTCTCCTGAAGAGGAACGCCTGCCTGGAACTGGCGAGCGATGGAAGGATTGTAAGGACTGATTCGGGCCGGGCCTTGCCGCCAAGCGACAACTTCTTATAGCGCCAAACCGGCTTTTTACGGGGTTTTCGGCAATGCGACAAATTGCGTCACAAAGGCGCAGTTTAAACACTGCAGGCCTGTAGGAGCGCGCTTGCCCGCGAAAGATTGATCAGGCGATAAAGATGCAGTGGGTGAACCAACGCCTTCGCGGGCAAGCGTGCCTCTACAGATGAAGGTCGCAAAGCGGATTCACCCGCGCTCGGCGGGCACCGAGGACAATTCGAACGGGCTGCTGCTGCGGCGCTGGTTGCGGTCTTCGCGAGGGGTGGCGCCGAAGAAGTTGCGGTAGGCGCTGGAGAAGTGCGGTCCCGAAGAGAACCCGCAGGACAGGCCGATCTGAATAATCGACTTGCTCGTCTGCATCAGCATCTGCCGGGCCTTGTTCAAGCGCAGTTCGAGGTAATACTGGCTCGGCACGCGATTGAGGTACTGCTTGAAGATGCGCTCCAGCTGACGTCGCGACACGCACACGTGCTGGGCGATTTCGTCGGTGGTCAGCGGCTCTTCGATGTTGGCTTCCATCAACAGCACCGCTTGGGTCAGCTTCGGGTGACTGGAACCCAAACGGTTCTGCAGCGGAATCCGCTGGCGTTCGCCGCCTTCACGAATGCGCTCCACCACCAGTTCTTCCGACACCGCGCCGGCCAGCTCGGCGCCATGATCACGGGCCAGCACCGCCAGCAACAGATCCAGCACCGACATCCCGCCGCACGCCGTCAGGCGATCGCGATCCCAATCGAACAAATGGCTGGTGGCGATGACTTTGGGGAAGCGCTCGGCAAAATCATCCTGCCAGCGCCAGTGCACCGCGGCACGGTAGCCGTCTAGCAGACCCAGCTGCGCCAGCGGATACACACCCGCCGACAACCCACCGATCACGCAACCGGCGCGGACCAATTGCTTGAGCGCGCCACCGAGGGCCGAAGACATCGGCGCCGGCGGCTCGTCGGCCAGCAGAAACAGCTTCTGAAACCCTTCCAGACGACCGACCCACGGCTCGCCCGGCAGCTGCCAACCGGCAGCGTCAACGGGCGGTTCGGCCTGCAGAAACGACAGTTCGTAAACCACGTCGGGGTGAACGCGCTGAGCAACACGCAGGGCTTCCTCCGCCAGCGCCAGGGTCAAGGCTTTGGTGCCGGGCCAGATGAGAAATCCGATTCGATGGGCAGTCATGGCGTGCAATCCGAAACGTGTCGCTAAAAGGGGTCGCACGTCAGGTGCGATGGGAATCTGTAACCTTCAGTCAATGGCTGCGGTCTGAATGACGCGCAGCATGAACCGTTCTGAAGCAAAACGCACCGCTCTCACGTGGCGGGTTGGTTACTTCAAACTGCCGGACAGGAACTGCTGCAAACGCTCGGATTTCGGATTGACCAGCACTTCACGGGGATTGCCGCTTTCTTCGACCAGCCCCTTGTGCAGGAAGATCAGCTGATTCGACACTTCACGGGCGAAGCCCATTTCGTGGGTGACCACCACCATGGTCCGGCCTTCCTGGGCCAGCGCCTGCATGACTTTCAGCACGTCGCCGACCAGCTCGGGGTCCAGCGCCGAAGTCGGTTCGTCAAACAGCATGACTTCCGGCTCCACCGCCAGCGCCCGGGCAATCGCCACGCGCTGCTGTTCGCCGCCGGACATATGCCCTGGATAGGCGTCCTTGCGGTGATACACGCCCACCTTGTTCAGATAATGTTCCGCCTTTTCCAGCGCTTCTTTCTTCGGCACGCCCAGGACGTGCACCGGCGCCTCGATGATGTTTTCCATCGCGGTCATGTGCGACCACAGGTTGAAGTGCTGAAACACCATCGACAGGCGCGAACGCATGCGCTGCAGCTGTTTCGGGTCAGCCGCCTTCAAGCCGCCGTTCTTGTTGGAGACCAGCTTGAGCTCTTCGTTGTTGAGCAGGATGCGCCCGGATTTCGGCTGCTCCAGCAAATTGATGCAGCGCAGAAACGTACTCTTGCCCGAGCCGCTGGAGCCGATGATGCTGATGACATCGCCGGCCTTGGCGGTCAGCGAAACGCCTTTGAGCACTTCGTGACTGCCATAGCACTTGTGCAGGTCCTGGACTTCCAGTTTGTTCATGATGTCGGTTCTCACAAGTAATCAGTCACTGAGCAGGCGGCCGCTGCGCAACGGTGTGCGGCCGGCCACTTTGGCCATCCAGAAACCCGGCTGGGCGTAACGCAGTTTTTCGATGGCAAACAGCACGCCGGCGGTACCGGCACAGACGGTGGTGGCGCGATCGGTCAACGGGTCGATGACTTCGAACAGCGGTTCGCCGGGCTCGACCCACGCTCCCGCCGGACGTAAAAACGTCAGCACGCCGGGATGGGGCGCATAAATCATTTCGGTGCCTTCGAACGGCATGCCTTCGCAGGCTTCGTGCCCGGGTTGCGGCCACTCGCCGCTGATCAGCCCCTGCTCGGCCAGAAACGCCAGAATGCCTTCAGCGTAGGCCTCGGCTTCGGCCTTGCCGGTGTTGGTCTGACCGCCCAGCTCCAGGGTGGTCGCCAGGCAGGCCAGCGGGATCTGCGCGTCCGGGAACTGCTTGGACAAACGCAGCCACGGCAGCGAACAGGCTTCGTCGAACGAGCTGCCGCCGGAATCTTCGGCCAGCAGCGCAACCGTCACCCCCAGATGGGCCGACAACGAACGCCATTGCGGCCAGTGCTGCGGCAAGGCGTACATGTGCAGCGAGGCGTCGGTGTCGCAATGCAGGTCCAGCACGACATCGGCGTTGCAGGCGTGACTGAGCAAGACGCGCTGCATCCCGGCCAGCTCGCTGCCGGCAGGCGGCAATTGCTCGAGCACATTGGCCATGGCCTGACGAATCAGTTTGATGTTGGCGTGAGGGTCGTCACCGAGCTTGCCCGCCAGCGCCTGGGCGACTGGCTCGCTCAACTCGGTGAAGTCACGATTGAAATTCTTGCCGCTGCCGTACTCGAAACGGCCCTGATGGTTGCCCTGCAGCAACTGGCCCAGACCGATCGGGTTAGCGACCGGCACCAGCTCGATGACGCCCTTGAGCTGGCCCTGTTCTTCCAGCTCGGTGAGGCGTTTCTTCAATTCCCAGGCGGTGCGCATGCCCGGCAGCTCATCGGCGTGCAGGCTGGCCTGGATGTAGGCCTTGCGCTCGCCCTGACCAAAACGGAACACACTCAAGGTGCGCTGGGTGCCGAGGTTGCCCCACGGCAGATGGTGATCGATGCGCTGCATATCAGTGCTTCCTCGGTGCCAGGTAACTGAGCCAGCGGCGCTCTGCCAGCTTGAACAGTTTCACCAGAATGAACGTCAGGCACAGGTAGAAAACGCCTGCGGTGATGTAGGCCTCGAACGGCAGGTAGAACTGGGCGTTGACGGAACGTGCCGCCCCCGTGATGTCGATCAGCGTGACAATCGACGCCAGACTGGTGGTCTGCAGCATCATGATCACTTCGTTGCTGTACTGCGGCAGCGCCCGGCGCAAGGCCGATGGCAGCAGAATCCGGCGGTACATCTTGGCTTTCGACATGCCAATGGCCCGCGCCGCTTCGATCTCGCCCGGCGGCGTGGATTTCAGGCTGCCGGCGATGATTTCAGCGGTGTAGGCGCTGGTGTTGATGGCGAAGGCCAGGCATGCGCAGAAGGTCGCGCTCGACAGCCACGGCCACAGAATGCTTTCACGCACCGCTTCGAATTGCGCCAGCCCGTAGTAGATGAGGAACAGCTGCACCAGCATCGGCGTGCCGCGAATGACGTAGGTGTAGCTCCACGCCAGCAGATTGACCCAGGCGATTTTCGACACACGCATCAGACCCAGAGGCAGTGCGGCGAGCAAGCCGAAAAACAGCGACACCGCGAGCAGTTTGAGGGTGATCAACAGGCCGCCGAAATACAGCGGCAGGCTTTCCCAGACGACGTTGTAATCGAAAATCATAGGTCTGCCACCCTTACGCCGGCCGAGTAACGTTTTTCGATGTAGCGCAGTACCAGCAGCGAGACGCTGGTGATCACCAGGTACATGGCCGCGACTGCGAGAAAGAAAGTGAAGGGTTCGCGGGTGGCATCGGCCGCCTGCTTGGCCTTGAACATCATATCCTGCAGACCGACCACGGAAATCAGCGCGGTGGCCTTGGTCAGTACCAGCCAGTTATTGGTGAACCCGGGGATCGCCAGACGAATCATCTGCGGCACCAGAATGCGGAAGAACACCCGGCCACTGCTCATGCCGTAGGCCATGCCCGCTTCGGCCTGCCCTTTGGGGATTGCCATGAACGCGCCGCGGAAAGTCTCCGACAGGTACGCGCCAAAGATGAAACCCAGGGTGCCGATACCGGCCACCAGCGGGTTCAGGTCGATGTAGTCGTCATGACCGAGCAGCGGCGCGATGCGGTTGAGCAGGTCCTGACCGCCGTAGAAAATCAGCAGGATCAGCACCAGATCGGGAATGCCGCGGATCACGGTGGAATACAGATCGCCCAGCCATGCCAGCCAGCGCACCGGCGACAGCCGCAATGCCACGCCGATCAGGCCGAGCACGATCGCCAGCGCCATGGAGCACAGAGCGAGCTGCAAGGTCAGCCATGCACCGTCGAGAATGACGGCTCCGTAACCTTTCAACATGTTGTTTGGCCCTCAAGCGCGGGATAGAAAAATGGCGCAATCAGTCGGTGCGATGACCTGCTGCTTGCGCCATTGACGGCTTCAAACCACGTTACTTGCCGTAGATGTCGAAGTCGAAGTACTTGTCCTGAATGGCTTTGTATTTGCCGTTGGCACGAATGGCCGCGATGGCTGCGTTGAGCTTGTCCAGATCAGCCTTGTCGCCTTTGCGCACGGCAATGCCGATGCCGTCGCCGAAGTAGGTGGCGTCGGTGAAGGCCGGGCCGACGAACCCGTAGCCTTTGCCCGATTCAGTGTTCAGGAAGCCGTCCTGCAGCAGGGTGGCGTCGGCCACGGTGCCATCGAGACGACCGGCGCCGATGTCCAGATAGACTTCGTTTTGCGAGCTGTACGGCTTGATTTCAGCACCCAGCGGGGCCAGGACTTCGCGGGCGAAACGCTCGTGGATCGAGCCACGCTGCACGCCGATGTTCTTGCCCTTGAGCTCGGTCAGCGCGTCGCTGACGACGGTGCCCTGCTTCATGACCAGACGGGCCGGGGTGTTGTAGTACTTGTTGGTGAAGTCGACCGACTTCTTGCGGTCTTCGGTGATGGACATCGAGGACAGGATGGCGTCGATCTTGCGCACTTTCAGCGCCGGGATCAGGCCGTCGAATTCCTGCTCGACCCACACGCACTTGACCTTCATCTCTTCGCACAGGGCGTTGCCGATGTCGTAGTCGAAGCCGACGATGCTGCCGTCCGGCGCCTTGGAGGCAAACGGAGGGTATGCCGCTTCGATGCCGATCTTCATGGGCTTTTCATCGGCGAACACGGGCTGTGCCAATACGGACAGTGCCAGCGCACCCAGCAGCATGAGCTTTTTCATTTCTTGGAACTCCATCGGTATAACGCGACAAATGGCAGTGAGCGAAGCGCTCAATGAACAGGAGGAATCAGAAATTGCGACGCGAGGTGCCGGCGGGTCTCTGGACCCGACAAGCCTTCGGCGAGTGGTCGGCATTTTAGCGGCAGGCTGAAAGTCGATATTTCTTCAATGCGACAACTAGTTACAGAAGCGCATGAAATCGTGATCAGGCCAATTGACATCCCAAAAGCTTTATGCAAGTGCCAGAGTTGGCAAACCTATCAACGAAGCAAATAACGCGCCCATTATTGGCAAAGCCTTATGATCCGGCAAGTGCAGCGTGGAAGCAGGTTGATTCGGGGCGATGAAATGCGTTGGATTCGGGTGAAAACGCCCCACAGCGGGGCGCGAGGTTACCGGGGCGGATGTGCGGTAACAAATCGATATTTCCCGAACCCTGAGTCCGGGAAATGTGAAGATCAAGAGCGCCCGCCTGGGGGCGGACTGTTTCGCCTTCGGCGAGTTACTTGGAAAAGCACCCCAAGTAACCAAGGGTGCTTGCTCCTGGCTTGGCCCTCCTTCGTCGGGTTCCCTCACTCCGACGATGCTCCGTGGGCCCGCTGCCATCCGCCATCCATGGCGGGGGGCAGCTCTCGCCGCATCCATGCGGCTCGGCCCACTGCGCATCGTCTGCGTTCGGCCTGCACCCAAGTCGCGATTGGCGGTGTTTGAGCCTCTTGCGCAGTAAGATCACAAGCAGATCAAAGGCTTCCCGGCTGAAGCCGGTCCTACAAAAGCATCGCGTGCGTCCAGTGTTGATCGTTCCCCCGCTCCGCGTGGGAATGCATCCCGTGACGCTCCGCGTCACCTCGCAGGCCTAAATTCGCTTCGTCTGCGGGACGCGGAGCGTCCGGGGCTGCGTTACCACGCGGAGCGTGGGAACGATCAGAAAGAGCAGATCAAAGGCTTCCCGGCTGAAGCCGGTCCCACTAACAGCAGCGCGTGCACTCAGTGGAAGTGGCGGCGACCTCGACTGTGGGACCGGCTTTAGCCGGGAAGCTTTTGCTTTTGCCGTAGATCTGCTTTTGATCTTCGTACGCATTGAGTCCAGACACCACCAAACGCGACTTGGGTGCAGGCTGAACGGAGGTCTCGCGCAGTGGGACGAGCCGCAGGGATGCGGCGAGAGCGCCGTCAGGACATGGATGTCCGTTCGGCGCGGGCCCACGGAGCAGGACCGGAGTGAAGGAACCCTGACGAAGGAAGGGCCAAACCGAGAGCAGGCACTTTTGGTTACTTTTAGTGCTTTTTAAAAGTAACTCGCCGAAGGCAAAACGTCTGCCCTTAGGCAGACGCTCTTGATCTTAGCGATTGTCGCTCCCGGAGCACGACCCTCAGGCCGCAGTCATGGTCTTGTGGGTTTCCACCAGATGCGCCACCACACTTGGGTCAGCCAGCGTCGAGATATCGCCCAGCGCGTCGTACTCCCCCGTGGCGATCTTGCGCAGGATGCGTCGCATGATCTTGCCGGAGCGGGTCTTCGGCAGACCCGGCGCCCACTGAATCACATCCGGCGAAGCGATCGGACCGATCTCCTTGCGCACCCAGTTGCGCAATTCGATGCGCAACGCTTCGTCCGGCACTTCACCGCCATTGAGCGTGACGTAGACGTAGATGCCCTGCCCTTTCAGATCGTGAGGCACACCCACGACGGCCGCTTCGGCGACTTTCGGGTGAGCCACCATCGCGCTCTCGATCTCGGCGGTGCCCATGCGGTGGCCGGACACGTTGAGCACGTCGTCGACGCGGCCGGTGATCCAGTAGTAACCGTCCTCGTCGCGACGGGCGCCGTCACCGGTGAAATACATGCCGCGAAAGGTCTTGAAGTAAGTGTCGACGAAACGGTCGTGGTCGCCGTACAGGCTGCGCGACTGACCCGGCCAAGAGTCGAGAATCACCAGATTGCCTTCCGCTGCGCCTTCGATGAGGTTGCCCAGGTTATCCACAAGCGCCGGGATCACGCCAAAGAACGGACGCGTTGCCGAACCCGGCTTCAACGCAATAGCGCCGGGCAGCGGGCTGATCAGGATGCCGCCGGTCTCGGTCTGCCACCAGGTATCCACAATCGGGCAATTCTTGTTGCCGACGGTGTTGTAGTACCAGTTCCAGGCTTCCGGGTTGATCGGCTCGCCGACCGAACCCAACAGGCGCAGGCTCGAACCGTCAGCGCCTTCTACGGCCTTGGTGCCCTCGGCCATCATGGCGCGGATCGCAGTCGGTGCGGTGTAGAGGATGTTGACCTTGTGCTTGTCGACGATTTTCGACACGCGAGTGATGTCCGGGTAGTTCGGCACACCTTCGAACAACAGCGTGGTGGCGCCATTGGCCAACGGACCGTAGACGATGTAGCTGTGGCCGGTGACCCAACCGACGTCGGCGGTGCACCAGTACACTTCACCCGGACGGTAGTCGAACACGCGCTCGTGGGTCAGCGCGGCGTACAGCAGATAACCCGCTGTGGTGTGCAACACGCCCTTGGGCTTGCCGGTGGAGCCAGAGGTGTAAAGGATGAACAGCGATTCTTCGGCGCCCATTTCTTTCGGCGCGCAGGTGCTCGAGGCCACGTCCAGCAGCGAGTGGTACCAGATGTCGCGATGGCGGTTCCACTCGATCTCGCCGCCGGTGCGTCTGGCCACGATCACTTTTTGCACGCTGGCGGTTTCAGGGTTGGTCAGCGCACGGTCGACGTTGGCCTTCATCGGCGTTTTCTTGCCGCCGCGCAGTCCTTCGTCAGCGGTGATCACCACTTTCGATTTGCAGTCGATGATGCGACCAGCCAGTGCTTCAGGCGAGAAGCCACCGAAGACCACCGAGTGAATCGCACCGATGCGCGCGCAGGCCAGCATGGCCACAACGGCTTCGGGGATCATCGGCATATAGATAGTCACGACGTCGCCGCGGTGGACATCCTGCCCGCGCAGCGCGTTGGCGAACTTGCAGACTTCTTCGTGCAGTTCGCGGTAGGTAATGTTGCGGCTCTCGGAAGGATCATCCCCTTCCCAGATGATCGCGATGGAATCGCCACGCTCGGCCAGATGGCGGTCGAGGCAGTTGTAGGAAACGTTCAAGGTGCCGTCGGCGAACCACTTGATGTCGACGCGGTGGTCGTCGAAGGAGGTCTGTTTGACGGTGGTGAATGGCTTGATCCAGTCAAGGCGCTGGGCTTGTTCGCGCCAGAAGCCATCGGGATTGACCACCGACTGCTGGTACATCGCCTTGTAGGTCGCCTCGTCAGTCAGCGTATTGGCTGCCACTTCAGGGCGGACGGGGTACAGGGAAGCCGCACTCATCTTTCTTACCTCGGTGGAAATGTTGTTGTTTTATGACCCTGTTGTATCCGCCGATGGCTGCAAAGGCCATTCGACGATGGTCTTACCGACCCCGAGCATAGCGCCGAAAGCAGGTGAAGTGCCCGGTTTCAGGCAAATCTTCATGTCCCGGCTACGACTAAAGGATCCATAGAACGCGTGCCAGTCACCCGCACAGGGCGATTGTTGCAGTTTTGCTCAACAGACTTTATCAAAATGGTTTCTATATGAATGCCGGACACCGGCATAGAATCCGTTCCGCCAACACGGCACATGATTGATAACAACAGCTCCCCACACTGGACTGTCAATCAACTAAACCCACCCGGTCATTATTCGCTTCACCCAGAGCCCCGCAAGGGTTCTGTGCACCCTGCCGACCGCACTTTCTGCGCCGCAGTGTTAATGAAGCAACTTAGAGGAACTCAGTAATGAAAGCTGCACTGGTTGTAATGGCTCTTTGTGGTTTCAGCGCCATGGCAATGGCAGAAGAATCCGGCGCGAAAGTGGCCGCCCAGCAACAACGTGTCGAGGAATACACCTACTCCACCAAGCTGGATATCGCGAAAGTCATTTCGGTGGATGAAGTGCCGAACGTCTGCCAGGTCGTCCCGCAGCACATGACCTACGACGACTCGAAGGGCAAACGCCACGTGCTTGAGTATCAGGTAATGGGTAACGGTTGCAGCAATGGTTGAGATGACCTGTTTCGCAATGAATTGAGCGCGCCGCCTACTTGTAGGAGCGCGCTTGCCCGCGAAATGCGGTGTACCAGTTTATATATCCGCTAGCAGAATTATCGATTCGCGGGCCAGCGCGCTCTTACAGTCATAAATAAATATCAGCTCTGACCTATTCCATAGTGCTTCAACTTATTGGCGACCGTTGTATGGGAAACACCCAACCGCTTGCCTAATAACCGGCTGCTCGGGTGCGCCGCATATAACTGTTCAAGTACTGCTTTCTCGAATCGCCCGACAATATCTTCCAGCCCGCCTTCCAGAGAGAAGTCGCCCAGTGGTTGGCGCACGCCGTAATCCGGCAGGCGAATATGCTCGGCTTTGACCAGTTTACCGTCGCACAGCGAAACAGCCTGGAACAATACGTTTTCCAGCTGCCGCACATTGCCGGGCCAGTGGTATTGGCTGAGTCGCTCCATTGCCGCGGGCGCCAGCCGGGGTAAGGTGCAGCCGATCTGCCGGCTGGCCTGATCGAGGAAGTGCTCAACCAGCGGCACGAGGCCGTCCAGGCAGTCGCGCAGCGGCGGAATATGCAGCGACAGCACGTTGAGCCGGTGGTAGAGGTCCTGGCGAAACTCACCCCGGGCGCACAGTTCGGACAAGTCCACCTGCGTCGCACAGATGATGCGCACGTCCAGATACACCTCTTCGTCGCTGCCGACCCGTCGGAAGCAGCCTTCCTGCAAGTAGCGCAGCAGTTTCGCCTGCAACCGCGCACTCATTTCCGCGACGCCGTCGAGAAACAATGTGCCGCCCGAGGTCAGTTCCAGCAGCCCCAATTTGCCTTCGGCGCGCGCACCTTCGAAGGCGCCAGGTCCGTAGCCGAACAGCTCGGTTTCGGCCATGGATTCGGAGAACCCCGCGCAGTTGAGTGCCATCATCGGCGACTGGCCGCGGGGGCTGGCCAGGTGACAGGCCCGCGCCAGCAGTTCTTTACCGGTTCCGGTTTCGCCCTCGATCAGCAACGGCGCATCCAGCGGCGCCATGCGGCGGGCCTCCCGAACCACCGCGGCCATCACTTTCGAGCTTTGGAAGATGCTGTCGAAGCCGCGCAGCTCCTGCTTGCGCACGTTATAGATGTGCTCACCCACCCGGTCCGCGCGGTGCAGCGTCAATACCGCGCCAGCCATGGCTTCGCTGTCTTCGTGCTCGGATTGCAGGGGAGCGATGTCCGCGAGAAAGATGTCGCCCTTCACTTTCACGCGCAGGCCGTTGATGCGCGAGCGATTGGCGCGCACCAGTTGCGGCAGGTCGAAGTCCTCGGCATAACGGGACAGCGGGATGCCCGGCACCTCGTCGACACGCACGCCCAGCAACTGCGCGGCGGCGCGATTCGCCGCAACGATGGAGCCGCCCATGTCGATGGAGAGGACGGGGAACTCCAGCGCGCCGAGCAAGGCATTGAGTTCCATGTGCCGACGCTCGCTAGGCATCAATCCCACACGCTTGACGCCGAACACCCCGGCGATGGTCTCGAATTTCGGCACCAGCGCCTGGAACTGCAGATTGATCAGGTTCGGGCAACGCAGGTAAATGGCATCGCCATGCTCACCGCCCACTTCGCCGCCGGATACGTTGACGCCGTAGGCCACCAGCAGCTCGAGGATGTCGCGCAGGATGCCGACGCGGTTCTGACAATGGACTTTGATACGCATTGAGGGCTCGTGGAAGTGGCATCGATTTCGGGTTGGCCCGAGTTTATCGTCAAGAATACGTTACAGCGCAAGGGCTTCATAAACCCGTTCAGCTGTTGCATGACGGCTCGCCCGGCCAAACGTCACGATTTCTTTACGGATTGCCGGCCCGTGCTCCACGGATTGGGCTGTAACCCTGCGTTTCGTAGACGTTGAATCGGCTATCAATAGCGCAATGGCGCCATGCGCCTACATCGCTTCGCTCCCTACAAGAACAAACCATCAGGAGAGCCCCATGAGTACGCAGTACATCGCCCGCGAGCCAGACGCCACCGGGTTCATTGATTACTCCGACGCCGAGCACAGCATCTGGAACACCCTCATCACCCGCCAGCTCAAGGTAGTCGAAGGCCGTGCGTGTCAGGCGTATCTGGACGGCATCGAGCAGCTCGCCCTGCCCCACGACCGTATTCCGCAGCTCGGCGAGATCAACCGCGTGCTGGGTGCAACCACGGGTTGGCAAGTCGAGCGCGTGCCGGCGCTGATCCCCTTTCAAACCTTCTTCGAGTTGCTGGCGAGCAAACGATTTCCGGTCGCCACGTTCATTCGCAGCGAAGAAGAACTGGACTACCTGCAAGAGCCCGACATCTTTCACGAGGTTTTCGGACACTGCCCGTTGCTGACTAACCCCTGGTTTGCAGAATTTACCCACACCTACGGCAAGCTCGGTCTGGCAGCCAGCAAAGAGCAGCGCGTGTACCTTGCCCGCCTCTACTGGATGACCATCGAATTCGGCCTGGTCGACACGCCCCAAGGGCGCAAGATCTACGGCGGCGGCATCCTCTCCTCGCCCAAGGAAACCGTTTACAGCGTGTCATCAACCCCTGAACATCAGCCCTTCGACCCCATTGAAGCCATGCGCACGCCCTATCGCATCGACATTCTGCAGCCGGTGTATTTTGTGCTGCCGGACCTCAAGCGTCTGTTCGATCTTGCCCATGAAGACATCATGGGCATGGCCCGCACAGCGGCTGAACGGGGCCTGCACGCGGCCAAGTTTCCCGCTAAAACGAAAGCCGCCTGAAACAAATGCTGCCTGACCAAGCAGCCCGAACCCGACCAAGGAACCTCCCGATGACCGCTCTCAACCAATCCCAGTGCGAAGCCTGCCGCGCCGACGCCCCACAGGTCAGCGATGCCGAGCTGCCGGACTTGCTCAAGCAGATACCGGACTGGAACATCGAAGTGCGTGACAGCGTCATGCAGCTGGAAAAAGTCTTTCTGTTCAAGAATTTCAAATTTGCGCTGGCGTTTACCAACGCTGTCGGCGAAATTGCCGAGGCCGAAGGTCACCACCCGGGTCTGCTGACCGAATGGGGCAAA
Organism: Pseudomonas sp. KU26590; assembly: GCF_026153515.1. NCBI lineage: Bacteria > Pseudomonadati > Pseudomonadota > Gammaproteobacteria > Pseudomonadales > Pseudomonadaceae > Pseudomonas > Pseudomonas sp. KU26590. The sequence continues at coordinate 5,064,845 of NZ_CP110644.1, forward strand.
GTGACCGTGACCTGGTGGAGCCACTCCATCAAAGGGCTGCACCGCAACGATTTCATCATGGCCTCCCGCACCGACGAGGTGGCCAAAAGCGCCGAGGGCCGTAAGTAAATGCATTTTTCACAGATCCAGCGCGTACCGGACGATCCCATCCTGGGCCTGATTCAGGCCTACGCCAAAGACCCGAATCCAAACAAGTTCGACCTGGGCGTGGGCGTGTATAAAGACGCGCAGGGTCTGACCACTATTCCCCGCGCGGTGAAAATCGCCGAGCAGCGGCTGGTCGACTCGCAGCCCACCAAGAGTTACATCGGTGGCCATGGCGAACCGCGTTTCGGCACGCTGATCTGTGAGCTGGTCATGGGCGCCGATTCGCCGCTGATCGCCAGCAAACGCGTCGGCGCCACCCAGACACCTGGCGGCACCGGCGCGCTGCGTTTGAGCGCCGACTTCATTGCCAACTGCCTGCCGGGCAAGGGCATCTGGCTGAGCGATCCGACCTGGCCGATTCACGAAACCATCTACGCCGCGGCGGGCCTGAAGGTCAGTCACTATCCCTACGTGGGCAGCGACAACAAGCTCAATGTGCCGGCCATGCTGGAGACGTTGAAGACCATTCCCGAGGGCGATGTTGTCCTGCTGCATGCGTGCTGCCACAACCCGACCGGGTTTGATCTGTCCCAGGATGACTGGCAAGCGGTGCTGGAAATCGTCAAGCAACGCAACCTGCTGCCGCTGATCGACTTCGCGTATCAGGGTTTTGGCGATGGTCTCGAGGAGGACGCGTGGGCGGTTCGCCTGTTCGCCGGCGCGCTGCCTGAGCTGCTGATCACCAGTTCGTGCTCGAAAAACTTCGGTCTGTACCGCGAGCGCACCGGCGCCTTGCTGGTCTGCGCCGACACCACCGAGAAGCTGATGGATGTGCGCAGTCAGCTGTCGGCGACGGCCCGTAATCTGTGGTCGAACCCGCCGGATCATGGCGCCGCCGTGGTCGCCGAGATTCTGGGCGATCCTGAACTGAAAGCCCTGTGGGCTGAAGAAGTGGAAGAAATGCGCAGCCGCATTGCGCAACTTCGGGTGGGGCTGGTCGAGGCACTGACACCGCTGGGTCTGGGTGAACGCTTCGCCCACATTAGCGTGCAGCGCGGCATGTTTTCCTACACCGGCATGAACGACCACCAGGTGGCGCGTCTGCGCAACGAGCACAGCGTGTACATGGTGGCGGCGGGTCGAGCCAACGTCGCGGGGATTGACGCGACGCGGCTGGACGAACTGGCAGCGGCGTTTGCGGCAGTTTGCAGGGACTGAACCATCGTCGCTGCGTGCAAGCGATCGAGGTGGCGCTGCAACTTGCTTGCGAAAAGGCCGGTACGTTCACTCGATCTCCAGGGTTCGAGCGGGCGTCTTCGCGAGCAAGTTCGCTCCCACAGGCTCGCGCGTGTTCGTGTTGTAGGAACCCATGCTCACTACATGACCAGCGGCCCGCATTTAAAAGTCTGATTGTCATTTGTACTGCTGTATCCTCCCTGAGCGTTCTCGGACGCGCTGTTCAATTCAGCCGCAACACACTTGTGAGGAGCGACGATATGCATGAAATCCCGAACTTCCCCTTCCCAAGCCAACCGCAGCAAAGTGCAGCAGCCCGCCAGGAACTCGGTCAGCCGATCGAGATGAAAGCCAGCGGTAAAAGCAACGACAGCAGCAAAGCCCAACGCCCGCGCTGAAGGCTGACTTTCAGCCCCTATGGAAGAGCGTCTTCAAGGTGTATTTCCATAAGGGCTGAATCATTCGCGACAGGCTTCATCTCTGCATGACCCCGTACCCAGATCCACCTATCCGCTACTGCCATGAACCGCCGAGCCTCGTTATCATGTGCCCTCGCGCGGATTCAAGCGTCTACGCTTCAACCTGATCGCCCCCTCGCTATTCTTTCTCCGTCGTAACCGTGGATCTATGCCCATGCCAGACGCTTCGAGCGCTGCCCCTCAACGTCCTATGGCTGTCACGCTGCAGGTTGTTTCCATCGTGCTGTTCACCTTCATCGGCTACCTGAACATCGGTATCCCGCTGGCCGTATTGCCTGGCTATGTGCACACCGACCTTGGCTTCGGCGCCGTAGCTGCCGGGCTGGTGATCAGCGTGCAATACCTCGCGACACTGCTCAGCCGCCCCTACGCCGGGCGCTTCATCGACACCCGAGGCCCGAAGAAAGCGGTGATCATCGGCCTGTTCGGCTGCGGGTTGAGCGGCGTGTTCATGCTCCTCGCCGACTGGCTCGACGCCTGGCCAATGGTCAGCCTGATCAGCCTGTTCGTGGGCCGACTGGTGCTCGGCAGCGCGGAAAGCCTGGTTGGCTCGGGGTCCATTGGCTGGGGCATCGGCCGCGTCGGCGCTGCCAATACGGCGAAAGTGATTTCATGGAACGGCATCGCCAGCTACGGCGCACTGGCCATCGGCGCGCCCGTGGGGGTGTTGCTGGTCAACGCGCTGGGGCTGTGGAGCATGGGCATCAGCATCATGCTGCTGGCGGCGCTGGGGATTTCCCTGGCCTGGAAGAAAACCCCGGCACCGCTGGTGCATGGCGAGCGCTTGCCGTTCCTGCACGTGCTTGGCCGCGTGCTGCCCCATGGCACCGGGCTGGCGCTGGGTTCGATCGGCTTCGGCACCATCGCGACGTTCATCACGCTGTATTACGCCAGCCACACCTGGCCCAATGCGGTGTTGTGCCTGAGCCTGTTCGGCGCCTGCTTTATCGGCGCACGCCTGCTGTTCGGCAGCCTGATCAACCGCATCGGCGGCTTCCGCGTGGCGATTGCCTGCCTGTCAGTGGAGACCTTGGGGTTGCTGCTGCTGTGGCTGGCGCCAAACCCGAATCTGGCGTTGGCCGGTGCGGCACTGACCGGCTTTGGCTTCTCACTGGTGTTCCCGGCGCTCGGTGTTGAAGCGGTGAATCTGGTGCCGCCGGCCAGTCGCGGTGCGGCGGTGGGGGCTTATTCGCTGTTCATCGACCTGTCGCTGGGGATTACCGGGCCGGTGGCAGGCGCCGTGGCAGCAGGTTTCGGCTTTGCGTCGATCTTCCTGTTTGCCGCGCTGGCTTCACTGAGCGGAGTGGGGCTGAGCGTCTATCTGTACAAGCATGCGAAAAGGACGCGGGAAAAGCCGGCGGCGCTGTGACGCTGCTGCGTTGTCTGGCTTGACGCGTTCGCCAGCAAGCCGGCTCCTACGGTGGGTCGGCGTCAAACCCCAAGTCCCGAGTGCATGCAAATCTGAGCCAGCTTGCTGGCGAACGCGGTGGGTCTGCAACGGCAGTGTTGTTTGAGCCGACGTATTCGCGGGCAAGCGCGCTCCTACAGTGAGTCGGCGTCAACAGTGAGTCGGCGTCTAACCCCAAGTCCCGAGTGCATGCAAATCCGTAGGAGCCGGCTTGCTGGCGAACGCGGTGGGTCTGCAACGGCTAATGCCAGCTGCCCCCACACGATGATCAAAAATCCACCTTGCCCCGCCCTGCCTTGATCGACCCGCGCTTGGTCTTTAATTCCAGCCGGCGGGTCTTCGAGCCCAGGGTCGGCTTGGTCGGCCGGCGCTTCTTCTCGACCTTCCCCGCACTGATGATCAGCTCGCTCAGGCGTTCCAGCGCATCGGCACGGTTCTGCTCCTGCGTCCGGTATTGCTGCGCCTTGATGACCAGCACGCCGTCGCTGGTGATGCGGCTGTCACGCAGCGCCAGCAGGCGTTCCTTGTAGAACGGCGGCAGCGACGAGGCGTTGATGTCGAAGCGCAGGTGCATGGCGCTGGACACCTTGTTGACGTTCTGACCACCCGCACCCTGCGCACGGATGGCGGTCAGCTCGACGTCGCTGTCCGGCAGATGGATGTTGTTGGAGATGATCAGCATGGGCATCTATGTCCTGGTACGAAGCCGCCGTGACGTCACCGGCGGCACTCGCCTTACTTGATGATCGACGTGCGCTGGGCCATCGACTCGCTGTTGGCCCGGCGCTTGTTCTTGATCACATAAAACGCCCACATCGCCGCCAGCCAGACCGGGATCGCGTACACCGAAATCCGGATGCCGGGAATCATCAGCATGATCGCAAGAATCAGCACCACAAACGCCAGACAGAAGTAATTGCCGTACGGGTACCACAGCGCCTTGAACAGCGGCTGCTGGCCGATCCGGTTCAGGTGTTCACGGAACTTGAGGTGCGAATAGCTGATCATCGCCCAGTTGATCACCAACGTGGCGACCACCAGCGACATCAACAGCTCGAGGGCGTTTTGCGGCATCAGGTAGTTGAGCAGCACGGCAATCAGCGTCACCGCCGCCGACACCAGAATCGCCCGCACCGGGACGCCACGGCTGTCGACCCGCGCCAGTGACTGCGGCGCATCACCCTGCTCGGCCATGCCAAACAACATGCGCGCGTTGCAATAGGTGCCGCTGTTGTAGACCGACAAGGCCGCCGTCAGCACGACGAAGTTGAGAATGTGCGCCGCCGTGGTACTGCCCAGCATCGAGAACACATGCACGAACGGGCTGCCGCTGTAGGCATCGCCAGACGCATTGAGGTCAATCAGCAAGGCGTCCCACGGCGTCAGCGACAGCAGCACCACCAGCGAGCCAATGTAGAAAATCAGAATCCGGTAGATGACCTGGTTGATGGCCTTGGGAATGATGGTGCGCGGTTGGTCCGCTTCGGCTGCGGTGAAGCCGAGCATTTCCAGGCCGCCGAAGGAGAACATGATGAACGCCAGCGCCATGACCAGCCCGCTCACGCCATGGGGGAAGAAGCCGCCCCGATCCCACAGGTTGCTCACCGACGCTTGCGGGCCACCGTCGCCACTGACCAGCAGATAGCTGCCCAGAGCGATCATCCCCAGAATCGCCACCACCTTGATGATCGCGAACCAGAATTCAGCCTCGCCAAAGACCTTCACGTTGGCCAGGTTGATGACGTTGATCATCACGAAGAACACCGCCGCCGATGCCCACGCCGGGACCTCCGGCCACCAGTACTGGATGTATTTGCCGACGGCGGTCAGTTCGGACATGCCCACCAGAATGTACAGAACCCAGCAGTTCCAGCCCGACAGAAAGCCGGCAAAGCCACCCCAGTAGTTGTGGGCAAAATGGCTGAACGATCCGGCCACCGGCTCTTCGACGATCATTTCGCCCAGCTGGCGCATGATCATGAAGGCGATGAAGCCGCAGACGGCGTAGCCAAGGATCATCGACGGGCCAGCGGACTTCAGCACCCCTGCCGAGCCCAGGAACAAACCCGTGCCAATTGCTCCACCGAGGGCGATCAGCTGGATGTGACGGTTCTTCAGACCACGCTTCAAGTCACCCGAATGGGACATGTTTTCACTCATTGGCAAACCACCTTGGCGCGCTTGTCTGTGACGGAATCTAACCCGACGCGCTCATGACGCGCCGGAGGGAAACGGGGTGGGTAACCCCGAGGGTTGGCGTTCATACGCCGGTGGATCACAGAAAAAACGGGCGCGCATTGTACACCGCTGACATGCAGTTTGGCGGCGAAAGAATTCCTGGCTGGCGCTGTTCTCACAGGATGTGAGCGGCTTGTTTGTAGGACCGGCTTCAGCCGGGAAGCTGTTCTTAACAGACACCCGACACAATTCTGTCGCAAAAATAATTCACCGAAATCAAAAGCGCCCTAACGTTGTTTTCGCTGCAAGTTTCGACAATTCCGGCGAAATGCCAGCATTTGTCGCCGTTTTTTTACTTTGCAACAGTCTGACTATTGCACTAGTTTTTTCAGTGCTTGCTGGCCACGAAGGTCAGTGTGCTTCCATGACGAGGCCCAAGGCTCAGCCCTTTCGTCCTCGCTGCATTCGGCAAGTACGTCATTCTCAGGAGATTCACCTATGCAAACAGTTGAACTGGCTCTGGAAGAAGAACTGCAATTGGACGATTGGTTTGAAGCACCGACTCATGATGCCGCTGTGGAGATGATGCAAGCCGACGCCGTGGTGGCGTTTGGCACCGCGATGTGGCCGTTCTAAAGCAGCTGAAGGGCGAATGCGGCTAACGCTTTCGCCCTCTTGTTTTAAGCATTCGGAGCGGAGCGCAACCATGGACAACAGCAGCGCCATCGAACACTTCCTGTATTACCTGCAACGCCACCCCGCCGTCACCGGCATGACCACTCCCCAAGTACTACTGGCCCACACCCCGGAATACCGCAGCATCGTCGACGGCATCATCGAGAGCTCGACGGCTCGGGATTTCTTTCGGTTCAGCACCCTGCCGCTGGACACTTCCCCTGTGGGCGAGCTGGCAAAGGCCATCACCGATGCCGATCTTTTCGTCCTGTTCTACGACGCCTCGACGCTGCCCAATCCTCGCGCGGAGGGGCCACCGTTCATTCGCCAGTTGCAGGAGGTGATGTCGGCGCACTGGAAGAAGTCCTTGCTGTTCAAGGATTACGGCGACTATTTCTACGACACGTTCAGCGTTGAGCCCGAGCGCATCGCCCAATTAAATGCGGCGCTGATCAGCACCATGAATGAAGGCGAGACCCTCAGTTTCAGCGACGATCACGGCTCGTACTTCGAGGCCCCGCTGCGCGAGCTGAAAAAGTGGACCAACATCAACGGTGTCGGCAATTACGACCTGGCGCCGGGCGAGATTGCCACCCACAGCGAATCCATCAACGGTCATGTGCGGTTTCTCGGTACGTTTCTCAGCACCATCCCTTTCGCGCGCAAATACGGGATCATCGAGTCGCCACTGGAATTGTGGATCGAGAACTCCGTGGTGACCCGCATTGCCACGGACGTGCCGGGGCTGGAGCACGACTTCAATAAATACCTGGACGCCAACCCCTCGAACCGGCGCATCGAAGAACTGGGGATCGGCACCAACGAAGGCGTCAGTCAGCTGTACGCGCGCAACGCAGGTTTCGAAGAACGCCATTGCGGGCTGCATCTGGGCCTGGGCGGCGGTGCCAAGGGCAGCCATCACATGGACCTGATTTTCAACAGCGGCTCACTGGCCGTGGACAAGCGCGTGGTGTTCGACGGGACTGCCTACGTCGTCTGACTCCCCAGCGCGCATAAAAAAACGCCAGTCTCTCGACTGGCGTTTTTTGTACTTCAGACCGCGATTACTGCTTCACAACGCCGTTACTCGGGCTTGCGACGACCAAAGCCCGGACGCTGACCGGAGCCGCTTGGCGGGCCGCGGCGCTTGCCGGACGGGGTCTTGTCGTCCACGAGACCGACGCCGGGACGCGAAGGCTTCGGCTTGGCAGGACGCTTGTTCATGTCGCTCGGACGCTCCGCGACCGGCGTGCCACGACCGCTTTCACTGCGCGCGCTGTCACCCCGTGGATTGCCGCCGCGCGCAGTGTCGCCACGACCACCGATGGCCGGACGCGGCGTGCGCGCCGGACGACCGCTTTCCGCAGGCTTGCGCGCCGGGCGCTCGCCATCCGCCAGACGCGGCTCGCGGGCCGGACGATCCGGGGACACTGCATCCTTGGCCGGACGAACCTGACGCACACGCTCGCCCTTGCCCAACGGACGGGACGACTGGCGCTGCAAACGCTCCAGCTTGTCCTTGGTCTTGGCATTCATCTGCGGCATCGCGACCGGCGTCAGGCCGACCTCGGCGCTGAGGATGTCGACTTCCTGCTGACTCATTTCGCGCCAGCGACCCATCGGCAGATCGGAATTGAGGAACACCGGACCGAAACGCACGCGCTTCAGGCGGCTGACCACCAAGCCCTGGGATTCCCACAACCGGCGAACTTCACGGTTGCGGCCTTCCATGACCACGCAGTGGTACCAGTGGTTGAAACCTTCGCCACCCGGCGCCTGCTGGATGTCGGTGAAACGCGCCGGGCCGTCTTCCAGCACCACGCCAGCCTTCAGGCGCGCCAGCATGTCGTCGTCGACTTCGCCACGGACGCGCACGGCGTACTCGCGGTCCATTTCGAACGAGGGGTGCATCAGGCGGTTGGCCAGTTCACCGTCGGTGGTGAACATCAGCAAGCCGGTGGTGTTGATGTCCAGACGGCCGATATTGATCCAGCGGCCTTCTTTAGGGCGCGGCAGGCGATCAAACACGGTTGGACGGCCTTCAGGGTCGTCACGGGTGCAGATTTCACCGTCCGGCTTGTTGTACATGACGACGCGGCGAACGGTCTCGGCGGCTTCTTCGCGGCGGATCACGCGACCGTCGACCGTGATGGCGTCGTGCAGATCGACGCGCTGACCGAGAGTGGCCTGAACGCCGTTGACCTTGATGCGGCCTTCGCCGATCCAGGCTTCAACGTCGCGACGGGAACCGACGCCAATGCGCGCCAGAACCTTCTGCAGTTTTTCGCCTGCTGGGCCGATCTCTTTGTCTTGCTTGTCTTGTTCACTCATCTGGGCACCTCCCGGTGTGTCGAATCAGGGCATGCGCGAGTGGGCATGGCCTGTGGCCCGGCTCTCTGGACGAGAGCGGCTCCGGATCAGAACAACTCTGAAGCGGAACGGGCAGAAAACTGAAATCCCTGGCGCGTGTGGATCGCCAAAAGGTCGCGAATCATACGCGCCTGAGGCGCGTTGCGCATCAGAGACTAGATGAAAAAATCAGGCTCACTTCTTTTTCCGCCGACTGGCGCCCTTGAGCTTGATCAACCGCAGCGCCGACTCGGCGAGCACCGAGCGTTTTTCGTCCTTCTCCATCTTCTTCCAGGATTTGATCTCGCGCTTGCTGCGACCGCAGCCCAGGCAGATCTCTTCGTCGAACTTGCAGAGGCTGATGCAGGGATTCTTGGTGCTCATGGGTCCGCCTGAGTGAGGAATTGGGCGCTGTGCATCGTCCTGCCACAGCAATCGTCACCGCGGATCTTCATCGTCCTGCGGCGGTTCTTCCAATTCAGACTCTTTATCGGGCTCATCGAGCAATAAATCATCGAAGTCGATTTTCAGGCCCTGCTCCATGGTATCCAGCTCGGCCAGCAGGCTGCGGAAACTGGTCTCGTCCCGGGGCGCTTCAGGCTCTGCGTCAGCATCGAGCGACAGACTGGCGTCGGCCAACGCCTGCAAATGCGCGGGCACAGGCGCGTCGTCGAACTCCAGCACCGGCTCGGTTTCCATCTCGCGCAGGTCGGCCAGCGGCGGTAGTTCGTCGAGGTTCTTCAGGTTGAAGTGGTCGAGAAAAGCCTTGGTGGTGGCGAACATCGCCGGCTTGCCGGGCACGTCGCGGTAGCCAACGATCCTGATCCATTCGCGCTCCATCAGGGTCTTGACGATGTTGGTGTTGACCGCGACGCCGCGCACGTCCTCGATCTCGCCCCGGGTAATCGGCTGGCGATAGGCGATCAGCGCCATGGTTTCCAGCAGGGCCCGCGAATAACGCTGCGGCCGCTCTTCCCACAGGCGCCCGACCCAGGGCGCAAACTTCTCGCGGATCTGCAAGCGGTAGCCGGTGGCGACTTCCTTCAGCTCAAAGGCGCGGTTGTCGCAGGATTTGCCCAGCAACGTCAGCGCCTTTTTGAACACCGGCGGTTCGGGCCGCTCACCTTCTTCAAACAGCTCGTAGAGGCGCTCCAGGGACTGCGGTTTTCCGGAGGCGAGCAGAAACGCTTCGAGCAACGGCGCCAGATCGCGGGGTTCATTCAGGTTCATTGATCAGCTCTTGCTCTTTATTCGGCTCGCGCCCGCACATGAATAACGGCGAAGGCTTCGTTTTGCACCAGCTCCACCAGTTGCTCCTTGACCAATTCCAGCACGGCCATGAACGTCACCACCACGCCCAGCCGTCCCTCTTCAGCCGTGAACAGCTCGGCGAAGGGCACGAAACCCGCGCCTTTCAAGCGCTCCAGCACATCGCTCATACGCTCGCGGGTGGACAGCGCTTCGCGGCTGACCTGGTGGCTTTCAAACATATCGCCCCGGCGCAGGACGTCGGCCATCGACATCAACAGCTCTTCGAGGGCGACGTCCGGCAACAACTTGCGCACCCGCGCTTCGGGCGCCTCCAGCCTGGGTATGACGATGTCGCGGCCCACGCGAGACAGTTGATCGATGTTTTCTGCCGCCGCCTTGAACCGCTCGTACTGCTGCAAGCGACGGATCAGTTCGGCGCGGGGATCACCCTCTTCCTCTTCGGCCATTTCCGAGCGGGGCAGCAGCATGCGCGACTTGATCTCGGCGAGCATGGCCGCCATGACCAGGTATTCGGCGGCGAGCTCCAGGCGCACGGTTTTCATCAGCTCGACATAACCCATGTACTGACGGGTGATTTCCGCCACGGGGATGTCGAGGATGTTGATGTTCTGTTTGCGGATCAGGTACAGCAGCAAGTCCAGCGGGCCTTCGAAGGCTTCGAGGAACACTTCCAGCGCGTCCGGCGGGATGTACAGGTCGACCGGCATCTGCGTGACGGCCTGACCGTAGACCATGGCAAACGGCAGCTCTTGCTGCGCGCCGGCCTGACTGTCGGTCTGAGCGTCCAGGGTTTGCGCTTCGGTCACTCGACTTCGACCCCGAACGGCGTCGGATCGCCGCACCCCACGCGCACCACCTGGGGCTCGCCATCGGTCAGATTCACCACGGTCGACGCCGAAATGCCGCCCTCGCCGGCGTCGATGATCAGGTCCACCTGATGCTCGAGGATCCCGCGCATCTCGAAGGGGTCGCTCATCGGAATAGTCTCGCCCGGCATGATCAGGCTCACGCTCATCAGCGGCTCGCCCAGCTCCTGCAACAGCGCCTGCGCGATGGGATGACCCGGCACGCGCAAACCGATGGTGCGCCGCTTGGGGTGCAGCACCAGACGCGGCACGTCACGGGTGGCGCCGAGGATGAAGGTGTAAGGCCCCGGCGTGTGCGCTTTCAGGACGCGGAACGCCGCCGTGTCGACCTTGGCGAACAACCCCAGCTGCGACAGATCGCTGCACATCAGCGTGAAGTTGTGCTTGTCATCGAGTTGACGCAGGCGACGGATGCGCTCGACGGCCGTCTTGTCGCCCATCTGGCAACCCAATGCGTAGGACGAATCGGTGGGATACACCACCAGACCGCCCGCCCGGATGATTTCCACGGCCTGTTTGATCAGGCGCGCTTGCGGATTCTCCGGGTGGACCTGGAAAAATTGACTCACGGTAATTTCCTGTTCAGACGGCAGTAGGCTGGTCATGTTTGAACCGACACCAAAGGGGCGGCAGGTCTTCGGGCAATGGGCGATAAACGCCGATTTCAGACCAAGCGCCTGGGGCATGAAAATCACTGCCGGCACTGACCAGCAGACCGAACTCACGGGCCAGAATCGCCAGACTGCCGACCTGATCGGCAGGCTGCAGGCCGTTGACCACTTCTATCGCGTGACCGCCGGCCTGGATAAAGTCGGCGACCAGCTTGCGACGCTTGCTGCGGGTGAAATCGTAATGCGAAGGGTGCGCCAGGCTGATCCACGCACCGGCGGCGCGCAGGGTCACCACCGTTTGCTCAAGGGTCGGCCAGTGTTGCTTGACGTCGCCCAGCTTGCCCGCGCCGAGCCATTTGCGGAACGCTTCGGCGCGGTCCTTGACGAAACCCTGGTTGACCAGAAAGTCGGCAAAGTGCGGTCGGGCCGGCGCATTGCCGCTGTCGCCCAGCGCCTGCTGAACTGCGCGGGCACCTTCGAGCGCGCCGGGCATACCTTTCATCGCCAACTTGCGGCTTATTTCTTCGGCCCGCAGCCAGCGGCCGGTGTGCAATTGCTCGATGGCCTCACGCAATTGCGGGGCATTTACATCGAACGCATAGCCCAGCACATGAATGGTGGCACCGCCCCAGGTGCAGGACAATTCGATGCCATCGATCAGCTGCATACCCAGTGCAACCGCCGCAGCACGGGCCTCGGCGAGGCCTTCGAGGGTGTCGTGATCGGTCAGCGCGAGGACTTTCACGCCGTGCTCGTGGGCACGTGCGACAAGTACCGCGGGCGCAAGGGCGCCATCGGAAGCGGTGCTGTGGCAGTGCAGATCGACGTTCATAGGGGCGCTTTCGCAGTCATTGATGTTTGTTATTATGCCGTCACATCCAGCTTCTGGCTCTTACTGTGAAACAATTCATCGACTTCATCCCGCTCATCCTGTTCTTCATCGTTTACAAAATCAGCCCGCAAGCCGTCGATGTCCTTGGCCACAGCTTCATGGTAGGCGGGATTTACAGCGCCACCGCGATGCTCATCGCCAGTTCCCTCGTGGTTTACGGCGTCCTGTATGTCCGTCAGGGCAAACTGGAAAAAAGTCAGTGGCTAACGCTGATTGCCTGTCTGGTCTTCGGTAGCCTGACCCTGGCCTTCCACAGCGAAACCTTCCTCAAGTGGAAAGCCCCGGTCGTGAACTGGGTCTTCGCGCTGATCTTCGCCGGCAGCCACTTCATTGGCGACCGTCTGTTGATTCAACGCATCATGGGCCACGCGCTGACCCTGCCTCAGACGGTCTGGACCAAGCTGAACATCGCCTGGATCGTGTTCTTTCTGTTCTGCGGCGCGGCCAACCTCTATGTGGCGTTTACCTATCAAGAATTCTGGGTCGACTTCAAGGTGTTCGGCAGCCTGGGCATGACCCTGCTGTTCCTGGTCGGCCAGGGCATCTACCTGGCCCGCCACATCCATGACGCTGACCCGTCCACCCAGCCTTCAAACAAAAAAAGAGAGGACTGACATGCTCTATGCAATCGTGGCAACCGACGTCGCCAACTCGCTGGAAAAACGCCTCGCTGCGCGCCCTGCGCATCTTGAGCGTCTGAACGCAATGAAAGCCGAAGGCCGCATCGTCCTCGCGGGGCCAATGCCTGCGGTAGATAGCATAGACCCGGGCGCTGCGGGGTTTACCGGCAGCCTGATCGTCGCCGAATTCGAGTCGCTCAAGGACGCCCAAGCCTGGGCTGAGGCGGATCCCTATGTGGCAGCGGGTGTCTACGCCGGCGTGATCGTCAAGCCGTTCAAGCAAGTCCTGCCCTGATACGTCTGTCGAGCGCCCGGCTCTGTACACCGAGCCGGACCGCCTTCAACCCGCGTTCCAACGCTCACCCTTCGCACTGCCCTGCCGATAAGTTGCTAGAACCAAAGGCTTTGACTGCGGCTCAAAGAGGCACGGGCGGTCATGCCTTTGCGGGTGTTGATCGAACAACAATGGTTTGTCGCAAGGGGCCGCGCAACAAGGGTGGCCCTCCAGTGCGGTATCTTTGCCAGCGGCTGGCGTAGACGTCGTCGGCAATGGCTAAATTGAGTGAGTCATGAGCGAGCTGTTACTTATTGATGATGACCAGGAGCTGTGTGAGCTTCTGAGCAGTTGGTTGAGTCAGGAAGGGTTCGCCGTGCGCGCCTGCCACGATGGCCAGAGCGCGCGCAAGGCGCTCGCCGAATCCGCACCCGCTGCGGTGGTGCTGGACGTGATGCTGCCCGATGGCAGCGGTCTGGAACTGCTCAAACAGTTGCGCACCGATCACCCAGACCTTCCCGTGCTGATGCTGTCGGCACGCGGCGAACCGCTGGACCGCATCCTGGGTCTGGAGCTGGGCGCCGACGATTATCTGGCCAAGCCCTGCGATCCCCGTGAACTGACAGCGCGTCTGCGCGCGGTGCTGCGCCGTAGCCATCCGACGGCAGTGTCGTCCCAGATCGAACTGGGCGACCTGTGTTTCAGTCCGGCGCGGGGCGTGGTCACGATTGACGAGCAGGAATTCACCCTTACAGTCTCCGAGGCCCGTCTCCTCGAGGCTTTGCTCGGCCAGCCCGGGGAACCGCTGGAGAAGCAGGAGCTGGCGCAACTGGCCCTCGGCCGCAAGTTGACTCTGTACGACCGCAGTCTGGATATGCACGTCAGCAACCTGCGCAAGAAGATCGGCCCCCATGCCGACGGCCGCCCGCGCATCGTTGCTTTGCGCAGTCGCGGGTATTATTACGCGGTGTGATCTTGGCGGCGGGCGATGACCACGCGGTGCGGAGGCTTCCTTTGTAGGAGCGTGGCTTGTCCCGCGATCTGGCGCGCAGCGGCAGCGACTTCTATATAGGCGGGTGGCCTGACATACCGTAGCGCATTGTTCGGCTGCCGGTTCCCGGCAGATCGCGGGACAAGCCACGCTCCTACAGCAATTAACGGCCCGCTCTTTGTGTCAGCCGCCCGACTGATCCTCTTTACCCAAGCTTTACCGACGCCTGACCTCGCTTGACCTTGATCTCCCTAAACTGGCCTCAACCGGCACAGAGCCGAAATCGAGACAAGGAGATTCACCATGCGCAAGACTTTGATGGCTTTGATGTTCGCCGCAGCCCTGCCTACCGTTGCAATGGCCATGCCTCCAGAAGGCGGCCCGATGGGTGGCCCTGGCGGCCCGGGCTTCGATGGCCCCGGCATGCATCACCGCAAAGGCCCAATGGACAAGCTGAACCTGACCCCGGATCAACGTCAGCAAGTCGACAAGCTGATGGGCGCTCAATGGCACGGCCGCAACGAGATCACTCAGAAGTACCTGGCCAAGCTGTCGGCCGCCGACCAGAAGGCGATGAAAGATGAAATGGCCGCTGCCCACGACAAAACCCGGTCCGACATCCGCGCCCTGCTGACGCCGGAACAACAGAAGACGTTCGACCAGATCCAGAAGGATGAGGCTCAGCGCCGTGCGGATCGCGCCGAGTTCGAAGCCTGGAAAGCGCAGAAAGCGCAAAAAACCCAGTAACCGGCTGCTGGCGCGGCATTACACTTCCCCCAACCCGACACGCTCCCCGGCGTGTCGGGTTTTCTGTTTGACGAACCGGGTCGAGGGCAGCACGTGCGTTCATTGTTTTGGAGAATCCTGGCGAGCTTCTGGTTGGCCATCGCGTTGGTGGCGGGCCTGTCGATTCTGATGGGCCATGTGCTCAATCAGGACGCCTGGATCCTCAGCCGTCATCCCGGCCTGCACAATTTGCCGCAGAAGTGGGTCGAGCTGTACGAAGGCCAGGGCGAGAAATCTGCCCAGGACTATCTGCAAGACCTCAAGCGCAAATACCACATCGACGTTCAGGTGCTGAACGACAGCGGCGAAGCGGTGATTCCCGGCACGTTCCCGCCCCGGGCGGCAGCCTTTGAAGAGCGGCAGAATGACGACACTCGCCCGCTGCCCTGGCGTCGGTTGACCACCGAATACACCAGCGCGAAGACCGGCGAAACCTACCTGCTGATTTACCGCATCCCCCATCCGGAGCTGGACGCCTGGCACCGCGACAGCCTGGTCTGGCCGCTGAGTGCGCTGGGTATCGCGCTGGTGGTGCTGACGTTGTTCAGCCTGATGGTGACGTTGTCGATCACCCGCCCGTTAAGCCGTTTGCGCGGCGCGGTGCATGATCTTGGGCAGACCACCTACCAGCAGAACAGCCTGGCGCAACTGGCCAACCGCCGCGATGAATTCGGCGTGCTGGCGAATGACTTCAACCGCATGGGCGCCCGCCTGCAAAGCCAGATCAGCAGCCAGCGGCAGTTGCTGCGCGACGTGTCCCATGAACTGCGCTCTCCCCTGGCCCGGCTACGGATTGCCCTCGCCTTGGCCGAACGCGCCGAGCCGGTGGAGCGCGACAAGCTGTGGCCGCGCCTGACCCGTGAGTGCGACCGGCTGGAAGAGTTGATCAGTGAGATTCTGGCGCTGGCACGACTGGACGCCGACATGGGCAGCGCCACGCCGGTGGATTTGTCAGGGCTTTTGCACCATTTGCAGGCCGAGACGGAAATGGGTGGCGGCGAGCAGACGGTTTCGGTGTCGGTGCAGCCGGGTGTGCAGTTGCTGGGCTGGCCAAGTGTGCTGGAACGGGCGCTGGATAATCTGCTGCGCAACGCGCTGCGCTTCAATCCGGTGGGTCAGCCGATCGAGTTGACCGCAAGCATTGAGGGAGATGAATGGCGGCTCAGCGTGCGAGATCACGGACCCGGTGCCAACCCGGAGCATCTGGCGCAGTTGGGCGAGCCGTTCTATCGCGCGCCCAACCAGACCGCGCCGGGTTACGGGCTGGGTCTGGCGATCGCCAAACGCGCCGCCGAGAAGCACGGCGGAACGCTGGTGCTGGGCAATCACCCCCAGGGCGGATTCGTGGCCAGCATCGTCGTGCCGCGCGAGTTAACTGCTTTGCACGGCTGATTCCCCTGTCGCCGCCACTCCCGCTGAATGAGCGCGGTGCTCAGTAGGACCGACTTCAGCCGGGAAGAGGCCAGTGTGAGCGCCATCCATTTTGCAGTGTGACGCAGACCGCATTCCCGGCTAAAGCCGGTCCCACAATCGCCGGTATAGTCAGCCCCGCTGAATGGGCGCGGTGCTCAGTAGGACCGGCTTCAGCCGGGAAGAGGCCGGTGTAGGCGCCGTCCATTTTGCAGTGTGACGCAGAACGCCTTCCCGGCTAAAGCCGGTCCCACTAGCCCTCCCACGCGCTCACAAACGCGGCAACCTCAGGCTTAGCGGGCTCCCGCGGCGGGTTTTGCGGAGTGCCAAGGTAGAGGAAGGCGACGACTTCTTCCTCGGCGGTCAGGCCCAGCCCTTCAGCCACGTGGCGGGAGTAGGACAAATCCCCCGAGCGCCAGACCGCGCCGATGCCCATTGCGTAGGCGGCCAGCAGGATGCCGTGGGCAGCGCACCCTGCGGTGATCACTTGTTCCTTTTTCGGCACTTTGTAGTGGTCAGTCAACTTGGCTATCACCACGACCACCAACGGCGCGCGAAGGGGTCCGTTACGGGCCTTGTCCAGCGCTTTGGCATCGACCTCGCCGCCTTTGTCGACCAGGGCCTGGGCCAGCAGGTCACCCATACGATGGCGTGCGTCGCCTTCGACAGTCAGAAAGCGATAGGGCCGCAATACGCCGTGGTCGGGCGCGCGCAGGGCAGCGCCGAAGAGGATCTCGCGTTGCTCGGCGTCCGGTGCGGGTTCGATCAAGCGGGGTACGGACACGCGATTAAGCAATACGTCGAGCGCTTCCATTACGTCGTCTCCAAGGAAAAATGACGGGCCATTGTAGTGCCCTCGATGCAGTCTTGAACTTCAATAACGATTAACCAGGGCATTTACTTACAACACTCTCGGAAATGCCTCGGTTTACACAAACGGGCCCGCGGGTAGAATGGCCGCCCTCTCACTTCCTGATCAGAGCGACTGCATGGCGTTGCCGACTCTCCGCATCATCGGTTTCATTATCGGCATCTTCCTGATTACCCTGGCGATCGCCATGGTCGTGCCGATGATCACCCTGATGATCTTCCACCGCACCGCCGACATGCCGTCGTTTCTGTGGTCGAGTCTGATCACCTTCGTGTCCGGGCTGGCGCTGGTGGGTCAGGGCCGGCCCACGCATGTGCACCTGCGCCCACGGGACATGTACCTGCTGACGGTCAGCAGCTGGGTCATCGTCTGCATCTTCGCGGCGCTGCCGTTTCTGCTCACCCAACACATCAGCTACACCGACTCCTTCTTCGAAAGCATGTCCGGCATCACCGCAACAGGCTCCACCGTGCTCAGCGGCCTGGACACCATGTCCCCGGGCATCTTGATCTGGCGTTCGTTGCTGCACTGGCTCGGTGGTATCGGTTTCATCGGCATGGCGGTGGCGATTCTCCCGCTGTTGCGCATCGGCGGCATGCGCCTGTTTCAGACCGAGTCGTCGGACCGTTCCGAAAAAGTCATGCCGCGTTCGCACATGGTCGCCAAGTTCATCGTCTTGGTTTACCTCGGCATCACCGTGCTGGGAACGCTGGCATTCTGGTGGGCCGGCATGAGCCTGTTCGACGCCATCAATCACGCAATGTCGGCAATCTCGACCGGCGGTTTCTCTACCTCGGATCAGTCCCTGGCGAAATGGCCGCAACCCGCCGTGCATTGGGTGGCGATCGTGGTGATGATCCTCGGCGCCCTGCCGTTCACCCTGTACGTGGCGACTCTGCGGGGCAATCGCGGGGCGCTGCTCAAGGATCAGCAGGTGCAGGGCTTTCTCGTCCTGCTGCTGGTGATGTGGCTGGTGATGACCGCCTGGTACTGGGCAACGACCGATCTGCCGTGGTACGACGCGCTGCGTCATGTCGCGCTGAACGTGACCTCGGTGGTGACGACCACCGGATTCGCGCTGGGGGACTACAGCCTCTGGGGCAACTTCGCGCTGATGCTGTTCTTCTACCTGGGATTCATCGGCGGGTGCTCAGGGTCAACGGCGGGCGGCGTGAAGGTCTTCCGCTTTCAGGTCGCGTACATCCTGCTGCGCGCCAACCTGCACCAACTGATTCACCCGCGCGCGGTGATCAAGCAGAAGTACAACGGTCACCGGCTGGACGACGAGATCGTGCGTTCGATTCTGACCTTCTCGTTTTTCTTCACCTTCACCATCTGCCTGATCGCGCTGATGCTGTCGCTGCTGGGGCTGGACTGGATGACCGCGTTGACCGGCGCCGCCAGCACCGTGTCAGGCGTGGGGCCCGGGCTGGGTGAAACCATCGGGCCGGCGGGTAATTTCTCGACGCTGCCGGATGCCGCCAAGTGGATTCTGTCACTGGGCATGCTGCTCGGCCGACTGGAAATTATCACGGTACTGGTGCTGTGCATCCCGGCGTTCTGGCGTCACTAGAACACTACAGGCCGGGCGACGTTATTCCCGGAGCCAGAGAAATTTCGCGGCGGGCGGCGGGGCTCGGCTAAGCTCAGACGACACCCTGCCTCAGAGCACAGCCTCGTGGAAACAGTGAAGCGTTTCAGCCGATTCGCAGACTTCTACCCGTATTACCTGCATGAACATCGGGACAGTACGTGCCGCCGTCTGCACTTCATCGGCACGAGTCTTGTCATCCTGATTCTGGCGTTCGCCGTGCTCGGCGCTCACTGGACATTGCTGTGGGTCTTGCCGCTGGCGGGCTACACCTTCGCCTGGATCGGCCACTTCTTTTTCGAGAAGAACCGCCCGGCCACGTTCAAGCATCCGTTCTACAGCCTGCTCGGCGATTTCGTCATGTACAAGGACATGCTCAGGGGCAAAGTGCCGTTTTGACCGGCACTCTTCGGCGTCACCGATGGCGCCTTGCTGCAGCACCCTTCAAGCAAGACGCTGCCGGCGCTCAGACCGTCTCGCCCACCGGCTGCGGTGCTTCAGGGCTTTTGGCTTTTACGTGGGCATCGGCCAGCCGGAACAGCTCGATCGTGCCATCCCAGTGTTCGATCAAGGCGGTGCAGGACTCCACCCAGTCGCCGCAGTTGAGGTATTCCACGCCGCCCACCTGGCGGATTTCAGCGTGGTGGATGTGCCCGCACACCACGCCGTCCAGCCCGCGCTTCACGCACTCGTGGGCGATGGCTTCCTCGAAGTCGCTGATGAAACTCACCGCAGTCTTGACCTTGTGCTTCAGGTAGGCCGACAGCGACCAATAGCCGTAGCCGTATTTGGCGCGCCAGTGGTTGAGCCAGCGATTGAGGGTCAGGGTGAATTCGTAGGCCGAATCGCCAAGAAAGGCCAGCCAGCGGTGATAGCGAGTGATGACGTCGAACTGGTCACCATGGATCACCAGCAGACGACGGCCATCGGCGGTCAGGTGCACGGCTTCATCGACCAGCTGGATGTTGCCCAGAATGAGTTTTGAATAGCGGCGCAGGAATTCGTCGTGGTTGCCGGTGACGTAGATGACTTCGGTGCCGCGCTTGCTCATGGTCAGCAGGCGGCGGATGACGTTGGTGTGCGCCTGGGGCCAGTACATGCCGCCGCGCATCTTCCAGCCGTCGATGATGTCGCCGACCAGGTACACCTTGTCGGCATGGTATTGCTTGAGGAATCCGGAGAGGTGTTCGGCCTGGCAGTCGCGGGTTCCCAGATGCACATCGGAGATCCACAAGGTCCGAACACGTTGTTTACGACTGGGTTTCACGTTCTCGGCAATGCTCATGGACCACCTCCACTTTGGTTTCCCCCAGCGTGGACGTGGTCGGTGATATGAACATGACGGCTGTGTTTAGCTTTGATGACACGACATATCGGTTAACACTTTGCGAGGCCCGATGCGCATTCAGCTGTCGAGGCCGGCGTGACGATCGTTGTGACCCAGATCCCGGGCCGGGTCGATCTGGTCACGCACGCGCTGCTTGAGGGCTTTGGCCTCGGGAAACCCGCCGTCGGCCTTGCGCTCCCAGATCTGCACGTCATCGCAGGTGATGCGGAACACGCCGCCGGTGCCCGGAATCAACGACACCTTGCCGAGATCATCGGTGAAGGTGCTCAGCAGTTCCTGAGCCAGCCAGGCAGCGCGCAACAGCCATTGGCATTGCGTGCAGTAGGTGATGGTGATTTCAGGTTTGGCGGACATCGGTCAGCCCAACCCTGCCAGCAGATCACGGGCCGTTTGCTGCGGGCCGTCGTCGGCGCCGTCGATCACTTCCTGCAACAGCCGACGGGCCTCATCGACGTTGCCTTCGTCGATCAGCACTTGCGCCTCATTGATCTTGCTCAGCGGCTCTTCGTCCAGACTCAGCAAATCGAAGCCGCCCTCCTCGATCATGAAGCTGTCGAGAAAAGCGTCATCCAGCAAATCGCTGTTGCTCTGCACAATGGCTGCCGGACCTGGCTCGAACTGCACGTCCATCTCTGGAGGCGTTTCTTCTTCGGCGAAATCGCTGAGGAACTGCTCTTCCGGCATCTCGAAAACCTCGGGCAGTTGCGTGAGGTCGGACGAGAACGAGGTGTCCAGTTCAGGTTCGGCTTCGGGAGCAGGCGCGGGCTTGCGGGGCGCGGGCGTGCTGTCGAACGGATCGACCAGATCCCAGTCGGCGTCCATGGACAGGTCGTCGAGGTTGAGCTGGAAATCATCGGAAGGGTCAACCGGGTTCAGCGACGCGTCCGCATTTTCGTCCAGCTGGCCGGGATCTGTCAGGTTGAGCTCTGGGTGGTCGTCTGATGCTTGACTGGCCGAGAGGGTTTGACCCGCCAGCACCGCGGCGGCACCAAGCGCTGCTGCAGGCGCTGCCGCCGAGGTCATGGCAGGCGACGCGGAAGGCGCTTCGGGCGCAACGGGCTCGGGCTTCAGTTTCGGGTAACGATTGCGAATGTCCTGAAGCTTCTGCGTGTCGACACCCTGGCTCAGGAGAACGCTTTCTTCCTCGTCATACGCTTGCACGTCGCCCTGCTCGCCGAGCAGTTCAAGAATGCGCAGACGAACATCGGTGCGCTCGGGTTGTTTGTCCAACGCATCGCGCAGAATGGCCAGCGCTTCGGCGAAACGTCCGTAGGCGATGTAAATACTCGCACCATCCAGCGCGTCGGTGGCGGCACCGGCCAGGCGTTGGCCGGCAGGCGCTGCCGAGGCCGGGCGCGCGGTGGTGACGGACGGCACTTCGAAGACTGGCGTCACCGTGGCGGCAGACCTGACCACCGGCTCCACCGGAACGGGCTCCAGGGCCTGCTGATTTTTGATCCGGTTGCGGCGCACCGACCAGGCCAGCGCGAGGAGCAGCACTATCACCAACAGCGCTGCCAGAATCGACGTCCAGGGGAGTTCGTCGTCCACGGCGGCAATCGGCACCGGCGTCGGCGCTTGTACGGGAGTGATCGTCGGAGGTGGCGTTGAAGCGGGAGTCGATGTCGTCACCGACGCAGGCGTCGGAGCAACGGGCGCCGGTTTGGCCGACCCCGCCTTGAGTTCGGCAAGCTGGGTCTGCAGCTCGATGATCTGCTTGTCCTTGTCGGCCTCTTCGACGGTGGACGTCTGAACTTGCTGCTTGAGGTCATCCAGCGTTTTGTTCAATTGCTGGTTTTCCAGCGCTGTCGCCGACAACTGATCGACGGCGTTCTGGTTCGCCGGCGCGGACGTCGGGGCGGAGGCTGCGGCCGAGGTGCTGCCACCTGCAACCACAGGCGCACTGGCGGTCTTCGGTTCAACGGCATTGTCCGGCAGCAACAGGCTCTGACCGACCTTCAGCTGGCTGCGCTCACCATTGGGAAACGCTTGCGGATTGAGCGCCACTACACCTTTTATCAACTCAGCAGAAGAGGTCTTGCTCCCCGGCGCCTGTACCTGACGGGCAATACCCGCCAGCGTGTCGCCGGACAGGACCGTGTAATGCTTGCCCTGTCGAGCCTGAGGCGGCGCGACCGGCAGACGCGACTCATCGCTCTTCGCGCTGGCGGCTGGCGATTGAGCACGGCTGCGCGTCGCGGCAAGTCCTGTCGCCGATGTCGGCGGATCAAGCAGCACGGTGTATTCATGCAACTGGTCGCCGTTCGGCCGTACCAGCCTGACGAGGAAATTCAGATATGGCTCGGTGACTGCCTTGTGCGATTCAATGTGAATCACACTGCGGTTGCCACGGATTACCGCGGTGAAACGCAAGTCGTTGAGAAAGAACACGCGCTCAACGCCAGCCTTGGCAAAGGCCTCGGGCGGCGCCAGCCCGACGACGATTTCTTCGGGACTCAGCCCACCCGCTTCAATCAATTCGATATCGGCGTTGAAGGGTTGCCCGAGGGCAGAATGCAGGCTGATCTCGCCCAGACCCAGCGCAGCCGCCACGGAGCTGTGCAGCAACGCGGCCGACGCAAGACCGATGGCGAGCAAACCCGAACGAAGACCTGACTGAACGCGAAGGGGCGCACCCGCGACGCGACGACTACCGGCCTGAAAACTCTTCCGCATGCGAACCCTTTTGAAGACGAGGCAGGCTTCCCTGCACATTCGGTACGCCCGGACACGTCATCCGGGCAGCATCAGTATGGGTGCAAATAGAACAGGATGTTTCGCCCGCATCAATGTATTTGTCGCGGGCGTTCGCGCGGTTTTCAGGATTTTTCGAGATTGGCGAGGATTTTTGAATGAACGCGCATGCAAAGGCGCAGTTCTTCCTCATCGATGCCGGCGAAAAGCTCATGGCGCAAGGCGGTGGCGATGGTTTCGATTTTTTCGATCAGCGGCCGCGCGGTGTCACAGAGCACGATTTTTTTTGCCCGACGATCTTCGAGCACTGCCTGCCGGAGCACCAGCCCCTGATTTTCCAGACTGTCCAGCAGCCGGGCCAGGGTCGGCCCCTCAACGCCGACACTCTGGGCGAGTTCGCGCTGGGTCGGTGGCGTGTTGAAACGGGCCAGATGCAGCAAAACCAGCCAGCGCGCCTGGGACAATCCCAGATCTGCCAGTCGGCGATCCAGTTCCGCACGCCAGCCCCGGGACATATGGGCCAACTGCATGCCAAAGCGGTGTTCTTCGGTTAACGGCATAGGTAACTCGATGGTTAAAGGCAAATCCTAATTAATAGGCAGCTAACCATGGAGCCCGGGATGAGGCAAGCGCCTGGGCGCGGTGATTCGTCGCAGAGACCTGGGCGTGCCGGGATGCGGCGGGTATGCCTTGGGATTGCCTGGGATTTTTTGAGCGAGCGTGTGCAGCCGGCCGCGATTGCGTCGGGCTAAACCTCGAACTCCGACTGCAACGCCGCGCGCACGCAATACAGCACACCTTCGGGAACGCGCCCTGTAAACAGTTCGGCGATGGCGGCGACAGGGGGCAGCTCGCCTTCGCCATCAAGGAACGCGTCCTGAATCTCGGTCATCAGGTCCTCGGGCAGATCCAGTGCCTGATCCAGTGACAGCTGCTGTTTGCCAATGGCTTCGGCAAGCATCGTGTAGACGTTCTTCTCCGAGCACTGCAGTTGCCCGGCGATCTGCATCGGCGTCATGCCGGCGCGGGCAAGGCTGATGAGCTCGTGCCGCACATCGGCGACCACACGCGGGGCCGGTGCGGCACCGCCGAGCACTTCGAGGAATGCCTCGCCGTAACGCTCCAGCTTGCGAGCGCCCACACCGCTGACACGGCCCATTTCGGCCATGGTCCCCGGCTGACTGCGGAGCATTTCCAGCAACGTCGAATCCGGGAAGATGACGTAAGGCGGCACGCCATGTTCTTCCGCCAGCTTGCGCCGCAAAGCGCGCAGCGCCTCCCACTGCTCGCGCTCTTCGCCGCGCACCAGCTGGCTCGCCGGGCTGCCGGAAGCTTTCGCGGTGGTCTGCGGTTTCAGGTCACGGCGCAGTTGCAAGGTGACTTCGCCACGTAAGAGCGGTCGGCAGGTGTCGCTCAGGCGCAAGCCGCCGTAGCCTTCCAGATCAATGTCGGCCAGACCACGAGCCACCAGCTGTCGGAACAATGAACGCCATTCGCCTTCGCTGCGGCTCTTGCCGACGCCGAAGACCGCGAGCTTCTGATGACCGAAGCTCTGCACCTTGTCGTTTCCCTTGCCCAGCAAAACGTCCACCAGATGGCCCACGCCGTAGCGCTGGCCGGTCCGATAAATCGCGGAAAGCGCCTGTCTGGCAGGTTCGGTGGCGTCCCAGGTCTGCACGCCGTCGACGCAGTTATCACAATGCCCACAGGGGTTGGGCATGATTTCGTCGAAGTAGGCGAGCAGCGACTGACGTCGGCAACGGGTTTCTTCACACAGCGCCAGCATCGCGTCGAGCTTGTGCTGTTCGACGCGTTTGTGGCGCTCGTCGCCCTCAGAGTTCTGCAGCATCTGCTTGAGCATCAACACGTCTTGCAGACCGTACGCCATCCACGCATCGGCGGGCAGACCGTCGCGCCCCGCCCGGCCGGTCTCCTGGTAATAGGCTTCCAGGGATTTGGGCAGATCCATGTGCGCCACGAAGCGCACGTTGGGTTTGTCGATACCCATGCCGAACGCAATGGTGGCGACCATGATCAGGCCTTCCTCATTAAGGAAGCGGCGCTGATTGCTGGAGCGGGTTTCGATAGGCAAACCGGCGTGGTACGGCAGCGCCGGATAGCCGTTGTCGCTGAGGAACGCCGCGGTCTCTTCGACCTTCTTGCGCGACAGGCAATAAACGATGCCGGCGTCGCTGCGCCGCTCGGACAGAAACGCCAGCAACTGCTTGCGCGGCTGTTCCTTGGGCACGATGCGGTAAAAAATATTCGGGCGGTCGAAACTCGACAGGAAGCGCTCGGCGTTCTGCAGATGCAGACGCTCGACAATCTCTTCGCGGGTCCGCTTGTCGGCCGTCGCGGTCAGGGCGATGCGCGGCACGTCCGGAAACAGCTCGGCCAGTTGCCCCAGCTGCAGGTACTCAGGACGGAAATCATGACCCCATTGCGACACGCAGTGGGCTTCGTCGATGGCGAACAAGGCGATCTTGAGGTTCTGCAAAAACGACAGCATGCGCGGCTGAACCAAGCGCTCTGGCGCCAGATACAGCATCTTGATTTCGCCCAGACGAATGCGGTTCGCGAGGTCGCGTTGCTGCTCGGCGCTGAGCGTTGAGTTCAGCGCAGCGGCCGACACGCCCAGTTCTTCCAGGGTCGCCACCTGATCGTCCATCAACGCGATGAGCGGTGAAACCACCACCGCGAGACCGTCGCGCAACAGGCCCGGCACCTGGAAACACAGGGATTTGCCGCCGCCAGTGGGCATCAGCACCAATGCATCACCGCCACTGGCCACGCGCTCGATAATGGCACCCTGGCGACCACGGAAGCTGTCGTAGCCGAAGATGTCTTTAAGTACGCGTTGAGCCTGGTCGAGCATAAATACCCCGGATGGTGCCGCAACAGCGGTCGAGAATCGCTGTGGAAATCGCAAAGCGCGGCAGTATACCGGAGCGCTCCGACAGATTGGACAGCGGTGACACCGGCGGTCGAAATTAACCGGAATACCGATTCCAGTGGCCTCGCCGCTGGCGCCGGGCGCCCTCAGGGCCTAGAATTCAGCATCGTTTATTCCCAAGGTAGTCTGTCAATGTCCTTCGCTGAGCAATTACACCGCCTGCAAGCCTTCCTCGATGCCGATGAGCTGCATGACGAAGCGCTGGACTATGTAGCCGCCCACGGCTATTTGACCGCGCTGTCCATTTGCGCCGAAACCGTGCCGGATCGCGAGTGGATTGACGCACTGTTCGCCGAGCCTCCGCACTACGCCGACGAGGCGCAGCACCAGGAAATCGAAGCCACCCTGATCCAGCTCAAGGCGCACATCGCTCGCCAGCTGGCGTCGGACGAAGAGTTCGAATTGCCTTGCGATCTGGACCTGGGCGATGACCCTGATGACTCCGAGCTGCGTGGCTGGTGCATCGGCTTCATGGAAGGCGTGTTCCTCCGCGAATCTGCCTGGTTCGAGAACGACGAAGAGGAAGTCAGCGAGATGCTGCTGCCGATCATGGTCGGTTCAGGACTGTTCGATGAACAGCCAGAGTTCGCCGACATCGCTGCCGACGCCAACCTGATGGACGACATGATCGTGCAGATCCCGGAAGCGCTGACCGCGCTCTATCTGCTGCTGCAAGCCCCGGATGAAAAGCCGGCGATCCTCAAGCCTCGCCATCACTAAGCCCGACTTTCCCGACATTCAAGTTCCGCTATTACCCAGTGAGACCCGTACGAGCCGACTCCGGCTCGTACGACCCTTCCCCGCTACTTGTGTTTCTTGTCACTCTTCTTGAATGCCGCCTCGATCGCTTCGTTGATCGTGCGCAGTACCTTGACCCGCGCCCAGCGTTTGTCGTTGGCCTCGACCAGCGTCCACGGGGCGATTTCAGTGCTGGTGCGGTCAACCATGTCGCCTACCGCCTCGCGATACAGCGGCCACTTGCTGCGGTTGCGCCAGTCGTCCTCGGTTATTTTGTGGCGCTTGAACGGCACCTTCTCCCGCGCCTGAAAACGCTCCAGCTGGGTCTTGTCGTCGATCGCCAGCCAGAACTTCACCACCACGACGCCGAAGTCCGTGAGCTGCTCTTCGAAGTCGTTGATCTCGCTGTAAGCCCTCAGCCAGTCCGCCTCGGAGCAGAAGCCTTCGACCCGTTCGACCAGCACACGTCCATACCATGACCGATCAAATACGGTGAATTTTCCCCGCGCCGGAATCTGCCGCCAGAACCGCCACAGATAAGGCTGAGCCAGTTCGTCCTGACTGGGCGCGGCAATCGGCACAATGTGGTACTGGCGAGGATCAAGCGCCCCGGCGACCCGTTTGATCGCGCCGCCCTTGCCCGCTGCATCGTTGCCTTCGAACACCGCTACCAGCGAGTGACGGCGCATGCGTTTGTCGCGCATGAGCCCGGAAAGCCGCGCCTGTTCGGTAATCAGCTGATCGTCGTAGTCGTCCTTTTCGAGCGCCAGTGTCATGTCGAGGTTGTCGAGCAGACTCAGCTCATTGCTGTTGTTGGGCAAAGGGCCGAGGCCGACAAGGTGCGTCTGCCCTTCGGGAGTTTTCAGGGCGTTCTGCAAACCTTCGAGCAGCAAGCGGCCGACGGTCAGGCTGCGATAATTCGGGTCGACGCCTTCGATGACATGCCACGGCGCGTAGTCGCGACTGGTGCGGCGCAGCACGCGCTCGCCAAAACGCACGAAGCGGTCGTAGGTCTTCGATTGCTGCCAGTCCAGCGGGCTGATTCGCCAACTGTGCAGAGGGTCGTCTTTGAGGGTTTTGAGGCGCAGCTTCATGTGCCGCTTGGACAGATGAAACCAGAACTTGAAAATCACTGCGCCTTCGTCAACCAGCATCTTTTCCAGCCGCTCGGCACCGTTGATGGCCTGGTCCAGCACCGGGTCCTTGAACTGCTTGTGCACCCGCCCCTGAATCATCTGGCTGTACCAGTTCCCGAAAAACACACCGATGCGGCCCTTCGGCGGCAATTGGCGCCAGTAACGCCACACCGGCGGACGGGCCAGCTCTTCATCGGTCTGCTGATCGAAGGTGCGCACTTCGATGTAGCGGGGGTCCATCCAGTCGTTGAGCAGTTTGACGGTTTCGCCCTTGCCGGCGCCCTCGATGCCATTGATCAATACGATGATCTGGCGCTTGCCTTGTTCATGCAGTTCGTACTGAGCCTCCAGCAGCGCTTCGCGCAGGGCCGGGACTTCAGCATCGTAGGTTTCGTCGTCAATGGTGTGGCCGATTTCAGCGGATTCGAACATGCAGGGCTCCCTTCAGGATCGCTCAAGACTAACAGGCGGCAAGCGGCGCCGATGCAGGTTATGACCGCCAATCGCCGTGATGGATCACTGCCGTGCAACATTTGCCGGCCAGTGAAACGAGGCGGCTGCCGTGTGCAACCCCCTCGCCCGGCGGATTACCAGCCCGCGCGGTACAAGTCGGTCAACTGACTGAGCATCAACGTTTCCACGGCTTCGCGTTCTGCAATGAGCGCCAGGCCCTGTCGGTGGTAATCGTCGGGATCGGTCGGCGGGTGATCTTCCATCGCGACCATGCGCGCACGTACGGACTCGGTGACCAGTTCCAGACCTTCCCGGTGGTCCGCTCGCAGGCGTTCGGCCCATTGCCGGTCACTGACGGCGAAATGCAGGAACGCCGGCCCGCGTTCGGCTTCCAGTACGTGACGCCGGGCATCCAGCAACGCGCCACGATCAACCGCCGCCAGCCGTTCCCAGGCCATGCGGTAAGGCTGTCCCGGCAGGCCGAGATCGTCCGTCAACCCTATCCGGTAGGCGAGCCGTACCTCGGCATGGTCCACGGGCCGGCCGAGGCTCTCACGTCTGGCTATCTCGGCGTCGGCGATCGCCTGCACCTCGTTGAGCCGAAAGAGCTGGCGAATGACGCCCAGCAACGCCTCCGTGCGCTGACCCTCGGCCACCCCGAGCAGCGATCCATGACTGTAAACCGCGACCTGGATGTCACTGAAAATCAGCCGCGCACCGTCCTGGCAGGTTTGATTGGCACCGAACAGGCGGTCATTGGCCATGACCTCAAGCTGGCTGCGCAATGGGGCATCCTGCGCGGCGGTTTCCAGCACGGTCAGCACGTCGCTGGCAAGCTCGGCATGGAACTGGCGAAAGTCAGGGGTCTCCCGCAAACGCTGCAGCAACACCAACAAATGAGGCGCGTCCGCCGCCTGCTCCACCCGCTCCCATGCCGCCAGCAGCCGCGCGTTCAACACGTCTTCACCTGGCTGTAACCAGTCCTGCGCCGTCGCCTCGGGAACACGCCGGCTGGACCCGGCGCGATGACCGTGGGGCTCGCCGTCGTCGTCCGAAGAATCGGAGTCGGTTTCCATCCGTGCGCCTTCCACGTGAATCTCGCGGATGTCCTCCGGGAAGTCGTAATCCAGCTGATAGCGATGGCCGTAGCCGGTGTCGTTGCGCCAGTAAGCTTCCAGTGCCTCGTGAGTGAAAGGGTTGTTGTAAGCGTAAATCACCGTATGCCGGTCGTGATCCGTCGGGTTCTCGATGACGTCGGCCGCGATTTCAGTGATGTGGTTATCGCTGATGTCCAGTTCGTTGAGGGCCAGAGACTGGGTCCATTCAGGCCATTGAGTCAGGCCTGTGTTGTTGATCCACAAGGCTGAAAGACGAAGCCGGCTGGTGTCGGTCAGTTCGCCCAGGTAAGTGCCTGCCAGGCTTAATGAGGTGAGCGCCGGAATATCCATCAGCCTGTCCATCGCTGGCTGGGCGATAGGCCATGGCATGTTTTCCAGAGACAGGTGCTCCAGATACTGAAGCTGCGGCAGAATGGCGGGCAGCTCGGGTAAACTGCCCTGCACGTTCAGGCGCGTCATATTAGGGAAATTCGCCAGGAAAGCATCGGCAGCAGCACTGTCCAGCACGACGTTATTCAGCTCGATCTGGGTGATAGTCGCGTAGAAATCCGGCAATGGCGGCAGCTGCGGAATGGCAACGTGCTCCAACGTCAGCCAGCGAGGCCCCCGGGGTGCCGTATCGTGGCTGTAGCGCCACGCCCGGCCCAACGCGTTGGCTACACGACGCCGCGCCATGCGCTCTCCGTCATTGAGCAGCACGCTCATGTCGTCCGCCTCGGCCCAGGCGATCAGGCTGACGTGCAGTTGATCGTAAGCAGCAATACGGGCACGGGTCGCAGCCAGCAATTGCTCCAGTGGGCGAGCACGTCGCGCCATGCTGCGTACCTGCTCGGGCAATTCCACGCTCTCCGGGTAAAGATGGGTCATCGCCTGGAGCAGTTGCTGTTCGGGCGTTCTGCTCCCAGCAGGCGGCACAGCACCACGTCCGCTGAGAGGGTAGCCAATGCGCCCGTCGGGCAAGCGCTGCGGCGGGCTGAAACGTGTTGGAAAGGTCCACTCCCCCAGTTGTTCAGCGGTCCATTTCGGTTGCGAGCGGACCCAATCGAAGACCCTGCGCTTCAACGCGCGTACCTGAATGTCGGCATCGTTCAGCCCCATCACCCGAAGGCTGTCCTCGGGCAGTGCCTGCAGGAGAGCGGAAAACAGGCTGCGTGGTTTTGCCGATGAGTCGGCGCCACTTCCCTGAAACCCTTTGTCGCTTCTGACCAGAACGCGTCGTCGCTCGGCGTTTTCTGCGCCAACACTGTCAAGCAATGGCCCCGTCGCACTGCCGTCGCGAATCTCGATACGCAGGTCGGCGGGCCATCCCGGAAAGGTTGCGAGGCTGCGCAATGTCAGGCGTTGCAGATCGCGGTTGACCGTGCTCGGCATCAGGAAGAAGCCTTCCAGCGCGCGGCTCATGCGGTTCTGACGCAAGTGAATGCGAACCTTGCCGGCCACCTCTAGCGGGATGCGTTGAGTGTCCGACATGGCGAGCTTTTGCTCGGCGCTCATTTCTGCAACCAGCGACTGTCCTGCAGACAAGGTGAGGGAAGGAAAATCGCGCCTGAGCAGGAGAATCAGCGGATCATTCGACTTTTCACTGGCGCGGTATGCCGCCTCGAATGACTCACTCGACTCTGCCGCTTGCAGACTCAACCGGAACCGCTTGGCAGTGTCGAGCAGTTCCGCTGGTGCGGGGAGGCGCCCGATGTGCAGGGCCGCCAGGCGTTCCTCGTCCACGCCGCTGACCGCCATGATGCGGCTGACCGCCTTGTCGTCGATGTCCGCGAACGCCGGATGCAGGCGGCGCAAAGCCACGCTGACGTCGGTCAGGCGCACACGGCCGGCAGCGTCACGGGCGGGCACGCTACGCGTGATGAAGGACGGCGGCTGCGATGCTGCTGCCTCTGCTGCCATTGCGCCGGCCGCCGCACCGGCGGCACCCAACACCCCCATCATTGCCAGGTTTTGCGCAACATTTCCCAAATGGTCCAACGCTTCATCCATGTCGCCATGGCGCCACGCTTCAATGCCTTCGAAGGTCTCGTCCAGCAATTGCGCACCTGCGACCAACATCATGGTTTCGCCCAGGCCGGGAACGAACAGCGCCGCAATATTGAGCCCGTCCATGCCGTAGTCCAGCCATTCAGCGAGACGTTGATCGCGGGTTTTACGGTCCTCATCGTCAGTAGGGACGGCCAGTACCCGAGCGTCGTCCTTCACTTGCAGCATGTGGTGAAGATAGACAACATCACCCAGCGCGCCGCCCACCTCGATGGCTTCCAGATCGAGAAAAGCATTCTGATCCACCTCGGACACGCTGATCAGCTGTCGGTGAAAACCTTTGCCACGGGCGACGCTGTGCAGGACGTGGGGCGCCAGGCGCTCGTGCAGACGCCTGAAAAAGGCTGATTTGCTGCGCTCGGGAATGAACCGGTCGAAGTAGCGCTGATACACCTCAGAACGCAGCTTGGTCCTCAGCGCCTGTGTGAAATGTTCCAGCGACGGATAGGACTGAACCGCATTATCCGGCTCTCCGGGCAGGTACACCGTGCAGCGTGTCTGCTCACCGAGCTTGAACAGCAACGCACCCCGCAACTTGCAACCGAGCAGTTGCAAGGTGCAGACCTGCGCTGCCGGACCGGTGAAGTCGAGCTGCAATAGCGCCTGGTACTGTGCCTCGTCGATCGTCCCCTTGAGGCGCGCGATATGACAATCGACGCGCAGGGCCAGACGCGCGCGTTCGATCATGCGCGCCTTGATGTCTTCGCTGTCCAGGCTGCCGGCCATACCGGGCCGCGCCACGGGATGCAGCACATGACGCAAGTGCCGCTGATATAGGCCGCCCAGGTCCAGCCGACGGCACAGCTCGATAAATCGACCGGGACGTACATTCAAAGGATGCACGCTCGCGTGCGCCGACAAAGCATCAGGCGAGCCACGAACGATGGCAGAGGCGCTTTCGCGGTCAGTTTCCCCGACCTCGGCCGCCTCAAAATTCTGCAGCGCGGCCGCCAGCAGCGAACGGGTGCTGGAACCCTGCGGTGCGGGGCGCCCCGTCAGCCGGTCGCGCTGGAATCTGGCGTGGAAGAAATGGTCGCGGTCAACATCGAGACCCGGCCCGAATTCAGCGTCAAGGGCCTGGGTCAGCAACGGGCGGGCAAATGCCGGCAGGTCCTGAACAGGCTGGAGAACCTGATTGAGATCCTCCCGAGCGGCATGCGCGAGGGTCATGTCCTGGCGCAGGGCATCGCGCATGGCTGGCGTGGCCTGGATAAACCAATGGGGAAGCGTGTTCTGAATGAATGCAGCAGTGACAGCCTGACTGGCGGTGTTCATCTTACGTCCTTGTTTTTGCGTGTGATCAAAGGCGCACAGATAAACAGGAACGAGCCCCCAAAGTGGCATACATATGTAGTGCACGGCCCCCCGGACGCTGGAGTAACATCGCCACCTTGCCTGCTCCGAGCTGAACATGACCACCACTGACCACACCGAGATCGCCGAGATTGTCCACGCCCACGCCCAGATCGATTGGGACGAACAGGGCAATCCGCATTCGCGGGTGTTCTCCGACGTTTATTTCTCGACCGAATCGGGCCTGGATGAAACCCGCCATGTGTTCCTGATCCAGAACGAGCTGCCTGAGCGCTTTGCTGCTTTACCGGCGGGCGGGCGGCTGGTGATCGGCGAAACCGGTTTTGGTACCGGGCTGAATTTCCTGTGTGCCTGGCAGCTGTTCAACTCCCGCGCAGTGGCAGACGCCCGCCTGCATTTCGTCAGCGTCGAAAAATACCCGCTGAGCCGTGCAGATCTGGAGCGCGCGCTGAATTTGTGGCCCGAGCTCAAGGAGCAGGCGGATCACTTGCTGGGCCAATATGTGGCGGTGCATCAGGGCTTCCAGCGGTTGGTGTTCGATGGCGGCCGCGTCACGCTGACCCTGCTGATCGGCGACGCGCTGGACATGCTGCCGCAACTGGACGGGCAGATCGACGCGTGGTTTCTCGACGGTTTCGCGCCCGCGAAAAACCCGGAAATGTGGACGCCCGAGCTGTTCGCCGAGCTGGCCCGGCTGGCGGCACCGGGCTCGACCATCGGCACGTTTACCAGCACCGGCTGGGTGCGCAGGGCACTGAACGCAGCCGGTTTCAAAATGAAGCGCGTGCCGGGGATCGGGCATAAGTGGGAAGTGCTTAAAGGCCGCTTCATCGGCTGGCCTGAAGACGTGCCAACGCCACCGCGCGCCAAGCCTTGGTTTGCCCGGCCCCGTTTACTGCCCCGTTCACTTGACACCCCTCGCACAGCATTGGTGATTGGCGCCGGGCTGGCGGGGTGCGCCACGGCGGCGAGCCTGGCAGCGCGCGGCTGGCACGTCAGTCTGCTGGACCGCCATGGGGGTCTGGCGCAAGAAGCATCGGGCAATCCACAAGGGGTGCTCTACCTGAAGCTGTCGGCCCATGGCACTGCGTTGTCGCAGCTGGTCCTGAGCGGATTCGGCCACACCCGACGTCTGCTGGAGCGCCTGCAGCGGGGCATCGACTGGGACGACTGCGGTGTGCTGCAACTGGCTTTCGATGAGAAAGAGCAGGCGCGCCAGGCGCAACTGGCTTCGGCGTTCCCCGACGATCTGCTGCATGTGCTGGACCGGGCTGACGCCGAGTCGCAGGCCGGTGTCATGTTGAAGAGCGGCGGCTTGTTTTACCCACAGGGCGGTTGGGTGCATCCGCCAGCGCTGTGTCGCGATCAGGCAAGCGCAAGCCACATTCAGCTGCTGCCCCACAATGATGTGGTCGAGCTGCGGCGCAACGGCGCGCTGTGGCAGGCGTGGGATGGCAAGCGTCTGTTGGCCTCTGCTCCAGTCGTGGTGCTGGCGGGCGCAGCCGAGATCAAACACTTTCCCGCCAGCGCGGACCTGCCGCTCAAGCGTATTCGAGGGCAGATCACCCGACTGGCTGAAACCCCCGAAAGCCAGGGCTTGGCCACTGTCGTGTGCGCCGAGGGTTACGTGGCGCCCGCACGCAACGGCGAACACACGCTGGGCGCAAGCTTCGCCTTCAACAGTGATGACCTGACGCCGAGCACGGCTGAGCATCTGGGCAATCTCGAACTGCTGCGGGAAATCTCCGAAGACTTGACCGAGCGGCTGAACGCCAACGTCTTGCCCGCCGATGACCTCCAAGGTCGCGCCGCATTTCGCTGCACCAGCCCGGATTACCTGCCCATCGTCGGGCCGCTCGCGGATCGAGCGGCGTTTGTTGAGGCGTACGCCTTGCTGCGCAAAGACGCGCGCCAGACGCCGGATACCGAGTGCCCATGGCTCGACGGCTTGTACGTCAACAGCGGTCATGGCTCTCGCGGTCTGATCACGGCGCCGCTGTCCGGTGAACTGATCGCCGCCTGGCTGGATGACGAACCCTTGCCACTTCCGCGAAGCGTGGCCGAGGCCTGTCACCCCAACCGGTTCGCGCTGCGCGGGTTGATTCGCGGAAAGTAGAAAAGCCTGCGGCACCGGATGTCCAGCCGCGGGTCGCCGCCATCCGACGCAACTTCTTCGCCCTTGGGAAGATCAACTGTCTCGCCAGCTACATCGGCTCCGGCCAAACCGTTATCCTCCAGCCCATCCCTCCATTCAGGTGCGTGTCGATGCTGCAAGTCCAGGGTGTGTTCAAGAGCTATGCCACGGCCCAGGGCCCATTGGCCGTTTTGCGTGGCGCAGACCTGCAACTGGATCAGGGCGGCAGTCTGGCGCTGATGGGTGAGTCAGGCAGCGGCAAGAGCACCTTATTGCATCTGGTGGCCGGGCTGGACCACGTGGACAAGGGCAGCATCGAGGTCGCGGGGCAGCGTCTCGATCAGATGAATGAGGCGCAACTGGCTAATTGGCGGCGCACGGAAGTCGGTCTGGTGTTTCAGCAGTTCAACCTCATCGGCAGCCTGAAGGTCGAAGACAACCTGGCGTTCCAGGCACGTCTGGCCGGGCGCTATCAACCTGAATGGCAGGCCGAACTGACTGAACGGCTGGGCCTGGACGCCCTGCTCAAGCGCTACCCCGAACAACTGTCGGGCGGCCAGCAGCAGCGCGTTGCAATTGGCCGGGCCCTCGCCTCGCGCCCAGCCCTGCTGCTGGCCGACGAACCTACGGGTAACCTCGACGAAGCCACCAGCGATGAAGTGCTGCAACTGCTGCTGGACCTTCTGGCCGACAGTACTACCAGTCTGTTGATGGTGACCCACAGCCCGCGAGTGGCTGCGCGATTGCAGCGTCAGGCCGTGTTGCATCTGGGTCGTCTGGTCAGCGAAGGCGAACGTTGAGATGCCCGTCTTTTACTGGACTTTGAAAGCGCTGCTGAGCCACTGGCGGCGCCATCCCGTGCAGTTTTTCAGCGTCCTGACCGGCTTGTGGCTGGCAACCAGCCTGCTGACCGGCGTGCAGGCGCTGAACAGCCAGGCACGCGAAAGCTACGCCAAGGCCAGTCAGATGATCGGCGGCGAGCCGCAGAAGATTCTGGTCTCGCCCAACGGCGCCAACTTTTCCCAGGATCTGTTCGTGACGCTGCGCCGGGCCGGATGGCCGGTATCACCCGCACTGCGCGGGCGCGTCACCCTCAAGGAAGCGCCGGAGCAGCGTCTCACCGTACTTGGTATCGAGCCGGTCTCGCTGCCGGTTAACACTGCGCTGGCCGGCCAATCGCTGGACACGGCGCAGATCGTCGACTTCTTCACGCCTCCCGGCACCACCTGGATTTCCCCGCAGACCCTCGCAGCCCTCGGCCTGCATGAAGGCCAGCAGCCGGTCATCGACTCCGACAAAGTACTGCCGCCGTTGCGTGCGAAAACCGATATGGCGCCGGGCGTGCTGCTCATGGACATCGGTTTCGCCCAGCAACTGCTCAACCAGCCGAATCAGATCTCGCGGCTGGTGCTGCCCAAGGATTTCGCCGACAACGCCCCCGCCCTGCCGGCCGAGCTGAACGGCGAACTGGTGCTGCGCAAGAGTGGCGAAGACAACGACCTGGGCAGGCTGACCGAGAGTTTCCACCTGAACCTCGACGCGCTGGGCTTCCTGTCATTCGTGGTCGGTCTTTTCATCGTCCATGCGGCCATTGGCCTCGCGCTGGAACAGCGTCGCGGGCTGCTGCGCAATCTGCGCGCCTGCGGGGTCAGCGCACGCGGGTTGATGGTGAGTCTGGTTGTCGAGCTCGGCGTGCTGGCCTTGCTCGGCGGTATCGCCGGTGTCATCAGTGGTTACTGGCTGGCGAGCGCGCTGTTGCCCGATGTCGCGGCGAGCTTGCGTGGGCTGTACGGCGCTGAAGTCGCCGGGCACCTGAACCTGAGCGTCTGGTGGTGGCTGAGCGGTCTGGGCGTCAGCCTGCTGGGTGCGTTTCTTGCGGGGGCCAGCAGCCTGTTACGCGCCGCGCGCTTGCCTTTGCTGGCGCTGGCCAACGCGCAGGCGTGGCACGAAACCCACGCCAGATGGCTGCGACGCCAGGGCTGGGTCGCAGGGATTTCAGCGCTGATCGCGGTATTGGCCGGGCTGTTTGGCGACAGCCTGGCGCTGGGCTTCGTGTTGATGGCGAGTCTGTTGTTGAGCGCGGCGCTGGGCCTGCCAGTGCTGCTTAATCTGCTGCTCGACGCACTGTTGGGCAGGAGCCGTTCGGTGCTGGGTCAGTGGTTTCTCGCTGACTGCCGCCAGCAATTACCGGCCCTGAGCCTGGCGCTGATGGCCTTGCTACTGGCGATGGCGGCGAACATCGGCGCGGGCAGCATGACGTCGGGTTTCCGCCAGACGTTCACCCACTGGCTGGAGCAACGCCTCAGCGCCGAGCTGTACATCAATCCGCAGAACCCCGCCCAGGCTGCGCCGTTGCAGCAGTGGTTAAGCCAGCAACCGCTGACGTCGGCGGTGCTGCCCAACTGGCAGGTTTCGCTGCAACTGCATGGCTGGCCGGCGGAGCTTTATGGCGTGATCGATCACCCGCACTACCGCCAGCACTGGCCGCTGCTGGAGTCGGCGAGCGGTGATGCCTGGCAGCAACTGGCGCAGGAAGACACGCTGATGCTCAGCGAACAACTGGCCCGCCGTCTGGACGTCAGCGTTGGCGATGAAGTGAAACTGCCCGCCCCGGACGGGCCGTGGCCGCTGCGCGTCGTTGGCATTTATGCCGATTACGGCAATCCCAAGGGCCACATACTGGTGAACGCCGACCATCTGCTCAAGCACTGGCCGCAGCTCACACCCAACCGCTTTAACCTGCGCATCGATCCCCACGCCATCCCGCAACTGCTGCGCGTGCTGCACAACAAATTCACCATCGACGACAACCGAATCGTCGATCAGATTCAGCTCAAGGCCTGGTCGCAACAGGTCTTCGAACGCACCTTCGCCGCCACCGCCGCGTTGAACAGCCTGACGTTGATGGTGGCTGGCGTCGCGCTGTTCATCAGCCTGCTGACCCAGAGCCAAAGTCGCCTCGCGCAACTGGCGCCGTTGTGGGCGCTGGGCGTGACCCGGCGACAATTGATGCTGCTCAATCTGGCGCAGACCTGGCTGCTGGCAGTGCTCACGCTGGTGCTGGCAATTCCGCTGGGGCTGTTGCTGGCCTGGTGTCTGGACGCCGTGATCAACGTGCAAGCGTTCGGATGGCGCCTGCCGTTGCAAGTTTTCCCCATGCAGCTGGTGCGCCTGACGTTGCTGGCCATGCTCGCCACCCTGCTGGCCTCGGCATGGCCGCTCTACCGTCTGTACCGCACCCGCCCCGCTGATTTGCTGAGGACTT
Organism: Pseudomonas sp. KU26590; assembly: GCF_026153515.1. Classification (NCBI taxonomy): domain Bacteria; kingdom Pseudomonadati; phylum Pseudomonadota; class Gammaproteobacteria; order Pseudomonadales; family Pseudomonadaceae; genus Pseudomonas; species Pseudomonas sp. KU26590. The sequence continues at coordinate 5,102,640 of NZ_CP110644.1, forward strand.
TCGCCAATGAAGGTTAAAGCCCTGCCCCTGGTCATTGTTCGCCTGCAGATCCTCGTCCTGCTGCTGTTCGGCCTGATGCTGAGTGGCTGCGACGACAAGCCCGAGGAAGAAAAAGGCTTCGCAGGCCTTGCCGACGACGCCTCGAGTTACGCCCAGGTAACGCCGGACAAGCGCTTCGTGTTTCCCGATGACCACGGCCCCCACGATGATTTCCGTATCGAGTGGTGGTACGTCACCGCCAACCTCAAGGATGCCGAGGGCCAGTCATTCGGCGTGCAATGGACGCTGTTTCGCAACGCCCTGCCCCGCGCGAAGGGGCTGCAAGGCGATGGGTCTGGCTGGAGCAACCGCAATCTGTGGATGGGCCACGCGGCGGTGACGTCCCGGGACGACCACTTCGCAGCGGAACGCTATGCCCGTGGCGGCGTGCAGCAGGCCGGCGTGACACTGGCGCCGTTCGCAGCCTGGATCGATGACTGGTCCTTCACCAGCCAGTCTGCCAACGACGATCCGCTGGCGGACATGCAGCTGCAGGCCAGCGGGCCGCAGTTCAACTATCGCCTGCACCTGAAAGCCACGAAGCCGCTGGTGTTGCAAGGCAAACAGGGCTTCAGCCAGAAGTCCGAGCAGGGTCAGGCGTCGTATTACTACAGCCAGCCCTTCTTCGAGGCGGACGGCAGCGTTGAAATCGACGGCAAAACCTATCAAGTGTCCGGGCCCGCGTGGCTGGATCGGGAGTGGAGCAGCCAGCCGCTCACGGATAATCAGACGGGCTGGGACTGGTTCTCGCTGCACTTGGGGGATGGCGCCGAGGTGATGCTCTATCGCATGCGGCAAAAGGACGGCGAGCCGTACCTGACCGGGACCTGGATCAATGCAGACGGCAGCACCGAGCAACTGGCGGCGAAGGACATCGAACTGGTGCCGGAGGACACCACTGACGTTGACGGCCGCGACATGCCCACACGCTGGTCGGTCAAAATCCCTTCGAAGACCGTGGACATCGCTGTCGAAGCGCTGAATCCACAGGCGTGGATGAACTTGCAGATCCCCTATTGGGAGGGACCGGTCACCCTGAGTGGCAGCCACGAGGGCGTGGGGTATCTGGAGATGACGGGCTACTGAGGGGTGGGACATCCAGGGTTATCTCGGTGACCGCTCTACCACGTCGCCCATGCACGGCTCACTGTCTCCCGAAAAGTCGCCGCGACCGACCATAAAAATCCTCTCAAGTTTCCTTGTGACTGCCGATAAATGAAGAATCGGAGCGAAACAAACACTTAAACCCATCAGGCCAGGACGCCTGCTTCAATAGCGTCTGGAGCCTATATGTCTACTCTTAGCTTGAAAGATATGCAGCTGGATCTCGAACACTCTGCTGCTTACTTTGACTCTCTGTCGCAATTTCTCGAGGGTCACGCCGTTTATTTGAAGGCTCAAAAAGTTGTGTGTCGACAAGAGGACCTGAACCTCCTCGAGAGTCACGCCGGCGGCCTGGCAGTGTCGGTGAGCTACATCAAAACCGCTGCTTTACGGATCGCCAACCGCGCCCGCTAGCTCGGCCGAGATGCGCGGTTGCGGTGCGTTATGCTCCCCCGCGAATTTTGAAAACCCCAGCGAATAGCCCCCCCTTCCGGTAATCCCCCCACTGCTCCAGCAAATATTCGGTATGGCCCGGTGGCTTGCCCGGATACGTTAGCCTCTCACGCCGCCTGCCACGGGTCTGTAATGCGTGTGAATGATGGTACCGATAGAAATCTCGCAAGGTTTTTATTGAACGTTCCACGCCTGCATGCACTCGATAAAGCTAGGCCGCTGACGGCAGCGCGCTCTGATACGTGTTCGCGCCGGATGGACGCGGGCTCACGTCAGAGCTGAACACCCGCTCCGGAACAGGGCCGAAACGTTACTGGCTGAGTGCATTGCGCAGGCTTGGGATCAGACAGCGCAGGATGTGCCACACGCGCCATATGTACGTAACCATGTGCCTGATGTCCGGAATGAACTCGGCATTCATCGCCGCGCAATCCCAGTAACGCCAAACACGCCGAAAACATAAAGGGTTTAGGACAGATGTGCGGATTAGCTGGCGAACTACGCTTTGACAACCAACCTGCGGATCTCGCCGCAGTAGAACGTATCACCCATCATCTCGCGGCTCGCGGCCCGGATGCGTGGGGGTTTCACAGCCAGGGGCCGGTTGCCCTCGGCCACCGTCGATTGAAAATCATGGACCTGTCGGACAACTCGGCGCAACCGATGATCGACAGCCATCTGGGCCTGTCCCTGGCCTTCAACGGCGCCATCTACAACTTCCCGGAACTGCGTGCCGAGCTCGAAAGCCTTGGCTACCAGTTCCATTCTGGCGGCGACACCGAAGTGCTGCTCAAGGGCTACCACGCCTGGGGCGCCGACATGCTGCCCAAGCTCAACGGCATGTTCGCGTTCGCCATCTGGGAGCGCGACAACAGAAGCCTGTTCATCGCCCGCGACCGCCTTGGCGTCAAGCCGCTGTATCTGTCGCGCACCGACAAGCGCCTGCGTTTCGCTTCTGCCCTGCCCGCTTTGCTGAAAGGCGGCGACATCAGCCCGATGCTCGATCCGGTGGCACTTAACCATTACCTGAACTTCCACGCCGTGGTGCCTGCACCGCGCACCCTGCTGGCCGGTGTTGAAAAACTGCCGCCGGCTTCGTGGATGCGCGTGAGTGCAGAAGGCAAGGTCGAACAGAAAGTCTGGTGGACGCTGCCCTATGGCCCGCGCGCCGACGAAGCGAATCTGACCCTCGAAGACTGGCGCGACCGTGTGCTCGACAGCACCCGCGAAGCCGTTGCCATCCGTCAACGCGCTGCGGTGGACGTTGGCGTGCTGCTGTCCGGTGGCGTTGATTCGAGCATGCTCGTCGGTCTGCTCCGTGAAGCAGGCGTGAAGGACCTGTCGACCTTCTCCATCGGCTTTCAGGATGCGGGCGGCGAACGCGGCGATGAATTCCAGTACTCGGATCTGATCGCCAAACATTACGGCACTCAGCACCACCAACTGCGTATCCAGGAAAGCGAAATCATCGAGCAACTGCCCGCCGCCTTCCGTGCGATGAGCGAGCCGATGGTCAGCCATGACTGCATCGCGTTTTATCTGCTGTCCCGTGAAGTCGCCAAGCACTGCAAGGTGGTGCAGAGCGGTCAGGGCGCGGACGAGCTGTTCGCCGGTTACCACTGGTACCCGCAAGTGGACGGCGCCAGCGACCCCTATGCGGCTTATCGCGATGCGTTCTTCGACCGCAGTTACGACGAATACGCCGAGACCGTTACGCCGAAGTGGCTAACCGCGAATGACGCAGCGGGTGACTTCGTGCGCGAGCATTTTGCGATGCCGGGTGCTGATGCGGCGGTGGACAAAGCCCTGCGACTGGACAGCACGGTCATGCTGGTGGATGACCCGGTCAAACGCGTCGACAACATGACCATGGCCTGGGGACTCGAAGCGCGCACCCCATTCCTCGACTACCGACTGGTCGAGCTGTCGGCACGGGTTCCGGGACGCTTCAAACTGCCGGACGGCGGCAAGCAAGTGCTCAAGGAAGCGGCGCGTCTGGTGATCCCGTCGGAAGTCATTGATCGCAAAAAAGGCTATTTCCCGGTGCCGGGTCTCAAGCATCTGGAAGGCAACACGCTGAACTGGGTCCGCGATCTGCTGCTCGATCCAAGCCAGGACCGTGGCCTGTTCAACCCGGTCATGCTCGACAAACTGCTGACCGATCCGCAGGGTCAATTGACGCCACTGCGCGGCTCCAAGCTGTGGCAGCTCGCGGCGCTGAACCTGTGGCTCAGCGAACAAGGACTCTGACCGATGAAAGCCAACGCTTCGATTCACAACCAGCGCTTGTTGCGCGGCCAGGCGCCGTCATACGAGCGCTTGCAGGCTCGCCTTGCCGAAGACGGCAGCACGCCTGAGACAGAACCGCTGGCTCTGCATTGTGGCTGGGGACGGCTGCTGATTGGCCATACCTACCCTGACCCGGCGTCCCTCGCGCAGGAGTTGCTCAACGAAAAGCAGGGCGAGCGCGACATCGCTTTGTATGTCGCCGCGCCGCAACAGGTGCTGGCGCAATCTCCGCAACAGTTGTTCCTCGATCCGTCGGACACCTTGCGCCTGTGGTTCAGCGATTACCGCCCGGCCCAGCGGGTGTTCCGTGGCTTCAGGATTCGTCGAGCGCAAAGCGAGGGCGACTGGACGTCGATCAACAATCTGTACATCGCCCGTGGCATGTTGCCCATCGACCCTGCCCTGTTGACCCCGCGTCATCAGGGCGGTCCGGTGTACTGGATCGCCGAAGACGAGACCACCAACGCCGTGATCGGCAGCGTGATGGGCCTGAATCACCAGAAGGCGTTCAACGATCCCGAAAACGGCAGCAGCCTGTGGTGCCTGGCGGTTGATCCGCAATGCACACGGCCTGGCGTCGGCGAAGTGCTGGTACGGCATTTGGTCGAGCACTTTCAGAGCCGGGGTCTGGCGTATCTGGATCTCTCAGTGCTGCATGACAACGACCAAGCGAAAAGCCTGTACGCCAAGCTGGGGTTTCGCAACCTGCCAACCTTCGCCATCAAGCGTAAAAACGGCATAAACGAAAAGCTGTTTCTCGGCCCCGGCCCGCAGGCGGACTTCAACCCCTACGCCCGCATCATCGTCGAAGAAGCCCATCGTCGCGGCATCGAAGTGCAGGTGGATGACGCTGAAGCCGGACTGTTCACGCTGATTCATGGCAGTCGCCGCGTGCGTTGCCGCGAGTCGTTGAGCGACCTGACGACCGCCGTCAGCATGACGCTGTGCCAGGACAAGCGCATGACCCAGAAGGCGCTGAAGGCGGCAGGTCTGGAAGTGCCCGTACAACAACTGGCCGGCAATGCCGACGACAACCTGGCGTTTCTCGAAGAACACCAGCGCGTCGTGGTCAAGCCGGTCGATGGCGAGCAGGGTCAGGGCGTGGCCGTGGACCTGAGCACCATCGAAGATGTGCAGGCGGCGGTTGAACGTGCTCGCCAGTTCGACAGCCGTGTGCTGCTTGAGAGCTTCCATGAAGGGCTCGACCTGCGCATCGTCGTGATCGGTTTTGACGTTGTGGCTGCCGCGATTCGTCGGCCTGCAGAGATCATCGGCGATGGCCGTCACACCGTGGGTCAGTTGATCGAGGCGCAGAGCCGTCGTCGGTCTGCGGCCACGGGCGGCGAGAGCAAGATCCCGGTGGACGACGAAACCCACCGCACCGTTGAAGACGCGGGGTTCAGCTTCGACAGCGTGTTACCGGCCGATCAGCGTCTGGCCGTGCGCCGTACCGCCAACCTGCACACCGGCGGCTGCCTGGAAGACGTCACCGCGATGCTTCACCCGGTGCTGAAAGACGCTGCCGTGCGAGCCGCACGCGCCCTCGACATCCCGGTGGTCGGTCTGGACCTGATGGTCCCCGCCGCCGATCAGCCGGCGTATGTGTTCATCGAAGCGAACGAGCGCTGCGGCCTGGCCAATCACGAGCCACAACCGACAGCCGAGCGTTTCGTCGATCTGTTATTCCCCCACAGCCAGCCTGCCCATGGCTAAGGCGCAGCCCCTGTAGCAGTGAGCTTGCCTGCGGTCGGTCTGGCCGGACGACGAATGCGTCGTCACCCGACCGAGACCGCAAGCGAGTCCGCTATCAGGTTAATCCGCGCCACACATTGAGGTTCCTATGACGAATGCAAACATCCTTGAACCCGATCTGAATTACCTGCAGAAAGTACTGCTGGAGATGCTCGCAATCCCGAGCCCCACCGGTTTTACCGACACCATCGTGCGCTACGTGGCCGAGCGCCTGGACGAACTGGGCATTCCATTCGAACTGACTCGGCGCGGTACTATTCGCGCTACGCTGAAAGGCAAACAAAACAGCCCCGACCGCGCCGTCTCCGCGCACCTGGACACCATCGGTGCCAGCGTTCGTGAAGTCAAAGACAACGGCCGACTGGGCCTGGCCCCGGTCGGCTGCTGGTCCAGCCGTTTTGCCGAAGGCAGCCGCGTCAGCGTGTTCACTGACACCGGCGTGATTCGCGGCAGCGTACTGCCGTTGATGGCATCCGGGCACGCGTTCAACACCGCCGTTGACACCATGCCCATCAGTTGGGACCACGTCGAAGTGCGCCTGGACGCCTACAGCGCCACCCGCGCAGATTGCGAATCGGTGGGCATCAACATTGGCGATTTCGTGGCGTTTGACCCGCTGCCCGAGTTCACCGACAGCGGGCACATCAGCGCTCGTCATCTGGACGACAAGGCCGGCGTCGCCGCCCTGCTCGCGGCGCTCAAAGCCATCGTCGACAGCGGCGTAGAACCTCTGATCGATTGCCATCCGCTGTTCACCATTACCGAAGAAACCGGCAGCGGTGCGGCGGGCAGTCTGCCGTGGGACGTGAGCGAATTCGTCGGCATCGACATCGCGCCTGTTGCGCCCGGTCAGCACTCCAGCGAACACGCGGTCAGCGTGGCCATGCAGGATTCCGGCGGGCCCTATGATTATCACCTGTCGCGGCACTTGCTGCGCCTGGGCGAGCAAAACGATCTGTCCGTGCGCCGCGACCTGTTCCGCTATTACTACAGCGACGCGCATTCGGCGATCACCGCCGGCTACGACACGCGCACGGCCCTTTTGGCCTTTGGCTGCGACGCGACCCATGGCTATGAACGCACCCACATCGACAGCCTGAGCACGCTGAGCCGCCTGCTTACCGCTTACATCATGAGCCCGCCAGTGTTCGCCAGCGACGCGCACCCGTCCAACGCATCGCTGGAGAATTTCAGCCACCAGTTGGAGCACGACGCGCAGATGGAAAGCGACACTCGGGTGCCCCCGGTGGATACGTTGGTGGGGCAGCGATAGCCTGCCCGCACGGGGCGCGATAGCATCGCCGCCCCGTGTACCTTTTGTGATTGCCGAGAAACCTATGCTGATCCCTTACGACCAACTCGAAGCCGACACCCTGACGCGCCTGATCGAGGACTTCGTGACCCGCGATGGCACTGACAACGGCGACGACACGCCGCTCGAAACCCGCGTGTTGCGGGTGCGCCATGCCCTGAGCAAAGGTCAGGCGGTGATTTTCTTCGACATGGACAGCCAGCAATGTCAGCTGATGCTCAAGCATGAAGTCCCAAAGGAATATTTCGAGGAGTAGGCCACCTGTGCCCACCACTGAACCGGGATGGCCACTGACGTGGACTCATCTGACCGGCGACCGGTTGGCCAGGCTGTGCAGCCGTGAAGCGATTCGTCGTAGAACTTCTGCCCGATGAATCCTGACGCGTCGCGGCGCATTGATTCCCAGGCGAACCTGGTTGCCAGTGATCCCCAGCACCTTCACGGTGATGTCATCACCAATGTTGAAGGTCTCTCCGATTTCCCGCGTCAATACCAGCATACGCCCTACTCCTTGGCTGTAACCGAGAAGGCAGGTTGACGCTCAGACCCCGGCGCTTCAATGCGCGAGAGCAAAATCAGTAACGCCCTTCAACCCTCAAAGAACATGGCTGACAGACGCTTCCTACGCGCCCGGGCATTTCCGGCCTGGACATCCGAGAAAGGGCTGTTGGACGTCAGTTTTGTCCAGAACGACGTGCGATCAGGCGGCTGACCAGCGCGGGCCGAACAGAATGATGGTCGCGCCGATCACGCAGAAGCCAACGCCGATCCAGTCCGAGGTCAACGGTCGGACACGCTCGATAACGCCCAGCCAGACAATGGAAGCGATGATGTAGATGCCGCCGTACGCCGCGTAGGCGCGCCCGGCATACGTGGCTTCGACCCGGGTCAACAGCACGGCGAACAACGTCAGGCTGAGCAGCGCGAGAATCGCCCACAGCGCGCTCTTGCCTTGGCGCAGCCACATCCAGAAGGCGTAACACCCGGCGATCTCGAACAGAGCGGCAAGAAAGAACCAGAGGTAATTGAGCACGGTAAGCCTCGTCCAGGGCAGCGGGAAAGTGCCGGCCACCCTATCAGAAAAGCCCTTTGACTGACGTTTGGTTCAACTCCCGGACTTCGCCTTGGCGCGCATCTTCTCCGCCATATTGGCCATCTCGTCGTACAGCAACTGGGGATTTTTCTGTTTTAGCTGCCAGGCCATTCGCCCTTGCTCATGGGGCAGGATCATGAACTCGCCGCTGGCGACCTGCTGGTAGATGTAATCGGCGATGTCCATCGCACTGATGGGCGAACTCTCCAGCAGCTTGCCGACCTGGGCTTTCATCGCCGGCGTGGGGCCACGAAAGGAATCCAGCAAGTTGGTCTGGAAGAACGACGGACACACCACATGCACGCCGATTTCCTGCTGGCGCAGCTCGATCAGCAGGCTCTCCGACAGCGCGACCACACCCGCCTTGGCGACGTTGTAATTGCTCATCGCCGGGCCCTGCATCAACGCCGCCATGGAGGCGATGTTGATGATCTTGCCCTTGCTCTGCTCCAGCAGCGGCAAGAACGCTTTGCAACCTTTGACGACGCCCATCAGGTTGATTGCGATTTGCCAGTCCCAATCCTCAAGGGACAATTCGCCAAAGAAACCGCCTGACGCCACACCGGCGTTGTTGACGATCACATCAATGCCGCCGAATTTCTGTTCGCAGGCTTGGGCGAAGGCGGTGAGTTGGCTGTAGTCCCGAACGTCACAGCGCTGAACGAAACCGTCCCCACCCGCTTCGCGCACCAGGCGCAGGGTTTCCCCAAGGCCGCTGTCACTGACATCCGACAGCGCCAGCTGCCAACCTTCGCGCGCCCAGCGCAGCGCGATCTCGCGTCCCAGCCCGGACCCTGCGCCGGTGATCATGATGCGGTTGTGCATAGCAGACGCCTTGTCGGTTTCGAAGAAGTAGCCAGAGTGTAAACAGGAGGATTGTCCGACAAACCCTTCATCAGGTCGCTGAATATGAGAGGCAAACCGATGCCTTGGAGGTTTTATCACTCTTTCGGATGTATTCAGCCAGTGGGGTGATGGAAGGTCGGAGCATTAGATCGAACTTGGGGACCCGTTAGTTACAGCTTGGTTCCGCCCTAAACAGCGTACTTTTTCGCGCATTTTTTAATCAGAATTTGAAGCGATCAAGCTTTTACTAAACGCGCAAGGCTATGATTTTCCGGTTTTTTCTTTGAGATGTTAATTTTTATTTCTGTAGCTCAGAACCTTTTGATTAGTGCGACAGTCGGATCCATCAAGCAGCACAAAGTTAGCCATCATGGCGATCCAGTGAACTGCATAGCCATCTTCCAAGAACACTAGAGGGAACTCGTCATGGGCATCGGCACAATTCTGATCATCATCCTTATCCTGCTGTTGGTCGGCGGACTTCCAGTATTCCCGCACTCGAGAAGCTGGGGCTACGGTCCGTCGGGCATCATCGGTACGATTCTGGTGATCCTGCTGATATTGGTGTTGCTGGGCAGGATTTAACTGCCAGGTTGGCATTAAAAAAGAACCGCGCTTAGGCGCGGTTTTTTTTGTGTTTTTTTTGGAGCGGATCTGCCTGGGGGCAGATTGTTTCGCCTTCGGCGAGTTACTTTTAAAAAGCACTAAAAGTAACCAAAAGTGCCTGCTCTCGGTTGGGCCCGACTTCGTGGGGTTCCCTCACTCCGACGACGCTCCGTGGGCCCGCGCCGAACGGACATCCATGTCCTAGCGGCGCTCTCGCGGCATCCATGCCGCTCGGCCTACTGCGCGTCGTCTGCGTTCGGCCTGCACCCAAGTCGCGATTGGCGGTGTTTGGACTTTTCGCTTACGAAGATCAAAGGCTTCCCGGCTGAAGCCGGTCCCACTGACTGGGCGCCCCTCGACTGTAGGAGCCGGCTTGCTGGCGAACGCGGGGTATCTGACACGAAGATACCGCTGGGTATTGAGGAGTTCAGCGAGAGTGAGGGTTTACAGCAATAGAACAGGACGTTCTGAGGAAGCTAGGGCATGAAGCCCTAGCGGCGTGCAGTTATCACTTTTTCTTTTTCGCAGGCTTGTCGGCTTTTTCTGCCTTGTCTGATTTCTTGGCCTTTTCTGGCTTGCTATCAGCTTTTTTTGCAGCCTTCTTTGGCTCAGCCGCTTTCTTGGTGTCTTTCTTGGCATCTTTCTTTTCGGAAGACTTAGAAAGCGCCGAAGCCGCCGCTGATTTCTTTTCCGGTGATGACTTTTTGTCTTTCAAATCCTTGCTGGCTTTCGAAGCTTCGCCTTTGCTTTTCTTGTCGTCTTTAGCCACGTTAACCACCTCTCGAAGAGTGCCGGTATTAGCACAAGGCCTGTGGGAATCTCCACACGCTAATCATTAGGCGAACCTGCTTAAAAGCGGTTCGTATGCGTCCGGCCAAGTCATCTACCCAGCCCCGCAAAGCCAAGACATGGTGTGCACTTAAATTTAAGTGGACACCAGTTCTAGCCTTTTAAGCGGGTATTTCATGCAGCCAACACGCCGTTCCTATTCCAAGTCCTTCAAGGCCCAAGTCATTCAAGAGTGTGCACAGCCCAGCGCTTCGATTGCCAGCGTCGCGCTCGGCCATAGCCTCAACGCAAACCTCGTCCACAAATGGATTCGGCTGCAAGCGCAGAAAAGCCCTGCGCTCCCACCTGCATTTATTCCGTTACCCATGCTGCTGGCCGGGGCCAACTCCCATCCGGCCTCATCGAATATCTGCGTTGAAATACAACACCCGCGCGGCACCGTAAAAGTGAACTGGCCCACTGAAAATGCTGCTGCCTGCGCGACCTTTCTTCGAGACCTTCTACGATGATTCGCATCGACGCCATCTGGCTCGCCACCGAACCGATGGACATGCGCGCAGGCACCGACACGGCGTTAGCCAAGGTGATAGCGGTGTTCGGTGCGGCGCAGCCGCACTGTGCTTATCTGTTCGCCAACCGCCGCGCCAATCGCATGAAAGTGCTGGTGCATGACGGCTTCGGGATATGGCTGGCAGCGCGCCGGTTAAACCAAGGCAAGTTTCACTGGCCTGGCATTCGCCAAGGCTCAGAAATGGAACTCGATACCGAGCAGTTTCAGGCACTGGTGCTGGGTCTGCCATGGCAACGCGCAGGTTCTGGAGGCTCGATCACACTGCTTTAACCGCTACCATTAGCCTATCGGTCTATCGCCGCGAATTGCCTGCTCTGGCAAAATCGGCGTCATGACTTCGCTTCCCGATCTCGCTCACCTGACCCCTGAACAACTGCGCGCCTTGACGGCGCAGTTGATGCAGCGTGTCGAGACGCTCGACCACCAGGTCGACACGCTGGGCAAGACGGTAGAAACGCTCGACCAACAAGTTGAGACGATGGGTAAGACCGTTGAGACCATGGGCAAGAAGATCAGCCGCGACCAAACGCTGATCGAGAAACTGACCCACGAAATCGCCCAGCTCAAACGTTTGAAATTTGCCAAGCGTAGCGAACAGATGAATCCCGAGCAGGCCAGCCTGCTCGATGATCTGATCGACACCGATATCGCGGCAATTGAAGCAGAGCTTCAAAGCTTGCAGGCAGTGATAACTCCGGCCGAGAAAAAGCAGAAGCCCAAGCGCACCGCATTACCGGCTGAGTTTCCACGCACGCTGATCCATCACGAACCGGACAACACTCACTGCCCATGCGGCTGCGCCCTCAAGCGCATCGGCGAGGACGTCAGCGAGAAGCTGGACTACACGCCCGGCGTATTTACCGTTGAACGCCATTTACGTGGCAAGTGGGTCTGCGATGACTGCGAAACGCTTATCCAGGCACCGGTTCCGGCGCAGGTTATTGATAAGGGCATCCCGACTGCGGGCCTACTTGCACACGTCATGATTGCCAAGTTTGCTGACCATCTGCCGCTTTACCGTCAGGAATCGATCTTCGGTCGAGCAGGCCTGGCGATTCCACGCTCAACCTTGGCTCAATGGGTGGGCGTGACGGGCGTGCAGTTGCAGCCGCTGGTCGACGCGCTGCGCGAAGTAGTGCTTGGGCAACAAGTCATCCACGCAGATGAAACACCGGTGCAGATGCTCATGCCGGGAACAAAGAAAACTCACCGTTCCTATGTGTGGGCCTACGCCACCAGCCAGTTCTCGGACTTGGCAGCGGTGGTTTATGACTTCAGTCCCAGTCGTGCCGGTGAGCATGCTCGCAACTTCCTGCAAGACTGGAGGGGCAAGCTGGTCTGCGACGATTTTGGCGGCTACAAGGCCAGCTTCGAACTGGGCGTGACCGAGATCGGCTGCATGGCCCATGCCAGGCGCAAATTCTTCGAGCTGCACGCCACGAATAAAAGCACGCTCGCCGAGCAAGCCCTGCGCTATATCCAGTTGTTGTACGAAATCGAGAGCGAAGTCCGCGATCTGGAGCCGGATTTACGGCGCCGAATACGGCAAGAAAAAGCCGTCCCAGTGATGAATATGTTGCATGCCTGGATGATCGCCCAGCGTGACCTCGTGCCCGGAGGCTCGGCCATCAGCAGAGCACTCGATTACAGCCTCAAACGCTGGGCAGCGCTGTCGCGCTACCTTGATGACGGGGCCGTACCCATAGATAACAATTGGGCCGAAAACCAAATCAGGCCATGGGCTCTTGGGCGCAAGAACTGGCTCTTCGCAGGGTCTCTACGCAGCGGAAAACGGGCAGCGGCGATCATGAGTCTGATCCAGTCGGCGAGACTGAATGGTCATGATCCTTATGCCTATCTGAAAGATGTTCTCACGCGGCTGCCGACTCAGCGGGCGAGTGAAATCGACCAGTTGCTGCCGCATAAGTGGCAACCGTTTTAAGCACGCAAGGCGTGATGCCGGAGGCATACTTCTAACCATCATCGATACAGGCTGATTACCCAACAGATACAAGGGTAGATCCGCCCCAAATGATCGCTTGCGCCACTATCACATTTTGCCCATTGAAGGTGACAGCAGGGCTACCATAAAGCTGGTAACCCATCTGCAATGCAGCACTCACACGGTGACAGAAAGCTGCATCGTCATGGCCAGTAAGAATACGATAAATTGGCAGATCGTCAGGTGGTACGGTCACATGCGAACTCCTCTAACATAGGGTGGTTCTGGCTCAAGATTGCTCATGTAGGGCACAGGTTATCGGCTTGCGTATCCTGAGTTCTGAAATAGATTACACCACTCGTGTGACACTGCCATTTGGAAGGAAATGTACCCATCCTCAGCGCGCACTTTACAAGGCGGGTTGCCCAGGCGCTTACCTTTAAAGGGTTTGGGATAAGAGGTTCTTTGGCGCATGGCAATCCTGATGATAGGGGCGATAGTGTCCACGTATTTTTAAGTGGACAACATCACCCTTATCGCTGGGATCGGGTAGGTGACTTCGCCGGACGCTTACAGCGGTTCAATCTTTTTTAAGCGCTGAACGCAAAAATGACATCTGCCTCATATTCATCCGCGCCTTAAATGCCGGTTCGCCGGCAAGCCGGCTCCTACCGGAAAGCGAAAGACGATACGACGGACAGAGAAATAACCGGCGCCTGAAATGACCCCTTCCCGGCTAAAGCCGGTCCCACTAAAAGGCACATCGCGTACACCCCGTGGGACCGGCGGCGCACCCTGTAGGACCGGCTTCAGCCAGGAAGCCTTTGCCGTTGCCGTTGCCGTTGCTTTTGATCTTCGTACACAAAAAGCCCAAACACCGCAAAAAGGCGACTTTGGTGCAGGCTGAACGCAGGTCTCGCGCAGTGGGCCGAGCCGCATGGATGCGGCGAGAGCGCCGTCAGGACAGGGATGTCCGTTCGGCGCGGGCCCACGGAGCGAGACCGGAGTGAAGGAACCCGACGAAGTCGGGCCCAACCGAGAGCAGGCACTTTTGGTTACTTTTAGTGCTTTTTAAAAGTAACTCGCCGAAGGCGAAACAGTCGAGCCGTTAGGCCGACGCTCTTGATCTTAAACGCTTTTAAAACAAAAACGCCCCGAAGATCGGGGCGTTTTCACTACAGCATCAGCTCACATCAATGCGACACCGCACCACTGGCCCCAAGGCCCGTCTGCGAACGCACGAATTGCGGCATGAACAACGCACGCTCACCTTCCGCCGCCTTCGACTTGTCCGTAATCGAGAAAAACCAGATCCCGGCAAACGCAATCGCAATCGAAAACAACGCCGGGTACTCGTACGGGAAAATCGCCTTCTCGTGATGCAGAATCTGCACCCAAATCGTTGGGCCGAGAATCATCAACACCACGGCACTGATCAAACCCATCCAGCCGCCGATCATCGCGCCGCGAGTGGTCAGGTTTTTCCAGTACATCGAAAGCAACAGCACCGGGAAGTTACAGCTCGCCGCAATGGAGAACGCCAGGCCCACCATGAACGCGATGTTCTGACTTTCGAACGCGATACCCAACCCTATCGCCACCACCGCCAACGCAACCGTGGTGTATTTCGACACACGGATCTCGTCTTTCTCGTTGGCCTTGCCCGCCTTGATCACACTGGCGTACAAGTCGTGGGACACCGCCGAAGCACCGGCCAGCGTCAAGCCTGCCACCACAGCGAGAATAGTCGCGAACGCCACCGCCGAGATGAAGCCCAGGAACAGACTGCCCCCGACCGCATCGGCCAGGTGAATCGCCGCCATGTTGTTGCCGCCGAGCAGCGCGCCCGCCGCGTCCTTGAACGTCGGGTTGGTGCTGACCAGCAGGATCGCGCCGAAACCGATGATGAAGGTCAGTATGTAGAAGTAACCGATGAAACCGGTCGCGTAGAGCACCGACTTACGGGCTTCCTTCGCATCACTCACAGTGAAGAAGCGCATCAGGATATGGGGCAGGCCCGCGGTACCGAACATCAGCGCCAGACCCAGTGAGAACGCCGAGACCGGATCTTTCACCAGACCGCCCGGGCTCATGATCGCCTCACCTTTGGGGTGAACCTTCACGGCTTCGGAGAACAGCACGTTGAAGTCGAAGTTGACGTGCTTCATCACCATCAACGCCATGAACGACGCGCCGGAGAGCAACATCACCGCCTTGATGATCTGTACCCACGTGGTCGCCAGCATGCCGCCGAACAGCACGTACAGGCACATCAGGATACCGACGAGCACCACCGCCACGGCATAGTCCAGCCCGAACAACAGCTGGATCAGCTTGCCGGCGCCAACCATTTGCGCGATCAGGTAGAACGCCACGACCACCAGCGAACCGCAGGCGGACAGGGTACGGATTTCCTTTTGCTTCAGGCGATAGGACGCCACGTCAGCGAAGGTGTACTTGCCCAGGTTGCGCAGGCGTTCGGCGATCAGGAACAGGATGATCGGCCAGCCGACGAGGAAGCCGATGGAGTAGATCAGACCGTCGTAGCCGGAGGTGTAGACCAGCGCGGAAATCCCCAGGAAGGACGCCGCCGACATGTAGTCACCGGCGATGGCCAGACCGTTCTGGAAACCGGTGATCTTGCCGCCTGCCGAGTAATAGTCCGACGCTGTCTTGTTCTTCTTCGACGCCCAGTAGGTGATGTAAAGGGTGAAACCGACAAAGACCACGAACATGATAATCGCCGACACGTTCAACGGTTGTTTCTGCACCGCACCGGTCAGCGCTTCGGCTGCCCAGAGTGTCGGTGCGAAAGCAGCAAGGCCGAAGGCCGCAAGCAGGCGCCGAATCATTGCTGTGCCTCCTTCAGGATGGCGTTGTTCAAGTCATCAAATTCACCGTTTGCGCGGCGAACGTAGATGGCGGTCAGCACAAACGCAGACACAATCAGCCCGACGCCGATCGGCATACCCCACGTGATGGTTGATGTGGCGCTGAGTTTAGCGCCGAGAATCTGAGGCCCATACGCAATCAAAAGGATGAATGCGGCATAGAGCCCAAGCATGATTGCCGAGAGAATCCAGGCGAATCGTTCCCTTTTCGAGACCAGCTCCTTGAAACGCGGGCTGTTCTGAATCGAGAGGTAAATGCTGTCGTTCATTGTTTTTGTCCTCGCAGCACAGATGGATGTCACGGTTTGCACTTTAGTCCGCTCTGCGATGCACTCCAGACGACCTTAGTATTAGAACGACATTAGTTGATGTTCGAAGGATTGCCTCTTTTGCATGCGGTTGATTGCGCCTAAGGCTCGGGGCAATAAAAAACCGCCTGGCGACGGCGCGCCAGGCGGTTCGGTACAACGTTAAATCTTTATGACCGATTACTTACCGGTCCACTCTTTGACGCGATCCGGGTGTTTGGCAACCCAGTCCTTGGCCGCTGCTTCAGGCTTGGCGCCATCCTGGATGGCGAGCATGACTTCGCCAATTTCATCTTTGTTGGTCCACTGGAATTTCTTCAGGAAATCCGCGACGTCCGGGGCCTTCTTGGCAAGGTCCAGGCTGCCGATGTTGTCGACGGTTTCAGCCGCACCATAAACGCCCTTCGGGTCTTCGAGGAACTTCAGCTTCCATTTCGCGAACATCCAGTGCGGCACCCAGCCGGTGACGGCGATGGATTCTTTCTTGTTCTCGGCGCGGGTCAGCTCGGCGATCATGCCGGCGCCGGAACTGGCCTGCAGCTTGTAACCGTCCAGGCCGTAATCCTTGATCGCCTGATCGGTCTTGATCATCACGCCTGAACCAGCGTCGATGCCGACGATTTTCTTCTTGAAGGACTCGTCGGTCTTGAGGTCCGCCACCGAGTTGGCTTTCACGTACTCCGGCACGATCAGGCCGATTTTCGCGTCCTTGAAGTTGGGGCCGTAGTCGGTGACCTTGTCTTTGTTCTTGGTCCAGTACTCGCCGTGGGTCACGGGCAACCAGGCCGACAGCATCATGTCCAGTTTGCCGGTCGCGACGCCCTGCCACATGATCCCGGCCGCAACAGCCTGCAGCTTCACCGGATAACCCAGTTTCTGTTTGATCACTTCGGCAGCGACGTTGGTGGTTGCAACACTGTCGGACCAGCCATCGACGTAACCGATGCTCAGCTCGGGTTTGGCGTCGGCGTGGGCCAGCGTGGCACTGATGGCCAATGCCAGCGCGGCACTGACACCCAGGATTTTTCGCATCGTCATTTTTACTTCCCCGGTAGTCCAGAACCCGACAGCGGTCGGGCGTCGTTAACGTTCTTATAACGTCGCACTCGCGCCCTGGTTCGGGGCAAGCCACGCGTTTCACGCTTCCACCATGTGCCTGCGCAGCCGCAATCGCTGCGTGGGCGATTGATCATCAACCCCCACACACCTTGTGCCTTTCCTGCCAGCGACACCCAGCCACCCGGTAAACGACATCACCGGGCCATCAACGACAGGCAGGTCGTAAAGAGGCTAGCGACTCGTCCGGAAATTGCATGGTTTGAAAAGCGCTGGCCGGATGAGGTGTGTAGGAGCGTGGCTTGTCCCGCGATCTGGCGCGCAGCGGCAGCAATGCAATGCAATGCAATGCAATGAATGCGGTGTATCAGCAAGCATGGCGTCGCGAGGTTTAACGACTGCTCCGCAGCCGATCGCGGGACAAGCCACGCTCCTACAGATGTAACCGCGTCATCTTGCTAAGATGCCGCCCTTCGCCCCACTTCGGCCCCATTATGTCCGCACCGTCCCGCTCGCCTGTCGCCCTCCTTTATCTGTTCTCGTGTGTGATTGCCCTGCTTGGCCTGTGCGGCTATTGGTACTGGCTGGGCAAGCCGGTAATCCTGCCGGACGCCGCCACGCCGACCCACAAACTGCAATGCGCGTCCTACACACCCTTCGACAAGGATCAATCCCCGTTCGACCAGCCGTTCACCCTGCGCCCCGCGCGCATGGATGCTGACCTGGCGCTGCTGGCGACGCGCTTCGACTGCGTGCGCACCTACTCAATGACCGGCATGGAGACGCTTCCCGACATCGCGCGCAAGTACGGCCTCAAGCTGATGCTCGGCGCCTGGGTCAATGGCAATCCGATCGACACGGCCAAGGAAATCAAGGCCCTGGTCATGGCCGCTAACACCCACCCGGATGTCGTGACGGCAGTGATCGTTGGTAACGAAAGCCTGTTGCGCAAGGAAGTCACCGGCGCTCAACTGGCCACGCTGATTCGTCAGGTGAAAGCGCAGGTCAAGCAGCCGGTCACCTACGCAGACGTCTGGGAATACTGGCTGCAATACCCGGAAGTCGCGCCTGCCGTGGATTTCCTGACGATCCACCTGCTGCCGTACTGGGAAGACGACCCCAGCGGCATCGACAAAGCCCTGTCCCACGTCGCGCAGATCCGCGAAGAGTTCGGCAAGACATTCGCGCCCAAGGACATTCTCATCGGCGAGACCGGCTGGCCCAGCGAAGGCCGCCAGCGTGAAACGGCGCTGCCCAGCCGGGTCAACGAGGCACGGTTCATTCGCAGTTTCGTCGCAATGGCCGAGCAGCACGGGTGGCACTACAACCTGATCGAAGCGTTCGACCAGCCGTGGAAGCGTCAGTCCGAAGGCGCAGTGGGCGGTTACTGGGGGCTGTTCGACGCAGATCGTCAGGACAAAGGCGTGCTTGCCGGGCCGGTATCGAACCTGCCGTTGTGGCCATTCTGGCTGACAGTCAGTGGCGCGATCGCCGTGCTGGCGCTGGCGTGGGCGGGGCGGGTCAACCATCCACGCAGCGCGCTGATGCTTCCGGTGCTGGCGGCGTTCGCCGGTTGCTGCATCGGCACCTGGGGTGAATTGGCCCGGGTAAACAGCCGCTTCGCTGGCGAATACCTGTGGGCAGTGGCACTGGTGGCGCTGAATCTGTTGGTGCTCGCCCACGCCGCATTGGCGTTGTCCGCCCGCAGAGGCTGGCGCGAACGGGTCTTCGCCTGGCTGGACGCGCGGGCGGGATGGTGGTTGTGCGCCAGCGGGTTCGCGGCGGCAGTGATGATGCTGGCGATGGTCTTTGATCCGCGCTACCGCAGCTTCGCGACGGCCACCCTGTGGCTGCCCGCCTTGGTCTACCTGATTCGCCCGGCTGCGGCACCGCGCCGAGAGATCGGCCTGCTGATGTTCATCGTCGGCGCGGGCATCGTGCCGCAGCTGTTTCGCGAAGGCGTGAGCAATCCCCAGGCATGGGCGTGGGCGGGCGTGAGCCTGCTGATGGCGCTGGCACTGTGGCGCAGCGTGCGCATCGGCGCTCCGGTCAAGGCGCCGAAGAGCGCCGCCAAGGCTGTGTAACCGAGTGTGCAGTGGGACGGATACATTGTGTTACCGCCGAGGGACTGAAAAGCCCGAAGGCGGGTAACACGGAAACAGAATTCCGTTACATAGCAGGGAGGCCAATTGATCGGATTTCGCAAGCCACTGATTTATAAGTGATTTCAAAAGTTGGCACGCACCCTGCTATATCTCCTGCATAACAAGAACAAAATGTGAAAACCCAATAAAAATAAGATGAATCGGCTCTGACATAACAAGAACAACGGCACAGAGACGCAGCCAACAGATTTTTTTGGAGTAGAAACGCTTTACCGAGGCCCCGGCCTCGCAGCCCGACAGAGAACTCTAAAACTACCCCCAGGTAGCGGCCAGAACGGGTTGGATCACCTCTCGCAGAAGAGGAATCAAAGCAGGTCAGCGCTCAAAAAAATACGTTTGCTCTTGTATCCCGAATGGGGATCACCGAAGACGCTGTAAAGGGACCGGTTGCCAATAACAACAACAGACCGCCCTACAATAATAAGAAAGCGCACGTGCAACGATTAAAAGGGGAGCCTCGGCTCCCCTTTATGCTGTCTGGTGTTTGGCTTTCAGCCTTTAGTTTTTTAAGTCACGCCTGCCGAGCGCGCACCAGGCGCAACCCGGCAATCACCACTGCAAACACCGCAAGACTCGCCGTGTAGAGCACCAGCGCGAGTATCCCCAGCAGCAAGCCAACCACCGCGAGCGCTCGGCCGACCTGACGTGGCACAAAGAACGCGACCAGCGATGCGATCAGCGCGCCCCATCCGAACACACCGAAGTGAATCAACAGGCCCAGGTTCGAGCGCAACTGGCACTGCCATTTCGACGCATCGTCAGCGCAAATTCCCACCCATTGCACGTCTTCCATCAGGCCGTAGCGCAAGCCGTAACTGACGGCGAGCCACAGCACCAGAATAAAAAACAGCACCAACAACGGCAGACGACGGGACACGACACACTCCAGAAAATAACCAACGGCGGGCAGCATAGCCGCAGCCGCCCGGGCAAAACCATACGGGCAATAAAAAGCACGAGCAGACAGGCCAGAAGTGCCATAACCTGTATCGTCGCGGAGGGTCATGCAAGAGCCACTTGCCGTCACGGCACTTTGGCATTACACCCGTGTCATAGCCTGCGTATTTCAACAGCACATCATTCCCAAGGGATTCAGTCATGCTTCGTTTTCTGCGCCTCGCCGCCTTATCAGGCGGCCTGTTTTTGAGTGCGTCCGTGATGGCGGTCGATATTGATCCGTCCAGCTATGGCTTCCCCTTGACCAATCCGTTCGAAGCGACCATCGCCACGACCCCAGCGGATTTGCGTGCCAAGGTGCCTGAAGACGCCGACATCGATCAGGACGATTACAGCCTCACCATGCGCCCGGAGCGTGAGTTCACACTGCCGGACAACTTCTGGGCTGTGAAGAAACTGCACTACCGCCTCGCCAAACAAGACCACCCTGCACCGCTGATCTTTCTGATTGCCGGCACCGGCGCGCCTTACAACAGCACCCTTAATGAATACCTGAAGAAGCTTTATTACGGCGCCGGTTATAACGTCGTACAGCTTTCGTCGCCCACCAGCTACGACTTCATGAGCGCCGCCTCGCGTTTCGCCACCCCAGGCGTCACCAAGGAAGACGCCGAAGACTTGTACCGTGTCATGCAGGCCGTTCGCGCCCAGCAGTCCAAGCTGCAGGTCACCGAGTATTACCTGACCGGCTACAGCCTCGGCGCACTGGATGCGGCGTTCGTCAGCAAACTTGATGAAACCCGTCGCAGCTTCAACTTCAAGAAAGTGCTGCTGATCAACCCGCCGGTGAACCTGTACACGTCGATCACCAACCTCGACAAGATGGTGCAGACCGACGTTAAAGGCATCACCAACAGCACGACGTTCTATGAACTGGTGCTGCAGAAGCTGACCCGCTACTTCCGCGAAAAAGGCTACATCGACCTGAACGATGCACTGCTGTTTGACTTCCAGCAGTCCAAGCAGCACCTGTCCAATGAACAGATGGCCATGCTGATCGGCACCTCGTTCCGCTTCTCCGCCGCTGACATCGCGTTCACCTCCGACCTGATCAACCGTCGCGGCCTGATTACCCCGCCGAAGACCCCGATCAGCGAAGGCACCAGCCTGACGCCGTTTCTCAAGCGCGCGCTGCAGTGCGATTTCGACTGCTATGTAACCGAGCAGGTCATCCCGATGTGGCGTGCGCGCACCGACGGCGGCAGCCTGTTGCAACTGGTTGATCAGGTCAGCCTGTACGCGCTGAAGGATTACCTGGCGAGCAGCAAGAAGATCGCTGTGATGCACAACGCCGACGACGTGATCCTCGGCCCGGGCGATCTCGGTTTCCTGCGCAAGACATTTGGCGATCGCCTGACCGTTTACCCTTACGGCGGTCACTGCGGCAACATGAACTATCGCGTCAACAGCGACGCCATGCTGGAGTTTTTCCGTGGCTAAACGTCTATTGCTTATCGCTGCCCTCCTCTGTGCTGGCGCCGTCCACGCGGCCGACGCGCCGATCGTTTCCCAGGCAGCCCCGGTCAAGCGGATCGACAACCCGGATGGGTTCACCGAGCCGTTGAAGTCGCTGAAATTCAACCCGGGTCTGGATGCTCAGGAGTTCGAGCGTTCGTCGCTCAACGCGCTGAATGTCTATGATCCGCTGGAGTCCTGGAACCGTCGGGTTTACCACTTTAACTATCGCTTCGACGAGTGGGTATTCCTGCCGGTGGTCAACGGCTACAAATACGTGACGCCAAGCTTCGTGCGCACGGGCGTCAGCAACTTCTTCAGCAACCTGGGCGATGTGCCTAACCTGCTGAACAGTCTGCTGCAGTTCAAGGGCAAGCGTTCGATGGAAACCACCGGCCGCCTGATCGTCAACACCACTCTGGGCATTGCCGGGCTGTGGGACCCGGCGACCATGATGGGCCTGAAGAAACAGAGCGAAGACTTCGGTCAGACCCTGGGTTTCTATGGCGTCCCGGCCGGTCCGTACCTGGTGCTGCCGATCCTCGGCCCGTCGAACCTGCGTGACACTGGCGGCCTGGTCTTCGACTTCACGGCTGAATCGCAGATCAACTTCCTCAACGTCGCCCAGGTCAGCGAAGACCATCCCGAGCTGTACCTGCTGCGCGCCATCGACCGTCGCTACACGACCAGCTTCCGCTACGGTCAGATGAATTCGCCGTTCGAGTACGAGAAAGTGCGTTACGTGTACACCGAAGCCCGCAAGCTGCAGGTGTCCGAGTAACGTGACCTGAAATCTGCCGGCGCTGCTGGCAGCAAAACCTGTAGGACTGGCTTTAGCCGGGAAGAGGCCCGTCGGCACGCCATCAAATTCGTGGTGTTAATGACGGCGTCTTCCCGGCTAAAGCCAGTCCTACAAGTGCACGGTCCGGCCGGTGGCGTTATGTCGGATCTTCGGGCCTCTTCGCGAGCAAGGTGGAGCGCCACCCCGGTCACTCCTACATGGACAGTGTTTGGCGCGCCACCTCACTCCTTGCGGATGGTGGGGGGTCTCCTGGAGTCTTGGGAATAAAGCCCGCAACCCATCGCCAAACCCGATCATTCCCGCGCAAAAACGTCACCCATTCATCGCCCCAACAGGCCTACCATAGGCGCCATTCCCCTTTTGCCGGAGTGAGCCCCATGACTCAATTTCGTAAAGTGCTGTCGATCCAGGCCGGGCAACCGACTTCGGACGGCGCAGGCGTCAAGCTGACCCGTGTGTTCGGCGGTCAAGGCATCGAATCCTTCGACCCGTTCCTGATGCTCGACGAGTTCGGTTCCGAGAACCCCGACGAGTACATCGCTGGCTTTCCGCCGCACCCCCATCGCGGGTTCGAGACCGTGACCTACATGCTCGAAGGTCGCATGCGTCATGAAGACCACATGGGCAACGTCGGTCTGCTGCAGGGCGGCGGCGTGCAGTGGATGACCGCTGCGCGCGGGGTCATTCACAGCGAGATGCCCGAGCAGGAAGAAGGCGCCATGCGCGGCTTCCAGCTGTGGCTCAACCTGCCGGCCAAATCGAAGATGGGCGACGCCGGTTACGACGACATTCAGCCCGAGCGCATTCCGCGCATCACCACGCAGAACGGCGTCGATGTTGTGGTGATCGCAGGTCAGTTCGACGACGGCCAGACGTCCCAGGCAGGCGCCGTGCAGCGCCCGGACACCGAGCCGCAGTATTTCGATTTCCACATGCCCGCCGGCAGCCACATCAACCCGCGCGTTGCCGATGGCCATCGCGTGCTGCTGTATGTGTACGAAGGAGAAGTCGAGATTGCCGGGCAGCCACAGAAACTCAGCCAGAGCCGTCTCGCGCGGTTGTCGGAAAGCGGTGAGATTCAGCTAAGCAGCCAAACGGGCGCACGCGTGTTGCTGATCGCTGGCAAGCCACTGGGCGAACCGATCGTGCAGTACGGCCCGTTCGTAATGAACAGCCGTGAAGAAATCGAACAGGCCCTGCGGGATTTCCGGGATGACAAACTGACGGCGTGATCGCCACTTACAGTGTAGGAGCGCGCTTGCCCGCGAATGCGATCTGCCTGAGCCAACGATGGCGCCTGACACAGCGCATTCGCCAGCAAGCCGGCTCCCACAGGTTTTGCGCCTGACGCTGAATACCGGCCAAGGCAAATCCTTTGTAAGAGCGCGCTTGCCCGCGAATGGGGTAGGCCTGCAATAGATAGGGTGAATGACACACCGCCATCGCGGGCAAGCGCGCGCCTACAGTGAGCTGCGACAGCTCATGCAGGGCCGCATTGAATCACTCGGGGCAGAGATTCACTCCAGCCGCAAGAACCGCATCAACTCTTCCTTCTGGGCCATCGCGTCGCGGCGGCCCAGTTCGATGAGCTCGCTGCAATAACCCGACTCGAACAACAGATAGCTCAGCACCCCTGCCCCGCTGGTCTTGGTCGCACCCGGGCCGCGCAGAAACGTGCGCAGCGCAGGAGGCAGTTCGCGGCGGTGACGGGCGGCGATTTCATCAATGGGCTGGCTGGGCGAAATCACCAGCACCTCCACAGGCGCAAGCGACTGAATGGGCGTCGATTCTGACGACTGCGGCCTGGGCATGTCAGACGCCGGCAGCAGGCGGCTGACCAGATTCAGCCGTTCCAGCAGTTCGATGTCACTCTCCAGGCTGTCAATGAACGTGCTGTTGAGCATGTGCCCACCGATCTGCGCAAGACTCGGTTGCACGCCACGGACCGCACGCGGCACGGGCGGGTTCACGCCTGGGCCACGGGGGTTGCCGCTGACGCCCACCACCAGCACGCGGTTGGCGCCCAGGTGCAGGGCCGGGCTGATCGGCGCCGACTGCCGCACCGCGCCGTCACCAAAATATTCCTGGCCCAGCTTCACGGGCGCAAACAGCAAGGGGATCGCCGAACTGGCCAGCAGATGGTCGATGGTCAAACGTGTCGGCAGGCCGATCCTGCGATGCCGCAGCCAGGATTCGATCGTGCCCTTGCCCTGATAAAACGTGACCGCCTGCCCTGACTCATAACCAAACGCCGTAATCGCCACTGCACGCAGCTGCTTGGCTTCAATGGCTTCGTCGATGCCGTCGAGGTTGAGGCGCGCGGTCAGCAGGTCTTTCAGCGGCGAACTGTTGAGCAGCGCCACCGGCACCTGTTGGCGACCGATGCCCAACAGGCTGCGGCCGAAGAACCGTGCGGCCTGGCGAATGACGCCAGTCCAGTCACTGCGCAACACCTGATGGCTGCGAAAGCCCTGCCAGAAGTCAGTGAGTTCGTGGATTGCCGTCCGAAATTGCGCGGCGCCGCTGGCCAGCTTCACCGCATTGATCGCCCCGGCGGAGGTGCCGACGATGACCGGAAAAGGATTCTTCGCGCCTATCGGCAACAAATCGGCGATGCCGGCGAGCACGCCCACCTGATACGCCGCGCGGGCACCGCCGCCGGACAGGATCAGCCCGGTGATGGGCTCGACGCCGGGAGCCAAGGCTGAGGCGTGGCGCACCGCTTGTTGTTCTATGGTGCTTGTCGTCATGGGGTCTCAGCTCTTGGTTTCAGCCACGCTTCTTGTACAGCTTCGGCTCACCCGGCGGCCGACTCTTGAACCGCCGGTGGGCCCAGAGGTACTGCTCGGGGCATGCGGTGACGGCGCGCTCGACCCATTGATTGATGCGAATGCAGTCCGCCTCGTCGCTCTCCCCCGGAAAATCGCTCAGCGGCGGATGGATCACCAGCGTGTAGCCGCTGCCGTCGGCCAGGCGCTCCTGAGTGAACGGCACGACCAGCGCGTGGCCGAGCTTGGCAAATTTACTGGTGGCCGGCACGGTGGCGGCCTGAATGCCGAACAACGGCACGAAGAGGCTCTGCTTGGCGCCGTAGTCCTGATCTGGCGCATACCAGATCGCCCGGCCCTTACGCAATTGCTTGATCATGCCGCGCACGTCTTCGCGCTCGACGGCAATTGAATCCTGGTTATGCCGCTCGCGGCCGCGTCGCTGAATGTAATCAAATAGCGCGTTCTTGTGCTCGCGGTACATGCCGTCGATGGTGTGCTGCTGCCCGAGCAGGGCCGCGCCGATTTCAAGCGTCGTGAAGTGCAGCGCCATGAGGATGACGCCATGGCCGTCCAGTTGCGCCTGCTTTAAATGATGAAGGCCTTCGATGTGCGCCAGCCGCGCCAGACGGGGCTTGCTCCACCACCAGCTCATGGCCATCTCGAAAAAAGCGATGCCGGTGGAGGCGAAGTTGGCCTTGAGCAGGCGCTTGCGCTCGGCTTTCGAATACTGCGGGAAACACAGTTCGAGGTTACGCGCGGCAATGACCCGCCGATCGGTCGCCTGGTAATACATGACCCGACCCAGGCCACGGCCGATCACCAGCAAGGCGCGAAAAGGCAACTGCACGATCAGCCAGAGCACGCCCAGCCCCAGCCACAGCAGCCAGAAGCGGGGATGAAGAAAGTGAGCTCGAAAACGCGGGCGATCCATTACAGCTTCCGTCAGGACAAAGGCGGGCATTCTACATCGGTTCGCGCGGATCGCGCCCCCGTCGGTTGCGCCTCCCTTGCGGCTGGCGGGCGTTATCGTTATAAGTCTCGGCACTTTTAGCGACAAGCCGCTGTATGCCGACATGAGCCAAATCGAATTGCAAGACAAGGACCCCGTGTTCCAGCTGAAGGGCAGCATGCTGGCCATCACCGTGCTGGAACTGGCCCGCAACAACCTCGAAGCGCTGGATCGTCAACTGGCGGCAAAAGTCGCCCAGGCGCCGAATTTCTTCAGCAATACACCGCTGGTGCTGGCCCTCGACAAGTTGCCGCCGGATGAAGGCGCGATCGATCTGCCGGCAATGATGCGCATCTGCCGCCAGCACGGTTTGCGCACCCTGGCCATTCGTGCCAACCGGATTGAAGACATCGCCGCCGCCATTTCCATCGACCTGCCGGTGCTGCCGCCTTCGGGCGCGCGCGAGCGACCGCTTGATCCGACGGAAGGCGAAGTCAAAAAGAAGCCGGAAATCATCGAGAAGCCGCCCGAGCCGTTGATCAAGCCGACCAAGATCATCACCGCCCCTGTGCGCGGTGGTCAGCAGATCTACGCCCAGGGCTCCGATCTGGTGGTGATCTCCTCGGTCAGCCCCGGCGCCGAACTGCTCGCCGACGGCAATATTCACGTGTACGGCCCGATGCGCGGCCGCGCGCTGGCGGGGATCAAAGGCGATACCAAGGCACGGATTTTCTGCCAGCAAATGGTTGCCGAACTGATCTCGATTGCCGGCCAGTACAAGGTGTCCGAAGACCTGCGTCGCGATCCACTATGGGGCGCCGGGGTACAGATCAGTCTGTCCGGGGACGTGTTGAACATCACCCGTCTTTAACGGATACTGCGCCATTTTTAAGCCACTCTGATTCGTCGCGAAAACGACGCGAAGGCACCGGGACGTTCGGGATATTTTTTTGTTTTCCCGAACATGGACTCCTTCACGGGTTCCGATCACCGCCCTCGCCCGCTTTAGTTGCGCCGTCACGAGGGGCTCTTCAGGGACTCAACGTCCTTTTCCTCTAGGGGTGATACACCTTGGCCAAGATTCTCGTGGTTACATCCGGCAAGGGTGGTGTGGGCAAGACCACCACCAGCGCCGCCATCGGTACCGGTCTCGCACTGCGCGGCCACAAAACGGTCATCGTCGATTTCGACGTCGGCCTGCGTAACCTCGACCTGATCATGGGTTGCGAGCGTCGCGTCGTTTATGACTTCGTCAACGTAGTCAACGGCGAAGCCAACCTGCAACAAGCGCTGATCAAAGACAAGAAGATCGAAGGTCTTTATGTCCTCGCCGCCAGCCAGACCCGTGACAAAGACGCGCTGACCAAAGAAGGCGTGGAAAAAGTCCTGATGGAACTCAAGGAAACCTTCGAGTACGTCGTCTGCGACTCCCCTGCCGGTATCGAAACGGGCGCTCACCTGGCGATGTATTTCGCCGACGAAGCCATCGTCGTGACCAACCCGGAAGTGTCCTCGGTTCGTGATTCGGACCGCATGCTCGGCCTGCTGGCCAGCAAGTCCCGCCGCGCCGAGCGTGGCGAAGACCCGATCAAGGAGCACTTGCTCCTGACCCGCTACAACCCTGAGCGCGTGAGCAAGGGCGAGATGCTGGGCGTTGAAGACGTCAAGGAAATCCTGGCGGTCACCCTGCTGGGCGTGATCCCGGAATCCCAGGCGGTACTCAAGGCTTCCAACCAGGGCGTGCCGGTGATCCTCGATGACCAGAGCGACGCCGGCCAGGCGTACAGCGATGCCGTTGACCGTCTTTTGGGCAAGGAAAAAGAGCATCGTTTCCTGGACGTACAGAAAAAAGGATTTTTCGAACGCCTGTTCGGGGGTAACTGATGAGCATTTTTGACTTCTTTCGTGCCAACAAAAAGCCCAGCACCGCGTCGGTAGCGAAAGAGCGTCTACAGATCATCGTGGCGCATGAACGCGGCCAACGCAGCACCCCGGATTACCTGCCCGCCTTGCAGAAGGAGTTGGTCGAGGTGATCCGCAAGTACGTCAATATAGGTAACGATGACGTGCATGTCGCCCTTGAAAACGACGGCAGCTGCTCGATTCTGGAACTGAATATCACCCTGCCTGATCGTTGATCGAGAAGGCAGTCGCCACGGCGGCCCGGTTGCCTGACTCCCTTTGCGGAATCAGGCAAGCGCGCCGCCGTTGGCGTTCCTGAAGACCTGTTTTCTGCGCCGCGATGGTTCTTGCGATCGTGTTGCGCCTGTTTGAGCTATGAGGCTGTTCCATGCCGCTGTCCAACGTTCATATCCTCCATCAGGACGACGCTGTCCTGGTGGTGAACAAGCCCACCCTGCTGCTTTCGGTCCCTGGTCGTGCTGACGATAACAAGGACTGTCTGATCACGCGCCTGCAGGAAAACGGCTACCCCGAGGCGCGCATCGTCCATCGGCTGGACTGGGAAACGTCCGGGATCATTTTGCTGGCGCGTGATGCGGACACGCACCGTGAGTTGTCCCGGCAGTTTCACGACCGCGAGACCGAGAAGGCTTACACGGCACTGGCGTGGGGCCAGCCAGACCTGGACAGCGGCAGTATTGATTTGCCGTTGCGCTACGACCCGCCGACCAAGCCGCGTCATGTGGTGGATCATGAGTTCGGCAAGCATGCGTTGACGTTCTGGAAGGTGCTGGAGCGGTATGACACCCATTGTCGGGTTGAGTTGACGCCGATCACCGGGCGGTCGCATCAATTGCGGGTGCATATGTTGTCGATCGGGCATCCGTTGTTGGGCGATGGCTTATATGCGCATCCGGAGGCGCTGGCGGCGTATCCGCGGTTGTGTCTGCATGCGAGCATGCTGGCGTTTACGCATCCGGGGACGGGCGAGCGTTTGCGGTTTGAGTGTCCGGCGCCGTTTTGATGTTGTTAGTCAGAACCGCGTGAAGATCAAAAGCATCTGCCTAACGTCAGATCATTTCGCCTTCGGCGAGTTACTTGGAAAAAGCCCCCCAAGTAACCAAGGGGGCTTGCTCTCGGTTGGGTCCCTCCTCCGTCGGGATTCCCTCACTCCGACGATGCTCCGTGGGCCCGCGCCGAACGGACATCCATGTCCTGACGGCGCTCTCGCCGCATCCATGCGGCTCGACCCACTCCACATCGTCTGCGCTCGGCCTGCACCCAAGTCGCGTTTGGCGATGTCTGGACTTGCGTGGGAAAGATCAAAGTCAAAAGCGCAGCTGGGACGCGGAGCGTCTGGGCGGCATTACCACGCGGAGCGTGGGAACGATCGGAACAGCAACAGCAACAGCATTCGCGAGCAAGCTCGCTCCCACAGGGAGGGAGTTCGGTCTGCCAAACTGCCAGCGCCCAGACCGGCCCCTTCCCGGCTGAAGCCGGTCCCACTAAAAGCAGCGCGTGCATCCAGCAGGAAGGCAGTGACCCCGACTGTGGGACCGGCTTCAGCCGGGAAGCTTTTGATCTTGATCTTCATCCACAAAAAGCTCAGTCACCGCCAAACGCGACTTGAGTGCAGGCTGAACGCAGGTCTCGCGGAGTGGGCCGAGCCGCATGGATGCGGCGAGAGCCGCCCCCCGCCATGGATGGCGGATGGCGGCGGGCCCACGGAGCGAGACCGGAGTGAGGGAACCCCGACGAAGGAGGAGCCCAACCAGGAGCACAAGCCCTTGGTTACTTGGGGCTTTATCAAGTAACTCGCCGAAGGCGAAACAGTCTGCCCCCAGGCAGACGCTTTTGATCTTAAGGATCTTGATCTTGATCTTGATCTCGATCAAAACACCTTTTGGCCTGTAAACTCCCGCACATTGCTGTCTGGAGTAACCTATGCGCGAAGAGTTGAATCAGGGCCTTATCGATTTCCTGAAGGCCTCCCCCACCCCCTTTCATGCCACCGCAAGCCTCGTCCAACGCCTCGAAGGCGCCGGCTACCAGCGCCTCGACGAACGCGAGCCCTGGTACACCGAAGCCGGCGGCCGCTACTACGTCACCCGCAACGACTCCTCCATCGTCGCCTTCAAACTCGGTCGCCTGTCGCCCCTCACCGGCGGCATCCGCCTCGTCGGCGCCCACACCGACAGCCCGTGCCTGCGCGTCAAACCGCAACCCGAACTGCAACGCCAGGGCTTCTGGCAACTGGGCGTCGAAGTCTACGGCGGCGCCCTGCTTGCACCGTGGTTTGACCGCGACCTCTCCCTCGCCGGCCGCGTCACCTTCCGCCGCGACGGCAAAGTCGAAAGCCAGTTGATCGACTTCAAACTGCCCATCGCGATCATCCCTAACCTCGCAATCCACCTCAATCGCACCGCCAACGAAGGCTGGGCGATCAACCCGCAGACCGAACTGCCACCGATTCTGGCCCAGGTCGCCGGTGACGAACGTCCCGACTTCCGCGCCCTGCTGACCGATCAACTGGCCCGCGAGCACGGTTTGAACGCCGACGTCGTGCTCGATTACGAGCTCAGCTTCTACGACACCCAAAGCGCCGCCGTCATCGGCCTCAACGGCGACTTCATCGCCGGCGCCCGTCTCGACAACCTGCTGTCCTGCTTCGCCGGTTTGCAAGCGCTGCTCAATGCCGACGGCGACGAAACCTGCCTGCTGATCTGCACCGACCACGAAGAAGTCGGCTCGACGTCCGCGTGCGGCGCCGATGGCCCGATGCTGGAACAGGTGCTGCAACGCCTGCTCCCGGAAGGCGACGACTACGTGCGCACGATCCAGAAGTCCCTGCTGATCTCCGCCGACAACGCTCACGGCGTACACCCGAACTACCCCGAAAAGCACGACGCCAACCACGGCCCGAAACTCAACGCCGGCCCGGTGATCAAGGTCAACAGCAACCAGCGCTACGCCACCAACAGCGAAACCGCCGGTTTCTTCCGTCACCTGTGCATGGCCGAAGAAGTCCCGGTGCAGAGCTTCGTCGTGCGCAGCGACATGGCCTGCGGCTCCACCATTGGCCCGATCACCGCAGGGCACCTCGGCGTTCGCACCGTCGACATCGGTCTGCCAACCTTCGCCATGCACTCGATCCGCGAACTGGCCGGCAGCCAGGACCTGGCGCACTTGGTGAAAGTACTGTCCGCCTTTTATGCGAGTGTAGAGTTGCCATAACTTTCAGGACTATCGGCGTCGCAGTGACCGCTGCATCGCCGATGACTGTCCACTGCCTATTCATTTCTTACAACACCTTCGACCCTGACAAATTATTCATGCGCCCGGGCGCGTCGAAACGTTAACGACATCAGTGTTTTCTTATTTCGATTCGAAATAATCTTCATAGCAATACAGTCTGGGCGATGCACATCGTCGGATGGACAGTTTAAGCAGGGCCGAACTATATTTTGGACGCACCCTCACTCACGCAAAAGGATCTGCACCATGAGTACTCAAACCAATAATGATTCACCAAGACAGTTCCGACTATCGCAGGTGTAGTGGATGGCACCGGCGCCTTCATTGAGCGCGCAACCGCTACCACCAACGGCAACACAATGATCACCTTGGTAGGGACCGGAGAACCGAATGGTCAGGTCGAGATCTATAAGATGCTCGACAGCTACAGCGGTAAATCGGAAAAGCTGGATACTGTGACAGTAGATCAATATAGCGGATGGCACACATCGACCGTTCTAGAACTGGGCCGTCAAACTTTCTTTGAAGCGTTGAATCCGAAAGGGGATCTAACCTCCGAGGTTTACCATGTCGTTGCGTTAGGTCCGCTTGGCGGAGCTTGACCCTTCGCGCGCCCACCCGAGCAACGGCAAGGAGGGCGCGCTTTTTATATAACGCGTGTTTTATATAAAAACACTTCCCGCGAGATAACTCACGAACAACGGCACGTTCGTCCGCGCGCACTTCTGAATGTGGCGGGCTTGGAAACTCAAGAGGCCAAGTCGTCACATGCCCCCTGTCTGCACACATTGCCTTGGCCGGTAATCTGCGAAATTCCCCCTCGCCACACCCCCCTTCCACTCGTAAACTCATGCGCCTCTGCTTGACACCCTCACGGCCCCACACCGAGCGGCTCAAGCGCCTGTCTATTCGAGGTTTGTTCCCCGGTGATTGCTCCCACCCGCCTTTCCGTTCTGCCCCGCCTGTTTTTGCTTTGCCTGCTGGCGATGTTCCCGTTCGCGCTGACACAGGCTGCCGGGTTGCCGAGCCTGCTCAGCGGTGGCAGCAAGACGCAGCCACAGGCTCAGGAGCCATTGGGGCAGTCCCTGGACGAGGTCATCACGTCGCTGGAAAACGATCAGCAGCGCAGCAAATTGCTTGATGACCTGAAGAAGCTGCGCGACGCCACCAAGAAAGCGCAGCCGACGGTGGAGCAAGGCGTGCTGGGCCTGATCGGCAGTTCGTTGGCCGAGCTGGAAAAGCAGTTCACCGGCGCAGACAGCCCCCTCAGCCGCTGGGCGGATGAGGCGGGTATGGCGGAGGATGAGCTGATGGCGCTGATGCTGCCGGCCAACCAGTGGTGGCCGATCATCTGGGGCTTTGCCGTGGTGCTGGCGGTCTGGGGGCTGCTCGCGGCGGCGCTGATCTGGCTGGGCCACAAGGTGCGCTTGCGCTTCGGCCTTTCCGCCGAGCTTCCACAGCACCCCCGCCTGTCGGACATGCTGCGCTTCGCGCTTCGCAAGCTGGGCCCGTGGCTGGTGGCGCTGGTCATCACGATTTACCTCAGTTACTCGCTGCCGCCGTCTCTGGGCCGGGATCTGGCGATGGTGCTCGCTTACGCATTGGTGGTCGGCACGCTGTTTTCGGCGGTCTGTGTCATCGCGTTTTCCCTGCTCGACGGGCCGCATCGCCATCAGGCGTTGTACATCCTGCGGCATCAGGCATTTCGGCCGCTGTGGTGGATCGGCAGCTTTGCCGCGTTCGGCGAGGCGTTGAGCGACCCGCGTCTGGTCGCCAGCCTTGGCGTGCACCTGGCGCACACTGCCGCAACCCTGGCCAACGTCATGGCCGCGCTGTCCACGGGCTTGTTCATCATTCGTTTCCGTCGCCCGATCGCGCATCTGATCCGCAATCAGGCGCTGGCGCGTCGCCTCAACCGCCGCGCCCTGAGCGACAGCATCGAGGTTCTCGGCACGTTCTGGTACCTGCCGGCGCTGGTGCTGGTGGGTGTTTCCCTGTTTGCCACGTTCTTTTCGGCGGGTGACACCAGCACTGCATTGCGTCAGGCCCTGATTTGCACCGTGCTGATCGTGCTGTCCATGGTCATCAACGGCCTGGTGCGGCGTCATTCACTCAAGCCAAGCCATGCTCACAAGCGTCATGCACTGTATTCGGACCGCCTGAAGAACTTCTTTTATACCGTTGCGCACATGCTGATCTGGCTGGTGTTCATCGAACTGGGCCTGCGGGTCTGGGGGCTGTCGCTGATCCGCTTTGCCGAAGGCGACGGCCGCGACATAAGTCTGCGGCTGATCGGCCTGGCGGCCACGCTGATGTTTGCCTGGCTGATCTGGATTCTCGCGGACACCGGGATTCACCACGCCCTCACCCGCTCGCGCAAAGGGCTGGCCAATACCCGCGCGCAGACGATGATGCCGTTGATCCGCAACGTGCTGTTCGTGACCATCTTCATCATCGCGCTGATCGTCGCGCTGGCGAACATGGGCATGAACGTAACACCGCTGCTGGCCGGTGCCGGTGTGATTGGTATCGCAATCGGTTTCGGCGCGCAGTCGCTTGTCGCCGACCTTATTACCGGGCTGTTCATCATCATCGAAGACTCGCTGGCCATCGACGACTACGTGGACGTCGCCGGGCACTTGGGCACCGTGGAAGGCTTGACCATTCGCACCGTGCGGCTGCGCGACATTGATGGCATCGTCCACACCATCCCGTTCAGTGAGATCAAGAGCATCCAGAACTACTCGCGGGAGTTCGGCTACGCGATCTTCCGCATCGCGATTCCGGCGAGCATGAACATCGACGATGCGCTGAAGATGGTCCGCGATGTCGGCCAGAAAATGCGCTCCGACCCGCTGCAGCGCCGCAACATCTGGTCGCCGCTGGAGATTCAAGGGGTGGAAAGTTTCGATGCGGGCAACGCCATTCTACGGGCGCGCTTCAAGACTGCGCCGATCAAGCAATGGGAAGTGTCGCGAGCATTCAATCTGTCGCTCAAGCGTTATCTGGATGAGGCCGGCATGGACTTGGCGACGCCGCGCCTGAATGTGCAGGTCAGCACCAGTGGCGGGCGTGTGAGCAAAGTGCGCGAGAAGAAGGATGACGCGACGGTGTAAGCCGATTTAAATATCCGCCACCACCGCACTCACATGAATCGCATCATGGCGCCAGTATTCCAGGTCGCAATCGATCAGCCGACCGCGCTGGTCGTGATTGACCCGGGCGATGCGCAGGCCCGGGCTGCCGATGGAGACTTTCAGCGCCCCTGCCGCTTCCGCCGGTAACGCCGTCGGCACCATTTCGAAACGCACCTGGCCGTAGCGAATGTCGTAGTGGCTGGCGTAGAGCTCGGTCAGCGACTGGTTCAGGTCCAGCTCGAGGATCTGCGGGAAGTAATCGGGATTGAGGTAGTGCTCGACGTAGAGCACCAGCCGTTCATCTATGCGGCGGGCGCGGCAGATCTGGATCACGCTCGACAGCGCCGGCAATTGCAGCAGCCCGCAGATGACGGCTGGCGCAGGTTGCAGCCGCGCGGCAATCACCTGGGTCGCGGGCACTCGGCCCTGAGCCTCAACCATCGCGTGAAAGTGGCTGCGGCGCATCAGGTCATAGGCCAGACGCGGCGGTGAAATGAACCAGCCGCGGCGCTCCTCACGGTAGATCAAGCCCTGAGCTTCGAGCTGCACCAACGCCTCGCGCAAGGTGATGCGGGTGGTATCGAAGACCTCGCTCAATTTGCGCTCAGCCGGCAACTTGCTGCCTGGCGGCAACAGGCCGTGTTCGATCTGCTCTTGCAGCGCGTTGCAGATGGTCGTCACCGCTCGGGGCATTTCTTCGCGCATTGCATTACCTATCTGGACTAGACCAGCGCTATTTAAGGGCAGTGTCGCTTGCTGAATGGCCCGTTTCAGTGCTCCAGAGCCTAGGCAGCGTAGATGACCGTTGCGTGACATTCCAGCTTGAGGCCGCTGAGACAAATACTTTCGGCAAATCTTCCAGCCCTTTCAGATCAAGCTGTTGAGCATGGTCTACGCTCATTTCACAGCGATCTCCGGAGCTACGACTTGCCCCAGCAAGAGTCGGTCCAGACACGAAAGCGTCATGTTAGTGGCCTAACTTGGCTCAGGTATTGCTGACCTAGACCAACCATCCGCAACGAACACTTCTATGAGTCCGTCGAGAAGTGCACAAAGGAGCTTCGAATGAAACACCTTTTGCTGGCATCACTCCTGGGTTCGGCCATCGCGCTGAGCACATCGGCCATGGCCGCCGACACTGACCTGAAAACCCTCGAAGCCGCCGCCAAGGCCGAAGGCGCGATCAACAGCGTGGGCATGCCCGATGACTGGGCGAACTGGAAAGGCACCTGGACCGACCTGACCGCCAAGTACGGTCTGGTGCACATGGACACCGACATGAGCTCGGCCCAGGAAGTGGCCAAGTTCGATGCGGAAAAAGACAACGCCAGCGCCGACATCGGCGACGTGGGTGCAGCGTTCGGCCCGATCGCTACCGCCAAAGGCGTGACCCAGCCCTACAAGCCGAGCACCTGGGCACAGGTGCCGGATTGGGCCAAGGATAAAGACGGTCACTGGGCGCTGGCCTACACTGGCACCATCGCTTTCATCGTCAACAAGAAGCTGCTGCACGGCTCGGACGTACCGACCAAATGGGCTGACCTGAAGAACGGCAAATACAAAGTCACCATTGGTGATGTCAGCACTGCAGCCCAGGCTGCCAACGGCGTGCTGGCGGCTGCAATCTCCATGAAAGGTGATGAAACCAACCTCGCGCCGGGGCTGCAGTTGTTCACCGAGCTGGCCAAGCAGAAGCGCCTGGGCATCAACAACCCAACGATTCAGTCGATGGAAAAAGGCGAAGTGGAAGTGGGCGTGGTCTGGGACTTCAACGGCCTGAGCTACAAGGCCAAGATGACCAATCCTGACGACTACGTTGTGCTGATCCCGTCGGACGGCTCGGTAATCTCGGGCTACACCACAATCATCAACAAATACGCCAAGCACCCGAACGCCGCCAAGCTGGCCCGTGAATACATCTTCAGCGACGCCGGTCAGATCAACCTGGCCAAAGGCAACGCGCGCCCGATCCGCGCCGAGCACTTGACGATGCCCCCAGAGGTGCAAGCCAAGCTGCTGCCCAACGAGCAGTACAAGAACGTGACACCGATCAAAGACCCGGCAGCGTGGGAAAAAACCTCGAAAGCCCTGCCACAACAGTGGAACGAGCAAGTCATCGTCGAGATGCAGTGATCCTTTACTGCTGATGCAGGCCCCTTGCAGGAGTGAGCTTGCTCGCGATTTCGGTGTGTCAGTCAACCTGTCTGTCGCAGGCATACCGCAATCGCAAGCAAGCTCACTCCTACAGTAATGTTTGGGGATCCACCCTCCGGAGCGACACATGAGACACAACGTCATCCTCATCCTGCTGGACGGCCTGAGTTACAGCGTGGCGCAACATGCGATGGGGCATTTGCTGGCTTACCGAAACGCAGGCCGCGCGGCGTTGTACAAACTCGAATGCGAACTGCCGTCGCTGTCACGCCCGCTGTATGAATGCATCCTGACCGGCGTCGCGCCCATCGACAGCGGCATCGTGCACAACCAGGTGTCCCGACCTTCCAACCAGCGCAGTGTGTTTCATTACGCCACCGACGCCGGACTGACCACCGCCGCTGCCGCCTACCACTGGGTCAGCGAGCTGTACAACCGCAGTCCGTTCATTGCCGCACGCGACCGCCACACCGACGACGCCGAATTGCCGATTCAACACGGGCACTTCTACTACGTCGATCACTACCCCGATTCCCACCTGTTCGACGACGCCGAGCATCTGCGGACCGCCCACGCGCCCAATTTCCTCTTCGTCCACCCGATGAACATCGACGACGCCGGCCACAAGCACGGCCTCGACACCCCGCAGTACCGCAACAGCGCACGCTCCGCCGACATCATTCTCGCCGAGTATCTGCAGCGCTGGCTGGATGCGGGCTATCAAGTGCTGGTGACCGCTGACCACGGCATGAACAACGACCGTTCCCACAACGGCGTGCTGCCGGAAGAACGCGAGGTCCCGCTGTTCGTGCTGGGTGACGCCTTCAGCCTCGCACCCGACGCACAACCGAAACAGACCGATATCTGCGGCACTGTCTGCGAGCTGCTCGGTGTGACCCACGACAAACCTGTGTGCAACGAGGTGCTCAAGTGAATTCACAAAGCCGCGGCAAATGGCTGGCGCTGTTGTGCCTCGTGCCTTTTGCGGTGTTCTTCATCGCGTTCCAGATCGCGCCGCTGGCCTGGGTGGCGATCAACAGCCTGCAATCGGACGCCGGCTGGGGCATCGACAACTTCATCAAGGCGTTCAACTCGCGCTTCTACCGCCAGGCGATGCAGTACAGCCTGGAGATCAGCTTCTGGTCGAGCCTGATCGGCATCATCATCGCGATCCTCGGCAGTTATTCCCTGCGCAAAGTGCCGTCGCGCCTGCGGGATTTCGTCAGTGCGTTCGCCAACATGACCAGCAACTTCTCCGGCGTCCCGCTGGCGTTTGCCTTCATCATCCTGCTCGGTTTCAACGGCGCGCTGACGCTGATTCTCAAACAGGCCGGGATCATCGATGACTTCAACCTGTACTCGAAAACCGGCCTGATCATTCTCTACACCTACTTCCAGATCCCCCTGGGCGTGCTGTTGCTCTACCCCGCTTTCGACGCGCTGCGTGAAGACTGGCGCGAGTCGGCGTCGTTGCTGGGTGCGAGCAGTTGGGATTTCTGGCGGCACATCGGCATTCCGGTGCTGACCCCGGCGCTGCTCGGCACCTTCGTGATCCTGCTGGCCAACGCGCTGGGCGCCTATGCCACCGTGTACGCGCTGACCACCGGCAACTTCAACGTGCTGCCGATCCGCATCGCGGCGATGGTGGCGGGCGATATCACGCTGGACCCGAACATGGCCAGCGCCCTGGCGATGATTCTGGTGGGGATGATGACACTGGTGACGGTGGTGCATCAGTGGCTGTTGAAGAGGAGCTACCATGTCTCGCGCTGAACGCCGCCCGCCGGGGCTTTACCACCGCGTCGTGGTGTACCTGCTGTTTCTGATTCTGCTGGCGCCGCTGCTGGGCACCTTTGTGTATTCGATCGCCACCAGTTGGTCGGCCACGATTTTGCCTGACGGCCTGACCTACAAATGGTACGTCGCGCTGTGGAGCGATCCGCGTTTTCTGCGCGCGTTCGGCCAGTCGCTGCTGGTGTGCGTTGGCGCGCTGGCGCTGTCGGTGGTGCTGATTCTGCCGCTGCTGTTCGTCGTGCATTACCACTTCCCCAAGCTCGACGCGCTGATGAACATCCTCATCCTGCTGCCCTTCGCGGTGCCGCCGGTGGTGTCGTCGGTGGGCCTCTTGCAACTCTACGGTTCGGGGCCGCTGGCGATGGTCGGTACGCCGTGGATCCTCATCGGCTGCTACTTCACCGTGGCACTGCCGTTCATGTACCGGGCAATCACCAACAACCTGCAGGCGATCAATCTGGTTGACCTGATGGACGCGGCCCAGCTGCTCGGCGCCAATACCTTTCAGGCGGCGTTTCTGGTGGTGCTGCCGAACCTGCGCAAGGGCCTGATGATTGCCCTGCTGCTGTCGTTCTCGTTCCTGTTCGGCGAGTTCGTGTTCGCCAATCTGCTGGTCGGCACCCGCTACGAAACCCTGCAGGTCTACCTCAACAACATGCGCAACAGCAGCGGTCACTTCAACAGCGCGCTGGTGATTTCCTACTTCCTTTTCGTACTGCTGCTGACGTGGGCGGCCAACCGACTGAACAAGGACAAAGACTGATATGAGCTTCGTCAGTGTCGAAAACCTGCAGAAGAATTACGGCAGCACGGCGGTCTTCAGCGACATCAATTGCGAAATCCACAAGGGCGAATTCGTCACCCTGCTCGGCCCGTCCGGTTGCGGCAAGTCCACCCTGCTGCGCTGCATCGCCGGGCTGACGTCGGTGACCAGCGGAAGGATCTTCCTTGATGGCAAAGACCTAGTGCCGGTGTCGCCGCAGAAACGCGGCATCGGCATGGTGTTCCAGAGCTATGCGCTGTTTCCCAACATGAACGTGGGACAGAACGTCGCGTTCGGCCTGCGCATGCAGAAAGTCAGTACCGACGAAATGAAGCAGCGGGTGGCCGAGGTGCTCAAGCTGGTGGAGCTGAACGAGTTCGCCGCGCGCTACCCGCATCAGCTGTCGGGCGGGCAGTGTCAGCGTGTGGCATTGGCACGTTCGCTGGTGACCCGCCCTCGCCTGCTGCTGCTCGATGAGCCGCTTTCAGCCCTCGATGCGCGAATCCGCAAACACCTCCGCGAGCAGATTCGCGCCATTCAACAGGAACTGGGCCTGACGACGATTTTCGTGACCCACGATCAGGAAGAAGCGCTGACCATGTCCGACCGGATTTTCCTGATGAATCAGGGTCGGATCGTGCAGAGCGGCGACGCCGAAACCCTCTACACCGCGCCGGTCGACGCCTTCGCCGCCGGCTTCATCGGCAACTACAACCTGCTGGAAGCCGATGCAGCGAGTCGCCTGATGCAGCGCCCGATCAACAGTCGCGTGGCGATTCGCCCGGAAGCCATTCAACTGAGCCTGACCGGCTCGCTGGAAGGCGAAGTGCGCAGCCACAGCCTGCTGGGCAACGTGATCCGCTACCGCGTCGAGGCCCGGGGCATAGAACTGGTGGTCGACGTGCTCAACCGCTCGGCCAGCGACTTGCACCCGAAGGGCCAGCGCGTCACCCTGCACATCGAAGCGTCGGCGTTGTGTGAAGTCGCATGAATTCAACGCCAACCCTGTAGGAGCGTGGCTTGTCCCGCGATCGGCGGGGAACCCGTCGTGAAACCTGCGACGAAGGTCAGAATGACACACCGCATTGGCCTGGGTTGCTGCCGGTTCCCGGCAGATCGCGGGACAAGCCACGCTCCTACAGTTGATCTGCGTGTGAATGATTTAAGAGGACAGTTTTAATGGCTTTAGCAATTTTCGATCTGGACGAAACCCTGATCCACGGTGACTGTTCAAGCCTGTGGAGCGAGCAGATGGGGCGGCTGGGCTGGGTCGATCCCGAGTGGTTCATGAAGAAGGACCACGAACTGATGGAAGCCTACGGCAAGGGCGAACTGGCCATGGAAGATTACATGGCGTTCAGCCTGGACCCGATGGTCGGGCGCACGCCGGAGGAAGTGGATTTTCTGGTAGGGCCGTGGGTCGAGGATTACATCGAGCCGATCATTTTCAGCGATGCCACTAAAACCATCGCCGAGCACCGCGCGGCCGGGGATCGCATTCTGATCATCTCGGCGTCGGGCGTGCATCTGGTCAAACCGATTGCCGAGCGCATCGGCGTTGATGAGGTGCTGGCCATCGATCTGGAAGTCGCCCACGGCGTTTACACCGGCAAGACCGCCGGCGTGCTCACCTACCGCGAAGGCAAGATCACCCGCTTGATGGCGTGGCTGGATCAGGAAGGCGAGAACCTTGAGGGTGCGAGTTTCTATTCGGACTCACGCAATGACCTGCCGCTGCTGCACAAGGTGGACTTCCCCCACGCAGTGCACCCGGACCCGGTGCTGCGGGAAGCAGCGGAAAAAGCCGGATGGCCGATACACCACTGGAAGTAATCCAGCCGCTCGTTGCAGGAGCGCGCTTGCCCGCGATGAGGCCGGTGCATCCGCTAGATTTTCGGCGGCTGTCACGGGTCTTCGCGAGCAAGGTGGAGCGCCACCCTGGTCGCTCTCACAGGTTAAGCCCTCCGGATCAGCAGGCTGTCACACCAGGCTTTCGTCGATCACCAGCACGACCTTGCCCGACACCTGATTGGTCGCCAGCTCCGCGTAGGCAGCTTCCGCTTCGCTAATCGGAAAGCTGCGCGCCAGTTGTGGCTTGAGGCGGCCTTCGGTGAACAGCGGCATGACGTGCTGCCCCAGATCGCTGAGCAGGTCGGCCTTGAACTGGTCGTCGCGGCTGCGCAGGGTCGAGCCGAGGATATGGATGCGCTTGCCCAGCACCTTTGCGAAATCCAGCTCGGACTTGCTTCCGCCCATCAGGCCTATCAGGACCAGACGACCGTCGACGCCTAGCACCTTGAGATTCAGCGCGGCATAGTTGGCGCCCACCGGATCAAGAATGACGTGGAACGGCGCGAAGTCGTTCAGCGCATCAAGGTTCTCGTTGCGCAGTACGCCGCCCTGGGCGCCCAGCGCTTCGCAATACGCCAGCCGTTCGGCGGAACCCACAGTGACCCAGACCGGGTTGCCGAAGGCCTTGCACAGCTGAATGGCAGCTGAACCAACGCCACTTGCCCCGGCGTGCAGCAACACTTTTTCGCCGGGCTTGAGGCCGGCCAGCTGGAACAGATTCAGCCAGGCGGTGGCGTAGACCTCAGGAATCCCCGCGGCTTCGTGCAGCGAAATGCCCTCGGGCACCGGCAGCACATGCCGGGCGTCGACCACGACTTCCTCGGCCATCGCCCCGCCTGCAACCAGCGCGCACACGCGGTCGCCGACTTCCCAGGCGGTGCCCGCGCCGACCTCGGCAATCACCCCTGAACATTCCATCCCGAGGATTTCCGTCACACCTGGCGGTGGTGGGTAATGCCCCGAGCGTTGCAGCAAATCAGCACGATTGAGTCCCGCCGCTGCGACCTTGATGCGGACTTGTCCTACATCCAGAGTCGGCGATGGCGCTTCAACCCATTCCACACGACCTTCAACGCCTTGCAATGCTTTCACAGTGCCTCCATAGTGAGTCTTGACTGAGCCCGATGTGCCTCACGGCCATTGGGCTTTTTGCATTATGCGACCGTGTTCTGACCGAACCGGCGACCTCCAAAGACGGCCTAATATGCGTTATCAATTGTCCCCGCGTCGAATCAGCATGAAGCATTTTTTACCCAGCACCACCCTT
Organism: Pseudomonas sp. KU26590; assembly: GCF_026153515.1. Classification (NCBI taxonomy): domain Bacteria; kingdom Pseudomonadati; phylum Pseudomonadota; class Gammaproteobacteria; order Pseudomonadales; family Pseudomonadaceae; genus Pseudomonas; species Pseudomonas sp. KU26590. The sequence continues at coordinate 5,144,913 of NZ_CP110644.1, forward strand.
GCATTACTCATTGGCCTGACTGTCCTGCCAATGTCGGCCAGTTCGTTCGCCGCCAACAGCTGGGATAATCTTCAACCTGATCGCGATGAAGTCATCGCCAGTCTGAATGTTGTGGAGCTGCTCAAGCGCCACCACTACAGCAAGCCGCCGCTGGACGACAAGCGCTCGGAAATCATCTATCAGAGCTACCTGAAACTCCTTGATCCTGCGCGCAGCTACTTCCTCGCCAGTGACATCGCCGAGTTCGACAAGTGGCGCTTCCAGTTCGACGACTTCCTCAAGAGCGGCGACCTGGCTCCGGGCTTTACCATCTACAAGCGTTATCTGGACCGCATCAAGTCGCGTCTGGATTTCGCCTTGGCGCAGCTGAGCAAGGGCGTCGACAAAATCGACCTCAACACTCAGGAAACCTTGCTGGTTGATCGCAAGGACGCACCTTGGGCCAAAAACGAAGCCGAACTCGACGACCTCTGGCGCAAGCGCGTCAAGGACGAAGTTCTGCGCTTGAAGATCGCCGGCAAAGACCCGGCGAAGATTCAGGAAACCCTGACCAAGCGCTACAAGAACCAACTTGCCCGTCTGGGCCAGACTCGCAGCGAGGACGTGTTCCAGGCGTACCTGAATACCTTCGCGATGTCCTACGATCCGCACACCAACTACCTGTCGCCTGACAGCGCGGAAAACTTCGACATCAACATGAGCCTTTCCCTGGAAGGGATCGGCGCTGTCCTGCAAAGCGACAACGATAACGTCAAGATCGTCCGCCTGGTTCCGGCTGGCCCTGCCGCCAAGACCAAGCAAGTGGCAACCGCCGACAAGATCATCGGCGTCGCCCAGGGCGACAAAGAGATGGTCGACGTGATCGGCTGGCGTCTGGACGAAGTGGTCAAACTGATTCGCGGTCCGAAGGGCTCGGTAGTGCGTCTGGAAATCGTCCCGGCCAGCAATGCGCCGAGCGACCAGACCACCAAGATCGTGTCGATCACCCGCGAAGCCGTGAAGCTCGAAGAGCAAGCGGCGAAGAAGTCGATCCTGCACCTGAATCAGGACGGCAAGGATTACAAACTGGGCGTCATCGAGATCCCTGCTTTCTACCTGGACTTCAAGGCCTACCGCGCCGGCGATCCCGAGTACAAGAGCACGACCCGCGACGTCAAGAAGCTGCTGACCGAATTGCAGTCGGAGAAAGTCGACGGCGTGGTCATCGACCTGCGTAACAACGGCGGTGGTTCGTTGCAGGAAGCCACCGAGCTGACCAGTCTGTTCATCGACAAAGGCCCGACCGTTCTGGTACGTAACGCCGACGGCAAGGTCGATGTCCTGGAAGACGAGAACAGCGGCGCGTTCTACAAAGGCCCGATGGCGTTGCTGGTCAACCGCCTCTCGGCCTCGGCTTCGGAGATTTTCGCCGGCGCCATGCAGGATTATCACCGCGCGCTGATCATCGGCGGCCAGACCTTCGGTAAAGGCACCGTGCAAACCATTCAGCCGCTGAACCATGGCGAACTGAAACTGACGCTGGCGAAGTTCTACCGGGTTTCCGGCCAGAGCACCCAGCACCAGGGCGTGCTGCCGGACATCGCCTACCCGTCGATCATCGACACCAAGGAAATCGGCGAAAGCGCGCTGCCTGAAGCGATGACTTACGACACCATCAAGCCGGCGATCAAGCCTGCGGTGGATCCGTTCAAACCGTTCCTCGCCCAGCTGCAATCACGTCACGACGTGCGTTCGGCCAAAGACGCCGAGTTTGTCTTCATCGAAGAAAAACTCGCGCTGGCGAAGAAGCTGATGAGCGAAAAAACCGTCAGCCTCAACGAAGCCGAGCGCCGCAAGCAACACGCCGACATCGAGAGCAAGCAGCTGGCGATGGAGAACGTGCGTCGCAAGGCCAAAGGCGAAGAGCCGCTGAAAGAGCTGAAGAAAGAAGACGAAGACGCGTTGCCTTCAGAAGACGACAAGACCAAACCCGAGGACGACGCCTACCTGGCTGAAACCGGGCGCATCCTGCTCGACTACCTGGGCTTGAGCGGTACGGTGGCGAAGAAGTAAAACAGCATGAAACGTGACGAAATGGTGGCAAATCGTCATCAAACAGTCATGAATCTGTCGTGAAATAGCGGGGCTCGGCGCCACAGGCGTCCAGCCCCTTTTTCTTGCCCCGAGATTGCCATGACCGTGACTGAACAGCTGAGCGCTCTGAGTTCGATCCTGACTCACGGCGACTTGCACAGCCTGTTCCAACCGATTGTGTCGCTGTCAGATCGGCGCATTCTCGGCTACGAAGCCCTGACGCGCGGCCCTTCCAACAGCGCGCTGCATTCCCCTCTCAGCCTGTTCGCCGTGGCCCGCCAGGCCGGGCGCCTGAGCGAACTGGAACTCGCTTGTCGCGAGTCGGCCTGCCGTCGCTTCAGCCAACAAAAGCTGGAGGGCAAGCTGTTCCTCAATATCTCGCCCGAATCCTTGCTTGAAGCCTCGCACCCGCCGGGGCGTACCTTGCAGCTGTTGCAGCGCTACGGTATCCCCCCGAGCCGCGTGGTCATCGAGCTGACCGAGCAAACACCGACCGACGACTTCGGCCTGCTGTACAACGCGCTCTATCACTACCGCGACATGGGTTTTTCCATCGCCCTCGATGACTTGGGCGCAGGGTATTCAAGCCTGCGGCTGTGGTCCGAATTGCGTCCGGATTACGTAAAGATTGATCGGCATTTCATCGACGGCATTCATCAGGACGCGGTCAAGCGCGAGTTCGTCGGCTCGATGTTGCAGATGGCCAAGGCGTCGCGAGCGCTGGTGATCGCTGAAGGCATCGAGCTGCAGGAAGAGCTGGCCGTCTTGATCGATATGGGGGTCGAGCTGGTTCAAGGCTATTTGCTGTGCCGACCACAAGAGTTTCCGCCCCGGGACGCCCATGCGCTGCTGCCGAAAATCGACCCTGCCGCCGCGACCCTGGTCGAAGAAACCAGTGACCTCAGCGCCCTGCTCAACGAGCAGCCGGCAGTGGTGCAGACCACGCCCACGGCAACGGTGCTGGAAGCGTTTCGCAAGCAGGCCAACCTCAACTCGCTGGCGGTGCTGGATGAGCAGCATCAGCCGATCGGCATCGTCCACCGCCACTCGCTGTCGGATGTGCTGCTGAAGCCCTTCGCCACCGAACTCTATGCGCGAAAGCCCATCAGTCGTCTGATGAGCGATGACTTTCTTGCCGTCGAGCTGAGTCAATCCCTGCAGCAAGTCAGCCGCCTGATTACCAGTCGCGCGCGGCAACGCATCGAAGAAGATTTCATCATCATGCAGAACGGCGCCTACCTGGGGTTGGGCCGGGTCATCGATGTACTGAAGTTGATTACCGAGGTGAAGATTCAACAGGCGCGCTATGCCAACCCTCTGACGCTGCTGCCGGGCAACGTACCGATTCAGCAATGCCTGACCCGGCTGTTGCAGCAGGGCCGTGAATCAATGATCTGCTACGTGGACATCGACAGCTTCAAGCCCTTCAACGACATCTATGGCTACGGGCGCGGCGACGAGGTTCTACTGTGTCTGGCGCAATGCCTGAACGACCGGATCGATCAGAGTCGCGACTTTGTCGGGCACATCGGTGGCGATGATTTCTTGATGGTGCTGGGCTCGGACGACTGGCGCAAACGCTTGAACATGCTGCTCGAGGACTTCCAGAACCAGTGCCGACGCTTCTACCGCGCCGAGCATCTGGAGGCCGGCTGCTTCGTGGCGCTCAACCGACAAGGCCACCGCCAGGAATTCCCGCTGCTGTCGCTGTCCATCGGCGTCGTGCACTTGCATCCGGAAGTCTGCACGACCCTCGACGCCAGCCAGCTTGCCGAACTGGCGTCCCAGGCCAAACACCACGCCAAAGAAGTGATGGGTGCGAGTTTGTATGTGATCAATACGCTGGAGGCGGAGGTTATGGCGACGTTGAATCAGGCGGTGTTGGGGTGAACCGACGGGGTTCGCCAGCAAGCCGGCTCCTACGGATTTGCGTCTGACGCAAATTGTGTGTCTGGCGCATGGTCAACTGTAGGAGCCGGCTTGCTGGCGAACACGCCATATCAGGCACATTGAGTGGTGCGGTTGAATCCGGTTCGCCATCAAGCCGGCTGCTACGGATTCATACCTGGCTCAGGTTGCGTGCCCAAACGGATGTCTCCCTGTAGGAGCCGGCTTGCTGGCTAACGGGATGCGGCTGTCACAGATACATCAACTGACACAACGCGCGCGCCCACCAAAACCAGCCACCCGGCAGAGGTCCCTCACGCTCACGTCATGTTTTGAACCATAACCCGAACGCACAGGAGACCGCCCCGCACTAGCCTTCCGGCACTTTCGCCAGACAGCAGGGCTACATCCCGTGACGAAGTATCACGCAGGTCGGTTGCGGACCGGACGCCATTCCCAGTCGGGGCAGATCTACCTCATCACGGCGGTGACCCACCACCGGCAGTGCTTCTTCGGAAACTGGCGAACGGGCCGACTGCTCGTGCAGCAGTTTCGCGATGCACAGGCGCAAGGCCTTGTGAACTCGCTGGCGTGGGTCGTGATGCCGGATCACTTTCACTGGCTGGTGGAGCTGGGCGACTGTGAGTTGGAAAACCTGATGTTGGTGGTGAAATCGCACACCGCTCGCAACGTGAACAAATCCCTCGGCCGGTCGGGTCGATTCTGGCAGCGGGGCTTTCACGATCGGGCGATCCGATACGAAGAAGACCTGCAGAGCGTCGCGCGCTACATCATTGCAAACCCCATCCGCGCGGGGCTGGTGAGGCGAGTGCAGGATTATCCGCTGTGGGATGCCATATGGGTTTGACGTGCTGATTTTGATTGCGTGCTGGCTCCAAGCTTGCGAGGGCCGGGCCATTACTGATGACAGCTGGCGCTACCTCGATCCGTAGGAGCCGGCTTGCTGGCGAATGCGTTGGGTCAGGCACATCCATATTGGCTGGCAGATTGCGGTTCGCCAGCAAGCCGGCTCCTACAAATCCGCGTTCGACTATGGATTCGTGGCGTCGGCGCGTGCGTGTGTGAATCCACGTTCGGTTTTGGATCGCGGCGTCGGTGTGCGCGAATGTTGAATCCAGGACAGCGTCGCATGCACGGCCGGCGTGGGATATTCGACGGCGGCTTATGGGTGTCGCGTCGTTACCGTTGAAAGCTGGCGCGAACTCAATCCGTAGGAGCCGGCTTGCTGGCGAATGCGTTGGGTCAGGCACATCCATATTGGCTGGCAGATTGCGGTTCGCCAGCAAGCCGGCTCCTACAAATTCGTGTTAGCCATTGGACTCGCGGTGGACTCGCCATGGCATTCAGATAGCGCCTGCATCCAGGTCGGATTGGATCTGACAAGATCCAGGACTACTCAGGTTTGCTCGGCTGCGCATACTCGAACTCAAACACCCGGGCGACTTCCGAGGCGTGCCAGGAGGCGGCGGCAATGCCGTCAGAAGGGCCGGAGAAACGGCCGAGGTGTTCGACGCACTCAAAGAATCCGGTGCGTGGCAGGCGACTGGCGCCTTGGCTGATCACCAACGCGCTGCGCAATGGCTGCTCGGCGCGGGCGTCGAGTGCGGCGAGGTGTTCAAGGGCCGCGGTCAGGGTTTGCATGGCGGGGGTGGGTAACTGCAACCGCTCCAGCAGCGCGCGATACGTCACCAGATGACGCTGGCGGCGGGCCAGGTCCAGTTCGGCGAGCAGCCCGTCCCAGTGCTGGCGACTGATGCGCACGCTCATGCTTCACCCCGCCAGCCCGCAACGCCCAGTTCCCACGCCAGACTCCGGCGAATGGCCGCGTCCGGCTCACGGGCGCCGCTTTCAATCAGGTCCAGGTAAGAAGGGCTGATGCCGACCGTGCGCGCCAGTTGCGCCACTTCCAGGCCCTTGGCCTCGCGCAATGCACCCAGCTGAGATAACGAAGGAAGGTCTGCAGCGGCAGCGGACGAGGACTGTTCAGACTCGGCCTCGGTGTGGATCGCCGCTCCGGACGCCGGGCCACGCGCAACACCCGCCGCGCGCAACAGGGCCTGATACTGCGCCCATGGCAGCACGGCATATTCCGGCTCTCCATCGCGCGAAATAACCTGAAGATCCATACCAACACCCCTGTAGGACAAAAACACGCTTTACGTGGTCTTTTTCTAAGTATGGGCGGCATCTTAACAGCGGTTGGCGACGACTTGCTTATGTGGAATCACTGAAGCACTGGCTGCGTCAGCGAAAACCGCACAAACGCGCCTTCAGATCTTTTTCTCGTGCTCCAGCAAGACAGGCGTCGCCGGCAAACGCTCAACCACAGCGAGCTTTTCCGGGTTCTGCAGCGCGCGCCATGCACGAAATGCGCTGAGCTCGGCCTCGAGGTGTTTCATCACCCATGCCAGCACGGCGATGTCATCCAGCATCCCCAGGCCGGGAATCCAGTCAGGGATTGCATCCAGAGGGCTGAGAAAGTACATCAGGCCCGCGACGATCGAGAGAATCGCCTTACCGCTGATGGCGCGATATTCCCCGCGCCAGTAGGCCAGGCACAACGATTGAAGCAGTTTCAAATCGTCCTTGATCTTACCCAGCCTACCGCCCTCACTGGCCGTTTTGCCTGCAACGGCAAACAGCAATGCGGGCAAGCGGCCTGCCGCCATCAAGCGCTTGGCCATGGGTAGGTAACGAATGAGATTCCAGGGTGCTTTCATATCCACTCCACGATTACCGATAAAAATCGACCTGCTGGCTTACTGCGTATGTAGCGGCAGCCTACTGACTCATACGCCGATTCCGCACCCGAAGGTTATCCACACAAATTGTGGATAACCTTGTGAACAGACCCGTTTTTCGGGGTCGGAACGCCCGTTCTAACGGGTCCGGACTTAGATCGCGCGTTTTTTACACACATAAAAACTCGCGAAAGCCGTTGACTCAAAGGGCCTGTGGCGCTAGCCACAACCCAGTGAACACCCCGATGAACACCCTGCAGCCTCCGACAAATCCCGGCTTAAAGCACGTTAACCGTCCGACATGGGACTCTGCCCGTCCAGGCCGGTTCGATCAAAAAGAGGCGGAAATGAAAATGCCCCGTCGAGACGGGGCATTTCTTTCAAGCGGTAACCGGACTTACGAACGATTACTTCTTGGCGGCTGGCTTGGCCGGTTCAGCTGCCGGGGCAGCCTCTTCTTCTTCATCAGCGCCGGCAGCAGCATCATTGGCGCCTGCTGCTGCAGGGTCCTTGATGCCCAGCAGTTCCAGGTCGAAGACCAGAACCGAGTTCGCCGGGATCGTTGGGCTAGGGCTTTGTGCGCCATAGGCCAATTCGCTAGGGATGTAGAGTTTGACCTTCTCGCCTACGTGCATCAGCTGCAGACCTTCAACCCAACCCGGGATCACGCCGCTCACCGGCAGATCGATCGGGCTGCCGCGCTCAACAGAGCTGTCGAACACTTTGCCGTCAGTCAGCTTGCCTTCGTAGTGAACGGTCACGACATCAGTCGGCTTCGGTACTGGACCGTCGGCTTTCTTGATGATTTCGTACTGCAGGCCGGAAGCAGTGGTGGTGACTTCCTTACGCTTGCCGTTTTCTTCGAGGAACTTCTTGCCGGCGGCTGCCGACTCTTCGCTCATCTTGGCCATGCGCTCTTCAGCGCGCTTTTGCAGGTCGCCAAACGCGGCAACCAACTCTTCGTCTTTGAGCTTCTGCTCTTTCTTGCCAACGGCGTCTTCGATACCCAGCGCTACCGCTTTGGAATCCAGATCGTCCATGCCTTCCTGAGCCAGGCTTTTGCCCATGTTCAGGCCGATGCCGTACGAGGCTTTCTGGGCGGGGGTCTTCAGCTCAACGGTGCTGGCTTGCTTGTCACAGCCCGCGAGTACCAGACCGACCAGGGCAATCGCCGCTGCCAACCGATGCTGTTTCATTCTGTTTCCTTGTTCATGCGCCAATAGGGCAAACGAGTAAAGCCGCGAGCTTATCAGGCTGCCGCGATCAATGGCTACCGGCATGAGAGGGAGAAAAGGCAGATAAGTTCAGGTATCCAAAGGTTTTCTTGTTTGATCGGGAAATCCGTTCAGTTGGGGTTCAGCGCCCAGCCACGGGGTGAGCGAACGGCGCTAATACACGTCCCGCACGTAGCGCTTTTGCTCGCTCAGACAGCGCAACTGTTCGGCCGCCTTTTCCAGGCTGACGCCGCCCTGTTCGCTTATGACCCGACGCAAGGCCTGATCGACATCCCGCGCCATCCGCGAAGCATCGCCGCAGATGTACAGGTGTGCACCCTCCTCCAGCCAGCGCCAGAGTTCGGCACCCTGTTCCTGTATGCGCTGCTGAACGTAGATCTTTTCCGCCTGATCCCGGGAAAACGCCAGGCTCAGCCGGGTCAGCAGTCCGTCTTCGTGCATGCCTTGAAGCTCGTCCCGGTAGTAAAAGTCAGTGGCCTGATGCTGTTCGCCGAAGAACAGCCAGTTACGGCCCCGATCGCCCCGGGCACGCCGCTCCTGTAAAAAAGCCCGAAACGGCGCCACGCCGGTGCCCGGGCCGATCATGATCATCGGCACATCGCCATCGAGCGGCGGGCGAAAATGCCGGGTGGGTTGCAGGAAAATCGGCACCTCGCACTCGCCCGCCCGATCCGCCAGGAAGGTCGACGACACGCCTTTGCGCGGGCCGTAGCGCACAGCGGAAACCGTCAGGTGAACTTCATCGGGATGCGCCTTGGCGCTCGACGCGATGGAATAAAGCCGCGGTTGCAGCGGCTTGAGATGGTCAAGCCATTCCATGGCAGAGCAGGCAATCGGAAACTCTCGCAGCACGTCCGCCAACTGCCGCCCCCACAGCCAATCCTTCAGCTCGCTTTTGAAGGGTTCGGTCAGCAGGGTTTTCAGGTCATTGCTGCCGTTGCGCTCGGCGATGAATGCCAAGGTGTCTGCACCAGGTCGCGCGATTTCAAATTGCTCGGCCAGCGCCTGACGCAGCGGCACGTCGACCGCCTTCACGCCGCGCACCGGCTGCTCGGCATTCAGTCCCGTGAGCTCGAGCAGCTCGCTCACCAACTCAGGGCAATTGCGCGGCCACACCCCTAAAGCGTCGCCGGCTTCGTAGGTCATGCCCGATCCCTCAAGGGTCAGCGCCAGCTGCCGCGTGTCCTTGGCGGCACCGTCCGCGTTCAGTCTCCGATTAAGCGACAAACGCGCGTGATGGGGCTGTGTCCGTGAAGGCTGCTGCCCAAAAACCGGGGCGTTGTCGCCAACCGAAAGGGTAGGAAGATTCAGCGACAGCGCCTGCTGCAACCCCGTGAACCAGCTGTCTGCGTGGACCTGGTATTCGCCGTCGCAATCGACTCGGGCGATCAGCGATGAAGCGCCCAAGTGATGCAGGCGCTGGTCGAGGTTCTTGCCGTGCTGGCAAAAGCGGTCGTAACTCGAATCACCCAGCGCCAGAACGGCGTAGCGCAGCGACTCCAGACGCTCTTGCCGGGCTGCCAGTGACTGCCAGAATCGTTGCCCGTTGTCTGGCGCTTCGCCGTCGCCGAAGGTGCTGCTGATCAGTGCGACGTTCTGCAGCTGGTCCAGACGCCCGGAGGGAAAACTGTCCATCGCCGCCACCTGAACCGGCACGCCGGCCGTCTTCAACCGGTCGCCAAACTGTCTGGCCAACGCTTCGGCGTTCCCGGTCTGAGATGCCCAAAGCAGCGTCAACAGCGGCGCCTGGTCGGGTGCTGTCTGCGTCTCGGTCTCGGCTTGGGGCAATTCAAGGAAGCGATGCCCGATCAGCTCGACCTTGCGCAAGACAACCGCACAGCACTTGAATTCAGGCTGGCGAGAGATCGGGTCGACGGCGTCGTTGGTCACTGCGTTGATCGCCAGCTTTTCGCCGTACACGTCGTTCCAGTGAAAGGGCGCGAAGCAGTTGCCCGGCAACACGCGGTCGCTGATCACCGCAGGCAGCACCGCAAGGCCTCGGGCGGAACGGATCTCCACGCCATTGCCTTCGCAGATCCCCAGCGCAAGGGCATCGTCGGGGTGCAGCTCGACGAACGGCCGCGCATTCAGCGCGTTCAGTGTCGGGACTTTCCCGGTCTTGGTCAGCGTGTGCCACTGATGTTGGAGGCGGCCGGTGTTGAGCACCATGGGAAATGCATCGTTGGGCAGTTCAGCTGCAGGCATGTGCGGGCGTGGGAAAAATACCGCCTTGCCGTTTGCGGTGGGAAAAAGGATCGCAGGACGTGTAGCTGCGCCCTTCTCAACGGGTCGTGCGTCGATATCGCCGAGGTAACGAATCGGGTTGCGTGTGCGCTCTTCGTCGGGCGCGCATGGCCACTGCACCGGTTGATCCCGCAGCCGCCCATAGCTGGCGCCGCGAATGTCGTAGCCCGTGGCGGGGTTCCACGCCTGTTTGATTTCCCCGAACACCTCCTGTGACGAGGCGTAACTGAAAGCATCAGCGAAGCCCATTTCACAGGCGACCCTGGCGATGATCTGCCAGTCCGGCAGCGCCTGGCCCGGCGCATCAACGGCTTTTTGCGTCAGGTTGAGGGTGCGTTCGGAGTTGATCATCACCCCTTCCGCCTCAGCCCAGAGCGCGCCCGGCAACAGGATGTCGGCGTAGCGATTAGTCTCGGTGTCGAGGAAGGCGTCCTGGGTGATGACCAGCTCGGCGGCCTTCAGCGCGTCGATGACCGTGGTGCGGTTGGCAACGCTGGCCACCGGGTTGGTGCAGATGATCCAGCAAGCCTTGATCACGCCGTCGCGCATCTGCTCGAACAGGTCGATGGTGCCGCCGCCGGGCGTGTGCGGGATGCTGCCCTGGGGGATGCGCCAGAGGTCTTCGATGAAGCGGCGGTCGGCATCCACCAGTACCGAGCGCTGTCCGGGAAGCCCTGGGCCCATGTAGCCCATTTCCCTGCCGCCCATGGCATTCGGCTGGCCGGTCAGGGAAAAAGGACCGCTGCCGGGCCGACAAATCGCTCCGGTCGCCAAATGCAAGTTGCACAGCGCATTGGTGTTCCAGGTGCCGTGGGTGCTCTGGTTCAGGCCCATGGTCCAGCAACTCATCCACTCCTGCGCCGCGCCGATCATCCGCGCAGCCTGACGGATGTCGGCTTCGGCCAGGCCGGTGATCTGCGCGACGCAAGCGGGCGTGTACGCGGCGAGGAATTCGGGCATGACGTCCCAGCCCTGGGTGAACGAGGCGATGAAATCGGCATCGGTGTCGCCGTTCTCCACCAGCAAGTGCAACAGGCCATTGAGCAGCGCGAGGTCGGTGCCCGGTTTGATTTGCAGGAACAGCCCGGCCTTGTCGGCGGTGGCGCTGCGCCGGGGATCGACGACGATCAGCTTCGCCCCGGCCTTGACCCGGTCCATCATGCGCAGGAACAGGATGGGGTGACAGTCGGCCATATTGGCGCCAATCACGAAAAACAGATCGGCCTTGTCGAAGTCATCGTAGGACCCCGGCGGGCCGTCCGCGCCCAACGAGAGCTTGTAGCCGCTGCCCGCGCTGGCCATGCACAGCCGCGAGTTGGACTCGATATTGGCCGTGCGCACGAAGCCCTTTGCGAGCTTGTTGGTCAGGTATTGCGCCTCCAGGGACATCTGCCCCGAGACGTAGAACGCCAGTGCGCCGGGGCCGTCGCGATCCAGAATCCCACGCAAGCGTCGGGCGGTTTCGCTGATCGCAGCGTCCATGTCAGCACGCACCGGCTCGTGGCTGCGCTGATGGCGGATGTAGGCGGACTCCATCCGCCCCGACTCGGCAATCGCCTGGCCGCAGGTGGTGCCTTTGGTGCACAGTCGGCCGAAATTGCTCGGGTGTGTCTTGTCGCCGACGACCTTGATGACCCGGTTGCCCTCGACCTGCATGACGATGCCGCAGCCGACACCACAATAAGGACACACGCTCTTTACGCTGCTGCTCGCCATATTCCGTTTCCTGAAAGCAAAAAAAGACGCCCTGTTCTCATCCGTTGAAAAACGGAGAGCACACGGCGCCTTTGTCGTGAATATGGCAATCGGCGTTGATTGCCTGTGCGGACGATGTTGCAAACGGCAGGCCAGCGCGGGCTGGTGACGTGCAGACCGCATCAGACGCCGATACACGATGAATTCAGGCGGGTGGCTTCAGCTTCACGATGGGGCGGTCGGAGGGAAATCGCACTGTTTTCGTGCCGGTCAGGCTGACTCGAATCCCGCTTCTGCCCGACGGGGCGGGCAGAATCAAGCGCAGAACGCGCCGTACACGGGCGTGACTTACTCACCCATGACCGGCTGGCACAGCCATTGCTACGTCTCTATCAAGTCCAGCCTGAACACGCGGTTGGCAGCCCTGGCCGGTCAACGCGGACCGCCAGCCGTTCACGGCGTCGGGCTCACCAGGTTGGCGTCGACACTGTGGTCGCGCGGCAACCCCTAAAAGAACAGGCAAAGGCGCCTGGAACCGAGAGGTTCCGGGCGTCTTTTTTTTGCTTTCAAAAAACCTGATTGGCCTTGGCCGGGACTCGATATGACCACCACAGTCGCCCCACTCAACGACGTCCAAACCCTGATCGTGATCGGCAACGGCATGGTGGGTCACCACTGCGTCGAGCAGCTGATCGCCGCCGGTGCCCTTGAGCGCTATCGCATTCATGTGTTCGGCGAGGAAGGCCAGCGCGCCTACGACCGCGTGCATTTGTCCGAATACTTCGGCGGGCGCGACGCCGAGTCACTGGCGATGAGCGCTGCTTCTTTATATGAGCAGACCGGGCTTGCGCTGCACCTGGGTGTGCCGGTGCTGGAAATCGACCGGGCGCGGCGCGAAGTGGTAACAGCCAAGGGCTGCTTTGGATACGACAAGCTGGTGCTGGCCACAGGCTCCTACCCTTTCGTGCCGCCCATCGAAGGCGCTGAAGGTCACTCGCGGCTGGTCTACCGCACCCTGGACGACCTCGACACCATCCGCGCCGCCGCCAGCCAGGCAAAACGCGGCGTGGTGGTCGGCGGCGGGCTGTTGGGACTGGAAGCGGCCAACGCGCTGAAGTCGCTGGGCCTGGAAGCCCATGTCGTGGAATTCGCGCCACGCCTGATGCCGGTGCAGCTGGACGACCACGGCGGCGCTGCCCTGAAGGCGCGCATCGAAGCACTGGGCGTGGGCGTGCACCTGTCCCGCGCGACGCAGTCCATCAGCGCGGGTGAGGAATACCGCTACCGGATGAATTTCGCTGGCGATGAATTCCTCGAAACCGACCTGATCGTCTTCTCCGCCGGCATACGCCCCCAGGACGCCCTCGCCCGCCAGTGCGAACTCACCCTGGGCCCGCGCGGCGGCATCGCCATCGACGAACATTGCCGCACCAGCGACGCTGATATTTTCGCCATCGGCGAATGCGCCGCCTGGAACGGCAGTGTTTTCGGCCTCGTCGCACCGGGTTATCAAATGGCCCGCAACGTCGCGGCGCAGTTGTGCGACCTGGCCGCCGAGCCGTTCTTCGGCGCCGACATGTCGACCAAACTCAAATTGCTCGGCGTCGACGTCGGCTCCATCGGCGATGCCCATGGTGCGCTGACAGGTTCGCGCAGCTACCGGTTCATCGATGAGGCCAGCGGCAGTTATCGCCGCTTGGTGGTGTCCGCCGATGGCAAAAAAGTCCTTGGCGCGGTGCTGGTGGGCGACAACAGCTATTACGACAACTTGCTGCAATACGTGCAGAACGGCATAAAGCTGCCCGCCGATCCGTCGAGCCTGATCCTGCCCCACAGCGACGGCGCGCCAACCCTTGGCGCCGATGCCCTGCCCGCCACGGCAACCATTTGCTCGTGCCACAACGTCAGCAAGGCCTCGATCTGCTCGGCCATCGACGGCGGTTGCACGGACCTTGCCGGGCTCAAGGCCTGCACCAAGGCAGCCACCGGTTGCGGCGGTTGTGCGACGCTGCTGAAAAGCGTCTTCGAGCATGAGCTGATCGCCCGCGGCGTTGCCGTCGATAAAAGCCTGTGCGAGCACTTCCCCTTTACGCGTCAGGCGTTGTACGCCTTCGCCCGCGTGGAAAACATTGAAAGCTTCGACGAGATGCTGGCCCGCCACGGCAAAGGCCATCTGGGTTGCGACATCTGCAAGCCCACCGTCGGCTCGATCCTCGCCTCGTGCTGGAACCGGCCGATCATGGACCCGACCCTGGTGCCGCTGCAGGACACCAACGACACGTTCATGGCCAACATGCAGAAGAACGGCACGTATTCGGTGGTGCCGCGCATCCCGGCGGGCGAAATCACTGCGGACGGCTTGATCGCCATCGGCGCGGTCGCGAAGAAATACGACCTGTACACCAAGATCACCGGCGGCCAGCGCATCGACCTGTTCGGCGCGCAGTTGCATGAGCTGCCGGACATCTGGGCCGAGCTGATCGCCGCCGGTTTCGAGACCGGCCATGCCTACGGTAAATCGACGCGGACGGTGAAGTCCTGCGTCGGCAGCACCTGGTGCCGTTACGGCGTTCAGGACAGCGTGCAAATGGCGCTCAACATCGAGGATCGCTACAAGGGCCTGCGCTCGCCGCACAAGCTGAAGTTCGCGGTGTCCGGCTGCACTCGTGAATGCGCTGAGGCCCAGAGCAAGGACATCGGCGTGATCGCCACGGAGAACGGCTGGAATCTGTACGTGTGCGGCAACGGCGGCATGCGCCCGCGCCACGCCGAGCTGTTCGCCACCGATCTGGACGACGAGACGCTGATCCGCTACATCGACCGCGTGCTGATGTTTTACATCCGCACCGCTGACAAGTTGCAGCGGACGTCGGTCTGGCGCGAGTCCCTTGAAGGCGGGCTGGATTTTCTGAAAGCCGTCGTGATCGATGACAGCCTGGGGCTCGCCGCCGAACTGGAGGCGCAGATGCAGTTAGTGGTCGACCGTTATGAATGCGAGTGGGCGAACGCGCTGAAGAGTCCGGAGAAGCTCAAGCGCTTCCGCACGTTCGTCAACGACAAGGCCGCTGACCCGGACATTCATTTCGTCAAGGAGCGCAGCCAGCGTCGTCCGGCTCGCGCTGAAGAGTTGAATCTGATTGCTGCTGTGGAGGTTGCTCGATGAGCCAAACGAATGCGGCAGTGATGGAGATGCCGAAAACTCAGGTATGGCGCGCGGTCTGTGTCCGTGAGGATCTGGTGCTGAATTCCGGGGTGGTGGCGCTGGTGGGCAATGCGCAGGTGGCGCTGTTTTATGTGGCGTCCATTGGTGGCGCGCCGCAGTTGTTTGCGGTGGACAATCGCGATCCGGTCACTGGGGTGAATGTGATTGGCCGGGGATTGATTGGCAGTTTGGGTGGCGACCTTGTGATTGCTTCGCCTTTGTATAAGCAGCATTACCGGCTGGTGGATGGCACGTGTCTGGAGGATGCGGCCCTGCGACTGGGGACTTGGCCGGTTCGGTTGGTGGGGGATGTGGTCGAGGTCGATGTCGGATAAGTTTCGCGCGAGTCTGGATCCGCGGCGTGGCTTAGAAAGATCCAGGGCATCTGCCTAACGGCAGACTGTTTCGCCTTCGGCGAGTTACTTGATAAAGCCCCAAGTAACCAAGGGCTTGTGCTCCTGGTTGGGCTCCTCCTTCGTCGGAGTACCTTCACTCCGGTCTCGCTCCGTGGGCCCGCGCCGAACGGACATCCATGTCCGCAACGGCGCTCTCGCCGCATCCATGCGGCTCGGCCCACTGCGCGAGACCTGCGTTCAGCCTGCACCCAAGTCGCGTTCTGCGGTGTTTAGGCTTTTTGGGTAGGAAGATCAAAAGCGCTTTTAAGCAGATCTAAGGCTTCCCGGCTGAAGCCGGTCCTACGGGGGCGCCGCCGGTCCTGCTGGATGCACGCGCCGCTTTTAGTGGGACCGGCTTTAGCCGGGAAGAGGCCAGTTCAGGCGCTGACATTCGATCGTTCCCACGCTCCGCGTGGTAACGCAGCCCCGGACGCGCTGCGTCCTGCAGGCGACGCGGACTCATGTCTGGGCGATGCGACGCGGAGCGTCGTGGACGGTGTTACCACGCGTAGCGTGGAACAATCATGAGCACCCAACATCTGCCCACTACAGGGTGGAGAACAGTAGGAGCGTGGCTTGTCCCGCGATCTGGCGCGAAGCGGCAGCAAGATGGATAAACGCGGTGTGCCAAGTGAAACACAGCCGTCAGATTCCACGGCTGCTGCGCAGCCGATCGCGGGACAAGCCACGCTCCTACGGCCTATGGCCAGGATCAACAGCAGATTGCGCTGCCCATTCCCAAATCCCGGGCACAAAAAAAGCGACCGTAAGGTCGCTCTCTTTGTCGTTACGAGGAGTTCAAGGGCCTCGTAACTCAATATGGCGCAGCGGACGGGACTCGAACCCGCGACCCCCGGCGTGACAGGCCGGTATTCTAACCGACTGAACTACCGCTGCGCGTAACACTTGAAACGAATGGTGGGTGATGACGGGATCGAACCGCCGACATTCTGCTTGTAAGGCAGACGCTCTCCCAGCTGAGCTAATCACCCTTCGCTTCGGTGTGGCGCGCATTCTACGGAGCGATCAAAAAGCTGGCAAGCACTTTTTGAAATAATTTTATAATCCTTCCAAAGGCTTACATCAGGGTTGGCCGCAGGGGCGCAGCAGCGAATAATGCCCCCCTTTGTATAAAGGAGAGATGTACCCCATGTGGTTCAAAAACCTGCTTGTCTATCGCCTGACCCAGGACCTGCCATTTGACGCCGAGGCGCTGGAAACCGCGTTGGCGACCAAGCCTGCACGTGCCTGTGCCAGCCAGGAGTTGACCACTTACGGTTTCATCGCCCCGTTCGGCAAGGGCGAAGACGCGCCACTGGTGCACGTCAGCGGTGATTTCATGCTGATCTCGGCGCGCAAGGAAGAACGCATCCTGCCCGGCAGCGTGGTCAACGATGCATTGAAAGAGAAAGTCGAAGAGATCGAGACCGAGCAGATGCGCAAGGTCTACAAGAAGGAACGCGACCAGCTCAAGGATGAAATCATCCAGGCCTTCCTGCCCCGCGCCTTTATCCGTCGCTCGGCCACTTTCGCCGCCATCGCCCCCAAGCAAGGCGTGATTCTGGTCAACGCTTCCAGCCCCAAGCGCGCCGAAGATCTGCTGTCTACCCTGCGTGAAGTGGTCGGCTCGTTGCCGGTGCGTCCGGTGACCGTCAAGACCGCGCCAACCGCGGTCATGACCGACTGGGTCAAGACCAGCAAGACCGCCGAGCATTTCTTCGTGCTGGACGAGTGCGAACTGCGCGACACCCACGAAGACGGCGGCATTGTGAAATGCAAACGTCAGGACCTGACCAGCGACGAAATCCAGTTGCACCTGAGCACCGGCAAAGTCGTCACTCAGCTGTCGCTGGCATGGCAGGACAAGCTGTCGTTCGTGCTGGACGACAAGCTCGGCATCAAACGCCTGAAGTTCGAAGACCTGCTGCAGGATGAAGCCGAACAGAACGGCGGCGACGATGCGCTGGGTCAGCAGGACGCCAGCTTCACCCTGATGATGCTGACGTTCGGCGAGTTCCTGCCGCAATTGATGGAAGCACTGGGCGGCGAAGAGATTCCTCAGGGGATCTGATTTCACCTCTCTCTGTAGGAGCCGGCTTGCTGGCGAACGCATCACGTCAGATCACTTAAATGTTGCTGATACACCGCGTTCGCCAGCAAGCCGGCTCCTACAGTTTCCGCGTTCACTTCATACCAATAAGAAAGGAGCAGGCCATGCGTGCCCTGGCTGCGTTGAGTCGTTTTGTCGGTAATACCTTCGCGTACTGGGTGCTGCTGTTTGCCGTGCTGGCGTTCCTGTTCCCGTCCTGGTTCATCGGCCTCAAGTCGTACATCGTGCCCTTGCTGGGGCTGGTGATGTTCGGCATGGGCCTGACCCTCAAGCTCGATGATTTTTCTGAAGTCGTGCGCCATCCCTGGCGCGTGACTTTGGGCGTGATTGCGCATTTCGTGATCATGCCCGGCGTGGCGTGGCTGCTTTGCCAGCTGTTTCAACTTCCGCCGGAAATCGCCGTGGGCGTGATTCTGGTCGGCTGCTGCCCGAGCGGCACATCGTCCAATGTTATGACCTGGCTGGCGAAGGGTGACCTGGCGCTGTCGGTGGCCATCGCCGCCGTCACCACCCTCCTCGCCCCGCTGCTGACCCCGGCGCTGATCTGGCTGCTGGCGTCGGCGTGGTTGCCGGTGTCCTTCATGGAGATGTTCTGGTCGATCCTGCAACTGGTGATGCTGCCGATCGTGCTCGGCGTCATTGCTCAACGCCTCCTCGGCGCCAAGGTGAGTTTTGCCGTCGACGTGCTGCCGCTGGTATCGGTGGTGAGTATCGTGATGATCGTCTGTGCGGTGGTGGCAGCGAGTCAGGCGAAGATCGCCGAATCGGGCCTGTTGATCATGGCCGTGGTGATCCTGCACAACAGCTTCGGTTTTCTGCTGGGTTACTTCACCGGCAAGCTGTTCAAGCTGCCGCTGGCCCAGCGCAAATCGCTGTCCCTGGAAGTCGGCATGCAGAACTCAGGCCTCGGCGCCGCACTGGCCGCTGCGCATTTCTCGCCATTGGCGGCGGTGCCGAGCGCGCTGTTCAGCGTCTGGCACAACATTTCGGGTGCGTTGCTTTCGACGTACTTCCGGAAGATGAAGCCGGATGCGGTGGTCGCGGAAGAGAAGCCGATTGTCGGTTGAACAGACCAGTTCCCGGCTCTGCGACGAACATCGGTGCCGGTTGTACACCGGTCCGATGGAAAACACAGGACCCGTAGGAGCCGCCGGGGTGGCGCTCCACCTTGCTGGCGAACCTGATCTGTCAAAGACATTAACGCTGTCTGACACACGCTTTCGCCAGCAAGCCGGCTCCTACAGTTCAAGGCCAGCCAGCGCATTGTGAGCAAATTAAAGCGTCAGCCAGCGCATCCCGCGAAGGTTGTTGCGCCTGCTAACGCACCGCACCCCGCAACTGCGCCACCCTTTCGCGCACCAGCGCCGGTTGCGATTCCTCTCCCGTCAACGCCGGCCCGGCCACCAGGGTCACGCGCGACCACAGCCTGCGAAACACGCCCTTGTTCGGGTCGCGGCTGAAGAAGCTGCCCCATAACCCCTGCAACGCCAGCGGAATCACCGGCACGTCGGTCTCTTGCAAGATCCGGGTCATGCCGCTTTTGAAGGTGTCGATCTCGCCGTCGGTGGTCAGCTTGCCTTCCGGGAAGATGCACACCAGCTCGCCTTCGTTCAGGTAATGGGCGATGCGTTCGAACGCTTTGTCGAACACCGCCTTGTCCTCCTTGATGCCGGCAATCGGGATCGCCCCCGCCGTGCGGAAGACGAAATTCAGCACCGGCAGATTGAAGATCTTGTAGTACATGACGAAGCGGATCGGCCGGCGCACGGAGCCGGCAATCAACAGCGCATCAACGAACGACACATGGTTGCAGACCAGCAATGCCGCGCCTTCATCAGGGATCAGGTCGAGGTCGCGATGCTCCACGCGGTACATGGAATGGCTGAGCAGCCAGATCATGAAGCGCATGGTGAACTCGGGCACGATTTTGAAGATGTAGGTGTTGACCGCGATGTTCATCAGCGAGACGACGAGGAACAGCTGCGGAATCGACAGTTTCGCCACGCTTAGCAGGATGATCGAAACGATCGCCGAGACCACCATGAACAGCGCATTGAGGATGTTGTTGGACGCAATGACCCGCGAGCGCTCTTTCTCCGACGTTCGCGATTGGATCAGCGCGTACAGCGGCACGATGTAAAACCCGCCGAAGACGCCGATGCCGAGGATGTCCAGCAACACCCACCACGCCTGCCCGTAACCCAGAATCGCCAGCCAGTTGTTGGCCTGCACGTTCTGCGGGAAATCGCCGGAATGCCACCACAGCAACAAGCCGAACACGGTCAGGCCCATGGAGCCGAACGGCACCAGACCGATCTCCACTTTGCGCCCGGACAGTCGTTCGCAGAGCATGGAACCTGCGGCGATGCCGATGGAGAACACCGTCAGAATCAGGGTGACGACGGTTTCATCGCCGTACAGAAAATCCTTGGCGTAGGCCGGGATCTGCGTCAGATAAATCGCCCCGACGAACCAGAACCACGAGTTGCCGACGATGGATCGCGACACCGCCTTGGTTTGCCCAAGGCCGAGTTTCAGGGTGGCCCAGGATTCGCTGAAGATGTTCCAGTTCAGGCGCATGTCCGGCGACGCGGCCGCTGCCGGCGGAATGCCCCGGCTGGCGAGATAACCGAGACACGCCACCGAGACCATCGCCGCCGCGACGAGAGGCGCGTAATGGGTCGCCGACATCATCACCCCGGCACCGATAGTGCCCGCGAGGATCGCCAGAAACGTTCCCATTTCCACCAGGCCGTTGCCGCCCACCAGTTCGTTTTCGTGCAGGTGCTGCGGAAGGATCGAGTACTTCACCGGCCCGAACAGCGCCGAGTGGGTGCCCATGGCGAACAGCGCGGCCAGCATCAGTGACAGGTGATTAAAGAGAAAACCCGTGGCCCCCACGACCATGATCGCGATCTCCAGGATCTTGATCATGCGGATCAGCTTGTCCTTGGGGTATTTCTCGCCGAACTGCCCGGCCAGCGCCGAGAACAGAAAGAACGGCAGGATGAACAGCAAGGCGCAGAGGTTGACGTAGATGGAACGGTCGCCGTCGATGCTCAGCTTGTAGAGAATGGCGAGGATCAGCGACTGCTTGAAGATATTGTCGTTGAACGCCCCGAGGGACTGGGTCACGAAAAACGGCAGAAAGCGCCGCTTACCCAACAAACTGAACTGCGACTGACTCATCTTCCCTGGTCCTGAGTGGCGCCGGTGTCGGCTTTCGGATGGGAACGCCGAACGGCGGTTCCGGGCCACATTGAAGACGACACCGGCGGCAAAGTCGAGCACGCGCTCCAACGCATAGCCCGTTAGCGCGCGCGAGCGCTATTCACCGTGAGGCAGCGATGCACGGCGAAACGAACAGCTCGCCTTTATAGGCGCCGCTCACGGTGCGCTTCATGATCACCAGCCACAGCACTGTCAGCGCGGCGACCAGCACGCTGCCAAGGACCGCGAAGAACCCGAGATGAAGCACTGCGCCCAACTTCAGGGTGGTCAGCGCGAACACCCCCAGCGGAAAGGTAAAACCCCACCAGCCCAGGTTGAACGGGATGCCGTTGCGCAGGTAACGCGCGGTGATCAGCAGCGCCATCAGGCACCACCACACGCCGACACCCCATAAAATCACGGCGCCAATCAGGCCAAGGCCCGAGGCGATTTCGCCGACGCCGGGCAAGCCGTTGGCGGCGAAGATGAGCGGCGAATCACCGCCCAGCACGATCAGCCCGAATGCGCCGGTGCTGATCGGTCCGAGGGCGAGCCAGCTCGACGCAGCCATGCTTTCGTGGGGCAGTTTGTGCAGGGCCATGCGCAGCAGGAGGATGGTCAGGATGCTGAAGGCGACCGGCACCGACATCGCCCACAACACGTAACTGGTGATGAGCACGCCGAACTGGCTGTGACTGTCGATCAGATGCGGCGCCAGCAGCCCGCCGCTGACCGCCGCCACTTCACAGGCCACCAGAGGCAGAAGCCAGACGGCGGTCATCTGGTCGATACGGTGTTCCTGGCGGGTGAACATCAAAAACGGGATGACCACGCCGCAGGCCAGGGACATCGCCACGTCCAGCCACCACAAGAGTTCGGCGAGCGGCAGAACGGTATCGCCCCAACGCGGCAGGCCGAAGGTGAGCAACCCGTTGATGACGGTCGCCAGGCCCATGGGAATCGTGCCGAAAAACATCGACACCGTGGAATGCCCGAACACCCGCCGCGCCTCGTCGAAAAACATCACCCAGCGGGCGAGATACAGAGCGCTGAAGGTCAGGAACAACACGATGTTGAGCATCCACAACGCTTCGGCCACCTGGAACAGGCCGGGGATGTTCACCGGAAGCTGCACCAGCACAGCTGAAAGAATACCGGTGCCCATGGTCGCGGCGAACCAGTTGGGGGTGAATTGACGGATGACTTCCCGGGGATGGCTCAGTTGGCTGAGCGGTCTGCGGGGGATAAAAATGGCGTGGTTCATGGCGGGCTCCTGTCCTCGTGTGAGGTGGTACCCATAGTAGGGCCGGCGCTGATATCGACTAAGCGGGTAATTTAGCTATACCTCATAGATTTTCCCGATATGGCTGACACCCACCGTTCTGCGCTCCTGCGACACCGCGCCGCTCAGACCTTGGTCGTAACAGACGAACCCCACGCGGCGTGCGAGACTGTCCGGCCGGCGAGGGATCGCCACTGAAACCGCTAGCCGCTTGTCTCCGGAGTTCCCATGTCGCTGTCCAGCGGGTTGATCGCTGCCGTCGCCCTGGCCTATATGGCCATCATGTTCGCCATCGCCTTTTACGGTGACCGTCGCAGCACCCCGTTGCCGCCGCGCCTGCGCGCTTGGGTGTACAGCCTGTCGCTGGCGGTTTACTGCACCAGCTGGACGTTTTTCGGCTCGGTCGGCCAGGCCGCCGAACAACTCTGGTCGTTCTTGCCGATCTACCTCGGGCCGATTCTGCTGATGCTGCTCGCGCCCTGGGTGCTGCAAAAAATGGTGCTGATCAGCAAACAGGAAAACATCACCTCCATCGCCGACTTCATCGCCGCCCGCTACGGCAAGTCGCAGACCCTCGCGGTCGTGGTCGCGCTGATCTGCCTGATCGGCGTGTTGCCCTACATCGCGCTGCAACTCAAAGGCATCGTGCTGGGGGTCAACATTCTCATTGGTGCCGGCGCCGATGCCACCGGCACGCGCGCCCAGGACACCGCGCTGATCGTGTCGCTGGTGCTGGCGCTGTTCACCATCGTCTTCGGCACGCGCAACCTCGACGCCACCGAGCACCACCGCGGCATGGTCCTGGCGATCGCCTTCGAGTCTCTGGTCAAGTTGTTCGCCTTCATGGCCGTCGGCGCATTCGTCACCTTCGGCCTGTACGACGGCGTGGATGACCTGTTCAACCAAGCCATGCTCGCACCGCGTCTGGAGGAGTACTGGAAAGAAACGGTGAACTGGCCCTCGATGGTGGTGCAGACCGGCGTCGCGATGATGGCGATCATCTGCCTGCCCCGGCAGTTTCACGTCACGGTAGTGGAGAACATCGAGCCCCAGGATTTGCGCCTCGCCAAGTGGGTGTTCCCCGCCTACCTGCTGCTCGCAGCCGTTTTCGTGGTGCCGATTGCGCTGGCCGGGCAGATGCTGCTGCCCGCCTCCGTGCTGCCCGACTCGTTCGTGATCAGCGTGCCATTGGCCCACGCGCATCCGGCGCTGGCGATGCTGGCGTTCATCGGCGGGGCCTCGGCCGCCACTGGCATGGTGATCGTCGCCAGCGTTGCACTGTCGACCATGGTTTCCAACGACATGCTGCTGCCGTGGCTGCTGCGGCGCAAAACCGCCGAGCGCCCGTTTGAAGTGTTCCGCCACTGGATGCTCTCGGTGCGCCGGGTCAGCATCGTGGTCATCCTGTTGCTCGCCTACGTCAGTTATCGATTACTTGGCTCGACCGCGAGCCTGGCGACCATCGGCCAGATTGCCTTCGCCGCCATCACGCAGCTGATGCCGGCGATGATTGGGGCGCTGTACTGGAAGCCAGCCAATCGACGCGGGGTGTTTGCCGGGCTCGCCGCCGGGGTGTTCATCTGGTTTTACACCCTGGTGCTGCCGATCATTGCCCACAGCATGGGGTGGTCGCTGAGCAGTTTCCCGCTGCTGGCGTGGCTGCACAGCAACCCCTTCAATCTGCCGATCAGCCCGCTGACCCAGGGCGTGGTCCTGTCGATGCTCGGCAACCTGGCGTTGTTTGTGTGGGTCTCGCTGCTGTCGCGAACGCGCGTGTCGGAACACTGGCAGGCGGGCCGTTTCATCGGTCAGGAATTGCAGGCGCGGCCCAACAATCGTTCGCTGCTGGCGGTGCAGATCGAGGATTTGCTCAAGCTCTCGGCTCGATTCGTCGGCGAAGAGCGGGCGCAACAGAGCTTCATCCGCTTCGCCTACCGCCAGGGCAAAGGCTTCAACCCCAATCAGAACGCCAACGGCGAGTGGATCGCCCACACCGAACGTTTGCTGGCGGGGGTGCTGGGCACGTCGTCGACGCGGGCGGTGGTCAAGGCGGCGATTGAAGGCCGCGACATGCAGCTCGAGGATGTGGTGCGTATCGCCGACGAAGCCTCCGAAGTGCTGCAGTTCAACCGCGCGCTGCTGCAAGGCGCCATCGAAAACATCACCCAGGGCATCAGCGTGGTGGATCAATCCCTGCGGCTGGTGGCCTGGAACGCGCGCTATCTGGAGCTGTTCAATTACCCGGAAGGCTTGATCAGCGTGGGCCGGCCCATCGCCGACATCATTCGCTACAACGCCGAGCGTGGTTTGCTCGGGCCTGGTGAAGCGGAGGTGCACGTCGCCCGGCGCCTGCACTGGATGCGTCAGGGCCGCGCGCATACGTCCGAGCGGTTGTTTCCCAATGGCCAGGTGATCGAGCTGATCGGCAACCCGATGCCGGGCGGCGGCTTCGTCATGAGTTTCACTGACATCACCGCGTTCCGCGAGGCCGAGCATGCGCTCAAGGGCGCCAATGAAAGCCTCGAACAGCGCGTGGCTGAACGCACGCGGGAGCTGTCGCAGCTGAACACGGCACTGAGCGAAGCCAAAGCCCACGCGGAAGCCGCCAATCAGTCGAAAACCCGGTTTCTCGCCGCCGTCAGTCACGACCTGATGCAGCCGATGAACGCCGCGCGACTGTTCTCCGCGGCCCTGCTGCACAACGACGATAACGTGCCGGCGGAAGCGAAACAGCTGATCCATCATCTGGACAGCTCGCTGCGTTCGGCCGAAGACCTGATCAGCGACCTGCTGGACATTTCGCGCCTGGAGAACGGCAAGTTCACGCCGACCATCACGCCGTTCGCGCTGAACAATCTGTTCGAAACCCTCGGCGCTGAATTCAAGGCCCTGGCCCAGGAGCAGGGGCTGGACTTCCGTGTGCGCGGCAGCCATTTGCGCGTCGCCAGCGATGCCAAGCTGCTGCGGCGGGTGTTGCAAAACTTCCTGACCAATGCGTTTCGCTACGCCAAAGGGCCTATTCTGCTGGGGGTGCGGCGCCGTAACGGGCAGCTGAGCCTCGAGGTCTGGGACCGGGGGCCGGGTATTCCCGAGGACAAACGGCAGGTGATTTTCGAGGAGTTCAAGCGGCTGGACAGCCATCAGACCCGCGCCGAGAAGGGCCTGGGTTTGGGACTGGCGATTGCTGACGGCTTGTGTCGCGTGCTCGGTCATCCTCTGCA
Organism: Pseudomonas sp. KU26590; assembly: GCF_026153515.1. Taxonomy (NCBI): domain Bacteria; kingdom Pseudomonadati; phylum Pseudomonadota; class Gammaproteobacteria; order Pseudomonadales; family Pseudomonadaceae; genus Pseudomonas; species Pseudomonas sp. KU26590. Next base: position 5,170,229 of record NZ_CP110644.1, read on the forward strand.
AGTGCGTTCATGGCCGGGCCAGGGCAGCGTCTTCAGCGTTACGGTGCCGCTGGCGCCTGCGTTGCCGACGCCGGCCGCTGCGCCGACCGAACCTCTGCGTGCCCCGCTGAACGGAACGCAAATCCTCTGCGTTGATAACGAAGACAGCATCCTGATCGGCATGAACAGCCTGCTCAGCCGCTGGGGTTGCCAGGTCTGGACCGCGCGCAATCGCGAGGAATGCCAGGCCCTGCTCAACGACGGCATTCGCCCGCACCTGGCGTTGGTGGATTACCACCTGGACCACGGCGAAATCGGCACCGAACTGATGGCCTGGCTGCGCACGCAACTGGGCGAGCCGGTCCCCGGTGTGGTCATCAGCGCCGACGGCCGCCCGGAGCTGATCGCCCAGGTACACGCCGCCGGCCTGGAGTACCTTGCCAAACCGGTGAAGCCCGCCGCACTGCGGGCGTTGTTGAGTCGGCATGTGCGGTTGGGTTGAGCGTCAGGTTGGCGGACACCAACATAATGCGAACGCCGATCCACTGTAGGAGCGCGCTTGCCCGCGATCGGCTGCGCAGCAGTCGTCAAACCCGCCGCCCCGGTTTTGCCTGACACACCGCATGCAACGGTCTGCTGCCGCTGCGCGCCAGATCGCGGGCAAGCGCGCTCCTACAGTTTTTGAAGTGTCCGCAGTGTCCGCAGTGTCCGAAGAATACGCCGCAGACCACGAACCGTGCCTGACCGTGCCCAAATTCCGCGCCAAAACACGACCCATTGTAGGAGCGCGCTTGCCCGCGATCGGCTGCGCAGCAGTCGTAAACCTGATGCCCCGGTTATGCCTGACACACCGCATGCAGCGAGTTGCTGCCGCTACGCGCCAGATCGCGGGCAAGCGCGCTCCTACAGTTTTTGAAGTGTCCGCAGTGTCCGAAGAATACGCCGCAGACCACGAACCGTGCCTGACCGTGCCCAAATTCCGCGCCAAAACACGACCCATTGTAGGAGCGCGCTTGCCCGCGATCGGCTGCGCAGCAGTCGTCAAACCCGCCGCCCCGGTTTTGCCTGACACACCGCATGCAACGGTCTGCTGCCGCTGCGCGCCAGATCGCGGGCAAGCGCGCTCCTACAGTTTTCATCCGCAGTGTCCGCAGTGTCCGCAGTGTCCGCAGTGTCCGCAGTGTCCGGAGAATACGCCGCAGACCACGAACCGTGCCTGACCGTGCCCAAATTCCGCGCCAAAACACGACCCATTGTAGGAGCGCGCTTGCCCGCGATCGGCTGCGCAGCAGTCGTAAACCTGACACCCCGGCAATGCCTGACACACTGCATGCAACGGCTGCTGCCGCTGCGCGCCAGATCGCGGGCAAGCTCACTCCTACAGTTTTCATCCGCAGTGCCCGAAGAATTCGCAGCAGTGGTGGACGGCGCTACTCAACCTTCCTGAACACAAACACCAACCCCACCACAATCAGCACCATCCCCAGCAAACTCATCAGGGCGAGGCGGTTGCCGTAGATCAGGTAGTCCATGATCGCGGTGACGCCGGGCACGAGGTAAAACAGGCTGGTAACGTTGACCAGATTGCCCTGGGCGATCAATCGGTAGAGCAGAAACGTCGCCAGCACCGACACCACCAGCCCCATGTAAAGCACAGGCACGTAAAAGCCGATGCTGTGCTCGAAGTGAAAAGGCTGAAACGGCACGAACACGGCACACACCACCGTCCCGGCGAGGTACTGCACCGGCAACGTACCGAGGGGGTTGTAGGTGATGCGTTTCTGCATGATCGAGCCGCCGGTCATGCTCAACATGCCGAGCACGCCGAACGCCATGCCGGCGAGGGATCCGCCGTCGCCGATGCCTTGCCAGACCACCAGCACCAGGCCGGCCAGCCCCAGACTCAGGCCGAACATGCGTGACGCCGAGCGGCTGCGCTCGACCAGCACCGCCGTGAGAATCGGCTGCACGCCCATGATCGTGGCCATGACGCCGGGCGCGACTTTCATGTCGAGCGCCAGCAGGTAGCAGATCTGATACGCCCCCAGCAGCACCGCCCCTGTCATCAACGCGAAGCCCATCGAGGCTCGTGTGGCGGGAAGCTTGTACCCCAAGGCCGGGATCAGGATCGCCAGCGCCACGAGCGCCAGCAAAAAACGGAACAGCAGAAACGCAAACGGCGAGGCGTGGGTCAGCCCCCACTTGGAAACAATCGCGCCGCTGCTCCAGAGCAGGACGAAAAGCGTCGTCGTGGCCATCGAGGCCAAGGCTTTATTAGCGAACATGAGTCACCTGTGATTCAGACAAAATCGGACCCGGCACGAACCGGATTCACGGATGTTTTGCGGGCGTTTGCAGGCTTGGACCAACAGCAATAAAACGGTCGGTCAGCCGAGCACAACGACGCCTGGCTGTGCAACGACGCACACGACAGGGCTGTTCACAGGTGGGGGTGGCGGGTAACGCGTGATGAAGGCGATTTGCATGCAACCGCGCGGTTCAGCGACAGCACAGGCTGTGGCACGGAACGCGAAATGTGGGTTGGATGCAGGCATCGTGCTCGTCTTCTCAAGGAGGAATGACTCAGCGTTGCAGCATGTTGCAACACAGAGGCCGACTATAAACAGCCGACGAGGTCTAGCGCAACAGCGTTGTTGGACGTCGGCCAATTTGACCGGACGACTCAGTCCAGCAGGTTCAGCGGATACTGCACCACGATATACAAGCGGTCGATATCGTCGCCCCCCTGAGCGTCGTTACCCCGGTGCGAAACATGGGCCACGTCGAATGACAGGTTTTTGGCCGGTCCCGACTGAACGACATATTTGAGGTCGATGTCGCGCTCCCAGTGACGTCCGTTCTTGCCCTGAATCGGCTGATAACGTCCGGTGACGTCGTCTAACGGCTGATACACCGCGCCCCGTGGCGCATGGGTACCATCAATGTCGCTGCCCCGCACATAGCGGGTCATGAACGTGAGACCGGGAATGCCAACGGCGGCGAACGAAAGGTCGTAGCGCGCCTGCCACGACTGCTCATGCGCGCCGTTGAAGTCGGCATATTTGATCGAGTTGGCCAGATAGATCGAGTCGCCCCCCACAAAGTCGAACGGCGTGTCGCCGTCGATCTTCTGCCAACCGAGGGAGAATCCCTGCGGACCAACGCTGTACTTCGCCAGCAGGCTGTAAGCGGTGTTATTCAGTGCGCCTGCCTTTGCGTCGCCCTGATCCAGGGTGCGGTAGAGATTGCCGTCCAGCAAAAACGAACGGTTGTTCGACAGCACGCTCAAGTGATGCAGATTGGTGTAGTACTGCCGCCAGGTGTCAGTGAGCTGTGAGGCGTACACCGAGCCGCCGAATGCGGAATCTCCAGTGGTCTCGACGCCCATCAGACTCAGCGACGAACCGCGGGTGCTGGCACCGTAGCCATCGAAATCGCCTTTGGCTGTCGAAGCGTTTTGGTTCTTGAAGGCGGTAAAGTGCCCGGCCACCAGCTTTAGTCCATCGATGTCGCGGCTGTCGAGATAAAAGCCCGTGGCGTACTCCGGTTGCAGGCGCTTGTCGCCGGTATCGAGCACTGGGGTTTCCACTTCCATTTCGCCAAACTTCAGCGTGGTCTTTGAAATCCTCAGTTTGAGCGCGCCGCCGGCATCGGAATAATCGTCGGCAGCTCGCCCGTCATCGCCCAGCGGCAACAGCCCGGTTCCGGCCCGCCCCTTTCCGCTGTCGAGTTTCAGGCCGTAGAACGCATGCGCATCGACGCCGAACCCGACAGTGCCTTGGGTAAAACCTGATTGCAGATTGGCGATGAACCCCTGCGCCCACTCCTGGCGGTAACTTTGCCCGGAGTGCCCTGTGCGATAGTCGTTATCCAGAAAGAAGTTGCGCGCCAGCACATTCAGCGAGGTATCGGCGAGAAAACCATGTTCTTCATCGGCAGTGCCCGCCATCAGGTTGCTAGAGCACGAGAGTAACGCGAGGGACAACAGGGATATTCGGCTTGCCATGGATCTGCCTTCTTCAAAGTGTTCCTGGCAAAAAGGCGTGATGACGACAACCAGGAGCGATCAATGGTCGGCGCAGGGTGGTTCGCGGGATTGAATGGGCGTGCTATTAGCCGTGAATGGCCGTCCGCCAGAAACAAAAAAGCGCCGCTGCACAAGGTGCAACGGCGCTCGATAAAACCGTTTTTTTACCCGAATAGCCAGTAGCCCAGCAGCGTCAGCACAATCACCGCCAGCACCGGACGCAAGATGCGATAGGCCTTGGGGTTGGCGCGTTTGAACTGCTTGACCTTGCCGCTGAAGCTGTTGCTGAACCGCTTGCTGAACGCATACGCCTGATTGATCCCGCCGACGCGTTCGTCATCGGTGTTCTGCGGCGCGGTGGCACGGCCCAGAAACGCGCTGACACGGCGGTTGACGGCGATCATGAAGCGATTGCTCAGCGGCCGCTCGATGTCGCAGAACAGAATGACGCGGGTGACGTCGGTTTCGTTCTTGACCCAGTGCACGTAGGTTTCATCGAACATCACGTCCTCACCGTCGCGCCAGGCGTACACCTGACCGTCGACGAAGATGCGGCAATCGTCGGAGTTCGGCGTCGACAGGCCCAAGTGATAACGCAGGGAGCCGGCGAACGGGTCGCGGTGCGGGTTCAGGTGGCTGCCGCCGGGCAACAGGGCGAACATCGCACCTTTGACGTTGGGAATACGGCTGACCAGTTCCACGGTCTTGGGGCACAACGCCTCGGCAGACGGCAGCGGTTTGTCGTACCACTTCAGGTAAAAACGCTTCCAGCCTTTCTTGAAGAACGAGCCGAAACCCGCGTCGTTGTCCTTGGCGGCGGCACGGATATAGCCTTCGTCGAACAGGTGCATGGCTTCGTCGCGGATGGTTTCCCAGTTATCGCGCAGCACATCGAGCTCGGGAAACTTGCTGCGGTCCAGGTACGGCTTGGACGGCACGCTGGAGAACAGGTACATCAAGGCGTTATACGGGGCGAACAGTGCGGAGTGATTCACGAACTGGCGCAATACTGGCAAACGCGCCTTGCCGCGGAGGTGCACGTACAGCGTGCTGCCGACAAACAGCAGCAGAATCGCCGCTTTGACAGCAAAAGAAAGGGTCATGAAACTCTCCTTGGAACAGGGCCGAACCGCGCGGCCCGAAGCTTACGCTGCTGAAACCGCCGCCGGATGACCTGGGACAATCTTCCGGCGGGTTTCGAATGGCGGCCATCATAAGCCTTAGTCCGCCGGGTAAAAAGCCGAAGCGGCCGCTGACACGACTATTGCGTCAGCTCGCGTTCAGTAAACAGATCGCTGAAGAGCATGCTCGACAGATAGCGCTCACCCGAATCCGGCAGCACCACCACAATTGTCTTGCCCTGCATTTCCGGCTTTTCGGCCAGGCGCACCGCTGCATGCATGGCGGCGCCGCAGGAAATACCGCAGAGAATCCCCTCCTCCTGCATCAGCCGCCGCGCCATGGCTTTGGCTTCCTCGTCGCTGACCAGTTCGACGCGGTCGACGATCGAGAGGTCGAGGTTTTTCGGGATGAAACCCGCGCCGATGCCCTGAATCTTGTGGGGGCTGGGTTTGATCTCTTCGCCGGCCATCGCCTGGGTGATGATTGGCGAGCCCATGGGTTCAACGGCCACCGAAATGATCGGCTTGCCCATCGCGTGCTTGATGTAACGCGAAACGCCGGTGATCGTGCCGCCGGTGCCGACGCCCGCGACCAGCACGTCGATGGCGCCGTCGGTGTCGTTCCAGATTTCCGGGCCGGTGGTTTTCTCGTGAATGGCCGGGTTGGCCGGGTTCTCGAACTGCGCCGGCATGAAGTACGTGGCGGGATCACTGGCAAGCAGTTCCTCGGCCTTGGCGATGGAGCCTTTCATGCCCAGCGCCGGCTCGGTGAGCACCAATTCGGCGCCGAGGGCCTTGAGCACCTTGCGTCGCTCTATACTCATTGAGGCCGGCATGGTCAGGGTCAGCTTGTAACCACGGGCTGCGGCGACAAACGCCAGGCCGATGCCGGTATTGCCGGAGGTGGGCTCGACGATGGTCATGCCGGGCTTGAGCTTGCCGCTGCTTTCGGCGTCCCAGATCATGTTCGCGCCGATCCGGCACTTCACGGAATAGCCCGGATTACGCCCCTCGATCTTGGCCAGGATGGTGACCCCGCGTGGCGCGATGCGGTTGATCTGCACCAGTGGCGTGTTACCGATGGAATGGGCGTTATCTGCGTAAATACGGCTCATGACCGGGTCCTTGTGCAGGTTTGGAAAAGCTCAAAGCCTATGCCTTGAGCCGGTGCAACGTCCAGTCGAAGCGAACCGATCACATCGCCAGCAGTCAACAAAACTACGTCACTGGAGAGTGGAAACATGAAACGTCGTTACAGCTGGCCGTTATGGACAATTGTTGGCTTGGTGGTGGTACTGATCGCCGTCCACATCGCGCTGCCCTACGTGGTGCGCAATTACCTCAACGAAAAACTCGCCGACATGGGCGACTACCGCGGTCAGGTCACCGATGTGGACCTAGCCCTGTGGCGCGGGGCCTACCGCATCAACGGCCTGAAAATCGTCAAGGTCGACGGCAAGGTGCCGGTGCCGCTGCTGAACGCGCCGGTCATCGACATTGCTGTCAGTTGGCATTCGCTCTGGTACGACCATGCCGTGGTCGCCGAGGTCGCGTTCGCCAGCCCCGAACTCAACTTCGTCGACGGTGGCCCGGACAAGCGCCAGTCCCAGACCGGTGCGGGCACTGACTGGCGAGCTCAGCTGAACAAGCTGCTGCCCATAACCCTTAACGAGATGCGCATTCAGGACGGCAAGATCACCTTTAACAACTTCAACTCGACGCCGAAAGTGAAAATCGATGCCGACAATATCAACGCCAGCATCTATAACCTGACCAACGTCGACGATAAAGCGGGCAAGCGCGATGCCCGCTTCGAGGGCAAGGCCATGCTGTTGGGGCACGCACCACTGGAAAGCACAGCAACGTTCGACCCGTTCAGCCTGGAGGATTTCGACTTCAAACTGCGCGCGACCGGTATCCAGCTCAAGCGCCTGAACGACTTCGCCTCGGCCTACGGAAAATTCGACTTCAACGCGGGCGATGGCGATGTGGTCATTGAAGCCCAGGCCACCAACGGCCAGCTGAGCGGCTACATCAAGCCCCTGCTGCGTAACGTCGATGTATTTGACTGGCAGCAGGACGTCGAGAACCAGAACAAAGGCTTCTTCCGCTCGATCTGGGAAGCCGTGGTTGGCGGCAGCGAAACGGTGCTCAAGAACCAGGGGAAGAACCAGTTCGCCACCCGTGTCGAACTCAGCGGCAGTGTTCACAAACAGGACATCAGTGCGTTCGAAGCGTTCTTGCAGATCCTGCGCAATGCTTTCGTGAAGGCGTTCAATACGCGCTATGACAGCGGCAAGAGCGAGGCGAAATAAACGCAGCGTTTTGACTGGCGCATCCCTGTAGGAGTGAGCTTGCTCGCGAAGCGTTTAGTCAGCGATGACCTTGATCGCTGACACGCCTCCCTCGCGAGTCAGCTCACTCGCCCTCTTCGCCTGCCCCGTTGTCGACGCCGTTCGTGTTGTTGACGCCGCTCCCTTTGTCAACTCCATACGCCCCACGCTTCTCGGCCAGCAACACACCGTTGCCTGACTGATTCTGCAACGCATCCCACCCCAGACACGCCAGCGCCAAGGTGCGCGGTGCGGCCTCGCTGCCGTTGGTGTAGCGGGTGATGCTGCGCGTACTGACGCCCAGTGCTTCGGCCGCCAGGGCCAGCGGCAAACCGGTGCGCGCGCGCCAGCCGATGAATATCCGCGTGTTCTCGTCGGTGGCGGCCTGCGCCTTGGCGTCCAGATAAAGGGTGTCGGCGCCGATCTGGATGTCGGCCTCGGCCCACTCGACGGTCCAGCCGTCGTCGCCGATCTGCGCCTGCTTGAAAATGTTCGGATCCCTGAGCGGTTGCAGCCCCGGAAATGCAGCGATGTCGCTGTTAAGGTCGAGGACGTATTTCATGTCGTTGATGAATGTCAGCGCCAATTTTTGATGAGCCAGCGCCTCTACGGTTTTGAGGCGCGGACGTTTCATGGATGCCATCGTTTCCATTCCTCCAGCAATTCTGTTTGGTGGGCCCTTACCCATTCGAGCGCCTCCCTGAGTACGGCGGCCGGGGCGTGGCCGAGCATGGGTTCAACCAACCGCAGACAGATCAACACATCCAGCCCGCCACCGGTCAGGTGCACGTGAGGCGGCAGGTGATCCTTTTCCCGCAGTTGAATTCTGTATTTGTCCCTGAATCTGTATTTGGTCGACATGGAAAATAAGGTATCGCTATTTTGGCGATACCTCAACAGCAGTTACAATTTTCTGCCCGGTCAGACCGTGACGCCCCATTCAGATACTGAATAAAGCGTCTGCGTTCCCAGTCACAAGAGGTGCGCGGTATAGTCGCTGCATTCTTTGCGCCCTATCTTGCGCGGTTCAGGCCACGGGTCTGCCCGCCTTGTTCGAGGATTTTCCCGATGAAATTCGAAGGCACCCACGCCTACGTCGCCACCGACGATCTGAAGCTTGCGGTCAATGCCGCCATCACCCTGGAACGCCCGTTGCTGGTCAAGGGCGAGCCCGGTACCGGCAAGACCATGCTCGCCGAGCAACTGGCCGAGTCTTTCGGCGCGCGGCTGATCACCTGGCACATCAAATCGACCACCAAGGCGCATCAGGGCCTCTACGAGTACGACGCGGTCAGCCGCCTGCGCGACTCGCAACTGGGCGTCGACAAGGTCCACGACGTGCGCAACTACCTGAAGAAGGGCAAGCTCTGGGAAGCCTTTGAATCCGAAGAGCGGGTCATTCTGTTGATCGACGAGATCGACAAGGCGGACATCGAATTCCCCAATGACCTTCTGCAAGAACTCGACAAAATGGAGTTCTACGTTTACGAGATCGACGAGACGATCAAGGCCAAAAAGCGCCCGATCATCATCATTACCTCCAACAACGAAAAAGAACTGCCGGATGCCTTTCTGCGCCGCTGCTTCTTTCACTACATCGCCTTTCCCGATCGCAGCACCCTGCAGAAGATCGTCGACGTGCATTACCCGAACATCAAGAAGGACCTGGTCAGCGAGGCGCTGGACGTGTTCTTCGACGTGCGTAAAGTCCCGGGCCTGAAGAAAAAACCCTCGACCTCCGAGCTGGTGGACTGGCTCAAATTGCTGATGGCCGACAACATCGGCGAAGCAGTACTGCGCGAGCGCGACCCCACCAAAGCCATCCCGCCGCTGGCCGGTGCGCTGGTCAAGAACGAGCAGGACGTGCATCTGCTTGAACGCCTGGCGTTCATGAGCCGTCGCGGCAATCGCTGAGCCTTTTTTGGTCAAGCTTATTTAGATCAAGCGCGGGACGCCGACTATGTTGCTCAACCTGTTCAACGAAATGCGCGCGGCCAAAGTGCCGGTTTCGTTGCGTGAACTGCTCGACCTCATCAACGCGCTGAAGCAGCGCGTGACGTTCGCTGACATGGACGAGTTCTATTACCTGTCGCGCACGATCCTTGTGAAAGACGAGCGCCATTTCGACAAGTTCGACCGGGCGTTCGGCGCGTACTTCAACGGCCTGGAAAAGCTCGACGATCACTTGCAGGCGCTCATCCCCGAAGACTGGCTGCGCAAGGAATTCGAGCGCTCGCTGACGGCTGAAGAGCGCGCGCAGATCCAGTCCCTGGGCGGCCTGGACAAACTGATCGAAGAGTTCAAGAAGCGTCTGGAAGAGCAAAAGGAGCGCCACGCCGGCGGCAATAAATGGATCGGCACCGGCGGCACCAGCCCGTTCGGCTCAGGCGGTTACAACCCCGAGGGGATTCGGGTGGGCGACGCCGGCCAGCGTCAGGGCAAGGCCGTGAAGGTCTGGGATCAGCGCGAGTACAAGAACCTCGATGATGGGGTTGAGCTGGGCACGCGCAACATCAAAGTGGCGCTGCGGCGTCTGCGCAAGTTCGCGCGTCAGGGTGCGGCGGACGAGCTGGACATCGACGGCACGATCGACCACACCGCTCGCGACGCCGGCCTGCTCAACATCCAGATGCGCCCCGAACGCCGTAACACCATCAAGCTGTTGCTGCTGTTCGACATCGGCGGCTCGATGGACGCCCACGTGAAGACCTGCGAAGAGCTGTTCTCGGCCTGTAAGACCGAGTTCAAGCACATGGAGTATTTCTACTTCCACAACTTCGTTTACGAATCGGTGTGGAAGAACAACCAGCGCCGCACCTCCGAGCGCACCGCCACCCAGGACCTGCTGCATAAATACGGCGCCGACTACAAAGTCATCTTCATCGGCGACGCCGCCATGGCGCCCTACGAAATCACCCAACCGGGCGGCAGCGTCGAGCATTGGAATGAAGAAGCGGGCTACGTCTGGATGCAGCGGTTCATGGCCAAGTTCAAGAAGATCATCTGGATCAATCCGTACCCCAAAGACGCCTGGGCCTACACCACCTCCACCAACATCGTGCGGGACTTGATCGAAGATCAGATGTACCCGCTGACCCTGAGGGGGTTGGAGGAAGGGATGCGGTATCTGGCGAAGTGATGCCGAGACCGTAGGAGCGTGGCTTGTCCCGCGATCGGCGACGCAGTCGTCGTACAACCGGATTGTGCGGGACATCAGGCTGAACGCCTTCATCGAATCATAGGCCGCATCGCGCACATATACGCTCCCACAGAGTGAGAATGTATATGTTTTTACATCGTGGGTATTGACATGGACTACAGGTAGCTGATTACGTCATTTCATCAGTTTAAAACCAACTGATCATCGCAACCCAACAAAGTGAGTTATTCATTGGACTGAATGGAAAAAATTCCGACGAATACGGCTGCTTGGGATTTAGCAAAAAACAAAATGGAATTGACAATGAAGAACAATACATTCAAAACAACTGCCCTACTCCTGGCAATGGTGTTGACATTCTGCGGATTTATTAGCGGGGCAGTAAGTGCCATGGAATTTTTTGATGCTGAACAAAATAAGTCGCTCAATCTTGAGATGAACAATCCCATTACTGCAACAGAAGTGGCACCATCCGCTGAAATCATCAACACCGCCGAATCTGAAATCACGGAGCTACCCGATAAACTAACGCGTGTGTACGGCAGAACAAACAACGAGGAAGACAAAGCATACTACAGCTTCACGTCCACTCGCGGACAGCGGGTTATGATCTACAATCTACCATCGAGGTCCCAGGGACCGGACTGGAACGTCGAATATAAAATTGACGAAGATTGGATTCAGGTTCCCGCCAAGCAGAGCTTCATATCCTCGGAGCTGCCACCCAACCAGAAAGTTCTAATGAGAATTTCCAGGTCTCCTGGCATGACTGTGTACAAGGGCGACAGTTATTCGGTGGAGTTCGGTTCAGCGCCTTATATCAACAGACAAAGAACTGACATGTCAGGAGATTACGAGTGGTTTCTAGTCTATTTCCATGATCATTTCTTTAGACACAACTTGACCTGGAGAACATCGGTAATCGATTCAACAGGTCACCCGGTTGAGGGTGCAATGGTCCATCTTGTCTTAAACCCTGATGAGCACAAACCTGCCAGCTTGATAATAAAAGAATACATCACAGATTCTTCAGGCTTTATCTATGGCACCATGAGGTTCGATGACTGCATCGGTAGAAACACAACCCAACCTTTCACTGGAGTTCTCAACAACCGCCTAAAATGGAGGGCCACCTACAATACGGGCTACTGGAGTCTCTCAGTCAGAGGGAATGATATCGGTGGTACAGAACCATCACCCCTAACACAAATGTGCTCTGCCGACACTGTCCAATAACTCCCCCAAACCCAGTAGGATCAATCGGTGCTGCCGGGTTTACAAACTGCTGGCGAGAAAAACCTCGCATACTTTGCGTCCAACCCCTCCAACGTTCGATGAACGATTCCTGCCAAAATGAATATGTATTCCCGTGCCGCTCCACTGAGTGCTTTATCCTCATTCATCAAGCTGTAGAGAACGCTCTCTTCCTGCTGCGCCAGCTCAAAACCTAACCCAACCGGTTTAATTAAACCTGCCTCATCAATGGAAAAGGTAAAGGCCTTTCTTGCCAACTCTGGGTTGTTATGCTCAAGCTTTGCTTTTAAAGCGTCTCGCATGCCTTCCATGTCCGTCGCCAGCAATTCAGCTGCCCGGCTGCGAGCATCCAGCTTTACCTGTTCACAAAACTCCCAAGGACTCAGGGACCTAAAAAAAACACCGCCATCACCTGACGGTCTCAATGTCCCATCAAGCTTGACCTCATGATATTCAACGTCCGGCGCAGGGGCCTCAACCTCTGCGGCCTGCGTATGCTCAGCTCCGGAGCCGAGTGGTGCCTCTCTTTTTACCTCGTCGCCAGTTGCCCCAACAGCCTGCGGGTAAGAGAGATTTTGATCGACGACTGATGTCAGGTTCATCTACACACCTCATATCAAGAACTCATGAAGTGCTTAGCGACCCCCGCTCGAAAATAATGACCTCTTAATGCTGACCAGAATTTCTGACAAGTACGTAGGACATAAGCTACAACGCCAAACTGCCCGCAAGCGATTGCTTGAACACTACCTGTTCCCTGTGCGCCACGTCCTGCACCACGGCTTTCATTCGCACCACACTCCCCGGCAGTTTCTGCGCCAGCCTGGCCAGTGACAACGGCGTCAGCGCACCGAGTCTTGGATAGCCACCGATGGTCTGTCGGTCGTTGAGCAGGACGATCGGCTGGCCGTCTGGCGGGACTTGAATGCCGCCGAGCGGGATGCCTTCGGAGATCATCGGTTTGCCCTGGTAAACCAGCTCCGGCCCCAGCAGGCGTATGCCCATGCGGTCGGCGCGGCTGTCCAGGGTCCAGTCGCTGTTGAACGCATCGAACAGGCTCAAGCCGCTGAACTGGCCGATCTGCGCACCCAGCACCACGTCCAGGGGACGCTGGTCGGAAAAGTCGGGAACGAGGTGATCGGGCAACGCGTGAAGCTCAAACGACGCCCCTGAATAAGTCAGTTGATCGCCTTCAGCCAGCGCTTTGCCGCTTCCTTCGAGCCCGCCCAGCCCTTCGCGTGTGACGGTGGCGCAGCTGCCGAGCACATCGAGCGCCGCAAATCCGCCGGGCGCCGCGAGGTAGGCACGGGCACCGGTGATAGGCCGGGTAAAACGTAGCTGCTGGCCTTTTCGCACGAAGAAGCTGCGCCACGGCGCAATCGAGCGATCGTCAAGCATGGCGCCCAGATCCGCACCGGCAAGCGCCAGGCAGCAGTCGGATTCGGCCAGCAGCGTCAGACCGCCCAGGGTCACTTCGATAACGGCAGCGTCCAGCGCGTTGTTCAGCAGTTTGTTGGCCCACGACATCGACACCCAGTCCAGTGCCCCGCCCTGGGTGACGCCAAGATGCCGCACGCCAAACCGTCCCGCGTCCTGCAACAGGCACAGCGGCGTGCTGCCTTTAACCGTCAACATGCTCATGCCAAGCCCTCCAGCGGCGTGTCGTCGCCGCCCAGGCGAATAAACTCGGCGTGATCAATGGCGGCAAACCGCACGGTATCGCCGGGCTGCATCAGGCTGTAACCGTCGATTTCGCGATCAAACAGTCTGGCCGGGGTGCGCCCGAGGATGTTCCAGCCGCCGGGCGACTCTAGCGGATAGGCCGCCGTTTGCCGTTCAGCGATGCCGACACTTCCCGCCGCCACGCGTTTGCGCGGGGTCTTGATGCGCGGCGCGGCGAGAACTTCTTCCACCAGCCCCATGAACGCGAACCCCGGCGCAAAGCCCAGCGCGAAGACTTGATACTCGCGCTGGCTGTGGCGGCGAATCACCTCCTCCACCGACAACCCGCTGCGCTTCGATAACAGGCTTAACTCGGGCCCGACACTGAGGTCGTACCAGACCGGCAATACATGCTGCCGACCGCTTTGGGTGGCATCGGGTGCGAGATCGGTCAGTGCTTCGGTAATGATTGCCCGAGCCTGGGTGGGACTCAGCGCCAACAGTTCGTAATGCACCATCAACGTGGTGTAGGACGGCACCAGATCAATCAAATGCGCAGCGAAACCTTCGCGCAGCCGCAACGTCGCGGCGAGCATCCACGGCATGTTGGCCTCGTCGATGGCGTCGAACAGGCGGACCATCAGGCAATCGATGGCGACGACTTCGATGCGCAGGTTCACAGGGCGGACGGTCCGGCATCAGCGCTGTTCAACGCCTGACGAATACGCTGGACGGCGTCGATGGAACTGGCGTTATCGCCATGCACGCACAAGGTGTGGGGGTGCAGCCGCAGCTCGCTGCCATCGCTGGCGATCAAGGCTTCGCCTCGGGACAAGGTCATGGCCTGGGCGATGATGACTTCCGCGTCGTGATGCACGGCGCCGGGAAGGCTGCGCGAGACCAGACGCCCCACGCTGTCGTAGGCGCGGTCGGCAAAGGCCTCGAACCACAGTGTGACGCCGAATTCATCGGCAATGGCTTGCGCCGCCGCGTTGTCGCGCATGGCCAGCAGCATCAGCGGCAGTGCCGGGTTGTAGAGGGCGATGGCTTCGATGACGGCGCGCAGTTGCGTGGGGTTGGCCATCATGTCGTTGTACATCGCGCCGTGGGGTTTGACGTAGCTGACGTGGCTGCCTTGGGCGCGGCAAACGCCGTCGAGCGCGCCGATCTGGTAATGCAGCAGGTCTTGGATTTCTTGCGGGGAACAGGCCATCGAGCGGCGGCCGAAACCGACCAGATCCTGATAAGCCGGGTGCGCGCCAATGGTGACGTTGTTGGCCAGGGCCAGCGCGACGGTCTTGCGCATGACGCTCGGGTCGCCGGCGTGGAAGCCGCAGGCAATGTTGGCGCAATCGATGTAGGGCATGACCTCGGCGTCCAGACCCATGGTCCAGGCTCCGTAGCTTTCGCCGATATCACAATTCAATAACAGGCGGCTCAAAGGCGTGACTCCTGTGCGAACGAAACGGGGAGAGGCTCGAGTGTACCCGCGGGGTTGTCAGGTTGGCAGCGCGGGACACGGGGCTGTGCGTTGGGGGCATTCTTCGGCGCGAGTGGCCGAAGCGTCCAACTAATAAAAGCGCGGGGGGAGGATAAGAAAAAGTGAACAGCGCGAGGGATCTTTACTGACTGGGGCCCCTTCCGGGCTGAAGCCGGTCCTAGGGGCGCGCGGGGTGCTCTGCTAATCGCCTTCCCGGCTAAAGCCGGTCCTACGGAATATTGCGCTCAGTAGGACCGGCTTTAGCCGGGAAGGCGTCAGCAAGATCACCACCCAGTCAGGCGAGGCCGGGCAATCCGCCTCAACGCCAGTCGCGACCCACCGGTCGCACGTGGTGCCGACCGACGAACAACCAGTCGATGAACACCACAACACTTTCGATGACCAGCGAGAACAGCAGCGCACACAGCAGGCCCCAGCCGATGACTTCCGGCGACAGCAGCACCTGCCAGGTGTAGCCATTCCAGGTTTCGTTGCGGATATCGGTGTCGGCGGCCGTCAGCACATGCCAGGCGCGGGTGTACCACGGGCCTTGCAGGGCCAGCCATTCGCGGTCAAGGGTCTGATTGCGGGTGAGCAGGTTGCTGATGTTATTAGCGTCGGCGCGGAACACCGGGTCATCGCTGCTGGTGTAATGCTGGATCAGCGCCTGCACGTCGCCATTGAAGAACCGCTGGGCAGTCTCGTTATAGCCGCGCAGGCTTTGTTGCGCTTCCAGCATGTGCGCTTCGACGCGCTTGGTGTAGTCGCTGATGAAGCCCGGAATCTGCACGCCTATCAACAGGCCCGCCGTGAACAACACCAGTCGCAGGTAGCTTCGCAGCATAGATCCCTCTCTTTCAGGCTGTGCCTTCGGCAACGCATTCGCCGCGGCGCCAAAGACTCCAGTGACCCGGCTCGTAGCGATTCCAGGTCTCGTTTTCGGTCAGGGGCTCGGTAGCAATCACCGTCACCACATCGTTGGGCGTGGTTTCCGCCTGGAAATCGACGATGACGTCGACGTCTTTGAGGCGCGCCGGCCCAAATGGGGCGCGGCGGGTGATGTGCACCAGCTTGGTCGAACAGTAGCAAAACAGCCAGTCGCCATCACTGAGCAGCGCATTGAACACGCCTTTGCTGCGGTATTCGTTGCAGGCTTCGACAAGGGTCGGCAGCAACTGCTCGATCTCGACCGGCTCAGGGAACGCTTCACGGACCCGGTTGAGCAGATCGCAGAATGCCGCTTCGCTGTCCGTGTCGCCCACTGGTCGATAGAAGGTCGCGCCGGGATGAAAATCCGCGAGTTGGCCGTTATGGGCGAAACACCAGTTGCGCCCCCACAGTTCGCGCACGAAAGGATGGGTGTTGGAGAGGCAGACCTTGCCGACGTTGGCCTGACGGATGTGGCCGATGACCACTTCGCTCTTGATGGGATAACGCTGGACCAGCTGCGCGACTTCCGACTCGCTGCTCGCGGCAGGGTCCTGAAACAGGCGCAGGCCACGGCCTTCGTAGAAACCGATGCCCCAACCGTCGCGGTGCGGACCGGTGCGACCACCGCGCTGCATCAGCCCGGTAAAGCTGAACACGATGTCCGTGGGTATGTTGGCACTCATGCCCAGAAGTTCACACATGCTCAGGTCTCGGTGCGTTGAAGCACCCGTCTGGGAAGATGCCGGTCACGATCACAGTTTGGGTTCGACGCGATGGCGGCCGCTCGGCCCCGGCGTTGAGGCAGCCACTGGCGTTGTCGCGGGCGACTGACTGGCGAAGCGCCCGGGGGCTTGGTCTGCATAAGGCTCGTCATGTTCCTTCTGCTCGGCGGCGGCCTGTGCAGCAGCGGCTTCTGCATGGGCCAGACGGGCTTTTTTCTTGCGCAGGAACGGCAAGCGGATCAGGGCGTAAATGAGGTAGAGCCCCAGAGCGATGGCGCCGTAAGTGGCGAGGTCGAGCACGGCGCGCCAGACGTTGTTGCCGACTTTAAGCGCCAGATCCAGCACGCTGATCGCCAGCGCCGGGGCGTATTGATCCTTGGCCGGATCAACGATCGTCGGGCAGAACAACAGCACGGCGCCGATCACGCGCAAGGGTTCGCGCAGGTAGCGCCACATCCAGCCGGTCAGCTTGAACCACACCAACAGACAGCCCAACGCAGCGAACGCGTAAAGGCCCCAGGCAATCAGATAGTCGTTGTCGGTCATGACGTCCGTGGTAAGGCAGGTAAAGAGGCGCTTATGATAACGACTTTTCACCAGCCCGGCTTCCCCGGCTTCAGTTATCGGTCTGCCGTGTGTCCAGCACCGGGCAGCGCAACCGATCCCTTTCAGATGAGCCCACGTGAGAGAGCCCAGCATGCCTTCCGCCCCACACACTTCAACCGCCCCCGTCGCCCGCAAGGCTGACGGCGCCGACCCGTACGCCTGGCTGCAAAACCGCGACACCGATGAAGTGCTCGATTACCTCAAGGCCGAAAACGCCTGGCAGGACCAGCAGCTCGCCGACCTGCAGCCGTTGCGCGAAACACTGTTTCAGGAAATCAAGGGCCGCATCCTCGAAACCGACCTGTCACTGCCCTCCCCGTGGGGCCCGTATCTTTATTACACCCGCACCACCGAGGGCGACGAATACGCCCGTCACTACCGCTGCCCGCGTCCGGCCGATGACTCCCAAACCCTCGACGACAGCGCTGAAGAGTTGCTGCTGGACCCTAACGAACTGGCCGGCGGTGGCTTCTTCTCCCTCGGTGCCTTCAGCGTCAGCCCCGACCATCAGCGCCTGGCTTACAGCCTCGACACCAGCGGCGAGGAGGTTTATCAGCTGTACGTCAAGGAACTGAGCAGCGGCGCGGTCAGCAGCCTGCCGTTCGAGGACTGCGACGGCAGCATGACCTGGGCCAACGACAGCCAGACGCTGTTCTTCGGCGAACTGGACGACACCCACCGTCCGCACAAGCTGTATCGCCACACACTGGGCGAGGAATCCGCCGAACTGGTGTTCAGCGAGCCGGACGGGCGCTTCTTCTTGCACTGCTATCGCAGCAGTTCGGAGCGGCAGTTGATCGTGGGGCTGGACAGTAAAACCACCAGCGAGGCCTGGGTGCTGGACGCTGGCACGCCCGAGCAAGCATTCGTGTGCATGGCACCGCGCAGCGAAGGCCACGAGTATTCGGTGGACCACGGGCTGATCGACGGCGAATGGAGCTGGGTGATCCGCAGCAATCAGGACGGCATCAACTTTGCGCTGTACCACGCGCCTGAAAAAACCGATGGCATCCCGAAACGTGACGACTGGCAGAACCTGATTGCCCACAGCGAGACGGTCATGCTCGACGGCTTCAGCCTCAACGCCAAAGGCCTGACCTTGAGCCTGCGCGAAGGCGGATTGCCGATCGTCGAAGTGCACCCCCAAGGTCTGCCGGCGTATCGCGTGCAACTGCCGGATGCCGCGTACAACCTGTACGTGCAGGACACCCTTGAATTCGAGAGCGACAAGATTCGCCTGCGCTATCAGTCACTGAATCGTCCGCCGCAGGTGTGGCAATTGTCGCTGGCCACCGGGGAAAAAATCGCACTCAAGGAAACGCCCGTACTGGGTGTGTTCGACGCCGATGCCTACGTCAGCCAGCGGTTGTGGGCGACGGCAGCCGACGGTACGCAAGTGCCGATCAGCCTGGTCGTCAAACGCGAGTTGGCCGGTCAGACCGTTCCGCTGTATCTGTACGGCTATGGCGCGTACGGCGAAAGCCTGGACCCTTGGTTTTCCCATGCCCGGCTGAGTCTGCTTGATCGCGGCATCGCTTTCGCCATCGCCCATGTGCGCGGCGGCGGTGAGCTGGGCGAAGCTTGGTACCGCAACGGCAAGCAGGAGCACAAGCAGAACACCTTCAGCGACTTCATCGCCTGCGCCGAACACTTGATCGCGGAGAACATCACCACTGCCGAACAATTGGTGATCAGCGGCGGCAGTGCTGGCGGCCTGTTGATTGGCGCGGTGGTCAATCAGCGTCCGGAGCTGTTCAAGGCGGCCATTGCTGAAGTGCCGTTCGTCGATGTGCTGAACACCATGCTGGACCCTGATCTGCCGCTGACCGTCACCGAGTACGACGAATGGGGCAACCCGCAAGAGCCGGATGTTCACGCGCGGATCAAGGCCTATGCGCCTTATGAAAATGTCACGGCCCAGGATTATCCGGCCATGCTGGTGATCGCGGGCTATAACGACAGTCGCGTGCAGTACTGGGAAGCGGCCAAGTGGGTGGCGAAACTGCGTGATCGCAAAACCGATGACAATCTGCTGTTGCTCAAGACCGAACTGGGCGCAGGCCATGGTGGCATGAGCGGGCGTTATCAGGGATTACGTGACGTAGCACTCGAATACGGATTTATTCTGAAAGTGCTGAACATGGCCTGACGAAATCTGCGCGGGCGGTGTGTCACATGGCAAGCCCCGGACGCTGTAAAGTTCGGGGCTGCTCTCACGCCAGCCAGTGCTTCACGCAATCTCCCGGAACACTCAACAAGAACTCGCCATGTCTACACTACTCAACAAAGAAATTCGCGACATGCTGATGGACTGCGGTCTGTTCATCGCCCTGACGCCGGCTGAATTTGCCGCCGCTGCGGGGTACTTCAGCATCAGCAGCATTGAAAAGGGCGACGCGATCTTCAACGAAGGCGACGCAGGCACATTCATGTGCATCATTCATTCGGGCACGGTCTCGGTGCAGAAGCTCAACGGCGAGGGCCATCCGGTGGAGACCGCCATTCTGCGCAGCGGCCGCGCGTTTGGCGAAATGGCGGTTCTGGACGGCGAACGACGCTCGGCCACGTGCGTCGCCGCTTCGTCGTGCTATCTGCTGAACCTGGGCAAAGACTCGCTGGACAAAATGCTCAACGAGGCGCCGAAAGCGGCGGCAAAAATCATCCGCGCGATTGCGGTGGCGATGTCAAAGCGGTTGCGCATGATGGACGGTCAGGTGGTGGCGCAGCAGGATTGAGAGCGTCGAGCGTGAGTCAGGGACTGGGCTTGGCCGACGGCTGCAAGCCGGGCAATGGCTCATCGTCCTTTGGCGGACCTGGCTGGGGAATCTTCGGCAGCAGCGGCGGATTGCCCTGCCCGCCAGAGTGGGGAGTGGCCGGAGGTGCGACCTGCGGATACGGCGTTGGTGTGGCGGTGCCGGGCGAACCCTCGGAAGCCGCGATGGGCTCGGGTGTATTCAGAGCAGGTTGCAGGCTCTCGGCAGACGCTTGCGACACGCCGAGCACAGTGATGACAATCGTCAGTAGAATGGAGCACTTCATCGTTGGCCTCCCCTGCCAATCTTTCGCTTATCGCTCAGGCTACTCCTGCGCAACGCATCGCGCTCTGACAAATTGCGCGGCCTGCGGCCCGACCCTTTGACGAGTTATCCATGAAACGTTTTGTTCTGCTCGACACCACTCCGATCCCCGATAACGGCGGCGCCCTGTGCCTGTTCGAGTACGGCGAAGATTTTGTCATCAAGATTCAGGGCGGCGACGGCGGCCAGTTGATGAACACGCGCATGCACGGCTCCGAAGACGCCCTGGCTGAAATACCGTGCAAGAAGGTCGCCTCGCGCCTAAGCCCGCGTGTATTGATCGGCGGACTGGGCATGGGCTTTACCTTGGCGTCGGCACTCAAGCACCTGGGCAAGAACGGCGAAGTGGTGGTCGCCGAACTGGTGCCCGGCGTCGTCGAGTGGAATCGCGGCGCGCTGGGCGAGAAATCCGGCAACCCGTTGCAGGACCCGCGGGCCAAGGTGGTGGTGCAGGACGTCGCCCAAGTGCTGAAAGCCGAGCCTCAGGGCTTTGACGCGATCATGCTGGACGTCGACAACGGCCCGGAAGGCCTGACGCAAAAATCCAACAGCTGGCTGTATTCGGCCGGCGGCCTTGCGGCCTGTGCCAGCGCGCTACGCCCCAAAGGCGTGTTGGCGGTGTGGTCCGCCAGCGCCGACGCGGCCTTCAGCGACAAACTGCGCAAGGCCGGTTTCAAGGCCGAAGAGGTCAAGGTCTACGCCCACGGCAACAAAGGCACACGGCATACCATCTGGATCGCTGAAAAACTGAAGGGCTGATCGACGGGCAAAGCGCTAGACTTGCCTGCATTGCTCTCCATCGCCAACAGAACACGAAACAGGTGACGCCATGAGTTCGGCCAACACGCCAACCAACACTTCCAAACTGGATCGCATCCTCGCCGACGCCCAGCGTGATCGCGAAATGGGTTACCGCGACAAGGCCCTGCGCATGTACCCGCATGTCTGCGGCCGCTGCGCCCGGGAATTCGCCGGCAAACGCCTCAGCGAGTTGACCGTTCACCACCGTGACCACAATCACGACAACAACCCCCAGGACGGCTCCAACTGGGAACTGCTGTGCCTGTACTGCCACGACAACGAACACTCGCGTTACACCGATCAGCAATACTTCTCGGAAAGCTCGACCAGCAGCCCCAAGACTGCCAAGGCGACCCACAACCCGTTCGCCGCGCTGGCGGGGTTGATGAAGAAGGACTAGTAGACGAGCTGCAAGTTTTGAGCTGCAAGCGGCAAGTAAAAGCACAGCGGCGTTTGTCGGGCCGCCGTTCACCGCCTCTTGCAGCTTAAAGCTTGGAGCTTGGAGCTTGCAGCTGACTCTTTCCCCTATACTCCTGCGCTTTCTCTGATGAGCACCCTCCCCCGTGGCCAATAAACGCTATGCCTGCATCGGCTTGTTCAATCCCAAATCCCCGGAAAACGTCGGTTCGGTGATGCGCGCAGCAGGCTGCTATGGCGTAGCGTCGGTGTTCTACACCGGCAAGCGCTACGAGCGTGCGCGTGATTTCGTCACTGACACCAAGAAGATCCACCAGGACATTCCGCTGATCGGCATTGATGACCTGCGCAAGATCATCCCGCTGGGCTGCGTGCCGGTGGCAGTGGAGCTGGTCGAGGGCGCACGTGCGCTGCCGGAGTACACCCACCCTGACCGGGCGATCTATATCTTCGGGCCGGAAGACGGCTCGCTGGATAAAGAGATTCGCGATTGGTGCGAAGACGTGGTGTACATCCCCACGACGGGCTGCATGAACCTCGCGGCGACGGTCAACGTCGTGCTTTACGACCGCATGGCCAAAGGCATCAACACCCGCTCTGGCCCGCAGTTCGGACGGGAAACCGATCGCACCTGACGTCCGCGCGCTGACAAAACGAATTGAACAGTTTGTTCATGTGACAGTCAGCTTTAAGGACCCTACCCTTCATGGAGAACGCATCATGAGCGACACACCGATCATTGAACGCATCGAACGACCTTTGCACGATTACCCGGAGCAGAACGTACAGGGCTGGGAGCGCATCGGCTCGCTGGCAGGTGGTGTCCTGATGATGGGCAAAGGCCTGCGCCGCGGCGGGATCTTTGGTCTGGTGGAGCTGGCAATCGGCGGCGCCGTACTGGCCCGCGGCATCACTGGCCACTGCTCGGCCAAAGCGTTGATCGACAAGAGCCGCAGCGAAATGGACGTGGCCCGTTCGCGCATCCAAGAAGCCGGCGCCGAACTGAGCAAGCTGAAAACCAAGGCTGAAGTCGCTGTAGAAGACGCTGTCGACACTGGCGTTGACGCGTTGAAAGGTCCGAAAGGCGTCTGATCCACGCTGCATCGCACGCAAGCTCGTGACGGCTGAACCGACAGCCTCACGAGCTTTTTGCTTTAGCCCGCACGAAAAATGAGGTAATCCTCCCAGTCGTCCTCGGGCACGCTGCCTTCGCTGAGCATGCGGCCGGACTGAGAAATACGCTGCTTGTGCACCTGTTCCCGGTCCCCGCACACCAGAGGGTGCCAGAGCGGCAGGTCCTTGCCCTCGCTGACCAGCCGATAGCCGCAGGTGGGCGGCAACCATTTGAATTCGTCAGCCTGCCCGGGCGTCAGCTGAATGCAGTCCGGGACCTGGGCCCGGCGATTCGGGTAATCAGTGCAGGCGCAGGTGCTCAGGTCCAGCAGCTTGCAGGCGATGCGCGTGTAGTAAACGCTGCCGTCGTCCTCGTCCTCAAGCTTTTGCAGGCAGCACAAACCGCAGCCGTCACACAGCGACTCCCACTCGACTGCATCGAGCTGCTCGAGGGTTTTGCGTATCCAGAAGGGTTCTACGATGGCGGCCATGGTTCTCGCGCAAACAGCTGTGGGCAATGAAAGGCCGCCAGTCTAGAGGCACAAGCCACTTGGGCCAAGCACGGGCGACTGTCGGTATGACGCGTGCATCAAGCCGGACCTGCTTTGGCGGGGTAACGCCGCAGGCTTGTCAGCAGGGAGGCGGGGCAGTAGCTTTAGGCCCTCGCGGACAGGTCTGCCATTGCTCGCGCCGATAAAACCCCCTTTGCGACGATACCTGCCGTCAACGGCCCATCTGAATGATCACGCCGCCCGCTGCAGGCGGACGATTTATCTCTCTTTCAGGATCGAATCCATGAGCGCCAATCCACGTGTTGCCGAGTACGCCATCGACCCGCAATTCATCGAACGCTGGTCGCCGCGCGCATTCAGCGGCGAAAGCATTCCCCAGGAAACCCTGCTGAGCTTTTTTGAAGCCGCGCGCTGGGCGCCTTCGGCGTACAACTCACAACCATGGCGTTTTCTCTACGCCCGTCGTGACACGCCAAACTGGGAGCGCTTCCTCGGCCTGCTGAATGAATTCAATCGCGGCTGGGCGCAGCATGCCTCGGCGCTGGTGATCGTCATTTCCAAAACCACCTTCACCGCCCCCGGCGCGACCGAAGAAACGCCGGCACTGTGGCACACCTTCGACACGGGCTCGGCGTGGGGATATCTGGCGCTGCAGGCGAGCATCAGCGGCTGGCACACCCACGGCATGGCGGGTTTTGATCAGGAATTGACTCGCAAGGAGTTGAAGATTCCAGAGGATTACGCAGTGCATGCGGCGGTGGCGATCGGCAAGCTGGGGGATAAATCAACCTTGGCCGAGTACCTTCAGGCTCGGGAAACGCCGAGCCCGCGTCGACCGCTGGCTGAGCTGACGGCTGAGGGGGATTTCAGTTTGTAAGAGCGGGAATAAGCGCGATGTTTGAGTGGGACCGGCGAGGCCCCTAATTGTAGGACCGGCTTTAGCCGGGAAGGCGTCAGAAGCCACGCCGCAAAATGCATGGCGTACAAAACGGCCTCTTCCCGGCTGAAGCCGGTCCCACTAAGCGCTGTCAGCAGGACCGGTTTCAGCCGGGAAGTGCTCAATACCCCTTCGCGAAATCCACTTCTCCGCGCAACGCCTCACCGGCCGCATAGGCCTTGAGGTTGTCCACGAACAGCTGGGTCATCGCCGGCGGCGAAGTCGGCGCCGAGCTGTGACCGGTGAGCAACAGGCCCCACGCCGTCCAGAACGGATGACGCTGGGGCAATGGCTCCTGCCGGCAGACGTCAATGACCGCCCCCGCCAGATGCCCTTCTTTCAGCGCTTCGACCAGATCCGCATCCACCACCGACGTGCCCCGGCCGACATTGATGAACAACGCCGAAGGCTTGAAGCAGGCAAACAGTTTAGCGTCGTAGAGGTCGTGGGTCTGCGCCGTGTTGGGCAGCAGGTTGATGACGAAATCGACCTCGGCCACCAGACGCGGCAAGTCCTCCAGCGCAGCGACTTCAACGAACGGCGCTTCAGTCCGCGCGCTCGACGCAATGCCATACAACTCGACGCCAAACGGCACGAGGAACTGCGCAACGTGCCGGCCAATGTCGCCCGTCCCGACGATCAACGCCTTGCGCCCGGACAGGCTGCGGCCCATGCGATTGTCCCACTTGCGCTCGACCTGACTGACCAACCGGGCCAGCACTTCACGCTCGTGTACGAACATGTAGGTCAGCACGAACTCGGCCATCACCTGACCGAAAATGCCGACGGCGCGGGTCAGTTGATAGTCGCGGTACAGCCCGTCAGCCAGCAGCGGCGTGATGCCGGCCCAGGTCGATTGCAGCCACTTGGGTTTATGGCCCTGGCGCAGCAGATTCGCCAGCAGGTCAGGCTGGCCAAGCCAGATCGGTGCCTCGGCGGCCATTTTCGACAGTTCGGCGGAGTTGCCGCTGCTCAGCACTTCGATCTCGGGAGCCGTCTGGCGGAGCAGTTCGGTGTAAACGGGGTAATCGTGTTCGGCGATCAGAACGCGCATGGATTCAAAACTCGAATAATCGGGGCATGCGACCGCGCAGCGTTCCGGACCGTGCTCGGTTGAGAGGTCAGGTCTGGCGCATGCAGCGGTCCGGTGTACCCCTGCGGTGGATTGCAGGGTCAGAAATCGATCACATCGGATCGTTGCGGCGCAGCAGCTCTTCGGGCAAGTGCTCGATGTAATCGTCTTCGGCCGGTGGCATCTGCAGGTGGTAGCCCTGCTTTTCCAGATTGGCGAGCACCGCGTGAATGTCTTCACGGGCCAGGGCGCGTTCCGGCGACAGGACCAGATTGAAGGCGTGCTGCGGCTTGCCGAACGCGGTCAGCAATTCCTCGGGCACACGCTCCAGGGCGTCGCTCTTGAGGACATACAGGTACATTTCGTTCCTGCGCGGGCTGCGGTAAATGGAACAAATACGTTTCAAGGCTGTTCTCCGGCGTTGGCCAGGCTGTCGAGCAGCATCTGGCCCATCAATTCGCGGCGCCAGCCACGCAACGAATCGGGCAGTTTATAGGGACCGTCTGGGTAACCGGTCTTGAGCAGAGCTTCGAGGGTCTTTTTGCGCAGCATCAATTCCGGCGCCATGTCGAGGCGCTCGGCTTGCTGCTGGCCAATGACGCGCAAGCTCTTGAGCACGTTAGAGGCCTCGATCGGCAGCGGCTCCGGCAACGCGGGCGGCCACAGATCCGGCGACACGCTGCCGGCTTTCTTGATCAGGTCGAGCAGAAACTCGCCGTCCTGACGCACGGTCTTGGGGTGCATATCATCGATTTTCGCCAGTGCGGCGAGGTTGTCCGGCTGGGACTTTGCCAGCGGCCAGAGCGAATGTTCGCGCAGGATACGGTTGCGTGGCTGATTGCGCAGGCGCGCCTGTTGCTCGCGCCAGGCGCAAAGCTCACGCAGCACGGCGAGTTGCGCGCGGGACAGCTTCCACGCCAGCTTGGCGTCACGGTAGGCGTCATAAGGATCGGTTTCACGGCGCAGATTGGCGACCAGTTCGGCACCGTCGTCCAGCACCCACGCGTACTTTTCTTCGGACAAGCGCGGACGCAGCAGGTTGTACACCTCGGCCAGGTGCACGGCGTCTTCGGCGGCGTAGCTGATCTGGGTTTCCGAAAGCGGACGCTGTAGCCAGTCGGAACGCGTCTCGCCTTTCGGCAGATCGATGTTCAGGACTTCCTGGACCAGACGCGAATAACCCATCGAGAACCCGAGGTTCAGATAGGCGGCAGCCAGTTGCGTGTCGAACAGCGGCGCTGGGAGGCTGCCGGTCAGGCGCAACAGCACCTCAAGGTCCTCGCTGCAGGCGTGAACGACTTTGATGACGTCAGGGTTTTCCAGCAGCGCGGCCAGAGGTTTCCAGTCGCTTATCAGCAACGGGTCGATCAGGTAAGCGCGTGAACCATCGCCGATCTGCAACAGAGCGGCGATGGGATAGAAGGTGTCGACCCGCATGAATTCGGTGTCGAGCGCGACGTAGGGCAGCGTCTGCCACTGTGCGCAATGTTCGGCGAGGCTATGGTCGTCGCGAATCCAGTGAATATCGATGGCCACACGGCTCTCCCTCGAAGAATGGCGCGCAGTATATATCGCTACAAGCGGTTACCGGGCATCCGTCCTGCAAGTCTCGAACAACTTCATCTTTGAAGCGCCCAAATAGCCGCCGCGGCGACGACCGTCCATCCGATCACTGACCGGCCTTGCGCAGCACGTACACCCGCCACATGGCGTAGCCGGGGAGAAAGTCGTGGTGATCGACGATCCTGAAACCCGCCCGCGAGAACTCGGACTCGATGTCGCTGCGGCACACCACGAATCGATTGCGGGCCGCAGACAGTTCAACGTCCAGTCGACCCTGCTGACGTTTGCGACGCCACGATTTCACGTTGCCATCCACCCACAGCCCGACGATGGCCGTGTCGCGGGTCACTCGATGAAACTCGTCGAGAATCGCGCCGCGCTTTTCGCTGTCGGCCAGATGATGGAACAGCCGCATGCAGAAGATGCAGTCCACCGCGTTGGCGGACAGCCCGATGGAATACGCCGAGCTCTGGAACGTGCGAATGCGCTTGCGCACCTCGCTTGACGACTGCGCCTCGGCGAACGCGAGCATGTCGGTGGAAGGATCGGCCGCAAGGATCACCCGATTGGCATGTTCGGCCAGCACCGGCCAGAAACGCCCGGCGCCCGACGGCAAGTCCAGCACCAGTCCGGGCTCGCCCGCATCCCGCAACGCCTTGCGCGCCAGCTGCGCATCGCGCCAGAGACTCAGACGTCGACCAAGCGAGTGTTCATGCTGACGCACGTACTGCTCCAATGGGCTCTTTTGGCTGAGGGGCTCACTCATTGGCCAGTACCCCGTCCGTATAAATCCCCCGACAACCCGCGAACATGTCCAGCGCAGGGTTGTAGACGTTTGTCCGCACTTGCAGCAGGCCCAGCATCGAATGGAACAGGTTGTCCTGACTGAGCGGCGCATTCCGTTCTTTTTGCAGGCAATGGGTATCCACGGCAAATGACTGCTGATAGTTCTCGGAGAACCAGGCAATCATCGGGACATGTTTCTGTTGGTCGGGCGCCAGCATGTAAGGCGTGCCGTGAAGGAACAGGTTGTATTCACCCAGCGACTCGCCGTGATCGGAGAGATACACCATGGCCGTGTCCACTTTGCCCTGGTTGTTGCGCAGGATATCAATCAGCGACGCCAGTACATGGTCGGTGTAAAGCAATGTGTTGTCGTAACCGTTGACAATACTTTCCCGGGAACAATTATTCAGCGCATTGCTTTCGCACACCGGGGTGAACTTCTCGAATTCTTTTGGATAACGCTTGAAGTACTCAGGACCATGGCTGCCCATCTGATGAAGGACCAGCACCGTGTCCTTGTCCAGCGTGTCGATGAAGTGCTGCAGGCCTTGCAAGAGAATTTCATCGCGGCACTCGTTGTTGGCACACAGCCCCGGATCCTTGAGGTTGCTGACATCCTGCAATGTCACACGGTCGCAGGTGCCCTTGCAGCCCGACTGGTTGTCGCGCCAGATCACATCGAGCCCTGCGCGTTTCAGCACATCGAGCATGCCTTCTTCATTGCGCGCGGTCGTCGCGTTGTAATCCTTGCGGCCCATGTTGGAAAACATGCACGGCACCGACACCGCCGTCTCCGTGCCGCACGAATGCACATCAGTAAAGGTAAGCAGGCCGCGCTCCTTGCTCAGCTGTGGAGTGGTATCGCGGTTGTAACCCAAGATGCCGAAATTCTCGGCCCGGGCACTTTCGCCCACGACCAGCACGGTCAGTGACTTGCGCTTGTGCTGCTGCCAGTCGCTGGCCAGTTTGGCATCTTGACCGATGCTCACGAAAGGCCGTTGCGCGGATTTTACCTGTTCGCTCAAGTAACCCGCGGACGCCGCGAGGTAGTTGCTGGGCACAACCATCAGGCGCAGCTCATGGTGATTGCGAAACAGCGACGACAGGCCTTGGTAGTTCAACAGCGCTACCCCACCGATTGCAACTGCGCACACCACGGACACCAACGCCTTGCTCAGCAACTCACGGGGCCAGCGACGATAGGCAATCGGCGTTTTGAAAAGAATGAACGAAGGCACAACACCCAAAAAGAACAAATAACCGAGCAACTTCAACGAGAGCAGATCGCGCACTTCGGTGATATTGGTTTCAGCAAAGTTTCTGAACATTCCCGCGTCAATCATCACGCCGTATTGGCTCATGAAGTAAGCCACGCCGGCACTGATGAAAAAGATAACGATCAACACCGGTTTCAATACGCGTTTGAACGCTAAGAGCGTGAAGAAGATATTAAAGACACAGAACACCATGAGCGCGAACGCACCACGCAACAACAGGCCCTTACCGTCAGAATCGGTAATTGCAAATAAATGCTGCCAGAGGGTCAGGTTAAACCCGATCAACAGAAAGGCACTGGCAAGCAATGTCACAAGCTCGGGACGAACTGCTTTGACGTTCAGCATAAAACTCTGCTTGGCTGGAAATGAGAAATCAAACGCGGAAGGAACCCCGCCGATGCCGCGAACTTTAGGCATCGGGCCATCAATTTTTTGTGAAAAGGATGAGAACGATTGGTGGGGTGGGATCGTTGCTTTTCAAAGAAGGATCCTGTGGTACGAGCCGCAGGAACCCAGTCAGGGCCTTCACTAGCCGAACAAGCTTTATGCCGAGCAGGTCTGCGCCGCTGCATCCTCAATAATCATCTGCGCTGCCTTCTCGGCGATCATCACGGTCGGCGAGCACGTATTGCCGGAGGTAATATTGGGCATGATCGACGCATCCACCACGCGCAGGCCGGTGATGCCGTGCACGCGCAGGCGTTCGTCAACCACGGCGTCGCGGCCCTGCCCCATCTTGCAGGTGCCGACCGGGTGAAAGATCGTCGTGCCGACGACGCTGGCCGCCTCACGCAGTTCTTCCTCGGTTTGCAGGCTCGCACCGGGCAGGTACTCCACCGGCTCGAAGCGGGCCAGCGCAGGCGCGGCGGCGATGCGACGGGTCAGGCGAATCGCGTCGGCAGCTACCTTGAGGTCGGTCTCGTGACTCAAATAATTCGGCTGAATGATCGGTGCGGCATCGGCCAACGCCGAACGGATCTCCACCGTGCCACGGCTCTGCGGGCGCAAATCGCACACTGACGCAGTGAATGCGGGAAACCCGTGAAGCGGCTCGCCGAAGCGCTCGAGGGACAAGGGCTGCACGTGATATTCGAGATTGGCGCTTGCCTGCTCCGGACCCGAGCGCGCAAAAGCGCCCAGCTGGCTCGGCGCCATCGCCAACGGACCGCTGCGATTGAAGGCGTAGCGCAGGCCCATGTTCATCTTGCCCCACAGGCTGCCGGCCATCTGGTTCAGCGTCTGGCCGTTGCTGATCTTGTAGATCAGGCGCAACTGCAGGTGATCCTGCAAATTCGCGCCAACGCCGGGCAGCTCATGCCGAACGCCGATACCGAGCTTTTCGAGCAATGGCCGCGGCCCGATGCCGGAGCGTTGCAGGACCATGGGCGACCCGATGGCTCCGCAGCAGAGGATGACTTCTCGCCGAGCGCGAAGGGTCTGTTCCTGCCCGTTGACGCGCGCAATGACCCCGCTGGCGCGACTGTTTTCGAACACCACCCGCGACACCTCCGCACCTGTGATCACCGTCAGGTTCGGTCGCTTCAACGCTGGCCGCAGAAATGCCTTGGACGCGTTCCAGCGCACACCGCGACGCTGATTCACCTGAAAATAGCTGCACCCTTCGTTATCGCCGCCGTTGAAGTCGGGGATCGACGGGATGCCGGTTTGCGCCGCTGCCTCACGGAACGCATCCAGCAAGGTCCATGACAGACGCTGCTGCTCGACGCGCCATTCGCCTCTCGCACTGTGAAGTTCTGAGTCGCCGGCGTAGTGGTTTTCCGAGCGTTTGAAGATCGGCAGGACGTCCTTCCAGCCCCAGCCCGTGTTGCCCTGCTCCGCCCACCCGTCGTAGTCCCGGGCCTGGCCGCGCATGTAGATCATGCCGTTGATCGACGAGCACCCGCCCAGTACTTTGCCGCGAGGGTAGTTGAGGGCCCGCCCGCCGAGGCCGGGCTCCGCTTCGGTTTTGAAGCACCAGTCGGTGCGCGGATTGCCGATGCAGTAGAGGTACCCCACCGGCACGTGAATCCAGGCGTAGTTGTCCTGGCCGCCGGCTTCCAGTAACAGGACCCGGTGGGCAGGGTTCTGTGAAAGCCGATTGGCCAGCAGGCAGCCTGCCGGCCCTGCGCCGACGATGATGTAGTCATGGAGACCGACGTCCGTTTGCATGCGTCCCTCGCTGATATTTTTTGTTTTTATGCAGGGCCCATCCTGAAGTTTTTCGCCACAAAACAAAAGACCGCCGCATGTTTCCATGGGGCGGTCCGGTTGAAGCGTTTGCCGTCAGTGACGGGCGCGATTACACCGCGCTGCGACGGTAGCTGCGGTAGTTCGGCATCCAGAAGTTACGCTCGATGGCTTCGACGAGCATTTCCTCGGTGGTCTCCAGGGCCACGCCTTCAGCCTGAGCCTGCTTGGCCACGGCCAACGCAATCTTCTTGCTCACCTGTTGAATCTCCTTCAGCGGCGGCAGGACAGCGTCACCTTTGCCCGTCACCATCGGCGAGCATTCCGCCAGCGCATTGGAAGCCGCCATCAGCATTTTGTCGGTGATGCGCGTGGCTTTCGACGCCACAACACCCAGGCCGATGCCCGGGAAGATGTAGGAGTTGTTGCACTGCGCGATGTGGAACGTGCGATCGCCTACGGTGACAGGGGCAAAAGGACTGCCGGTGGCGACCAGCGCGTCGCCGTTGGTCCAGGTCAGGACTTCCTGCGGCGTGACTTCGACCTTCGAGGTCGGGTTGGACAGCGGCATGACCAGCGGTTTGGCGCAGTGCTTGTGCATCTCGCGGATGACCTGCTCGGTGAACAGGCCGCGCTGGCCGGACACGCCAATCAGGACAGTCGGCTTGCCATTGGCGACCACGTCCAGCAACTCGGGCGAGCCCTCGCCGCTCGACCAGCCCGCCACATCGCCGGACTTCTGCGCGAGGTTCTTCTGGAAGTCCAGCAAGTTGTCCATGCTGTCGGTCAGCAACCCGAAGCGGTCGACCATCATCACGCGTTTGCGCGCTTCGGCTTCGCTCAGGCCTTCGATGACCATGGCCGCAATGATGTGCTCGGCAATCCCGCAACCTGCCGAACCCGCGCCCAGGAACACCACGCGCTGCTGGCCCAGGGTTTCATGCTTGGCTTTGCACGCCGCCAACAAGGTGCCCACGGCAACCGACGCGGTGCCCTGAATGTCGTCGTTGAAGCAGCACAACTCATCGCGATATTTTTCCAGCAACGGCATGGCGTTGGTCTGGGCGAAGTCTTCGAATTGCAGCAACACGTCCGGCCAGCGGCTCTGCACCGCCTCGATGAACAGCGCGATGAAGTCCTCGTATTCCTTGCCGGTGACGCGCTCGTGGCGCCAGCCCATGTACATCGGGTCGTCCAGCAGCTCTTTGTTGTTGGTGCCCACGTCGAGCACGATCGGCAAGGTATACGCCGGGCTGATACCGCCGCACGCGGTGTAGAGCGACAGCTTGCCGATTGGGATGCCCATGCCGCCGATGCCCTGATCGCCCAGGCCGAGGATGCGCTCGCTGTCAGTCACCACGATGATTTTGATGCGATCTTTCGTCGCGCTTCGCAGGATATCGTCGATGCGATCGCGCTCGGGGTAGGAGATGAACAGCCCGCGGTGGGTGCGGTAGATCTTCGAGAATTCCTGACACGCCTGACCCACGGTCGGGGTGTAGATGATCGGCAGCATCTCGTCGAGATGCGAATCCAGCAGGCGGAAGAACAGGGTTTCGTTGTTGTCCTGAATCGAGCGCAGATAAATGTGTTTATCCAGGTCGCTCGCGCATTGCTGGTACTGGTTGTAAACGCGGGTGACCTGCTCTTCGATGGTTTCGACGTTCTGGGGCAGCAGGCCGACCAGGTTGAAATCGATGCGCTCTTGCGGTGTGAACGCACTGCCCTTGTTGAGCAGCGGCATTTCCAGCAACGAAGGGCCGGCATAGGAAATATATAAAGGTCGCGAGGTCTTGGTCATTTGCAGTGATCGCCTTTTCTCTGTTTGCTCTATCAATATGTAGTCGAAACGATGCCCCGGAGGTCGGTGTACGCGACGCTCAACGCAGGATCCGTCCGAAGAAATAGGGGGTAAAAACAGGGTGCCTATCTTACTCGCCTGAAAACGATTGCGACATTTTGTCGCTCATCGATTGCGAAATGATGGCCGGAAGTCGTCGGACCGGTCAGGAATTCGCCTGACATCGCGAACAGCGCGCCCGACTACGGTCACAGGTAAAACGAACGTGCGACGTGCTGCTCCTTTCGCAAGGAGACATTGGATTTGTGGTCACACACTCGCCATCGTTAAAGGTCTTACACATTGAACTGGCGATAGGCCATTGCAGTCACATTGATATCAAACCGGAGATATCAATGTCAGACCAGCGCATCTTTCGTATCCACTACCGCTTTCTGGACGAGCAGCGAGTATTCCTACAACCCGACACAGTGCTGGAAGAAGCAGACGCCTGGTACTACGCCTGTCTGCACGCAGGCATTGGTGTGCTGCACAACCTGTCCAAGACACGGGAGGAGCTGACAGCGTTGATGGCCCATGGTCGCCGGTATGGTTTGACGGACGTACGCTGGGCGGAGTGGGTATGATTGGTTGATATACAAGCCGATCTACCCACTTTTTTGATGCCGTGATCAGGCCTGTCCAACGCGCTGAATCACATAACTCACCTCAAACCCATGCACACACCCAATCACGTTGAATCCCTTGAAATAGCCCGTCGCGCGAAGCAGGTCCACAGCCGGACCGACTTCAGGTGAATGCTGGAAGTCGCCGTAGTCGTCGAACACGATAAACCCGCCCGGTACGACGCTGGGCGAATACAGCAGGAAGTCCAGCAGCACATTACGCCCGGCGTGGCCGCCATCGATGTGCAAGAGCGCCACCTTCGGCGACAGGTTGTAGAAGCGCTCGGCACACAACTCCGAATACCCCCTCAGCACCAGAGCGTTCGAGAACAGTTTCTCCTGGTAGTAACTGAACTCTTCAAACTGATTGGGCAGCTCAAAGG
This sequence comes from Pseudomonas sp. KU26590, assembly GCF_026153515.1. Lineage (NCBI taxonomy): Bacteria > Pseudomonadati > Pseudomonadota > Gammaproteobacteria > Pseudomonadales > Pseudomonadaceae > Pseudomonas > Pseudomonas sp. KU26590. The sequence goes on from NZ_CP110644.1 coordinate 5,204,094, forward strand.
GATCAATCCCGATGATGCGGCGCTCGCGGTTGCAGACCTCATTCATCAGCACCAGCGACTTGCCCTTCCAGACACCAATCTCGACCACGTCGCCGGGAATGCCTTCGACCAGAAGCGCCAGGTAACCCAGTAACCGCACATGATCGTGAAACGACAACTCCTTGCGCGGCATCGCCCGCTCGGCAGGCAACGTGCTCTGCGCCTGCTCGAAATGCTTGCCGATCAGCGTCCAGATCTGCGCGATCGAGTCATTGAGTTCCGGGTTGCTGATGAAATCGTTGAGCTCTTGGATCGTAGTCATGGCTTCTCTGACTGGCTGGAAGGGTGGAGGGATTGGGGGATGGGGCGTGGAGCGATCTCGTCCCGTGAAGGGCGTGAGATCGAGAGTAGGCGGGGGTTGGGAAAAGTAAAGGCCCGAGCACACCATCCTGGATGCTCGATTATCGATGTGCCCCAAACCCGGGCTCATTTTCAGTACATGATCCCGGATCCGGCAACCCGCGGCCCTCATACCACGCTGTCAGGGGGGCTTTTGACTTCAGCGTTTAGCCTGTCTGCGACGGCGGACTGTTTTGTTCAACACTCAGAAGTCCCGGCCGGCACTGAGTGGCAGCAGCAGGGACTCATCCCTGGGCTGTGGACCAGTCAACCCAATGGAAGTGCCAGGTCATGAGAATCAGCAAACCGAACGCAATTCTGTAGTAGGCAAACACGGCGTAACTGTGGCTTGCGATGAACTTCAACAAACCGCGAACAGCAATCATCGCGAAGACAAACGACACCACAAAGCCAAGGGCAAACACTGGCAAGTCCGCGGCGACAAACAGGTGGCGGTATTTATAGCCGGAATACACGGCTGCACCGACCATGGTGGGCATCGCCAGAAAGAATGAAAATTCGGTCGCCGCCGTCCGCGACATTCCGAACAATAATCCACCGATTATCGTCGACCCGGAGCGCGAGGTTCCGGGGATCATTGCAAGGCATTGAGCGAACCCTATCTTCAGGGCATCACTCCAGCGCATGTCATCCACCTCCTCCACGCGAACGGCATGATTACGCTTCTCCGCCCACAGCATCACACATCCACCAACAATCAGAGCGACCGCAACGGTGATCGGGTTGAACAAGTACTCATGAATGATATCGGCGAACAAGACACCCAGTACAACAGCAGGAAGAAAGGCAATAACAAGATTGGCCGTGAAGCGCCGGGACGCGGGCTGAGTCCTCAAACCGCCGACGGTGGTAAAGATCTTGCGTCGAAAGGCCCACACCACCGCAAGAATGGCGCCTAACTGGATAATGATATTGAACGCCATTGCGCGCTCACCACCAAAGTTCAAAAGATCCGCCACGATAATCTGGTGACCGGTGCTGGAGACAGGCAAAAACTCTGTGAGACCCTCCACCACACCCAATATAACTGCCGAAGCATTTGCCGTAATGTCCATCATTTATCCTTGCTAACGCCGCCGCACTTTAGTGATCCTGGACATGGAATCAGCGTTCGCCAAGTTCCATGACAGCCCGTTCGAATATTCGCTACTGCCGGGTTAGGCCGGGCTATCATTTACTGCCCTCTCGTAGAAACTTTACTCGGAGTTTCCACTTCGACCACCGACACCTGTTCCACAGGTTTAACTGGGCTACCCGTCGGGGGAGCTTCGGGTCTGGCCTGGGAAGCGAGTACCGGTTGTTCACTGCGCCCGGGCGGATTGACCGTTGTGGTTGCGCCGGCTTTTGTTGCGGATTGTGTGGCTTCGCCTCTCATAATGTTGCGAAGCACATACATGAAAAACATCGGAATCCCGATGACATAGCGTTGGCACAGACGCTTAGGGAAACTCTGAAAAAGACTTCCAAATCTGGTGAAATACGCCAGTCCCAAGCACTGAACGGTTGAGTCCCGATGAAGCAGATGTCCTTCGCTGACGCCGAATACGCTGGCAAACGCAAACAAACCCGCCGTGAACGCTTCCTGATCGAGATGGATCAGGTCGTGCCCTGGAATGGCTTGGTCAAACTGATCGAGCCGCACTATCCAACGGGAGAAGGTGGTCGTCCGGCATACCCGTTGATGGCGATGTTGCGGGTTCATCTGATGCAGAACTGGTTCGGTTATAGCGACCCAGCTATGGAAGAATCGCTGTACGAAACTACGATTCTGCGCCAGTTTGCCGGGCTGCATCTGGATCGGATTCCAGACGAAACCACGATCCTCAACTTCCGCAGATTGCTCGAAAAACATGAGCTGGCCGGTGGGATTTTGCAGGTCATCAATGGCTATTTGGGCGACCGTGGTTTGTTGTTGCGCCAAGGCACCGTGGTCGATGCGACGATCATTCATGCGCCGAGTTCGACCAAGAACAAGGACGGCAAACGCGACCCTGAAATGCATCAAACCAAGAAGGGAAATCAATACTATTTCGGGATGAAATCGCACATCGGTGTCGATGCCGAATCCGGTTTGGTGCATAGCGTAGTGGGCACTGCGGCGAATGTGGCGGACGTAACCCAGGTCGATCAGTTACTGCACGGAGAAGAAACTTACGTCTCTGGCGATGCCGGTTACACCGGCGTCGAAAAGCGCCCCGAGCATCAAGATCGCCAAATGATCTGGTCGATTGCTGCGCGGCCCAGCAGCTATAAAAAGCATGCAAAGAAGAGTCTGATCGGGCGCATGCGTCGCAAAATCGAATACGCGAAAGCTCAACTGCGCGCCAAGGTTGAGCATCCGTTTCGAGTAATCAAGCGCCAGTTTGGTTATACGAAAGTACGCTTCCGAGGCCTGCTGAAAAACACTGCGCAGCAGACCACGCTGTTTGCTCTGTCGAACCTGTGGATGATGCGAAAACGATTACTCAATGCAGGAGAGGTACGCCTTTAATGCGGAAAATGAGTGCTGAAAAGCGCTTGTACGCAGAAAAAAGCGGGGATTGAGAGAGCAAAAGGTCTAATTTTCGATTGAGTCGACATTTTTTGAGCCTCAAGCAACGGGGCTGTTAAAAACGCGTGCCTACTTCAGACCTTCCTTAGGTTCCTTGCACAGTCTGTAGAGCCACTCCGTTCCCGTAAGGCGCATGATCTCTGGAGCTCGGTCCACACGGCCTGACGCAAAATCAAGGATCGCACCCCCACAAACGATGATTGCAGGCCCCGTTATTTGTGCCTTCAACAGCTGCGCAACCTGTTCCTGCTTGGGCATGCCCATGGCAAGAATAATCACAGCGAGACTCGAGGCGATATGCCGGGCTTTAAACATATCTACATAGATTCCCGGGGACTGAAATCCGTCAAGCGAGACAATGTCTCTGGACCCGGTCAGTGCTTCGGCGCCGAGGGTCAGCCAAGGCTCCTGAGTACCAAAAGCAAAGTATTGAATCGGGCGAGGTGTGCCTTCGCCCAGTCTCGCAATAAGACTGGGAATAAAATCAGTACCATTGAGATTCAAACCCGGATAGAGACCGTTCAACTTGCAGGCCATCTTGATGCCTATGCCATCACGAAGCAGACAGTCTATTTTTTCAAAGCTGTCTCTAACATCGGCACGCTGTTCAATCAGATTATAGGCATGCTGATTCAAGAACCCCACGACCAATGGCTTATCGGTGTGGGCAATTTGCGTGAGCAGCGAGTCATAACCTACTGCATCGAGGAGCGACAGCCAATCCAACGCGCTCTCGGTACTATTTACCTGTGTCATATATTTCTCGATTGTAGATAATGGCCCAACACCCATTGAAGGATTAGATGCCTTGAAAATATTCGGAAACAGGTTTCTCTTTTCATGCGGTCTGCTGCTGAGCCCCATGATGGTGATCAACGCGGTCCAGTCGGCGAATCTTCCTTTGGTGCAAATCAACCTTGCGGGTGCCGCGTTTGGAGAACAGAAATTGCCCGGCACCCTGGGCTACAACTATTTTTTTCCTACGTTCAATGACCTTGAACAGTGGCGTGTCAGGCATTTGAAGGTGATACGTTTCCCGATACTGTGGGAACGATTGCAGCCGCGCCTCAACGGCGATTTCGATCCCGCCTACGCGGCGTTGATCGACACGTTCCTGACCCAAGTGAGCCAGAAAGGCATGACTGCCATTCTGGATGTTCACAACTACGGGGCTTACCGTGGCAAGGCCATAGGTTCGAGAGAAGTGCCTTTGGCCGCGTACCGCGATCTCTGGAGCCGGATCGCCGGACGATGGCACAGCAGAACCGGGCTTCATGGCTACGACTTGATGAATGAGCCGCACGATGAGGCTGATGCCGGCTGGCCTGCCGCCGCTCAGGCGGGCATTGATGGCGTGCGCTCCGTTGACACGACCCGCCCTATCTACGTCGAAGGACGTGCGTGGTCCAGCGCAGCGCTTTGGCCCGCGCTCAACGATGATCTTCTTGACCTCAAAGACCCTTCCGATCAGTTGATCTTCTCGGCGCACCTTTACCTGGATAGCAATGGAAGCGGGACTTACCAGAGCGGCCCGGGATTGCTGTTCGACCCGATGGTGGGCGTCAACCGCGCCAAGCCGTTTGTTGAATGGCTCGAGCGGAACGGTAAACAGGGCCATATCGGCGAGTTTGGCTTCCCCGGGGATGATGCGCGCTGGCACGAAGCTGGCAAATTGCTCCTCCAATACCTGAAGGCGCATTGCATTCCCGTCGCCTATTGGGCCGCGGGCTCCATGTGGGGCAGCTACCCGCTGTCCATTGAACCCGCCAACGGTGTGGACCGCCCGCAATGGAAAACGCTTGCGCCGTTTGTGAACTCCGGCGAGTGCAAAGGCCGGTTCTGACGCAGCGTGCTGCACTACCCGACCTTCAGTCATCAGATACGACCACCGCGAGTTATTTCAGGCAGTGGTTGTCGGCCCTTGTAAGCATCACGGATGAACCGCTGCGCCGGCATTTCGAAATGTTTGAATACGAAATAGGAAAGCAGCAGCGTGATCCCGACGAAGCAGCAAAACAGCAGCGGACTGTATCCAGGGATAGCCATCCCCAGAGCACTAAACGCAATGGCGACGCAGAGCTGAATCGGAAAATGGATCAGGTAGCTGGCATAGGTCAGATTCCCCAACACTTCGATCATTCGCTGCAATGGCGGCGAGACCTTGAAATCCGTTGCCGCGACGTAAAGCAGTATGGGTACATAAAACATCAAGAACAGAGGCGCAAAAGAGCCGCGGCTTGCAAGACCGGTGATACCTGCGGCGACGGGTACGATGACGAGCAGGAAGCAGGCGACGATGGTAAGAAGCTTGTGGAATCGGGTGCCTTTGAAATAACGCAGTGCGATGGCCGACAATCCGCCGATGTAAAAGACAGCGAAGCAGTCAAGGATGGGCGTGTGCAGGCCCGCAACCTTTAGCGCCGCGCAGCCCCCCACCACGGCAATATTGATCAGTGCTGACTTTCCCAACACCCTCAGGCCGAGGAAGAAACCCAGGTAGACAAGTACCTCAATGGACACTGACCAGATGGGGCCGTTAAAACTTTCGCCATCCTGGAAGCCCCAATTGCTGGCCATAAACAGTTGCAATGCAAAATGCTTGAGGTCATTGAACATAAAGACCATGTAGTGCCCATGGCCACTGAAATACACCACCTGAAGTCCGGCGACAATGAACAGCGTCACGATGTGCAGCGGGTACAACCGGGAAAAGCGCAACACAAAAAACTTTGCAGGCGACATCAGACGTGCCGCCAGAACATCCCGATACTTCCAAAAGAAGATGAACCCACTGATGCACCAGAATACCTGGACGCCGTAGTAACCATATTCATAGAAAAGTTTCAGCAATCCATAAAACGGCTGTTGCTCTCTGATAAAGCCAACGGGCGCATCGGCGACGTAGAAGAAATGCTGGTAATGCCATACCAGCACAGCAAACGCCGCCGCGAACCGAATGATCTCCAGGCCCAGCAGTTTACTGCCGGTTTGTTTTACAACGTCCATGGCGAGAACCCTATCTTAATCAGTAAATATTTCGGGAGAACAAAGTAAAGGGCGTTTTGACGAGGATCTTCAAATCAAGCCACAGGGACCAGTGATTGATGTATTCCAGATCTTTCGCGACCCGCAGTTGCATTTTTTCAATGGTCTCAGTTTCACCGCGCAAGCCGCTGATTTGCGCCAGACCGGTAATCCCCGGTTTGATGCGATGACGCGCCATATAAGCCCGGATCTTGTCGCTGTAATAATGATTATGAGAGACCGCATGGGGCCGAGGGCCTACCAGCGCCATTTCACCCATCAGCACGTTTATCAATTGCGGGAGTTCATCTACTGACGATTTGCGAAGCAGCGCGCCGACTCGTGTGATGCGAGGATCACTGCGTGTGGCCTGGGTGGTAACGGGTGTATCGGCATGCACACGCATGGAGCGGAATTTCCAGACCCGAATGATGCCGCCGTTCCAGCCATGGCGAGGCTGACGGAAAAACACGGGGCCTGGTGATGACGCCTTGACAGCAATCGCCACAACCACCAGCAGCGGACTCAGGGCCAGCAAGCCCAGCAACGCCAGACTGCGGTCGAACAACTCTTTTGCAAATGCCGCAGCCGGGTGAGAACTGCGCGTGGTTTCGTTAAGGTAGATCGCAGGCAGCTGTTCGATTTGCGCGATGGACTGGTTAAGCAGAGGCATCGAACTCAGGTCCGGGACCCAGACAACGTCAACACTCATGTCCAGCAGATCAATGTAAATTTGGGTGGTCAGCGCGTTTTGTTCCAGCGGCAAAGCGATATAGACGCGCCTAACGGTACCCGCTTCAATCATTCCACGAAGATCACCCAAGTGGCCGATCACCTTTGAAGGGCCCTGCACAACGGGCTCGTCAGGTCCCAGGGTGAGCATACCAAGCAGCGGTACACGCGGGCGCAGACGCTGGGCAAGGTCCTGAGCGATCGGGCCTTGGCCGATGATCACCGACGTACGATTTTCGCGCAGTTGGCGCGCATGGCGCACGGCCAGGTAGCGCAGAGGGATAAAAGCCAACGCCTGGACGACAAAGCCACACACCGCCCAGTCTCGGAGAATCTCTTTATCCAGTGATTCAAAACCGCCCACCCATACAAAAGCTAAAACGCCACACAGCAGGATGGTCCAGCCGACCAGAAGCCTGAGCAAGCCGGCGATGTATCCAAATCGTTTGTGATAGACCCGCACAAAACTGTACGCCGGCACGGACCCAAGGACGGTGATGGTTGCGAGCGCGCGGTATTCGGGGCTGAAAGTGCCCACACGGTGAATGACCATCACAAACAAAAACATGCAAACAGCACTGAGCGCGGCGGCCCAGTGTGCCCAGAAGGTCAGTCCGCGACGATTGGCAGCAGGATTAGTACGTTGAGCGATCATCTAAAACCCTCACTAGTCTCATTACATTGCCTGCCAACCGTTACGCACGACGCACCGCGCCAATGTTAACTACGAAGCTAAAGGCAACACTCCAGCGTCAGGGCAACTTTCAGTCACCCGTACTTTGCGAAAATGGCCGTCCGCCGACCGGTTGTTTCCAGTCGGTTTTGTCAGCGGCTAATTAGAAGAAACCCTGGTCGACAGTGATTGCATCTCCCGGGTGAATGTCCGTCCCCAACGTAGCCTTTTCAACACCGCGCCTGGCATCGTTGCCACGAATAATACTCACACGCTTATCAGAACCTCGTTCAGTAAGACCGCCCGCCCGCGCAATGGCACGGTCAAGTGTCAAACCAGGTTCATAGGGATACCCTCCCGGGTTCTTGACTTCACCACTGATGAAAAAATCGCGGTAGGTAACAACACTCACCGACACGCGAGGGGAAACGAGGTAACCGTCACGCAGTTTGTTACTGATCGCTTGTTCCACTTCCGATGGTGTTTTTGCGCGTGCATCCACGGTGCCAATAAATGGATAACTGAACGTACCGGAGTCATTCAGGCGAATTTCCTCAAAGCTCAGGTCCGGCTCGCCGAACACGCTCACTTTCAAGACGTCACCGGAGCTAAGACGGTAAGGCGCCTCGGCCGCGGTCACCAGACCGGTAACAAACAACAGCGCCATCAACGCGTATCTAATGATCATGTTTCAAATCTCCTGTACTGCGGTGTTCTGCTTCAGAGGCTGAATTCAAGGCTCAGCAGATAAAGGTTGCGTGTGTAGGATTCGCTGCTGTCGTTCGAATCATTGTTGGTGTGCTGAACGCGCGCGGTGATGCCGACCCAACGCCGCAAGGCGTACGTCACTTCCCCGCCATAGATATTTCGACGGTCGTCGCGGGCAAGCCCTTCGTATTGACGGTCAGCGTGGGCAATATCGAAGCCCGTTTTGATCCGGGAAGACCATTCGTGCTTCCAACCCAGCGTTGTACTGACTTGATGAATGGACGTCGCATCATCATCGCCTTCGTCATAAGCCTTGCGGGTTTTCAACGAAAAGGTCGAATACGTAAGCGGTTTCCAGTCCACACCCACTTCCCACGTGGGGCTCTTATCGTCCCTGTCGTTGTCCGTAAAATCCTTGCGCTCTTCGCCGATGCGCAAGTTGCCAGTGGTTTGCGCGGTCGCGTCCCAAGTCAGGCCCACCAGAGCGGCGGTACCTACCGAGCTGCGTCCGCTTCGGGTCTGCAGATAGTCGAAGTCCGTGTAACGTATTTCGGCAATCGATCGTGTTTTCCCGGTAAGACGGTGGTACCACGTACCTACCAGCGCTGTGGTGTTACGTTCCTTGTCATCGTTGATGCCGTCGGCATTCTGGTAACGACGCTGCTCGTAGTTGGCCGAGGTATCCAACTGGTTCATGCCTTCAGTTGTTCCCAGGGTGTACCCGAGTCCGGCGTGCTTCAGCGTAAGACGGTCGTTATCGACGTTGTCGGCGGTATCGGAGGTCAGCTCCAGTTTTTTGTAGCTGAAGTCATAGTGCACGCGGCTGATGGAACTGAGCTGCAGCACACTTCGAAATGCCAGGCTTTGGTCGGTGTGACTCGCGGAGCTGACGTCATGGTAGACCTGGTCATCGATTGCATATTCCAGCTGATAGCCGGTGTTCCTGGTGTTCGCCTCCAGGAGCAGTGTCGGATTTACCGAAGTAATCCACGAAGACACTCGCTGGCTGTCCTGCAGCGCCCGGAAGTTATCGTCGTAACGCTCGCTGAGTTTGAGGGTCGGCGTGAAATCAAAGCCGGCCACGTCAATGCTGGCAGGTTTATCCGCATAGGCGTTGAAGGACATGCAACCGAGCGCGATAACCCCGCTGGTGGTGATAAGTTTCATAAGGGCATTACCGCAAGTTGCCAGCCGTGGAATGCGGGCTGGGTATCAGTTGCTAAAAGGAAAGGTAGGCTCATGCCAGCAGCGCTCCGCTGATACGCTGCCGCCATACGAAGACGAACACTGCGGCCAGCAACATGGCAACGGCGACACCTGGCAGTTCAAAGGCAGGCGCCAGCGCCAGGATAAGTACGGCAGACAACGCCATGGCGACCATTGAAATTCGCGCAATCCGGGCGTCTTGATGATGCGCATAGAGTATGTTGCCCATACCCTCCGAAACGGTACGCAGCACGGTGGCCAGCAGCATGATCAGGAACACGGCTTTGTGTTGATCGAACTTGTCGTTGCCCAGCTGTGCAAGCAGCGCAGGCATCACCGCGATCAGCAGGATTGACAAGCCCAGGCACCAAAGCCAGATCTCTTTGAGCATGCTTTTGCACACACGCAGAATCACACTCTTGTCGCCCTGATTGACGGCGGCGATGATCGAAGGCGCCTTGGGACTGGTCACGCCGAACAAAATCACATTGTTGATTGCATTGGTCAGTGCCCAGAAGAACGTATAGATGCCTGTCGCCTCGAGCCCCAGGAAGGTGGTGACCAAGAAACGATCAAGGTAAAGCGCACCGTTATTGCCGATGTCCGCCAAGTAGAAATGTCTGCCCTTGGCAATCATTTCCCGCGCCTGAGCAGCATCGAACCCCATGGACTTGAGATAGCCTTGAGTCGCGATGATGACGGCGACCAGCAAGCCGATCAGCAGAAGACTGGCCAGCCAGAAGGTCATCATTGCCGGGATAGTGCGACAAGCAGGCTCGAACCATGCCCAAGCAATAAACACGATCGGCCAGGCACCCGAACGAATGAAGAGAAAGATCGCCGCCGTGTTCGCGCGAAACCGGGAAAGCAAAATGGCGTTAAGGTCCGATCCCAGGTTTTCCAAAAACAGCGTGATCGCCACCAGAGCTATCAGTGGAAGTTGATCAGCAGGCAAGGCAAATGCGAGCACGGCGACGATCACGGGCGTCAGCAGCAAATGCAACAGTGCCGTCACGCCGACGCGCGTCGTGCCCAGCTTCAGGGCGGCCTCGGTATTGAGGTCGACCAAGGCGCGACCTGTCGGCCCATTGAGGCCAAGCCCGAACAACGCCGGCACCAGGGTCGCCCCGACGGCGATGAGGCCATAAAAGCCGAGGTCAGCGAGCGTCATCTCCCGCGCTATGAATAACGTCAGTAGAAACTTCGACAGTAATCCGCTGGCGCGCAGCCCGAGGAGGAACAGCGTTCCCAAGAGTCGGCTCATTTAAACCGCTCCAGTAGCTGCATGGCCGGCTTCTCATACAAGCGGTATGTGACGATACCGACCACTGCCGAAAGGATGAGTGCGGCTAGCAAAAACAGGAGTGCCGATGGCCCGGCGTCTGCTGAGAAATGCAGGAAGATGATGCGCAAAGCGGCCAGAGAAAACACGTGCGTGAGATAGATGCTGTAAGAAGCGTCTCCCAGCAAACGGAGCAGTGGCATGTTCAAGGTGCGATTCTTTGCTTCCAGGCTGCAGATGCAATAGATGATGACGGCCGCAGGCAATCCGAAAGTCAGCGGACGCAATGGCGCATGATGAAGGTCGGCATACAGCAGCAGCGCAGCGGCGCTGACAGCGGCAAGGACAGCAAACAGTGGAGCCAGAAACCAGCGGCGCTGCAAGAGCACCCCGACGCCCATCCCTAGTATGAATTCGAAAATAATCGGATTGCTGTAGTAGTTCAAAGGCCCGTTGCCGATCAGATCTGCGACGCCTGCCCACACCAGCAGCGCGAACGCGCAAGGGATAAGCACCAATCGCATCGAGGGCTTGAGCAGAATACACAGCGCAAATATCAGGTAAAAAAACATCTCATAGTTGAGTGTCCAGCCGGGGACCAGCACCGGCGTGTAGAGCAGGTTATCCGGCGCAGTCTCTGCGAATGCAGGATTTTGCGCCGGAATAAAGAGCAGCGACGACACGAAATGCGACGTTACAAAGACGGTACTTTTGAGCAACGTCGGCGCTAACAGCGCAGCGACGCCTGCGGCAATCGTTAGCGCCCAATAGAGCGGAGCAATACGGAGCAGCCGCTTGCGCATGAAGGCCCAAGGGGTGGTTTGGCTGCGAGCCGTGGTTATCCACATCAGCAGGCCACTGAGCACGAAGAACAGGTCGACTCCCGATTCACCAAACAACGGAAAGCTTCCCGCGACAGAGGCGAAATTTTGCAGCTGCAGCACGCCATGGAAATACACCACCATCAAGGCAGCCACGCCGCGCAGGTATTGCAACGAGGTCAACGTCAGGTGTGCAGATGCAGCCGCACGCGGTGTTTGACCGTTCCAGACATGCGGTTGCAAGGTATCCGACCCGCTCATGCCGCACGCCCTTTCCTGGAGGAGGCGCTGGCCAGAACGCGCTCATACACCGAGAAGATGTCTTGAGCGACAGACACCCAGGAGAACTGCTCGGCGTATAAAACCGCAGCATTGGCAGCAGAGGGATTCCATTGACCGATCAGGCGCTCGTAGGCCCGCTCGAAGTCCTGGAACTGATAGTCAAAGAGCTGACCGCTTTGCGAATCGCGTACGAAGTCATTAAAGGACGGCGGGGCCGAGCACAGTAATGGCACCAGTCCGTAGGACATCAGTTCTACAACGCCCAGTCCAAAACCTTCGTACTCGGACGCGCTTACCGTGAATCGAGCCGTGGCCAGATGATGAGCGATCACGTCATCACCCACATCGAGCACCAGTTCAACGCGGTCAGCGCAACCAAGTTGCTCAATCAGCGCCACTAACGTCGACGTGTCGCCGGTTTTGCTGCGGCCAATAATTTTCAATTTGCCGCGCGGGTTGCTCAACGCTGCGTACGCCTGGATAAGCCAGGGCATGCGTTTGTTCGAGCTGAAGCGGCCCAGGTAGACGATGTCATTGCCGCGCTCTACTTCTGCCAACGCACCGAACTTACGCAAGCGGATACCATTGTTGATCAACTGCGCCTGCTCGCTGATGCTGCTGAACAGGGCCTGATCGTTGGTGGAGCAACTCAGTACGGCATCCGCCATGGACAGCGTGGCCCGCGTGACGGTGCGGAAGAACAATTGCTTCAGGCGCTGGTTCTTGGCGGTATGAAAAAATCCGCCATGCGTCGACACCAAAAGCGGTGCGGTGAAGGCGCCCAGCCGCTTCATGGCAGCCAGGTAGTCCACGAAGAAGTCGATGGCGTGGACATGCACAATATCGACTGCATTCAACGTTGCCATGTCGAGCCGGCACAGCGAATAACGCCGGGAAAAGCGCCAGCTCACCCGTTGAACCTCTAGCCCGTCGTAGTTAGCCCGCGCCGGTAAGGTTTCGTCCGTCTGGAAGTCAGTATCAAGCGTTATCACCAGCACTCTGTGGCCGGCAGCCAGTTGCTCGCGGGCAAGGTTCTCGACGTAATCTTCCAGGCCCCCTACGCTGGGGCGGAATTGGCGGACGATATGGATGATTTTCACGGTTTTACCGTCCCTGATACAGGTGCGAAAGAGTGAGTGCTCAACACAGAGTTGCGTTGCGGGGCAGACATGAAACCCACCAGCAGCCAGAGCACCGCAGACACCTTGATCGAAAAGATCGCCGTGCCGCCAATCAACAGATTCATGAAGGTATATACGGCCAGTCCATAGGCGCAGCGCCGTTGTTCAGGCGTGTGTTGCGGAACGATGAAACACACATAAAGCCAATGCAGGATCAACCCCAGCACCGTGCTTGAGTAAATAACGTACGGATAGCCGCTATCCATCAGCTTGCCCAGTTCGCTGATCCGCATACCCGCGTACTCGGCAAACCCCATCTTCACGATGATTTGGCCTGTGTGGGCTATACGGCCGACCAGATCGTCACCGGCCGCGTAGGGGTTGGCCAGATAAACGACCACGCCCATGCAGATGATCGCTGGCGCCAGCAACACGTTCAGGTACTTCGGCAAACGCGGATAGATCCAGTAGCCCATCACCGAGACCAAAAATAGAATCGACGTGGTACGGGTGTTGTTCGACACGATAATGAGTATCGCGGTGGAGGCATGGATCAGCCGCGACCACTTGCCAAGGTGCGGCCACAGCGCAAGCAGGAATACGCATAACACCCCGGCATAGTTCGCCGCCGACACCTGTTCGAGGAAAATCGACGACGTACGCGGCCCGTCGAAGATCCCGAAAGAGAATCGACCCGCAAAGCCCAGCGCATTACGGAACAGACCGCTGTCGTCCAGCTCGAACTCTTCGGTGCCGCGAGTCGCGAAGAAATATTGCGCCGGTCTGAAAAAGCCTGCATAGGTCGTCAGTGAGCTCAATTCGAGAATCAGGAAGCCCAACACGACGATGCTGCACACCAGCACCGTGCGATCGAGCGTCTTGAAGTTTATGCGCCGTCCCAGACAGACAAAGATGGTGATAATCAGCGCATTGCGGAATGCATCCACAAAGATCTTTTCATTCAACAGACTGACTAACAGCGCCAGGCCGAGAAATCCGCAACAAAACCAGAGCGTATTGGCGCTATCGGGCGTCAAACCGCTACGCAGCAACACCAGTACGCAGGCTGCCAGGATAACAATTTCGCTGGCCGCGACGGCACTGAAACCAATACCGGCGACATGCGCATTGAATATCGCCAGCAACGCGTTGTATCCCACGGCCAGCAGCGTCAGCCAGACGATTCGGTAATCGATCTGTTCGGCCGGCACGAAGGCGGACGTGCCGAATGACTGCCCGTCCTGCGCCAGTGGGCGCTGCCATGTGGGGTTGAGCGGATAAGCGCGCATGGGCAGCCTTACTTGCCCGACAGCTTAGGGCTGCCAGGGGCGCTGTAATCAAAGTAATCGTAAAAACCGTCGTAGCTGTAACCGCCACTGGCCGCTTTACGAATATCGACCTGATTAAGCACAACACCCGAGATGTTGGCGTGGTTATGCTGCAAACGCTGCAAGGCCTTGGTTGCTTGGGTACGGGAGGTGGCGTCGGCACGAACCACGTAGATCACTGCATCCGCGCTGCCGGAAAGCATGATGGCGTCGCTTACTGCATGCAGAGGCGGCGAATCGATAATGATCCGGTCATATTGCTCGCCCAGGTCCTTGAGCAACGCTCTGAAACGGCCCGATGCCAGCAACTCCAGCGGACGCGCGCCGGCAGTACCGATACACAAGACATCGATGTCGTTGATCCGGTGTACGCAACTCGGCAGCGGCGCGTTACCTTCCAGAAGATTGCCCAACCCAGGCGTGGTCACCGGCAGGCCAAAGGTGGCGGTCAGCCTGGAGCGCCTGAAGTCAGCATCTATCAACAACACTCGTTCCAGCTGGCCGAATGCAACCGCCAGGTTCACCGCTACAGTCGTCCTGCCCTCGCCAGGCACGGTAGACGTCACCAGGACGACCTTTTGAGCACGCTGGATATCGTTCATCAAGACGCCGGTCCTGATCGTGCGAATGGCCTCTGCGAATGTGCGCCGCTTGTCATTGCTGAACATGCGCGCGAGCTCGGTCGTGCTCCCCTTGACCTTTGGAACCACGCCTAACAACGGTACCTCGAGAATGCTTTCTACCTGCTCGACACTACGGAACGTCGGGTTCAATGCCTCACGAATCAGTGTCAACACACAGCCAATCAACAGTCCGATGAGGGCCGCGAGTGCCACCAGGAGCGATTTCTTTGGTTTGATGGGTGCAGTCGGGGCAACCGCCTGGTCCACGACCCGGATATAGGCAGTGTCAAGGTCGGAAGTGGCCGTGGTTTCACGCAAACGCGTCATGAATGTGTCGTACAGCGCGCGGTTGCCATCCACCTCGCGTTGCAGTTCGCGGAGTTTGAACTCCTTGCGAGAAATGTCCTGAATTTGCGACTTGTTGGCGTCGAACGAGCTCTGCAGGGAGCCTTCGTTGGCCACGGCCAATTGATACGCACGCTCGATACCGGCAACCACCTGCTCGACCTGAGAACGCAGGCTGGCTGACGCGGCGGTCAAATCCGAGCGGGCGGCTTCCATGGCGGGGTGCCGATCGCCGTAACGGCTCGACAGCTCATCGACCTTGGCTTGCGCCTTGGCTTTCTCGGCCTTGAACTTCTGCACGACCGGGTCCGCCAGGACGGCGGGGACACTGGCCAGCTTCTCCCATCCGCCTGCGCTCATTTTCTGCACCTGGCGATACTGACTTTCGGCTTCGGCGCGCTGGCGCCGCGCATCGATCATGCGTTCGCCGGTGAGGGACAGCTCGCTTGCACTGATCGTGCTGACGCCTTGAACGTCTACCAGTTTTTCTGCTTCGCGATAAGCCTGGAGCCGGTCTTCCGACTCTTTCAGTACTTCGGCCAACTCGCCCAAACGACTGTTCATCCAGGCCGTGGCGGTATTTGACACACCCACGGTCGCTCTCAACTGCCCTTCCATGTAGGCAGCTGTCAGCGTGTTCGCGGCCTGTGCAGCCGCTTGGGCATCAGCCATGTCGACCTGAATCTGAACCAGCTGACTTTTACCCAGTTGCTCAACCTGCACCCTGTCGAGGAAGCGACTGGCGACCAGATCCTGAACCTGTGCTTCAGTCGGTGGAACCTTAGGCGTTGCCGGACTGCCAATACCGACCGCTGCGAGCCTGGCCTGCATTCGGGCAATCAAACCAAAATTATGCGTCGGGTCGAATTCGGGGTGATGGCTAAGGTCAAGCGTGGTCACAACGCGACTTGCGATGGCGCGCGACTTCAGCAACTCGAACTGCGTTTCCAGGTATTGGTTGGCCGCGCCGGCATCTGCGGTGGTCTTGGACTGATCGAAGGACACCACCTTTGCGTTCTTATCGCTGATCTGCAACACAGCTGTTGCGCGATAGATCGGCGTGAGGTTAATGGCCACGACCGAGGCGATGCCGGCCACTGCGGCAGTCAGTGCGAGAATGCTGTATTTATTGCGCCACAGGGTGCGCAGCAATTGCAGCAAATCAATGTTTGACTGGGTCTGCAGCCTATGAGCACCTGTAGGAGTGGTTCTCAATTCGAAAGTATTGCCGGGCATGGTTCGGTCTCAAAATTGAGGAGGTCGATATCATCACGTGCGGTACTCGCGCTTATGACATGCACGAAAATCGAGGACAGTACCGAGCTTCATTCCGCCTGCCACCAGAAAGTGTGCGCAGGCGCTAGCTGACCGGCACCCTTATAAGGGCGCCGGACGAATAAGTGTTGTGACAGCACAGATATGAAGTTACCTGCCGTATAACAG
Organism: Pseudomonas sp. KU26590; assembly: GCF_026153515.1. Lineage (NCBI taxonomy): Bacteria > Pseudomonadati > Pseudomonadota > Gammaproteobacteria > Pseudomonadales > Pseudomonadaceae > Pseudomonas > Pseudomonas sp. KU26590. The sequence goes on from NZ_CP110644.1 coordinate 5,220,632, forward strand.
GCAAACCAAAAAGGAAGTTATTGCTGTGGTGTTTTTTTATTTTGGCGAAGCGGCGCCTGGAAGTCATCTCCAGAGGGGTGCCACTATAATGCTGTCACAGAAGATTTCAAGAGGCCCGGAAAAAATTTCTTGAAGAATTTTAAAAAGTACTGGCGCTATTACGGCGCCAATATTACGACATGGATTTTAATGGAACTTTTCCGGGGAGCCCTTTTGCCGTAGGTTTTACGGTGCTTTCGAGAAACGGGCCTGCAGCCTGTCGGAAAAATATTGCCTATCTGGCACACGGCCACTATCGTGCGTCCTCGGCTTAGTTTATGCCCCGACAGAGGGGTAACAGATAGTTAACTGCCTATCTTTAAGTGTCACCTCCCCGCTAGGTTATAAGGACTCGTTTTGAATTTAATTCCGGTAATACTATCTGGCGGGGTAGGAAGTCGCCTATGGCCCACCTCCCGCGAAGCACACCCAAAACCCTTCATGAAACTTGCAGATGGCCAGACGTTACTTCAGAAGACTTTTCTTCGTGCCGCTGCACTTCCCGACGTCACCGAGATAATCACTGTCACCAACAGGGACCTCTTGTTCAAGACAGAGGACGATTACCGAACCCTCGACAGCGCTCACATACTGCAAAGTTTTATACTGGAACCGTTTGGCCGTAATACCGCAGCGGCAATTGCCATAGCGGCGCTGCACTTACGCGACGTACACGGTACAGACGCACACATGTTGGTGCTTGCAGCTGATCATTTGATCCAGGATCAGACAGCTTTCGAACAGGCAGTACTTAAGGCAGTAGAGCTTTCGGACAATAGCTGGATGGTTACCTTCGGCATCCAGCCCTCCCATGCCGAGACCGGCTTCGGCTATCTCGAAGCGGGCCAGGCCCTGGACAAGGGTGATGGCCTGCGAGTGGCCCGATTTGTCGAAAAACCAGACCTGCAGACGGCCGCCGGCTATCTCGAAGCCGGCAATTATTTCTGGAACTCGGGCATGTTCTGTTTTCAGGTTGGTACCGTTCTCGACGAATTGGAACGACATACCCCTGACCTGCTCGCCGCAGTAGCCAAAACAATCGCAGCTTCAAGGTTGGTTGAAGCAGCCGGCCACCGCTGCCTGACCCTGGATGCACCGTCGTTTGATGAAGTAAACGACATCTCCTTTGATTACGCCGTGATGGAACACTCTGAACGCGTGGCCACTATTCCCTGCAGCATAGGCTGGAGCGACGTCGGGTCATGGAACAGTATCAGTGAGTTGACCGCTCCTGATGACGCAGGGAATCGCTCTAACGGCGAGTTACTGACACATAACGCCAGGAATAACTTTATTCAGAGCGAGAACAGATTGGTAGCGCTGACGGGGGTAGAGGACCTGCTCATCGTCGATACGCCAGATGCGCTGCTCATTGCCCACAAATCTTGCGCCCAAGATGTGAAGCACATCGCTCAAACGCTAAAGGCGACCGGCCATCCGCTGCACAAATTCCACAGGACAGTCCACCGCCCCTGGGGAACTTTCACAACCCTTGAAGAAGGCGAGCGTTACAAGATCAAGCGCATCGTCGTCAAGCCCAAGGCTTCTCTGTCGCTGCAGATGCATCACCACCGCAGCGAGCACTGGATCGTCGTGAGCGGCATGGCGGTGGTCGTCAATGACGATCAGACGATGATGCTGGCAACCAACGAGTCAACCTACATCCGGGCAGGCCACCAGCACCGTCTTCAAAACCCCGGCGTCATCGATCTGGTGATGATCGAAGTGCAAAGTGGCGACTACGTGGGCGAGGACGACATTGTCCGCATCGAAGATGTGTATGGACGGGTAGAGGCATGAGCGAACCTGCCTCGTTGCGGGTCAGAACACTTACCGATAACGGACTTGCCCCATCGGCGTAACGGCCGACATACGCCGTCGCATGCCACCACGGTCTCGGGTGGATACTCCTGAAACCGAGTGAACCGTGGCCCTTCCAGCCAAGTGATCCAGCCTCTGACGCTGCATGACCCTGTCATGCAGCGGTGTCGCTCTTCGCGCTGCTGAAAACCCGATTGCGGAGCCCCCTTTCGCCTGCTGCGCGGCTCAAGTGGTCATGCCTGTTTTTGGACCGCCGTTATCCAAGAGCAACAAGCCGTGACGAAGCAAAGGCGGCATAGGACATCGCGCAGTGACTTGACGCGAAGCAGAAACAAAAAAGCCCCAGAAGCATATCTTCTGGGGCTTTTCGAATAATGGCGGAGAGATAGGGATTTGAACCCTAGGTACTGTCGCCAGTACAACGGATTTCGAATCCGTCCCGTTCGGCCACTCCGGCATCTCTCCAACGGCGCGCATCATAACAGCTCGCTCAAAGAACGCGAACCCTTTTTACGGATTTTTTCGCGTTCTTTCAGATGCTTGCAGCGTTTTCCGCTTGAAGCATCGGATCAGAGCGGTACGCCGAGACGCTGGGCGACTTCTTCGTAGGCTTCGATGACATCGCCGAGGCCCTGACGGAAGCGGTCCTTGTCCATTTTCTTGCGAGTCTCTTTGTCCCACAGGCGACAGCCGTCCGGGCTGAACTCGTCACCCAGGACGATCGAGCCGTCGCTGAACACGCCGAATTCCAGCTTGAAGTCGACCAGCAGCAGGCCGGCGTCGTCGAACAGCTTGGTCAAAACTTCGTTGACCTTCAGCGACAGTTCTTTCATGCGAACCAGTTGCTCGGCGGTGCCCCAACCGAACGCGACGACGTGGGAGTCGTTGATGAACGGGTCGCCTTTGGCGTCATCCTTCAGGAACAGCTCGAACGTGTAAGGGTTGAGCTTCATGCCCTCTTCCACGCCCAGGCGCTTGACCAGGCTGCCGGCGGCGTAGTTACGCACGACGCATTCGACCGGGATCATGTCGAGCTTCTTGACCAGCACTTCGTTGTCGCCCAGCAGTTTGTCGAACTGGGTCGGAATGCCTGCGGCTTCCAGCTTCTGCATGATGAAGGCGTTGAACTTGTTGTTCACCATGCCTTTGCGGTCGAGCTGTTCGATGCGCTTGCCGTCGAACGCCGAGGTGTCGTTGCGGAACACCAGGATCAAGCGGTCAGCGTCATCGGTCTTGTAAACCGACTTGGCTTTGCCGCGGTAGAGTTCTTCACGTTTTTCCATGATGGGCTCCGCTTGCTGAATCTTGCTGAATAGTGGGGGCGAGTCGCCCGTTTGGGACGCTAGGCGATTTCGCGCCAGTCGAGCCCTGAATCCTGATCGGCCAATTGTAGCCAGTCTGCATCGCACCCAAGGGTGTCGACGAAACATTGCCGGGCCAGATGCGGCAGATTGTTCTTGCTGCTCAGATGGGCCAGCACCAGGTGCTGCAGATCCTGCCATCCCAACTCGTTCACCAGACTGGCGGCCTGATGATTGTTCAAATGACCGTGGTCACCACCCACCCGCTGCTTGAGAAAGTACGGGTACTGACCCCGGGCGAGCAGATCGCGGCAGTGATTGGACTCGACCATGAGCGCGTCGAGCCCGCGGTAGCTGTCGAGGACCATCGGGCAATACGAGCCAAGGTCGGTCAACAGGCCGAAGCGCCGGCGCCCGTCGTTGAAGACGAACTGCGTCGGCTCCAGCGCGTCGTGAGCCACCGACACTACGTCGATATCCAGACCGCCAATGCGCAGACCTTGCCCGCCCACCAGCTGAAGTCCTGCTTCGACCGGCTTGCGCATCCCGCGCAGCGTACCGTCGCTGAGGTACACCGGGACATCGTAGCGCTGAGACAGCAAACCCACGCCATGCACGTGATCGGCATGTTCGTGGGTCACTAGAATGGTGCTGAGCTGTTTACCGCTGACGCCCAGCCTGTCGAGCCGACGTTCAGTTTCCCGCAGGGAGAAACCGCAATCGACCAGCACGTACGTGTCGTTGCTCGCAACCAGCGTGGCATTGCCACGACTGCCGCTGCCCAGAACCGCGAAGCGCACTTAACCCAGGTTGTCTTGAATGACGCTCAACACACGGCGAGCGACTTCGGTCGGCGCCACGGTGTTGATGTTCTTCTCGACCGTGACCTGAACGTTCTCGCCGACCTTGCTCAGGCGAACCTGATAACGCTCGGCGCGGGCTTCTTTCTCTTCCTTGGAGTCTTCACTGCCGAACACGCGGCTGAGGAAGCCAGGCTTGTTTTCAGGCTTGTCGGCTTTTTCCGCCAAGTTGATGTAGTACAGGCCCAGGCTGCGGTTGATGTCTTCAACGCGCCAGTCGCCCTGGTTAAGCGCACGACCGACGCTCGACCACGCGCGATCCAGGTCGGCGCCCAGGTTCAGCACCGGGTTGCCGCTGCCGTCTTCGCTGAGGGAAACTCGGCTTGGGGTGTCGAAATCACGCGCCGCCAGCAAGGACACCGAACCGCCCTTCTCGGCCGTACGGGTCAGGCTCGCCAGCATGTCGTCGGTCAGCACGGAGTCGAGGCCGACGTTGGTGCTGCGCGACGGGAATGCAGGGTCGTCTTTGCTGCCAGCAGGGCGTTGCACGCTGACCACATAGATTTCACTGGTGTTGCGCTGCACGCCTGGCTCGATACGAACGCGGACGCGGGTTTCGGTGTTGGCGGCATCGCCACTCGAACCCATGCGCTTGGCAACCGATGCCGACAATTCGTCCATGCGCTGCCAGGTGGTGTTGAATTCACCGGTTTGCGGACGATCTTCAGCGATGCGGAAGCCGTTGTCTTCAAAGTACTGGTGCGCCACAGGCCAGACTTCAGCCGGTGCGCGCTGGGCGAGGATCCAGCGGTTGTCGCCGCTCTTCTGCAGCGTGTAGTCGCCGGAGTCCTGAGCAGTGGCCAGCGGTTGCGGACGCGGCACGGTGAATTCACCCTTCTGGGTGTCGTCGGCGACGTTGCGCGGGATCGGCAGCAGCGGGTCCAGGCGTTTGGCTTCCTGAACGCCCTCGGGCATTTGCATCGGCGGCTTCTGGGTGGCTTCCAGGTAATCGCTGCTGCGATCGCGGAAGTAACCGTCCTGGCCAAAAAGCCAGCTGCAACCGCTGGTGCTGGAGATAATCAAGGCTAGTGCGGAAAGTCCGGCCAGTCGCTTCATTGCGTAATGCTTCCTCATTAGACCAATACACCGGACTGGCGCAGGGCCTGACGCAGCGGCTCGTGGCAGGACTCGCTGAGCCAGGTAAGTGGCAGACGAATACCGTCTGGCATCAAACCCATCTCATGCAGGGCCCATTTCACGGGAATAGGGTTCGATTCGATGAACAAGGTCTTGTTCAGCGGCATCAGTTTTTCGTGGATGGCGCGGGCGGTGTCGGCGTCACCGGCCATCGCGGCCTTGCACAGGTCGGCCATGGCGCGCGGCGCGACGTTGGCAGTAACCGAAATGTTGCCTTTGCCACCGAGCAACATCAGCTCGACGGCGGTAGCGTCATCGCCGGAATAGACCAGGAAGTCGCTGCTTACGCCGGCAAGAATATCCTTGGCGCGCTGCAGGTCTCCGGTGGCTTCCTTGATGGCGATGATGTTTTTGACTGTCGACAGGCGGATAACGGTCTCGGCTGACATGTCGCAGGCGGTACGGCCCGGCACGTTATACAGAATCTGCGGGATGTCGACGGCTTCGGCGATGTACTTGAAGTGCTGGTACAAGCCTTCCTGAGTCGGCTTGTTGTAGTACGGGGTGACCAGCAGGCAGGCATCGGCACCGGCGTTCTTGGCGTTGGTGGTCAGTTCGACCGCCTCTCGGGTGGAGTTGGCGCCGGTGCCGGCGATGACCGGAATGCGGCCAGCGACCTGCTGAACCACGCGACGGATGACTTCGATGTGCTCGTTGACGTCGAGCGTCGCGGATTCACCGGTGGTGCCGACGGCAACAATGGCGTTGGTGCCCTCTTGCAGGTGAAAGTCCACCAGTTTGCTCAGGCTGTCCCAATCGAGACGACCTTGTGCATCCATGGGTGTGACCAGTGCCACCATACTGCCCGCAATCATGCAAACCGCTCCTGCCGGAAAAAGAGAGCGGTAATGGTACTGGCGCCATGATCCTTGCACAAGGCGAGCATTCCCCTCGGCGCCGGTTTTCGCTACCCTTCGGTCTTTGATCGGTACGGGTCATCTGCCCGGCTCGTTCGACTGCTCGATTTTGTCGTCACTTACCCCGCCCTGCGTCTCTATCGCGCGCCATGACAGGCTCATGGACGCGATTGAGGTCTTTGGCCGGGGCGACGTCGCGATGCCTTCGTTCGTCGAGCCCGCCGCCACAGGCCTGCTGCGTACCGACCGCTCATCGTTTAGGAATGCTGCATGTCATCCATCCCCACAGTTCGCGAACAATTCCTTGTCATCAGTGCCCTTGGCGCCAACCCAATGGAGCTGACCAACGTCCTGTGCCGCGCCAGTAACGAAAGCCGTTGCTCGGTCGTCAGCTCACGCCTCACTCGCCACGGTGAGTGCAGCGCCCTGATCCTGCAGATCTCCGGCAGCTGGGACGCCCTGGCGCGTCTGGAAACCGGCCTGCCGAATCTGGCGAAGAAACACGCCTTCACCGTCAATGTGGTGCGCAGTGCTTCGCTGGAAAACCGTCCGGAAGCCCTGCCCTACGTGGCCTACGTCAGTTCAGCGTATCGCCCGGACATCATCAACGAGCTGTGCCAGTTCTTCATCGACCACAACGTCGAGCTGGAAAACCTGATCTGCGACACCTATCAGGCACCGCAGACCGGCGGCACCATGCTCAACGCGACGTTCACCGTGACATTGCCAGCCGGCACCCAGATCAGCTGGTTGCGCGACCAGTTCCTGGATTTCGCCGACGCACTCAATCTCGATGCGCTGATCGAACCATGGCGCCCTCAAGCACCGATGTAAGGAGTCTCGAATGGCTGTAGAACTCGACCAACCCGTTGCCGATTTCCAGGTGCAGGCCACCAGCGATCAGGCCGTCAGCCTGTCGGCGCTCAAAGGTCAGCAAATCGTCCTTTATTTCTACCCGAAGGACAGCACCCCTGGCTGCACAACCCAGGGCCAGGGCTTTCGTGATCATCACGCCGACTTCAAGGCCGCCAATACGGCAGTGTTCGGTGTGTCGCGGGACAGTCTGAAATCACACGAGAACTTCAAGGGCAAGCAGGAATTCCCGTTCGAGCTGATATCGGACAAGGATGAATCGCTGTGCCAGTTGTTCGATGTGATCAAGCTGAAGAAGCTGTACGGCAAGGAATACCTGGGCGTCGACCGCAGCACCTTCCTGATCGACAAGGACGGTGTGCTGCGTAAAGAGTGGCGCGGCGTGAAAGTGCCGGGCCATGTGGCGGCGGTGCTTGAAGCAGCTCAGGCGCTCAACAAGGCCTAACGAAATGACCCTCTGTAGGAGCGCGCTTGCCCGCGATACGCGGTGTGCCAGACACTTTGTCTGGCACCCGTCGAACGCATTCGCGGGCAAGCGCGCTCCTACACGTCGCTACAACAACGGCGCCACCGTCGGTTCGTTACGTGGCCACGCATCCAGTACGGCCTTGAACAGGGTCGCCAGCGGGATCGCAAAGAAAATCCCCCAGAACCCCCACAGGCCGCCGAACAACAGCACGGCGCAGATGATTGCCACCGGGTGCAGGCTCACGGTCTGGGAGAACAGCAGCGGCACCAGCACGTTGCCGTCCAGGGTCTGGATAATGCCGTGGACCGCCATCAGATAAATGAACTGATCGCTCCAGCCCCACTGGAACAGCGCGATGAGCGCCACGGGCACCGTCACCACCACAGCGCCCACGTACGGCACGACCACCGAAATCCCCACCAGCATCGCCAGCAACGCCGAGTAATTCAGGCCCATGGTCACGAAAGCGATGTAAGTCACCCCGCCACAGATGAAGATCTCGATGACTTTGCCGCGAATGTAGTTGGCGATCTGCCGGTTCATTTCCTCGGCCACATGGGTAATCAGCGTAAGTTCGCGGGGCAGATAACCCCTTGCCCAGCGGCTGATCATCTGACGATCCTTGAGGAAGAAGAACACCAGGATCGGCACCAGCACCAGGTAGATCATCATGTTGACCAACAGCGGCAAGCTGGACAGGGAAAACGTCAGCGCCCATTGGCCGAACTTTCCGACCTCGCCGCGAGCCACTTCGATGGCCTGCAAGACCTGCTCGTCCGACACCAGATGCGGATAACGCTCCGGCAGCAGCAACAGCAATGACTGCCACTTTGCGAGCATGCCGGGCAATTCGTTGAACAAGGTAATGAGCTGGCGCCACAGCAAAGGCACGAGCACCAGCAGAAACAGCGCCAGCGCTCCCATGAACAAGGCGAAGACCAGCCCCACTGCGCCACCTTCCGGCACCCGCAGGCGCTCGAGCAGGTTGACCAACCCTTGCATCAGAAACGCGAGTACCAGCCCGGCCAGCACCGGCGCAAGCATGCCGCCAAGGGTGAGAACAACGGTAAATCCGAGAACCAACAGCACCGCCAGCACTACCGCTTCCTCGTCGGAAAAGTAGCGCTGTATCCAGTCGCGAAGCACTTTGAACATCAAGAATCCTAAGGAGGTTGCGAGGGGTCAGAAACGCTCAGGCCTTGCGTAACCAATACCGATAAACGCCGTCAGCATTTTCTTCGTGCAGCAGCACATGGCCGGCAAGTTTTGCAAAGGTGCGGAAGTCGCGCTGCGAGCCGGCATCCGTGGCCGTCACTTTGAGGACCGCGCCGCTGGCCAGACGGTTGAGTTCCATCTTGGCCTTGAGCAAGGGAAGCGGGCAATTGAGACCGCTGGCGTCAAGCTCTGCATCGCAGGCTGCGGGGTGTCCTACAGCGTCAGACATCGTTTCTCTCCGGATAGACACATCCGCCCTCGCATAAAAGCCATCGGGCGGAAGAACATTCTTACAAGTTTTCCAGAATACCCCACTCTGGTCAGCAAGCCATTGAGCCAGCTACAGTGACGTCTTTCTGCCCCAGAGTTTCGTGCATGAATTTTTTGCGCCCCACGCTGCTGACCCTCGCATGCCTGCTGGCAGCACCGAGTTTCGCAGAAGATGACCTGCCCTCCCTCGGCGACGCGAGTTCATCCATCGTTTCTCCGCAGCAAGAGCATGATCTGGGGCGTGCCTGGCTCGGGCTGCTGCGCTCTGAAGTGGCGCAGCTGTCCGACCCGCTGCTAAAGGACTTCGTCGAATCGTCGGTCTACCGCCTCGCCGAAACCAGCCAGGTGCAGGACCGCCGTCTCGAGTTCATTCTGATCAACACGCCGGAGATCAACGCCTTCGCAGCGCCCGGCGGGATCATCGGGGTCAACGGCGGGCTGTTCCTCCACGCTGAAACCGAAGGCGAGTACGCCGCGGTCCTCGCCCACGAACTGGCTCACTTGTCGCAACGGCACTTCGCCAGAGGCGTGCAGGCGCAGCAGCGCATGCAAGTGCCGGTGATGGCAGCGATGCTTGCGGGCATCGTCATGGCCGCAGCGGGCGCAGGCGATGCGGGGATTGCGGCGATTGCCGGCACTCAGGCCGCTGCGATTCAGGAGCAGGCGCGGTTCTCCCGCCAGAACGAAGCAGAAGCCGACCGCATCGGCATTCTCAACCTTGAAAAGGCCGGCTACGACCCGCGCAACATGCCCACCATGTTCGAGCGACTGGCGCGCCAGTATCGCTATGACGCCAAGCCGCCGGAATTCCTGATGAGCCACCCGGTGACCGAGTCCCGCATCGCCGACACGCGCAACCGTGCCGAGCAGGCCAAGCCCGGTGGAAAGGAAGACAGCCCCACGTATCAACTGATGCGCGCGCGAACTGTGCTGATCTACGAAGAAACCCCGGGCATGGCGGCGAAGCGTTTCCGAGCGCAGTTGGCGGAGAACCCGAAAAACGACGCCGCTCGCTACGGTCTGGCGCTCGCCCAGACCAAGGCCGGGCAACTTAACGAAGGTCGCGAGACGCTGAAGCCCCTGCTCGACAAGGCACCGGACAACATTCCCTACAACCTCGCCGCCGTGAATCTGGACATCTCCAACAATCGTCTGCCCGATGCTCAACAGCGGGTGGACCGAATGCTGAACCTGTATCCGGACAACTACCCGCTGAATCAAGCGAAAGTCGACGTTTTGCTCAAGCAGTCCAAGGCGCCCGAGGCGTTGAAGTCGCTGGAGATTCTGCTGAAGAGCCGTCCGGACGATCCGGACATCTGGAATCAGGTGGCTGACACCCGCGGCCTGTCCGGCAATACCATCGGCCTGCATCAGGCCCGTGCTGAATACTTCGCGCTGATGGGCGACTTCAAGCAGGCTATTCAGCAGCTCGAATTCGCCAAGCGCCGGGCGAACAACAACTTCCAGCTGGCCTCGCGCATCGATGCACGGCAGCAGGAAATCATCGCCCAGGAACGGGCGGTCAAGGACATGATGAATTGAGGTGAGCCGGGGTCAGCTCCAAGCAGCAAGCCATTAGCTGCAAGATGGAATGCAGCAAATCGGCTTTTCGCTTGAGGCTTGAGGCTCGCAGCTAACCGCTATTACTTAAGCATTACCCGAGCTCTTCATGCGTGCCGCCTGGGTAAAGTCGAGCATCCGCTGCAACGGCCGGACGGCGTGGGGGATAACCGCCGGGTCGACGAATATCTCGTTGGTGCCTTCGCGCAAACACTGAAGCGTGCGCGCCAGCGTGTTCATCGCCATCCACGGACAATGGGCACAACTGCGGCATGCGGCGCCGTTGCCTGCAGTGGGCGCTTCAATGAAGACCTTGTCCGGGCACAGCTGCTGCATCTTGTAGAAGATGCCTCGGTCGGTGGCGACGATGAAGGTGGTGTTCGGCAGTGTTTGCGCCGCCTTGATCAACTGGCTGGTCGAGCCCACTGCGTCCGCCAGGTCAATGACCGACTCAGGGGATTCCGGGTGCACCAGAATGGCTGCGTCCGGGTACAGCGCCTTCATGTCCTCCAGCTGCCGGGACTTGAACTCTTCATGCACGATGCAGGCGCCGTCCCACAGCAGCATGTCGGCCCCGGTCTCGCGCTGGATGTAACGGCCCAGATGCTTGTCGGGCGCCCAGATGATTTTCTCGCCGTTGTCCATCAGGCTTTCGACGATCTCCAGCGCACAACTGGACGTCACCACCCAGTCAGCACGGGCTTTTACGGCGGCTGACGTATTGGCGTAAACCACCACGGTGCGCTCGGGATGCTGATCGCAGAACGCAGCAAACTCGTCGACCGGGCAACCGAGATCCAGCGAGCAGGTCGCTTCGAGGGTCGGCATCAGGATGCGTTTTTCGGGGGTGAGGATTTTTGCGGTTTCCCCCATGAAGCGCACCCCGGCCACCAGCACGGTTTTCGCCGGATGGTTCTTGCCGAATCGCGCCATCTCCAGCGAATCCGAAACGCACCCGCCGGTTTCTTCCGCCAGTGCCTGAATCACCGGATCGCAGTAGTAGTGAGCCACCAGCACGGCGTCCTGGGCCTTGAGCTCGGCGGCGATCAGGCGGCGGTATTCCGCTTCCTCGTCCGGGCTCAGGGGTTTGGGCTGTTTGGCGTCCAGGTGCGCTTGGACCAGGAGGCGTTCGGAAATGTGGGTCATGTCGATGGACCTGAATGCGCGTACGGACGGGAAGTCAGCGTGATAGAAACGGCCGCGAAGCTAGCACGGGATCTGGTGAGCGATCACTTACCGGGGAGTCCGCATTATGAATGTAAGCACCATCGCCTCAAGCGCAGGACATCGCAAAAACACGTCCGTAATGGTTGGAACGCGTCATCCAAAACAGCGCCGAAACCCTCAAGCCGGCCATTCAATGGCAGAATCTGCGTCACTGGACAGTTTTGGAGCCCCTTATGCTGAGCGTGTTTGAACGACGACTCGACCCCTTCCCTCCTGACGAAGCACCGCCGCCGCCCGTGGGCCTGGCGCGGTTTCTGTGGGCCTGCACCCGGGGAGCGCGTGGCTATATCCTCGCCCTTGCGGTGCTCAGCGCCTGCGTGTCGATCTACGAAGCCTGGCTTTTTTCGTTCCTCGGGCAAGTGGTCGATCTGCTGTCGACCTGGAAGGACGGCGGCGCCACTGCTGGCGAGGAAAGTCGGGCGCTGTGGGGCATCGGTATTGTGCTCTTGGTCAGTATCGGGTTGGTGGCCCTGCGCACGATGGTTCAGCACCAGGTGCTGGCGATCAACCTGCCGTTGCGGCTGCGCTGGGACTTTCACCGCCTGATGCTGCGGCAAAGCCTGTCGTTCTTTTCCGATGAATTCTCCGGTCGGGTCACCACTAAGGTCATGCAGACCGCGCTGTCGGTAAGGGACGTGCTGTTCACCCTGATCGAAATCGCGCCCGGCATCGGCGTTTATTTCATCGCGATCATCGCGCTGGCCGGCGGCTTCGCTTTGAAGCTGATGCTGCCGTTCATTGCATGGATCGTGTTGTTCGGGCTGGCCATGCTGTACTTCGTACCACGCCTGGGCAAAGTTGGTCAGGAGCAGGCCAACGCCCGGTCGTCGATGACCGGGCGGATCTCCGACGCCTACACCAACATCACCACGGTGAAGCTGTTCTCCCACTCCAAACGTGAAGCGCAGTTTGCACGCGCGGCGATGGAGGATTTCAAGCAGACGGGGTTTCGCCAGATGCGTCTGGTGAGCCAGTTCGAGATCGTCAATCAGACGCTGGTCGTCGCGTTGATTCTGGGCGCGGGCGGGTATGCCCTGTGGCTGTGGCATCAGGGTGACGTCGGCACCGGCGCGGTGGCGGCGATTACCGCGATGGCGCTGCGGATCAATGGCATGTCCCACTGGATCATGTGGCAGATGACCTCGCTGTTCGAGAACATCGGCACGGTGCAGGACGGCATGGCGACCCTGACTCAGGGCCCTAAAGTGCAGGACACCCCGGATGCGACGGCGCTGAAGACCACCGGCGGCGCGGTGACCTTCGACAACGTCAGCTTCAACTACAACGGTGAGCGCCAGGTGCTGGATGGCTTGAACCTGGCCATCCGCCCGGGCGAGAAGATCGGGCTGGTCGGCCGCTCAGGCGCCGGCAAATCCACGCTCATCAATCTGCTGCTGCGCTTCTATGACGTGGACAGCGGCGAGATTCGCATTGATGGACAGAACATCAGGCAAGTCACGCAAGACAGCCTGCGCAGCGCGATCGGCATGGTGACTCAGGACACGTCGCTGCTGCATCGGTCCATTCGCGACAACATTGCGTATGGTCGACCCGATGCCACCGATGAGGAAATCCGCACGGCTGCTGCCAATGCTCAGGCAGACGGCTTCATCAATCAGCTCAGCGACAAACATGGCCACAGCGGCTACGACACGCTGGTCGGTGAACGCGGCATCAAGCTGTCGGGCGGCCAGCGCCAACGGGTTGCGATTGCCCGCGTGATGCTGAAGAACGCGCCGATCCTGCTGCTGGACGAAGCCACCAGCGCCCTGGATTCGGAAGTCGAAGTGGCGATCCAGGAAAGCCTCGACGAAATGATGAAAGGCAAAACCGTCATCGCCATCGCCCACCGGCTGTCGACCATTGCAGCCATGGACCGGCTTATCGTGATGGACGACGGGCGCATCATCGAACAAGGCACCCACGCTGAACTGCTCAGCAAGAACGGCACGTACGCGCGGTTGTGGCATCACCAGAGCGGCGGGTTTCTGGGCGAGGATCAGGGAGTGCCTGAAGCGGTGGATCAGGTCTAGCGGGCAATCTGGTCGATTACCTGGAGCAAAACGACGGCTTGCGGTAGAAGCCGTCGTTCGAGCGGGACAGCCGTGCCGACCCACAACACCATCGTTCATCAGAATCCGCTAGTAGACCGACTTACTAGGATGTATTCTCCGACGCTATGAATACTCCCCAGACACGTGGTTCATCTGATGTTCGTCAAGGAATCCTCGACGTCGGCCAACGCATCATGGCCGCCAAGGGGTATTCCGGCGTAGGCCTTAATGAAATTCTGGCCGCTGCTGGCGTGCCGAAAGGCTCCTTCTACCATTACTTCGGCTCCAAGGATGCCTTCGGGGAGGCGTTGCTTGAGCACTACTTCGACAACTATCTCGCTGACATCGACCGCATTCTCGGCGAGCCCGGCCTGCCCATGGGCGAGCGCCTGATGAACTACTGGCGCGTCTGGCAAGACACGCAGTCGTTCCAGGAATGTCAGGGTAAATGCCTCGCCGTGAAGCTTGGCGTGGAAGTGGCTGATCTTTCGGAAGCGATGCGCGCCGTTCTCAAGCGCGGCACGGCCGGGATTACCGACCGGCTCGGCAGCGCGATCGAGGCTGCCGTTGCTGACGGCTCGCTGCCCGCCTGCGAGAACCCCTATGCCGTTGCACAAAGCCTGTACCAGTTGTGGGTCGGCGCCAGCGTGATGGTCAAGATCGAAAGAAGCCTTGCCCCTTTTGAAACGGCCATGGCGACAACACGCGTAATCTTGCGGCTTGTCTGAGCAGCGTACGGCCACTGTGCGCCGCTGCATGTGCTGTCTGTAATCCTTCGCCTCCTCGGTCGTAACACTTGCCGGCTTGCTCACCGGTATCCTGCGTCCACTCCCTTCTCACGTCATTCTGCACAGCTGAGCATCGCTCAAGAGCAGGCTGAAGAAATCTGAAAATAACTCTAGACGACTGGTCTACTCAAGACTAAGGTGTACTTACTTTAACCCGTCCCAAGGAATACGCCCGATGAAAGTGCTTATGGTTCTGACTTCCCACGACACCCTCGGCAACACCGGCCGTCCTACCGGCTTCTGGCTGGAAGAACTGGCCGCGCCCTACTACGCGTTCAGCGACATCAACGCCGACATCGTCCTGGCTTCGCCTCAAGGCGGTCAACCTCCGCTGGACCCGAAGAGCAACGAGCCTGACGCCCAGACCGACCTGACCCGTCGTTTCGAAAAAGACGAAAAGGCCACCGCTCAGCTCGCCAACACCGTCCGCCTGGACAGCGTGTCCCAGGCAGATTTCGACGCTGTGTTCTACCCAGGCGGCCATGGTCCTCTGTGGGATCTGGCTGAAGACAAAAACTCCGTCCAGCTCATCGAATCGTTCATCGCCGCCGGCAAGCCCGTCGCTGTTGTCTGTCACGCCCCCGGCGTGCTGCGCCACGTCAAGAACGCCGACGGCACCCCGCTGGTGAAAGGCAAGAAGGTCACCGGCTTTACCAACAGCGAAGAAGAAGCGGTCGGCCTGACCAACGTGGTGCCTTTCCTGGTGGAAGACGAGCTGAAATCACTGGGCGGCGTCTACTCCAAAGGTCCGGACTGGGGCTCGTATGTCCTCACCGACGGTCTGTTGATCACTGGCCAGAACCCTGCTTCCTCCGGCCCTGCGGCAGACGTGCTGATCAAGGCACTGCAAAACAAATCGGCCTGATCACCGCCCAACGCGAGGGGTGTTCGCACCCCTCCCTGCCATTCTCCTTTTCACTGAGATAACCACCATGAACTGGTAATGAACGGATTCAACCCGACCCCAGGCCCGACTCTATGTCGGGCTTTGTCGTTTCTGAACCGATGCGAATAATCAAACAAACACTGCTTTGCCGGGTCTACCACGCCAATGGCGGGCATTGATGAACACGCACGACGCCCGTTGTGACTAGGCCTTCTGCTGACGGCGGCCGCAGCACAAATCCTTTTATCGCGAGAAATCACATGGCTCAGGTGAAGAAAACAGCACTGCAGAGTGAAGCGGATGACGCGGTTGTCATGACCCCTCATGGCACGTATGACAGCTACACCGGCACAGCCGATGACGACACCATCACGGGCACCGCAAAGCGGGATTTCATCTTTGGCGGCGATGGCGACGACATCCTCACCGGCCAGGCAGGTGAGCCCCCTTTCAACAACCTGCAGGATCGCTACAACGGCGGCGCCGGCGTCGATACGATCATCAGCCACTCCGCTTATTACTACGGGAGCACGTTCGTCTACACCTCAGTGACGGACAGTTACTTTGACGCACAAGGCTCCCACTCTGACCTGATCAAAAACTTCCAATCCAGTGACGTACTTGACCTGACAGCGCTCGGGCTGGAGCGCGTGGGCGATGGCCACAACGGTGATCTGGCGGTGACCTACAACGCCGACGAAAACATCACTTATGTCCGCTCGCTGGACAAAAACGCTCAGGGCCAGGCGTTCGAAGTCCGGCTGGAAGGTGATCACGCCGCTCAGCTTGGCACGCAAAATTTCGCCCTCCGTTACGACCTGACTGCAGATAGCAATGGCCGCGAACATGGGCTAAGCGACAAGCAATACGTCATCACCGGGACCGATGGCGATGACTTTCTGGTCGTTCCCCGATCCGGCAACATCGTGACCGGTGGAGGCGGCGCGGACGAGATGTATGGCGGCGGTTCCCGTAACACTTTTGTCTTCGAGCATCTCACCGATAGCTTCGTGAACGACGGCACAGGCCAGTCCAGCGTTGACCTCATCCACAGCTTCAGCCTCGGTGACGGTGATCTGCTGGACGTTTCGGCACTGGGGTTTACCGGCCTTGGGAATGGCTACAACGGCACGCTCAATTACAGCTACGACAGCGAAGCGGGTTACGCGATTGCCCAATCCTTCGAGGCCGATGAAGACGGCAACCGATTCGCCGTGCACCTGACGCAATACGACCGGGATCCGCTCACAGGCCTGCAGGATATGGATCGCTTCACCTTTGCCGGTGAAGATGCAGCAGACCGCGCCAACCAGACGCTGACCGGCGACAACTACCGTGACACCTTCACCAACTCGAGCGCAGGCGGCATTCTTGTCGGAGGCGGTGATGATGACCTGTTGGTGGGCAATACTGGCGTCGATACCTTCCGATACGTCGAGAAGAGCGACAGCTTCAGGAGCAACTCGGACTTCATTCAGAATTTCGACGCCACGCAGGACCGCATCGATGTCTCAGCGCTGGGCTACACAGGCCTTGGGGACGGCACCGACGGTACGCTTAAGTTGATCTACGACACCGCCCTGCACCGCACCTATCTCAAGGATTACGAAGCGGACGCTGACGGTAACCGATTCGAGATCAGTATCGACAAGAACGTCGCCAAGACTTTCACCGCCGATAACCTGATCGTCGCCGACGCGAACGCTCCGCACATCGACCTTGTGGGTCTGGCACCCGCTGACCTGCACCCGATCGGCTGAATCCAGGCGCGCCACTTCAAAATGGCAGGTATAGAAAAGCCGTCGCAAGTGCGACGGCTTTTTTGCAGCATGGGCGGCTACAGACACTCTCACATGCTGATACTGCTCACTGAATCTCAGTCCACGCTTTTGGCCCACACCGCCTGGGCGTTGGTGAATTCGCGCAGCCCGAAGTGGGACAGTTCGCGGCCGTAGCCACTCTTTTTGACGCCCCCCACCGGAATCCGCGCATTGGTGGCCGGGAAACCATTGATGAACACGCCGCCGGTTTCCAGACGCCGGGCGATGCGTTGCGCGCGCGGGATGTCCTGGGTCCACAGGCTGCCGCCCAATCCATAGTCACTGGTGTTGGCCAGCACGATCGCGTCTTCGGCGTTGGCGGCAATGGTGATCGCTGCCACCGGGCCGAAGGTTTCTTCGTCGAATGCGGCCATGCCTGGCTTCACATCGGCCAGCACGGTGGGCGCGTAGAAATTGCCGGGGCCGTCGATCTTCTTCCCGCCCAGCAGCAACGTCGCGCCGGCTGCAAGGGTGCGTTGAACCTGACCATCCAGCTCATCGCGCAGATCAGCGCGGGCCATCGGGCCGACATTGATGGCGCTGTCCAGCGGATTACCGACTTTCAGTTGCTCGACCGCTGCAACGAATTGACGGGTGAATTGCTCGGCGATCGGCGCCTCAAGAATGAATCGCTTGGCCGCGAGGCAGACTTGGCCGGCGTTCTGGAATCGCGCTTCGACGGCAGCTTTCACGGCAAGGTCGATATTGGCGTCGGCCAACACAATAAAGGCGTCCGAGCCGCCCAGCTCCAGCAGGCTCTTCTTGAGTGCCTTGCCTGCGGTGGCTGCCACGGCAGAACCCGCACGCATGCTGCCCGTCAGAGTGACGGCAGCAATGCGCGGGTCTTCAATGGTGCTGGCCACGGTGTCGTTGTCGGCGATGAGGTTGGTGAACAGCCCTGTGGGAAAGCCTGCCGCTTCATAGGCTTCTTGCAGCGCGTACGCCGAACCCATGACGTTCGGCGCGTGCTTGAGCATAAAGCCATTGCCGGACAGCATGATCGGCCCGGACGCGCGAATGACCTGCCACAGCGGGAAGTTCCAGGGCATCACCGCCAGCACGGTGCCGATCGGCAGGAAGGACACGTGGACTTCATCGTTGCCGTCTACATTGACCGGCTCATCGGCAAGAATCGCCGGGCCGTTGTCGGCAATCCACTCGATCGTGGCCGCGCACTTCTCCACTTCACCACGGGACGCCGCCAGGGTCTTGCCCATTTCTGCGGTGATCAGTGCAGCGAAGGATTCCGACCGCTCACGCAGGGTGTCTGCCAGACGGCGATAGGCCGCCACGCGTTCGCGCATCGGCGTGGCGCGCCACAGACGAAAGGCCGCCGCGTTCACATCCAGCAACTGCTCGACGTCGGTTTGCGTCTGGAAGGGGTAAGTGGCGATCAGCTCACCGGTGGCCGGGTTGCGTGATGTGGCGACGTTTGCGGTGGAGATCGGGCTCAAGTCAGGCATCGTGATTACCTCGTTGGCGGTCGGTGCAGCACAGGTGCGCTGCGATGACCGTCACTCTAGGTATGCCCGAAAAAGCCAGGAAGGCGTGTTGTTATCCTATGACCGTGAGTCATAGGCAGTGTGGCGAGGAATGTAGGTCACAAGCGACAGGTCCGGCCGCCCTTCAGGCGTCAGCGCGACGTAGGTGAAATCGATATGGCCGCTAATGGGATGCAGCAGACGCTTGCGACCCTCTTCGAAACCTTTGACCTCGGTGTCCTGCCACCACTCTTTGAACTCAGGGCTCAGGGTCGACAGTTCTTCGATCAGGCTGTCGAACGGTGCCTTGTCCTGGGCCAGCGCGCGCGATGCCCGAAACGCACTGATCATGCCCCGCGCCATCTGCTCCCAGTCGAGGATGATGGTTCGATAGGGGATGTACAGAAACAGCAGACGCAACGTGTTGCGCTCATGGGGCTGCAATGAACCGTAGTCGACGAACAGCTCGGCGATGGCGTCGTTCCACGCCAGAATGTCGAGTCGGGCATTGCGCACATACGCCGGAATGGGGTTGATCGCGCGCACCAGCATCTCCAGGCCGTCCGTTACCCCGCCGCCGGTCGCAGCCACCGGCACCTCCAGGGCGGAAAGGGCATACAGGTGCGCGGACTCCACACGATCGAGCTTGAGGACTTTGGATATCCGTTGCAGCGCGTCCGGCGAGGGCTGAATGTCACGGCCCTGCTCAAGCCAGGTGTACCAACTGACGCTGACCCCGGCGAGCGCCGCTACTTCCTCTCGACGCAATCCCGGCGTGCGCCGCGGCCCTTCTGGCAGGCCGAAATCTTTCGGATCAAGGCGCGCCCGTCGGCTGGACAGAAAATTGCCGAACTCACGCCGCTGCTCTATCGAAGGTCTTTTAGCCATAACTCGCTCGTGGTCCGCGTTTTGGTTGATCGCGGAAAACCGGCATCGTGGGTCAAGGCCTGGCGTGGGTCAAGCCGGTCAAGGTATCGACGATGGCTTTGGGCTGGAGTCTGGTGTCCAGTCCGTTGGCATCCAGCGCGTTGTCGAGCCGACAGTCTCTGGCGAAATATAGCTATTGCGCAAATACCGCCATATTAAGCCGGTAGCAGTGCACGCCACGCCCAACCTTACGTTTAAATAAATATACTTGGTCTTCGTCAGAGACAGTGAAGCTGTCGAGCAACAACATTAGCATCCGTTCTTCAACCCTGGGTGCAGTGCGTGGCGCTGTTATTCTGCCGCCGTTTGTTATCGAGAGCCAATATGACCAATGCAGTCTGGGCATGGTACCGGTAGTGTGAGCTCGCTCGATGACCTGCATGGCTCCTGTTCAGTTGAGAGGCCCGTCACTCATGGACAGGGTAAAAACGAAAGAGAGCCGACGAAAACGAACAATCATCCGTCGAGGCTTACCGACGTCAGGTTGAAATGGTAATGTCGTGAAGGTTCCAATCACCCCGTCATCTTACCGGCAACACAGTAAGTGTTGCGACTTCACGAGCCCTGGGGCGGACTGGCGTCATGAACCTCGCCCTATCAACTAACGGTTTTGCATACAAACGGTAATCGCATGAATGATCGGCATACCTGCTGGCTCAGCGCGGTCGATGAAAAGAAAATAGCGGCGGACGATTTGATCAACAGGGCCCACTCCTTGCTGTTTTCAGCTCGTATGATCATGGGAATAATGGCTATGAACGCTGGCTCAGCTCCATCAACCAAGGAACAGAGTCTGAAGGGGCTGAGAATAAAACCGCTAACCCCTGCTGAATCCGATGCGCTTGCGAGGCAACTGCAAAACTCGCTCAGTTTGGTGAGCGCTGAGATAAAAGTATTTATTCCTGAAGCTGAACGTGTAGTCGAATCCCTCTCAGCTCAGCCCTCCAAAATAGAGCCAGATAACGAGACTCGGCCCTTAGTGGAATCCCAGCTTGCTCTAAAACAACGGATAGAGGTCCTCGCGGGGTTGGTTGCCAAAGAGTAGCGGCGCTTGAGAGGACATGCTGCAATCGTCAGCGCTGCACAAGCCTCAATGCCTAACACTTGCAAACCCATGCCCGGCTTTTCAAAGTATCAACACGTACAGTTCCCGCGTTTGCTTATGGAAACACGATCAGAAAAAACATGAACATTTTGGCAGGGGCGATATATGCGAATTAGTCTGGTTCATACGATGGCTCTGCTCGCAGGGCTGTTTTGTGTTGGTGACGTGCGTGCCGAAGGCAAAAGCTTTGTGCACCCCGGGATGCTGAGTACGGAAGAGGATTTTTCCCGAGCCAGGCGGCTTGTGGCTGCCAATGTATCGCCTGCCGCCGACAGCTGGCGTCTTCTCGAGAAGAGTCAGTATGCCGCTGCAACCTATACACCTAATGCAGTGCAAAAAGTTGTTCGTGGAAACCCGTCTTGGGCCAAGGACAATTATGGCCTGCTCTATCGCGATGCGGCGGCTGCCTACCAGTTGGCGGTACGTTGGAAAATATCTGGCAACGTCGACTACGCGAATGCAGCAATAAAAATCCTGGATGACTGGTCAGGTCATCTGACCGACGTCATAGGCACCAGCGATCGCTACTTGGCCTCTGGCCTCTATGGCTACGAGTTAGCCAATGCCGCAGAGATTATGAGAACTTACCCAGGCTGGAAAAACCTTCCACAATTCCAGACGATGATGGTCAAAGTCTTTTATCAGATGAACCATGACTTCATTACTAATCATAATACGTTGGGCGCGGCGGGGTTGCACTATTGGGCGAATTGGGATTTAGCCAACCTTGCCTCAATGATGGCGATTGGAGTTTTAGTGGACCGGCATGATATCTACAAAGAAGCCATGACCTATGTGGTGCAAGGCAGTGGGAATGGGGCTTTCCCAAATGCAATGTGGAAAGTCTACCCCGGGACATACGGCGCAGTTGGACTCGCGCAAGTGCAGGAAAGTGGTCGAGACCAGGGCCATTCGACACTCGATATTGCGTTGATTGGCGTGATTTGCCAGATGGCGTGGAATCAGCATGATGATGTATTTGGTTTTGATAACAATCTGGCTGCCAAGGCCAGCGAGTATGTCGCCAAGTATAACCTCTGGAACAATGTGCCGTGGACAAACTACACCACCGCCGACGGATCTGTGCAAACCGAAATTTCACCCGCCAGCAGGGGGAGCACCCGACCCATGTGGACGCTGATGTACAACCACTATGTCGGTATTCGAGGGCTGTCGTTACCGTACACCAAAAAAATGATGGATAAGTTCGGTCCTGAGGCGGGTGCTTACGGAGCCAACAGTGGGGGATTTGATCAGCTGGGGTACGGGTCACTCTTATTTTCAAACTACCTGGAAACGGCCGTGCGCAAGCAGTAAGAAACTGCAATTAGCGGCTGGCTTCGCTCAGTGCTAGCCGGTAATTCGCCGGAATCTGCTGAAAAAAGAAACCCCCGCCTCCAACAGGGTGCAATGAACAATGACTCCCACGCCGGAAGTCATCGCGTTATGAAAGCGTACTTCGCCTGATGACCACATCGAGGGCGCATGGTGTGGCCGGTGCACGCGGCCCCGCCATTAATTTCTGGTCAGACTGAAGAGTCAACTTGCACCTGCGTGTGCTTTATTAATTACGGCGATAGTTATTCAGAAACCTAACGAAGAGGCCCTTTTATCTTACTTTGCGTCTGGAAGGGACTTTCTCCATAGTGGTCTTTGTAATACTTTGAAAACAGCCCGGCATCCGAAAACCCCCAATTCAGAGCGATGCCTTGCCAAGACAGACGAATGTTCTCATTCATCAACTCGTTTCGAGCGCACTCCAACCTTACTCGCCTGAGGTATTGCATGGGCGTGGTGTTCTTGTAAGCTCTGAACCCAAGCTGGATATTCCGTACGCTGGTGGATGCGTACTTTGCAAGATCGGCAATCAGTACGTCTTCCTTGGCGTGGGCGTGGATATAGTCAATTGCTTTTGATACATGCCGAGGAACAAATGATTTTTTCTGGGCTTCAATCTTACTCGTAAAATTATGAGGTATCGTGTCTATGATCGTTGCGATCAGCGCCTGCTTCAAGTAAGAAACGGCGAGCGGCGAATCCACCCCTCCCTCACTATTCACGCTGCTTCGGATACAGTTGATAATCGCGTTCAATCCATTCCAGGGTGATGCGGTGGAGGGCAGTAATGGTTTGAACTCTACTCTGTCAAACTCCCCAAAGCCTCGCGCGCCTTCCAGTTGGCGAGAGACCAGGTCTGCTTCTATCATGACGGTGTCTGTATACGTGCCTGGAGAAAACTGGCCTTCAACCAGCCGTGAGCTATCGATGATGCAGAGTTGCCCTGATGCATGAACACGTCCCTGCTTGTTCATTTCCCATGTCGATTGACCTTGGTGCGTGAAGGAGACGAAGTACACGTCCGTACTCTGCTGCTTTTCAAAGCCCCAACCGGACCGGCTAGACGTCGAGCATACAAACATGTCTCCCAGGGAGTAGGTAATCTTTCGATAGTCCAATCGCCCGCCGCCTGAAAAATTTAACGCAGGCGATAATCCGCACTTGTCGTAGTAGGACCACAGCTCTTCTTCATCTTCGAAATGAACTTTAGACAAGGAAAATTCAGTCATAACTAAACCTATCATCTCGGCCTATGACGTACTGCGACGTGAGCCAAGGACTTCTTTACCGCTATCGAGTCCTTCGATGCGAAACACTGCAATTCTATAACGCCACTATGGCATTATTGTAAAGGGAACGTACGTGCGTCAACGAGTAATCGCTTCATGGCTACGCGTTCCAGCCCAGACAGACGTTGCTGGATTCATGTGTAACGCTTTTGACACGAAACTTACTTGGCCTGGAGGCGATCGGGAGGCTTAGAGAGCCTTCGTCTGCCCACTCTGCCCGCGCCTGGGTGTATGACAGCGTCCACCATCCAAACAGTCCAAGCAGTCCAAGCAGTCCAAGCCCAGACCGCAGTCTTCTCAAACGAAGAACCTGTGGCGTTCATCCGTCACGTTCACTGGATGTGTGTCGCCACCTCATGAAAACGAACAGAACCTGTAAAAAACGAAGAGTGTCTTGTGCGTTGCAACTGATCTCCCAGACGGCGTGATAGTGTTGATTTAGCGTTAATCAAGCTTGGGGGTAAGTCATTCATGAGCGCAGGCAGTCTTGTGTTTATAGCGTATCAGTTCAATGTCTCAAAATGCATCAAGATCGCGAATAACATCTTAGCCATCCGCACTGGAATCGATACGAAACTTCTGGAACATAATGAAAATATATCCAGCATCAAGGCCACGGCGCTGGACATTTCATGGAAACATCAAAACCTCTTCATCGCCAACGAGATATTCGAACTGGAACAATCAACCCAGAAATTAAATGATGCCGTTGAGGCGCACTACCAATACGCGCTGGGCCGCCTGGGTTGTTCATTGGATGAACTGAGGTCAGCGAACGAAGAACTCGAACGACTCATGCCAGACGAATTGGAAAGTATGATGCCGGCGCTGGCCGCCTGCCGGAGAGACCTGGATCAAGTCTGTGAAAAATTAGTCGCCTGCTCGATCATTGATCCCGCCACGCTGCGCGCGATGGGGATAATGGCCTGACGGCTCCAATGGAATCACTCTCAAGGCGCTCCGGACGGCTGGACACACTTTGGGGATCAAGACCTGGCGTGGGTCAAGCCGGTCAAGGTATCGGCGATGGCTTTAGTGCGCCGCGCCGTGCCTTCGGTGGCCTGGTTCGAGTGTTCCAGAGAGTCGAGCATTTCGCGCAGTGCGCCGACGCCGGTTGACTGGTCCTCGATCTGCTGCGCCACCCGCTGGATCTCGCTGGAGAGCAGGTCGATGTCCACGCCAATTTCTGCCGCGTTCTTGCGGGTGATTTCCGCCAGTTTACGCACCTCGTCGGCGACCACGGCGAATCCTCGGCCCAGATCCCCTGCCCGCGCGGCCTCTATCGCAGCGTTGAGCGCCAGCAGATTGGTCTGGCCGGCGATCTGTTGAATCACCTGCACGATGGACTGGATGCGCAGGCTCGATTCCGCGAGGGCTCGTGCGCCGACCACCGCTTCGTCCGCCTGGCTGACCAGTGCTACGACGGTGTTGCCGGCGTTCGTCGACACGGTGTTCTGCTGGTCAATCGTGCCGGCCAGATCGTCCATCGACAGGTGCAACTCGCCGGAGTAGTGCTTGATTTGCGTGGACATCTCTTCCTGCTGCTGGCCGGCGTGGGCAAGGACCTGACCCAGTGCGGCGAGGCCCTCGAACACAGGCAGAACTTTGGTATCCAGCCCACGGGTGTCCAGCGCGTTGTTGAAATCGTTGAGCTTGAACGCCTCGATCTGCTTCACGATGACATGATTCAAACCCACCATCTTCTTGAGCTGGCGGCGCAGGAAAAACGCTTTGAATTCGCCATAGTGAGCAATGAAATTATCCACATACTCATCGGTGAACGACGCGCCCTTCGCCACCCGGAAGAAAAAGATCGCCGTAAGCGTCTGGTTCAGGTTCAGGCCGAGGATTTCGCCGAAGGTCGAGAACCCCACCAGGGGCACGTCACCGAACAATCCGGTCATGCTGCCCAGGTCCTTGCTGTTGTTGGCCCGACGCAAGATGCAGTCGTTGAGGATCGCCGCGACGGGCTGCCCGCCTTTGCCGCGCAGGAATTGCTCGTAATCCACGCGGGTGGCTTCGCGCAAAGGGGTACGCTTGACCATCACCAGCTCTTCGCCGGGGGCCACGTCGCAGAACAGCTGAATGATCTGCTGCGCATGGTCGATGCGCGCGATAGAACGCACAAACAACTCGCTGCCTACCCGGATGGCGAAGGAATAATCCGCGAGGTTCTTCTCCAGGGCTTGAGCATCACAATTGAAGGCGTTACACAGCGCCTGCACCATGCTCATGATGTTGCCCTTGCTGTCGATCACCTGGTCGATAGTGCGGTCTTCGACCGAAGCCGTCAGCACACTGAAGGTCAGCCCGGCCGGTTGGAAGTTCTGACTTTTGAACACGCCGAACCGTATGTCGGCGGCCGTCTTGATGAAGACAATTTGTGCATGATTCTGATAGCTGCGCTTGCCGTCGTGAATCAGCGTCTTCTTGAAATCCGACTTGCCGCCGGCCGAGCCTCCTACAAAGAGGCAGGGAAAACGCCCGGACTCGTAGAGCGCTTCCATGAAAAACGATTCGGACGCCGACAAGCCGTCGAACACCACGTAGGCCAGGGTGTCGCGGTGGTCGATGGCCGTGCTGACCTGCACACGCTTGATGTTGTTGATCAGTTTTTCAATGCGCTCACGCATCTCCATGCGCTTGCCGCCGCTGCGGATGTCTTCGCACTCCAGCGGCACCATCACCACTTCGGCTGATGCAATCACGCTGTGCTCGAAGAGTTGCAGGACGATGCGGTCCCAACGATCCCCGGTCGCGCAGTACAAACCAGTCGCACTGTTGCACAGCTCACCAGACGTGGTGCACAGGCTGAGCGCACTGTCAGGGAAGCGCTGCTTGATGCGCGCGGCAATTTGGTCGATGTCCAGATGCGGAGAAACGAAACCCGTCACCAGAACGGGAACTGAACGCACGCCTGCCAAGGCACCTTCCAGTTCGCCACCGGTGCAATTGATGCTGATCGCTTCATGGCGATGGGCACGGGATCGATTGAAGAGGTTCAATGGGTTCATCATTTGGCTCACTGGAAAGGGTCGCTGGGCACATGCGTGCATACGCTGCAGCTTTTCTCTGTATCGGCTGTGGTCGAGGAGACTGAAGCGCGGGGGGTAGGCGTCGGTCGGTAAGGGCAGTGGCTGGCGCATCGGGCACGTCACGGATGGCCTCATCAACATTTGTTTTGAATTTGGCGGCCAACCCGCTTTTCCTGCTGTAGAGCAGCAGCACACGAGTTATAAGTGGAATTCTGGAGACTGAACCAATTTCATTGCTTCATCGCGCAGGGACTTCCCACACGGAGACAACTCGCGATAGGCCAGCGCCAGCACATAAGGAACAGGAGTCCCTGGCCCTATGAGTTCTCGAACCGCGAGCCGGCCAGGTTGACGGCGGGCATAGCTGTTCGGCATGAGCGCCACACCGACCCCGCCGGCTACTAGTCCGGCGGTGGTCTGCATTTGACGAGGCTTTTGTACTACCCGGGGAGTGAAACCTGCGGTCGCGCAAGCCGACAAAATGCGCGAATGCATGCCAGGGCCATGGTGCGCAGCGAACAGTATCCATGGTTGATCGGCCAACGCCGTCAGCGCTATGCACGGGTCGTGTGCCAAAGGATGGTCCTGCGGCAATACCGCCACCATCCGGTCTTCGAATAGTGGCTCGATGTGGATATTCCTCGGTTCCATGACCGGCAGCACCAGAATACCCACATCAAGCCGGTCATCGCGCAGGCCGTCCAGTTGTTCTGGCGGAGTGGCCTCTTGCAGCTGGATGTCGACGTTCGGGTTCTCAGCGTGGTAACGCCGCAGCAGCTCTGGCAGCAAGCCGTCGACGATACTGTCGACGAAGCCCAAGCGAATGGTTCCGATCATCCCCGCAGCAGAACGACGCGCCATCTCACACGCACGCTCGGCTTGCAACAAGGTCTGACGGGCCTCAACCAAAAATACAACACCTGCCGGGGTTAACTGAGTGGCACGCGTACTACGCTGCAACAGCTGTACGCCAAGGCATTCTTCCAAGCGGCGAATCGCCACACTCAGGGGTGGCTGTGACATGTTCAAGCGCTGCGCGGCCTTGCGGAAATTCAGAGTTTCGGCAACCGCTACGTACTGGCGCATCAACCTCAAATCAATCATCCGATACCTTCTTAGTATCAATAAGCCATCAAAATAGTATGTTACATACTTATTTGACTTGGACATAATTGGTCAGTGAAGACCAAAAGATTCGTTTCGGTCTGGTCCCTGAATAAAGGATTCTGTCTTGAACGCTCGTGACTATGGTGCAGCTGCACTGGCCGGTTTCATTGGCGGCAACGTTTCCAGCTTCATCAAGTGGGGTACAGAAATTCCTATGCCCCCTCGCGCCCCAGGTCGATCTCTCCCTCCGCTGGAAATGCTTAACTCCATCGGTATCGATGCTCAACAGCTCACTTACGAATATTCCCAGCACGTCATCAATTACGGAAGCGGCCTAATTCATCATGGATTTTCCATCGTCTTTGCCATGCTCTATTGCCTGCTCGTAATCAGGTATCCGCGTGCCGCCTTGTGGCAAGGCGTTGGCTTCGGTCTGTTGGTCACCGTTGGCTTTCACGGAGTGATCCTCCCGGTGTTTCACTGGGCGCCACCGCTCTGGGACCTTCCTCCAGAAGAGTGGATGTCTGAAACGTTCGGGCACCTGCTGTGGATGTGGGTGATCGAAGTCATACGACGGGATTTGCTGCAACGCTGGTCGCCCCATCTAAAGTGAGAGTGAGATGCGCTGTGCCCCGGTTAATTCGGAACGTTTACATAGATGGAGTATTTTGATGAAACCTCTGTATCCACTAGCGTTGGCATGCGCAGCCGTATGCGCTGGTACAGGCAGCGCCAATGCCACTGTAGGGTCGGTATCCAAAGAGTCTTCGCAAACAACGAACAGCAATGGTCAACTTCAACCGCCTATTTCATATGCCACGCTGTGGGCCGACGAGAAAGGCGCTACACATGTGGGCCACTGCCGCATTGAGGGCCTGGAATTCAAGAGCTATGCACCTCCGGCCGCGCCGCAATGGATCGGCGTCTCACCTGATGATATTGAGAGCATCGCCTACGCCGTGTTACCCCCCGGTTATGTCGGCAGCTGGCACCACGCGCCTGGGCCACAGTGGGTAATTACCCTGCAGGGCAAATGGTCTGTTGAAACCACCGACGGCACCGTGCTTGTCCAAGGTCCTGGGGAGATGCAATTCAATGCCGACACCCGGTCTCGACCTCGTCCTGATGACGAGCGTGTCGGCCACCTCACCCGTACGGTGGGTGATGAGCCCAATGTGCAACTAATTATCAAGTTGAAACCGGGTGCGGCTGACAAACGCACCAACGGCAGCTGTTCCTACTAATTTCATACAGACCCATGCCATGAGCCCGACCTTGCGAAAACTTTTTATGCGCCCATCTTCGTGGCTACTGAGCAGTGCGCTTCTGACCGCACCCCATGCAGGGGCAACCGGCGCTGTCGCACCTGTCCAGCAAGTCGTCTCCGACCCGGAGTTCAGCCAACTGGTTGCCGCCGGGGCTCGCGTCGAGCTGCTGACCGATCAAGCGAAGTGGGCCGAAGGCCCGCTTTGCCTAGCCGATGGCCATGTCATATGGAGCGACATCAAATCCAACAAGGTCAACAACTGGCAGGTGAGGACCGGCGTGTCCACTTGGCTGGAACCGGCTGACTATCAAAATGGACATACACTTGACGGTCAAGGTCTTGTGGTCGCAGCCTCTCATGGCAAGCGCGGCATTGTGCGACAGGAAAGTAACGGTGAGTGGCGTACGCTGGTAGATACCTACCAAGGTAAGCGCTTGAACAGCCCGAACGATGTGGTGGCGGATAAAAACGGCAATTTGTGGTTTTCGGATCCCACCTTTGGGGTGCTAAGCAAGAGTGAAGGTAACGGCGGCACACCGGAGCAAGGCGGTGAGTTTCTATATCGCTACGGCCCGGACACCGGCCAGATCACCCGTCTCGACACGCCCGAAGTCCATTCGCCCAATGGCTTGGCCTTCTCCCCAGATCAGCAACTGCTGTATGTGGCTGACTCTCAGTTGGCGCATGATTTCACCAACAAGAACCTCGCGCACCGCATCATGGTGTATCAGGTCCGCGATCGCCACCTGATCAACGGCAAGTTGTTCGCCAACATCGAGTCCGGCATTCCTGACGGTATCAAAGTGGACGCACTCGGGAACGTGTGGAGCAGCAGTAAAGAAGGGATTCAGGTGTTTTCGTCTGCGGGGAAGCTGCTGGGCAAACTGCTGGTGGATGCCAAGGACACGAGTAACCTGACGTTCTGCTCAAGTGCACAGGGAAGCTGGATTTATGTTACGGCTGCCAACAATGTGCTCAGGGTAGAGGTGGCGAAGCGGGTTATCGGACACTAATGACTGTGTGTCCGACACGTTGATCCCGAGCGTTCAGCAGCTGCAGCCATTTCAACGCCAGGCCGCCTCGGCCCAAAAAACTTTAAATCTCGCAGCAAGGGCAATGCAAAGTCTTTATGAAATCAACGGCAAGCTACATAAAGCATACGCGTCACGTTTATAGGACTGGAATATAGGAACATTACGGTTGCGGGGCACTGGGCAGCGTGCGATGTCGGCATTGTGAAACTCGCAATGCCGGCCGCGATAAGTGAAAGCAATTCCCACTGGAAACGTAGAATAATAAAGGCTGACCAATGCTGCCTGCCGCCAGTGTTAAAAAAAGAAAGAACATTAATGCATAGATGCTGGAGCAGATACCGCTCATCTACTTGTAGCGTAAAGCGATCTAGCTAACTTAATACCGACCGATGTATACACTGTCCGGGCACACATCGTGATGCCCAAGTATTAATTAAGGCAGCAGAATGATAAGGCTTTTCGATAGTTTTTTTTACAATGCCAAGATCAAGCCCAAGCTGATTACCGGCTTTGGCCTGCTTATTGTGCTTTCGCTGGCGATAGCCTATGTAGGGTGGCAAGGCAACCAGTCGTTGAGCCGTCGATACGACAGGCTCGCTGACATAGCCAAACTCAACGAGTTGACTCGTGACTTAAAAATCGCCTATGCGGTAGCCAACCGTCAGCAACAGTTTCCAGACGCTAATAACTGGCAAGAGACGGCAGAAAAACTGAGGGCTCACACCGCTTATTTACCTTCAGTATTCATCTCAGCAATAAACGCACCCTTGGTCATAAAAGCAAAAGAAGCTGCCAGTGATTATACAGACAGCCTTGCCCGTTATCTGAGCACCGCCAAGGTCCTCGAGGCGGAGCGAGCAACGCTGCGTTCGCTATATGAAGGTATGGTCCCTCCAGTGCAGATTTCAGCTGCTGCGCCGACCGCGCCGGTCGACAAAAGCTCTGGCAATAGCGTAAATGCCTTTCCGCTGCGCTATGCCGAGATGCTCTCTGATTTGAGAGCTTATATAACGACCGCCAGCGCAGCCGATGAGCGCCGTCTTCGTGAGTCAATGAGAACTGTGCAAGCGGGGCTGGGGCAGACAAATGATGCGGGAGCAGCATCGCATATCCCTTCTGTGATCAATCCAGCTATCGCAGGGCTGGAGACGCAATTACTGAAAATGTCGGACAGCCTGGATTCATTGGCCCCGATTCGGCAGACCCTCGAAAGCGACTTGGAAAAGGTCTCGAAAGTCTGCGCCACCCTGTACATCAACCAAAATAACTTCCGCATGGCCGATGTGGCTTGGGTTGAACAGTCGCTAATTTTTTCTACGCTTCTGGCTTTTATCATGGGTGTCGCTGCAGCGCTCATCCTATATAAGCTCATTACAACGCCCTTGTTTAGACTTATTGCTTCAGTGCGACGCGTGGCGGCGGGTGACTTGACAGAGCGGGTGGATATAACGCGCCGTGATGAGTTTGGTCAAGTGCAGGTCGGCCTGCAAGAAATGACAGTCAATTTGCACGCTCTGGTGGCTGAGTTGCGCGACGGCGTGACCCAAATCGCCAGCGCTGCCGAGGAGTTGTCTGTGGTAACAGACCAGACCAGCGCTGGTGTCACTGGACAGAAAGTTGAAACGGACATGGTTGCGGCTGCCATGCACGAGATGACGTCGACGGTGGACGAGGTTGCCCGCAATGCGCAAGCGGGCTCGACCGCAGCGATCAGTGCGGCTAAAGAATCGAGGGAGGGGGATCAGATTGTGAAAGACGTTGTTGAGACGATGGCACAGTTGGCAGAAAAGATGACGGACTGCACAGGCGCCATGGAACATCTAAAACACCAAAGCAACCAAATCGGCGGAGTTTTGGTAGTCATAAAGTCTGTCGCTCAACAGACGAACCTACTCGCTTTGAACGCAGCGATTGAAGCAGCTCGCGCAGGAGAGTTGGGGCGAGGATTTGCCGTAGTGGCGGAAGAAGTTAGAGGCCTGGCTCAGCGCACCCACACTTCTACAGAAGAGATAGAGCAACTTATTACGCAATTACATCAAAGCACTGAGGACGTAGCCACCATTCTGTATACCACCAGAACGCTCAGTCACAATAGCGTGGAGCTCACTCACCAGGCGGGCGTATCGCTGAACCATATCAGTCACTCGGTCAGTTCTATAGAAGAAATGAACCAGCAGATTGCCGCAGCAGCAGAGCAACAGGCAACAGTGGCAGAGGATATTAACCGTAGCATCGTCAATGTCCGCGCCATCTCGGACCAGACGGCTGAAGCCAGTCACGAAACAGCGGCGTCCAGCGCCGAACTGGCTAGGCTAGGCGTTCACTTGCAAACACTGGTTTCACGATTCAAGCTATAGGAAATTTTTATATAAGACATGAAGTCTACGCCGCCTGCTGCTTATCACAGAAAATCGCTATTTTTCCAGATTATATCGTCAGAAACCTACCCGCGCTAATGGTACAGGGGTCCCCAGCCGCAGCCTAAGCAAGGGACCGCTGCCCGTAATAGTCATTAACATCTTTTGACCTGGAAAGTTACCCATGGACAGATCAATTGAAACGAACCGACCCATCGATCCTGTCTGAACCTGAAGTAACGGCGTCGACAGATTTTTCCAACATCAAAAAGAACTTATATGAATAGCCTATCAAGCATGTCCAAAACCCTTAATATTCGTACCTCTGAATCGACGGCCATTGGCACGGTTTCGTCCAAGAATGATAGCGAAACCGCAGTGGAGAGCAGCGAAACCAATCAGACGAAAGCCTCGGCTTCCGGCAGTACCGGAGATACTGGGAGTAGCAGCAATTCATCAAGTGCCATCGAGCAGTTGAAGAAGCAAATTGCCGAGCTGCAAAAGCAACTTCAGCAGCAACGGCAAGCCTTGGCTAAGGCGCAAGCAAGTCGGCAAGACGAGCAAGCTAACGCTGCGTCCGTGGGAGCAGCTCAATCACAGGTGGCGGCGACCTCTTCTGCTCTAGAGACAGCAACGGCCTCTTTGCTTCAACTGGTACAAAATTCCGGTGGAAGCACTTCAGGTTCGATGGTCAGTACGACAGCCTGAGAGGGACAGGTCCGCAAAGTGCCGTTCTTTACCTGTAGAACCCCTATACACAGGAGGCTTTCTCAGCCATTAGCCGCTACCGGGTGAGCAAGCCCCGCCATCCTACTGCCGCTGCCCAGCTCGACGTCTAGACTTAAGTGGTACTGGTTTTTCCATTGCCTCCCCCTCTGGAATGTGAGAGCGAGGGAGTTGGGAGTTTTCGATGGCCCATACGATTCTCTTAACTGGTAACAACTGCAGTTAGAGGATGCCAAGGCGGTAGCCCAGTTCCTCTTTCTGCAAAAAAGAAGGAAGGTGCCTCGGACCAATGGGTTGGGACGACGGAACCAAAGCGGCTCAGGGGCCACACAAGCCCTATAGAATCCAGAGCGGGTGACGTATGTCGATGAAAGTGGCAGGACCTGTTGATCAGGGCGTTGGCTTGCAAAGCAATGATTTTGGCTCGCCGCAAAGGCGTTTCGCTGATCAACGGCAAGCGGGCGGAGGAATCGATTTCGGTAGTTCGCCCGGTGCCGGTGCGCAATCGGTGAACTTTGGGGGGACTTCGGCGCAGATCAGTGACAGCCGTGTGACCTCAGGCGAGCGCGGGGCCAACTCCACCGATCAAGACCTTGCTGCATCGGTACGTAACCTGGTCGAGCAGATAATGCAGGCGCTCGCACAATTCATGCAGCAAAACCGGAGCGATACGGGCGCGTCCTCCCAAGGTAACGGCAGCTCGCCCCAAGGCAAGTCGGCGGCAGTCTCCCAGCCTGGCCAGCCGATGACTGAAAACGCTGCGTCTCAACAGGCAGCTGCGCCAGGCGTGGCCCAAGCATCATCAGCGGGGCCTCAGGCATCCACATCTGCGACAGACACTCTGGCTGCATCCAAGCCCGCAGCCGCGCCTGAGCCCGTAGGCAAGAATAGCGCGGTAGGCGACGCCGCCACCGCTGGCAGTGGCCCTTACTCGCTCAATATCACCAATACTCAAGACCATGCGATAAAGATTGGTCAGTTCGACAAAAATGAAAAGCTGGTAGGTGAATTGTCACTGGAGCCTGGGCAAAAAGGGACCATGAAGTACGAGGCAGACACGACGGGCCTGCTCAAACAGGCTGACGCGCAGGGCAACTACAAGCCTGATGCGAGCCGCCTTGAGTTCTACAACGGCTTCATCAATACCAGCGACATTGATGGCCGCAACGCTGCGATTCATGCCACCGATGGCAAAGGTTTTGAAGTGGGCGACAAGCAAAGTATTGCTGACAAAGCCCCTGACAGCATCACTACGCTCGACTCCGCCGGGAACAAGACCATCGCCGGATGGTACGACGGGTCCACGGACAAGATGAAGCAGGGGGGCGAGTTCCTGACCAACGAGCTGGGCACTGGAATGACCTATCAGCATCCGAATGACGACACCCTGGGCCAAGGCAGCAACCCTATGCGGCACACTGACTCGATGTCCCTGGACGTGGTGTTCGGCAAGGCGTGAGGTGTTATCAAGGGGCTATGCGGGATGCCGCCTGTTCGCCGGGTGATGCTTATGGCCTGATGACATGGCCGTAGGCCCGGATGCGGCCGTCTTCCTCGGTGCGCAGGTAAACCCCCTGAAGCTCGGGGTTGAATCCCGGAAAACGGTTGATCACATCCTGGAGCGCCAGGAAATAGTCGAGCACTGCGCCGCCCCAGATTTCGCCCGGCACGACACACAGCACCCCTGGGGGATAAGGCAGTGCGCCTTCTGCAGCCACGCGTCCACGCGCCTCTTCCAGAGGGATCAGCTCTACCCTGCCCCGCACGAACTCAAGGTTGGCTTCCCGCGGGTCCATGGCGACGACGGGCATACCGGCCTTACGGAACATGTCTTTCTGTAACTGCTTGACGTCGTGGTGTGCGTACAGCGAATGCATTTCCTGGCACAACTGACGAATACTGTAATCGTGGTAGCGCGCCAAGTGCGCGTTGTAGACGCCCGGAAGCACCACTGCCAAGGGTGCGTCGTCCTTGATGAAGCGTTCGAAACGGCCGATCTGCGCCACCAGATGCTCCATTTTTGCCTTGCCTTCGGCAGGCGTAAGCAGAAACAGAATGGTGTTGAGGTCGTTCTTCTCCGGGATGATTTCGTACTGGCGCAGGAAAGTCGCCAGGACCCCGGCGTGAATGCCGAAGTCCATGTACTGGCCTGTCTCTGCATCAATACCGGGCGTTGTGAACAGCAACTTGCAGGGATCAATGAAATATTGATTCTCGGTATAGCCTTCGAATGCGTGCCAACGCTCCCCAGGGTGGTAGCGGAAAAACTTCAGGTCTTTGGCGATTTCGTCGGTGGGGTAATCCTGCCAGTAGCGGCCATCGATCGTGGGAGGAACGAATGGCTTGACCAGAGTGCAGTTGTCCAGCATCAGCTTGCGCGCCTCGATGCCGGCTCGAACACATTCGTCCCACAATCGATGACCACTACGACCACTGTGCATGCGGGCGTTGACATCCAGGCAAGCGAACAACGGGTAGAACGGGCTAGTCGATGCCTGGGCCATGAAGGCGTTGTTCAGGCGCAAGTGATTGCAGTACCGCGCCTGCCCCTTGATGTGGCGATCCTTCTTATGAATCTGCGAGGCTTGAGAGAAGCCTGCCTGCTGCTTATGAATGGACTGGGTAACAAAAATTCCGGGATCGTCCGCGCCCAACTCCAACAGCAACGGCGAGCAATCTCTCATCATCGGAATGAACTGCTCGTAGCCCAACCAGGCTGAGTCGAACAGAATGTAGTCACACAAATGACCAATGCGGTCGATGACTTGTCGGGCGTTGTAGACCGTACCGTCGTAGGTGCCCAATTGAATGATTGCGAGTCGGAACGGCCGTTCATCATCGGCCTTGGCGGGGGCGACCAGTCGCAGTTGCTCACGCAGGTAAGCTTCTTCGAAACAATGCGAATCAATCCCTCCGATGAGGCCATAGGGGTTACGGGCGGTTTCCAGATAAAGCGGTGTCGCCCCTGCCTGAAACAACGCGCCCTGGTGAATAGACTTATGGTTGTTTCGATCGAACAGGACGACGTCGCCAGGGGTGAGCAGCGCTTGAGTGACCACCTTGTTGGAGGTCGACGTGCCGTTGAGGACGAAGTAAGTCTTGTCGGCATTGAAGACCCTTGCGGCATGTTTTTGCGCTTCCAGTGCCGCGCCCTCATGGATCAGCAGATCGCCCATTTCAACGTCCGCATTACAGCGGTCGGCTCGAAACAGCGCTTCTCCAAAGAAATCAAAAAACTGCCGACCCGCCGGATGCTTGCGAAAGAACTGACCGCCCTGGTGGCCCGGGCAGGCGAAGGTTGAATTACCGCGTTCGACATAGTGTTTGAGCGCGCCGAAAAACGGGGGCAACAAGGCCTCTTCGTACAACGACGCCGCTCGCTCCAGCTTGTGGCCATAAAACTCGGCATTATCGGCCCCCAGATCAAATACTCCGCTGATCTGCAGCAGTACCTTTTCGATGTCGGCGATGGCTTCGCGCGTTAACTCATCGTGCTGCTCTACCGCAAAAAAGACCGGGATGTCGAAACCTGATCGACTGATATCGTCCACCCGACCCTCCCGCCAGTCAGCCGCCGTGACCACCACCGCAGCGATGTCGGTCAAGTCGGTGGCACTAAAGGCCACGACTTCGCGGTCCGTGAGAAAGCTGGTTCGAGCGCCAGGGCTTGCGGCGATTTTCAGTCTGTTCATGGCGTTGATCCTTTCGGTAGACAATACAGCGGCCAGGAAAGCGCTCGGCCCAGGCATCGTTGAATGCGCAAGTCGTGCCCTTCGCAGGTTCCGTGAACGATGATTTCAAGCGCCGCCGTGCAGTAACCCCAAGGCATGGCGGGCGATGACAGCGTTCTCGTCCGTGGGGATTACCCATGCCGAGACACGGCTGCCAACTGAAGACAGTCGTGCTATAGGCTCAGCCGGATCAGACCCGTTGTGCTCCAGGCCAAGCCAGGCGCAGCCCTCAATAATGGCGTTGCGCACCTGCACCGAGTGCTCGCCGATGCCGCCGGTGAAGACCAGTGCATCCACGCCGCCCAGTACAGCGGCCAGGCTGCCTATTTCACGAACCACGCTGCGCACGAACAACCTGATGGCGTCTTTAGCCTCCGGGGCCTGACTGGCAGAAAGTGCGCGCATGTCACTGCCGATTCCACCGGACACACCGAGCAATCCGCACTGGTGATACAGCATGTGTTCCAACGCCTGCGCGGTCATGCCGCGCTCGCGCAGCAGGTAAAGCAAAAGCCCGGGATCAAGTCGTCCAGGGCGCGTCCCCATCAGCACGCCGTCCAGCGTGCTAAAGCCCATCGTCGTAGCGCGGCTGACCCGGTCCTGCATGGCGCAAAGGCTTGCGCCGTTACC
The DNA here is from genome assembly GCF_026153515.1 of Pseudomonas sp. KU26590. Taxonomy (NCBI): domain Bacteria; kingdom Pseudomonadati; phylum Pseudomonadota; class Gammaproteobacteria; order Pseudomonadales; family Pseudomonadaceae; genus Pseudomonas; species Pseudomonas sp. KU26590. The sequence continues at coordinate 5,257,836 of NZ_CP110644.1, forward strand.
CAGGTGAGCGACGATCGTCCGTCCATTGGCTGCTCGCTGATCGTACTCAGGGAGTACGCTGGCGATGTACTCGTACGACAAGCCGTGAAAGCCGTAGCGGCGAAGGCCTTGTTCGGTCAGCGCCAAAGGCAGTCCGAAGCGCGTTTCAAGAGGGTCCAGGCTCTGGTGAAACGCCGTATCGAAACAGGCGAACTGTGGAATGTCTGGATGTTCGCGCGTCAGGTACCTGATCGGTGCCAGGCATATCGGCTGATGCAAGGGAGCAACCGGGATAAGCGCGTTCATCTCATCCATTATCGAGGCATTGATGCGCATGGCCACTTCGCGGCGGTTCCCGCCGTGAACGATCCGGTGCGCGGCGGCGCAAATCTCGCCGCCCATGTGACGTTCGATCCAGTCCATCAGATTGAACAGTGTTCCGCTGTCGGGTGAAGAATCGTTACGCGGCCATTCTTCGCGTTTTTGCGCGTCGTGGCTGCTGTGACAGAAGATCAAACGCTCGGTGTCTTCACGCACCTCGAAGGTGCCATTGCCAACGCACTGCAGGCCCACCGCAGTTTCGGCTGCGTCGTACAACGAGAACTTGATGCTGGAGGACCCCGCGTTGAGGACCAGGAGCAAAGCCAACGGTTGATCGTTCATTTTGCGCTCCGGTAATGACTCGAAATCCGTTTGAGCGTGGTTCCGATCAAGACGAATCAAGTGGCGTCAGTCTGATCCGCCCCGCAGAGGCGGTATTGATCTGGATCAGAAAGCCGCAACGGCCTGGCGCATTTGGAGTGGGGTCCCCGAGCATTGGCAGGCTCAGGTTCTGATATCAACGGTGATCGTCTCAGTCTCCCAATAGCCGCTGGGGCCACAGTGGCGGGCGACGCGACGCGCCATCTGACGGCTGAATCGCAATATCCGTGTGGCCGGTGTGCTGTCGAGATTTCGTCCATGGCGTCTCACCCTGCCTGATCAGATAAAGGCTCAAAGCCAGGCGCGGAGTCGCGTTCATCCCCTCAGCGCTTCAAGATCGGCATCGTATTCACCGCGGCACGCGGCGTGGTTGCACCTGAGCCGGTGCAGCAAGGCCTGTTGGGCTTTCTTCACATTGTCGGGATCACCCTTCCATATCTCCATCGCCGGTTGCTGAATAGCCCTGGCAAACGAAAACGCCAGCGCCCAAGGCAGCTGTGACGTGAACCTCGCATTCATGTCATTCAATCGGGCAGAAGCCAGCTCTGCCGTCTGCCCCCCTGACAAGAAAACGATCCCCGGTACTGCCGCGGGTACGGTTCGCAGGAGACAACTGACGGTGGCTTCACTGACGTCGCTCACGCTTGCCGGTGTGGTGCAGGCAAGGCCGGGAAGTACCATGTTAGGTTTGAGCAACATCCCTTCCAGAAGCACCCGCTGGACATGCAGCTGTTCAAAGACTGAACGTAGAACCTCCTGCGTCACGGCGGCGCACTGCGTCAGCGTCTGGTCACCGTCCATCAACACTTCTGGCTCGATGATCGGGACCAGCCCTGCCTCCTGACATAACGCCGCATACCGGGCCAACGCATGGGCATTGGCCTGGATGCAGCCATGGCTGGGAATATCGGGGCCTGGCGTCATCACCGCACGCCACTTGGCAAACCGCGCGCCCTGTTTTACGTACGCCTGAAGCCGACTGCGCAACCCGTCCAGACCCTCGGTGATTTTCTCGCCAGGATGCCCCGCCAACTCTGTTGCGCCCATGTCCACCTTGATGCCGGGCATCACACCCGCGTCATTCAGGGCCTGGGTGAACGGGATACCGTCATGGGTCACCTGACGAATGGTTTCATCGTAGAGAATCGCACCGTTGATGTACTCGCCAAGGGTCGGCGTGGTCACAAGAAGCTCTCGATAGGCACGCCGGGCATCATCCGTCTGAGGTATACCCAACGAAGCGAAACGTCGGTTACAGGTCGGGGTGCTTTCATCCATGGCCAGCAATCCCTTGCCTCCCTTGACCAACGCCTTGGCGGTTTCTTTCAGGGCTTGGGTGTTCATGCTCACTCCTTCAGCGCGTGCTGAAATCGATCACGACGCGCGACGGCACATCGCCGTGTTCAAGTCGTTCGAACACCTGATTGATCGCCGACAGCGGCTGTAATTCGATATCAGCCCGGACCTTGCCTTGAGCGGCGAACGCCAGCGCTTCAGCCATGTCCTGTCGATTGCCGACGAACGAGCCACGCACGGTGATGCAGTTGGCAACCACATCAAACAGCGGTATCGGGAACTCTCCCGGCGGCAGCCCCACCAGCACGCAGGTCCCATGCTTGCGCGTCATGCCGACACCTTGCGTGAAAGCGCTGAGTGACGGCGCAGTGATCAACACACCATGGGCGCCCCCACCGGTGGCCTCTTTCACCGATTCGACCGCATTACCCTTCAGGGCATTGACCACAGCGTCGGCGCCCAGCCGGGTGGCGTGAGCCAGTTTGCCGTCGTCGATATCAACCGCACACACCCGCAGCCCCATGGCCTTGGCGTACTGCACCGCAAGATGCCCAAGCCCGCCTACACCCGAAATGGCAATCCATTGGCCCGGCCTGACGGAGGCTTCCTTGATGCCTTTGTAGGACGTGAGCCCGGCGCAAATGATCGGCGCGGCATCACGTGGGTCCAGGCCCGGCGGGATGTGAGCGACGTAGTCCGGGTCGGCCAGGATGTACTCGGCGAATCCGCCGTTCTGGGTGTACCCGCCAAACTGCGCACTGGCACAGACTGTCTCCCACGCGCTCAAGCAGTATTCGCAGTGTCCACACGCCGAGTAGAGCCATGGCACACCGACACGCTCGCCCTCTTGCACGCTGGTCACCCCTGCCCCAATGGCGACCACCACGCCGATGCCTTCGTGGCCGGGGATGAAGGGTGGCGAAGGCTTGACCGGCCAGTCGCCTCGCGCGGCGTGCAGGTCGGTATGACACACACCACAGGCCTCCGTCTTGATCAATATCTGGCCAGGCCCGGGCTCGGGGATGTCCATTTGACGCAGTACCAAAGGCTTGCCGAAGGCTTCAACCACGGCGGCCTGCATTTTACCTTTCATGGGGATGCTCCTTGTTAGATTGAAACCAGGGCGTCATCTGGGTAGATAACGGCCATCAGGCGTCGGTGAAGGTCTGATCTCTGACGTGCCCCTGCGCCAGGGGCGGCGGCGTTTCTGGGTCGGTGAAGTCGGTTGTCCAGTGCCAGTTGCGAATTTCCGGCAAGTCTTCAAAGTGCTCGCGAATCCAGACGTGATGCCGGTGCAACTGGCTCTCGAAAAAGCGAATCGCCTCCTGACTTTGCTCGCGCAGGCGTGGCACGTGACCCAATGCATCGATCGCCAGTTGATAACGACTCATGTTGTTGAGCACCACCATGTCGAACGGCGTCGTCGTGGTGCCTCGGTCACTGAAGCCGCGCACGTGAAAGCGCGCTTCGTTGGCACGCCCGTGGACCATGGAGTGGATCACCCACCTTGAGCCATGAAAGGCGAACATCACCGGCACGTCGTGAGTGAACAGCGCTTCGAACGAAAGTGTGTCCATGCCGTGAGGCCGATCTTGCGGCGCACTGAGAATGCCCAGGTCCACGACGTTGACCAGCCTGACTCGAATCCCGGGAACGTGCTTCTGTAACAGCCAGCTGGCCGCGACCGCTTCTGTGGTCGGCACATCGCCTGCGCAGGCCAACACCACGTCAGGTTTCTGTGCGTGGTCGTTGCTCGCGAAAGGCCAGATCGATGCGCCCTGGGAGCAATGCTTGAGCGCGGCATCGAAATCCAGCCATTGAAATTCCGGCTGTTTGCCGCAGGTCACGACGTTGATGTAGTTGCGGCTGCGCAGACAGTGGTCGAAAACATTGACCAGGCAGTTGGAATCCGGCGGGTAATACACGCGAACCACGTCCGAGCGGCGTTGCAGGACGTTATCGACAAAGCCGGTGGACTGGTGACTGAAGCCGTTGTGGTCGTTGCGCCAGGCATGGCTGGTGATCAGGATATTCAGCGACGCCAGCGGGCGACGCCACGCAAATTCCTTGCTTTGCTGCAGCCACTTGGCGTGTTGGGTCACCATGGAGTCAACCACCTGAGCGAACGCCTCATAGGTGGACCACATGCCATGTCGGCCGGTCAACAGATAGCCTTCCAGCCAACCTTCACACAGATGTTCGCTGAGCACTTCCATGACTCGCCCTTCAGCGGACAGATGATCGTCGATCGACAGGCAGGGTCCGGGGGCCAGGCGATCGCCCGCCTCGAATACTGCATTGAGGCGGTTGGAGTTGGTTTCGTCGGGACCGAACACGCGGAAGTCATGGGGGTTGTAGCGCATTACGTCACGCAGGTATTCGCCCAGCTTGCGGGGCGCTTCGGCCACGACTTGACCGGGAGCCGGCACCTCCAGCCCATACTCGGCAAAGTTCGGAAGATCCAGCGCCACCAGCCTTCGTCCGCCGTTCACATACGAAACCGCGCCCATGCGCAAATCCGAAGGTGGCGTCAGGGCCTGTAGTTCAGGCAATAGCGACCCTGCCTCGCTGAACAGCGAATCCACCCCGTAACTGCGCATCCAGGCTTCAAGCTGCTGAAGATGCTCCGCGTTGTTTCTGACGTTCGCCAAGGGAACCTGATGTGCCCGGAACGTACCCTCTACCGGCAGACCGTCAACCACTTTAGGCCCTGTCCAACCTTTGGGGCTGCGCAGGATGATCATCGGCCAGCGGGTACGAACCGCGCCTGCAGCGTTTCTGGCCTGAGCCTGTATGCGCAGAATCTCGTCGTGACAGGTGTCCAGTGCTGCCGCAAATCGCTGGTGCATGCCGGGCAAGTCATCGCCGGCCACGATCAACGGCTCGTAGCCGCGTCCTCGATACAGGCTGATCAAGTCCTCATCAGCGAATCGGGCTTCTACCGTCGGCCCGGAAATCTTGTAGCCATTGAGGTGCAGGATCGGCAGCACCGCGCCGTCGCGACGCGGATTGAGAAAGTGAATGCTTTTCCAGCTGCCTTCCAATGGGCAGGTTTCTGCCTCGCCGTCACCGATGACGCAGGCCACCAGCAGATCCGGATTGTCGAACACCGCGCCGAACGCGTGCAGCAGCGAGTAACCCAGTTCGCCGCCTTCGTGCAGTGAGTTGGGCGTGTGCGGTCCACAATGGCTGGGTATGCCGCCCGGTGTGGAAAAGCTGCGAAACAAGCGCAGCATTCCGACCTCATCGCAACCGATCTCCGGGTGAACCTCGGTGTAAGTGCCCTCAAGCCAGGCGCAGGCATTCATGGTCGGCCCCCCGTGCCCCGGCCCGGAAATAAACACCACCTGCGCGTTGCGCTGGCTGATCAGCCGGTTCAGGTGCACGTAGATGAAGTTCTGCCCGACCGACGTGCCCCAATGCCCCAGCAATCTGGGTTTTATGTGCTCGGGCAGCAACGGTTCGCGCAGCAAGGCATTGGCCTGCAGGTAAATCTGCCCGACGCAGAGATAATTCGCCGCGCCCCAGTATCGATGCAGACGTGACAGCAGTTCTGCGCTCAGTGGCCCGATCTGGTCAGCCTGCGCAGCCACCTCAACTGAGGGTCCGCTTGCACGTTCTGCGCTGGAAAGTTCTGCATTGAAACGATACATGGTGACTCCATTGAATGTCGCCGAAACGGGGTGCCCGGCTTAAGTGCCACGGACCAGCGCCTGGTGAGAATTCCTGCGGTCGGCGCCAGGGAGGAGGCAGCGCAATCAGGTGCCCTGCGACGGCAGCCCTGCCGCGTACCCGGGATTGCGCGGATCAACCGCCAGCAGACTGCTGGGCATGTGATGGGCAACCTGCTCTGTGGTACTGCCCAGGAACGCGCTCAAGCGATTGCGATGAACCGTTCCCATCACGATGACATCAATGTTTTGCGCCTCGGCAAACGTGCGAATCACCTTCGCCGGGTAGCCCATCACCAGGTGCTTGCATTCATCGGGCACCCCGAACTGTTCGGCCAGTTTGTTGAACGCATCCTCCTCTGCCTCGTAAAGGGTCTGTGCCAGGTTTGAGCTAAATCCCATGGCATCCTGCGAGGCGAAAACAGCGGTCAGGTCGTAGGCGTAGATCAGATGCAACTGCGCATCACACTGGGCAGCAAGCTTCTCGGCCTGGGTGATGATGGTTTCGTTGATGCCGGGGAACTGATCATCGGGACCAAAGGTGTCCACCGCCGCCAGGATCTTGCGCGGCAGGGCATGTTCCACTTTCGAGACCAGGTGCAAAGGCACCGGGCAATCATGCAGTAACCGCAGATCCAGCGAGGTAAACAGCATGCGCGCTACCCACGATTCATGCTCTACGTCCTTGATCACCAGCGACGGATGCATCTCGCGGATGTGCATCATGATTTCGCCAAGGGACTGCATCACCCACACCACCTCCGTGGTGACCTGTACGCCCAGATTGCGTATGGAATGGGCTTGCGCTTCAAGCCATTCACGGTGGCGCACCACATATCCCTCACGCATTTCTTTCAGCGCCCTGTCATTGACCAGGCCGGCCGTGGCAAGGCCATCGACGTAATCAAAGGCGACGATATGCAGGGCCGCGTCCTTTGCCTGGGCCAGCGCTCCCGCGCGATCAAAGGCGGGCGTTCTTTTCATCAGCGGCGAAGCGATGAGCATCAAACGTTCGGGTTCGAACATGGCGCACCTCCAATCAGCAAGAAAGACGGCCACAGGACTGCACAAATGTGGCGTGGGCGATAACGTTCGATTCTCGGCGGCCGATCAGAAGCCGACTTGATCTACATCAAGGATGGTGCAGAGATCGCAGCCGCCGGAAATGCGCAGTCCACTGGCGAAATACATCTATCTTTTCGCATTGAATAGACGTGAATCGGATGACTTTTAGGACTAAATACGCCCCGTTTATCCACATTTGAAATGCCCGCTGTTACTGGTATCAGGCCGCGCCTATGCTGCGTTGAATAAGGAGATTCCTATGAGCGCCCATCTGGCCGCTGTCCCCGATTTGTTCCTCAAGGCTGAGTGCGCAAATTGCGGTGTTCGAGAGCTGTGCCTGTCGATGGGCATGAGTGTCATTGATACCGATCGCTTGTCCGCCATCATCCCCCAGCCTATGAAGATCAAAAAAGGTGAGGCGCTCTATCACGCAGGCGATCCCCTGCGATCGCTTTACGCGGTGCGCTATGGTTTTTTCAAGACGACGATTTCCTCCCAGGACGGTCGCGATCAACTGACCGGCTTTCAGATGTCAGGAGAGATGCTGGGATGCGACGCGATCAGCGATAACCGTCACGTGTGCGATGCCATCGCGCTGGAAGACAGTGAGGTGTGCCCTATTCGCTTTACGCACCTTGAGCAGTTATCACGTGAACTGCCTTCGTTGCAGCACAACCTCAACCGCGTTCTGAGCAGAGAGATCGTCCGTGATCATGAGATGTTGCTGCTGATGGGCAATCTCAACGCCGAGGAGCGAATGGCGGCGTTTCTGCTCAACCTCTCGGGTCGCATGGCCAACCGGGGCTACTCGCCCACTGCCTTCGTGCTGCGCATGACGCGGGAAGACATCGGTTCATACCTTGGATTACGCCTGGAAACGATCTGTCGTGCCATCGCTTATCTGCGCGACCACAGCATGGTCAGAATTTCCGGACGGGCTGTTGAGATCCTAGACCTCAAGCGCCTGGAGGCGTTGATACACGGCTGTGGCTGCGGACCAAAAACGCTCTGAATCAGCATGCCATTTACAGCGAGTCGGCCTTGACCACCAGTACGCTGCAAGGGGCGTGAGTCAGCATGACTTCTGCCGTGTCACCCATGACCCTTTCCAGACCGGGGCGCGGCATCGTTCCCATCACCAGAAGATCAAAGTCGTTCAGCCGGGCGAACGCTTCAATCGTGGGCTGTGGGGCGCCGGTCATGAAGTGACGACGCCGCTGCGCGATTCCATGCTGGGCACATAACAATGAAAACGACTCTTCGTGTGCGTCACTCAGGGCTTCCTGGAACCCCGGCTCGACAGGCATGGCGCCCATGATGGTCGTGCCCGAGGCATAAATCGCGGCCCGATCGTAGACATACACCACGTGCAGAACAGCACCGCATTGGGCGGCCAACTGTGTCGCGACCTTGAGTATCTGGTCATTCAGGCGCAGATCGGCGTCACGGGAACGGTAGAGATTGACTGCAGCCAGCATCTTGACCGGCAAGGGATGCGTGGAGCGGGTAACCAGCTGGACCGGGCAAGCACAGTGACGCAACAGCTCCCAGTCCAGAGGCGTCGAAAAGAGCCGCTGGAGCGAGGGCTCATGGTGAACGTCCTTGATCAGCATACTGGGCCGGACATTTTTGATGCAGTGCTGTATTTCCTCGAACACATGCCCCGTCCACAGCACCCGCAGATCGACATCAAGGCCCTTGTCACGCTCTTTTTGCACTTGCGATTCGAGCCAGCGCCGAAGCGGCTGCAGGTGCGAGTCGCGCAGGTTCGTCAGTGCCTCAGGGTTGAAAAGCCCCATTATTTCCAACAGCTTCACGTGGTCCAACGCAACGATGCGCAATCGAGCGCCGCTTCCCCGGGCCATTGCCACGGCGCGTTCGAACGCGGGCGTACGCTCAGGTTTTGACGAGGCGATTAATAAAAGGCAGGGAGTGTCTTTCACGTGGACCTCACTCATCATCTCTTTGCGCGGGACAGAGGCGGTCGCTCATCAGCGATGAGCGGCCTGTCAGCGGCGTTGCGCCTTGAGTCGAGTGTGAACGTGCACGACAACGCAGGTCTGACGTAGATCAGAAATTGCCGTCTGGCAGGCGTATGCAGTGACATTTATCAAGCGCCGCATCAGGGCGTGGCAGCACAGTAAGGCGTCTGCGGAGAGCCCTGATGATCACCATCACGTTTATTAACATCCTGATCATTACCACGGCGGTCATCGTTCATTACGAATGCCTGCTGAGCCTGAATCTGCTGATGCCCAGGCTCATCCTCTGGCATCGCTTCAGAATGGTGTTCGGCGTGTTGGGCGCCCTGATCGCCCATGCCGTTGAAGTCTGGATATTTGCGTTGGGCTACTACTTGATGAACCGCTCGGAAACATTGGGCCGGCTGAGCGGCAACTTCGACGGCAGCTTGATGGACTCTGTGTATTTCTCGTTCACGACCTTCACTACCGTCGGTTTTGGCGACATCACCCCCAGTGGTCCCCTCAAGTTTTTGACCGGGCTGGAGGCGCTGACGGGGCTGGTGCTGATCACATGGACGGCCTCGTTTTTATTCATCGAGATGCAGAAATACTTCGGCGCCACATCATCGCTCCCTAAAGCCCAGTCAAGCGATGCTCCAGCGAAACCCTCCCTATCGGATGGCGCCTAAAGCGCCATTAGCTGACAAAACTCAATGTTTGATTTTCCGGCGAGCGCTCAATGATCACAGCGTGACTTTGAGCAATCGAGCCGCGCGCCAGTGCCTGCAGCCAAGAGGATTGACCATGAGCGATTTGACGTTACGCCGAACCATCCTGGACGAGCTTGAGTTTTTACCCCACATCGATGCCGCCGCCATTGGTGTGTCCATCGAAAACGGCGTCGTGATCCTGAGTGGTCATGTAGGGACCTACGCTGAAAAGATCGCCGCAGAGCGGGCCGTCAAGCGCGTCAAGGGGGTGCGGGCTGTCGCCGAAGAACTGAAAGTACGCGCGACAACGGCAGGGGGTTTTGGTGACGAGGTGACGGCTTCGCGGTGCCTGGACCTGCTGCGCTGGAATACCGTGGTCCCGGACGAACAAATACAGGTCAAGGTGCAGCAGGGTTGGGTGACGCTTGAGGGCGATGTGGAGTGGCAATATCAGAAAGAGGCTGCGCAAAACGCAATACAGAAACTGGACGGCGTCGTGGGCCTTAACAACCTGCTGGTCATAAAACCCAAAGCCGACGTGCAAGACATCAAGCGGCTGATCGAAGAAGCGCTGGGAAGAAGCTCGGACCTGGACTTGACCAAAATCCGTGTCTCCGCAGACGGTAATCAAGTCAAGCTTGAGGGCTCCGTTCACCGATGGCTTGAACGTAAAGCGGTCGAGCATGCTGCCTGGGCCGTACCTGGCGTCAAGAACGTAGAAAACCATCTGCTCATCACCTGAAGGGGTGATGCATGCCGTTGCCTGCTGGTGTGGATGCTGCGCAGAGGCGGGCGTCGCAGCAGCGCTGTCAGAACGTCGCCGTGCCCAGGCCAACGTGCATCCTGCGCAAAGCCACCCCGGAGACAAGGGCTTTCTTCAGGCAAAAAAAAATCTGGAAATCCGCATTTTCATGGGCCTTCCAGATTTTCGAAATGGTGGGTCGTGTGGGATTCGAACCTACGACCAATTGGTTAAAAGCCAACTGCTCTACCAACTGAGCTAACGACCCGCTTCGTTGTGGCGCGTATATTACTGATATTTCACAGTAATTCAACACCCAAGCGAAAATAATTTAAAAATAACGCGTCGGATCCGTCACACCCGCTGCAGCGAAGCCCTCAGCGCGCAAGCGGCAGCTGTCGCATTTTCCGCACGCACGTCCCTGCTCGTCGGCCTGATAGCAGGAAACCGTCAACCCGTAATCCACACCAAGACGCGTACCGGCTTTGACGATATCGGCCTTGCTCAGCATCTGCAGCGGCGCCTGAATCGTGAAGCCCTGCCCTTCAACGCCAGCCTTGGTGGCGAGATTGGCCATGCGCTCGAACGACTCGACAAATTCCGGACGGCAATCCGGATAGCCGGAATAATCTACGGCGTTAACACCAATGAAGATGTCGCGGGCACCAAGCACTTCGGCCCAGCCAAGTGCGAGAGAGAGGAAAACGGTATTGCGCGCCGGCACGTAGGTCACCGGAATGCCCTCGCCCGGCGCTTCCGGCACCGCGATGCTGCTGTCAGTCAGTGCGGACCCGCCGATGCCGTTGAGGTTAAGGCCGATAACCTTGTGTTCGACCACGCCCATGTCCGCCGCTACACGCTCCGCCGCCTGCAGCTCGGCGCGATGCCGTTGGCCGTAGTCGAAGCTCATGGTGTAGCAGAGGAAGCCGTCGGCCTTGGCCATCGCCACCACAGTGGCCGAATCCAGCCCGCCGGACAGCAGGATTACCGCTCTTTTCTCAGTCATCGATTGCTCACTCATTCAGCGCCCCGGCTCGTCGTTCCAGAGGATTTTATGCAACTGCAATTGCAGGCGCACCGGGAGGTTGTCGGCAACGATCCAGTCGGCCAGGTCTCTGACGTTCAGATCGCGATGGACAGGTGAAAACAGCACTTCGCCGGCGCGACGGTCGAGACCGTACTGAATGATCTTCGAGACGGCCCAGTCGTAGTCTTCACGCGAACAAATGACAAATTTGATCTGGTCGTTGGCCGTGAGCAGCTCGATATTTTCGTATCGGTTGCGCGCCACTTCTTTTGAACCTGGGGTTTTCAGGTCGACGACACGGCTCACACGGGAATCGACTTTCGAGATGTCCAGCGCGCCGCTGGTCTCCAGAGAAACCTCGTAGCCCGCGTCACACAGCCGCTGAAGCAAAGGAATGGCGTTCGGCTGAGCCAGGGGCTCACCACCTGTGACGCAGACATAGCGCGGGCGATAGCTGGCAACTTGCTCCATCAACGAGTCGAGGGTCTGGATGGTTCCGCCAGTGAAGGCGTATTCGCTGTCGCAATAACCGCAACGCAACGGGCAGCCGGTGAGCCGCACGAAAACGGTAGGCAAGCCTGCCGTGCGCGTTTCACCCTGCAGAGAGTAGAAAACTTCGGTGATGCGTAGTGTGTCTTGCATAGGGGCCACGGGCGTAACGGCTAAACAGGCCATCCGCCTCCGTCAGGCACTTCTGTACACCCTGCACACGCAGAATCCACAGAAGCGTAATCAATACCGGAATTTCGGGGGCGGAATTCTAACGAAGAAAGCCGCGCAATGCGCGGCTTTCTTGAATCAGCGGTCAGATTGACTGGCAATCAGAGACGCTGCAGGTCCCGCTGAGCCAACTGAGCGGCCGAAGTGCCCGGATACTGAGCAACGACTTGCTGAAGGATGCCCTTCACTTTGTCGGTGTGACCCAGGCGACGTTCGACATCCGCCAGCTTGTACAAGGAGTCAGGCACTTTGGCGTGCTTTGGGTAAAGCTGACTGACCTTTGCAAAGGCCTGACCGGCACCTTGAAGGTCGCCCTTGGCCAGATTCACTTCGCCCAGCCAGTATTGGGCGTTGCCCGCGTACTGGCTGTTCGGGTATTTGCGCAGGAATGCCGCAAACGCCTGACTGGCCTTGTCGAAATCCTTCGCCTTGATCAAGTCGAAAGCAGCGTCGTAATAGAGCTTTTCTTTCGCTGGGTCACCGGGCTCGCTGCTCGCCTGAGGCGCTTGAGCGGCGGGTGACACGGGTGCTCCGCCGGCATTGGCGCCGCCGTCGGAAGCAGAATTGTTGGCAGCTGATGGGGCAGATGCGCCGCCAGCTCCGATACGGGAGTCGAGATCTTTGTAGCGATCCAGCGCTTCTTGCTTCATCTGCTGGATATCGTTCTGCTGGACTTCCACTATTCCGCGCAAACGCGAAATTTCGTCCTGCATTTGCTGCAATTGCATGAACAGCTGACCTTGCGCCGAAGGCGCGGCCGTAGCCGCACCTCCGGCGTAGGCGCCAGACGTACCATAACCCGATGGCGGATAACTGCTACCAGCAGAGCCAGAGTTGTCATCGACCACAGGAACCGCACCCATCGCTGCAAGAGGAAGGGTGAGAGCCAAAACGGTTAGAGCACGTCGGCACGTTCGCATGTCAAATTACTTACGCAGTTCGACGCGACGGTTTTGAGCCCACGATTGCTCGTCGTTACCGGTAGCAACTGGACGCTCTTCACCGTAGGAAACGAGTTCCAGCTGAGCTGGCGAAACGCCTTGCAGAACCAGGTAGCGTTGAACGGCTTTCGCACGACGCTCGCCCAGTGCCAGGTTGTATTCGCGAGTACCGCGTTCGTCGGTGTTGCCTTCCAGAACTACGCGAGCGCCGTTGGCTTTCAGGTCTTTGGCGTGAACGTCCAGAGCGCGCATGGCTTCTGGTTTCAGGTCAGAACTGTCGTATTCGAAGTAGAAAGTGGTGATAGCGCGCAGAGCAGCTTCTTCGCTCAGGCTGCCGTCAACAGCGCCAGAGTTAGCGCCGTAACCAGCGTTAGGATCTACAGCAGCGCCGCCAGCACCGGCATTGTCGCCGCCTTTGGACGAGCAACCTACAGCTACAGCCATGGCCAGAGCCAGCGCAGCAAATTTACCAAACTTCAGCATTTCCATCGTAAAACTCCTAATGAACCCCAAGTGTGTTAAGTACAACGTAAAGCGCCGCGTCAGTTCAGGTAAGGGGACCAGGAAGGTTCTCTGACTTCGCCTTGAGCGGTAGGAAGCGGGAGCCTTACGCGTCCGTTGATGGACACGAGCATCAAGACTCCCCGGCCCTGCTGGCGGGTGGCGTAGATTACCATGGTGCCGTTAGGCGCAACAGTAGGCGACTCATCAAGGTTGCTGTCTGTGAGGATTTTTACGCTACCGCGCTGCAAATCCTGAGCTGCGACCTTGAAGTTAGTGAAGCCATCTTGACGATGGATCATCACCAGAGTCTTTTCATCCGCCGATAACTTAGGGTTGGCATTGTAGTTACCGATGAAAGTAACGCGCTCTGCCCCTCCGCCATTAATATTGGTTTTATAGATTTGTGGCTTGCCGCCACGGTCAGACGTGAAATAAATCGTGGAGCCGTCTTTACCGAAGAACGGTTCTGTATCGATGGAGGAATCGTTGGTCACGCGTGACAGCTGACGCGACGCGAGATTCATCACATAGATTTCCGGGTTGCCATCTTTCGACAGCACCATCGCCAGCTTGGTGCCATCCGGGGACCACGCAGGCGCGCCGTTCAGGCCTTCGAAGTTGGTGATCTGCTCGCGACGACCGGTGTCGATGTGCTGAACGAAGATGCGCGGACGCTTCTGTTCAAAAGACACATAGGCAATACGCTTGCCGTCTGGCGCAAAGCGCGGCGACAGGATCGGCTCACGGGATTGCAGCAGCGTCACCGCGCGGGCGCCATCGTAGTCAGAACGCTGGAGCGTGTAACGCGTGTTGTCAGTCGAGAAACGTTCTGCAGTCACGTACAGCATGCGGGTGGAAAACGCGCCCTTGATGCCAGTCAGTTTCTCGAACGACTGGTCAGCAATGTAGTGCGACATGTCACGCAGCTGGTCGGCGGTGCCCGAAACGTTGCCGGTCAGAACCTGTTGCTCGGTGGCCACGTTGAACAGCGCGTATTGAACCTGAAGGCGACCGCCCGAAGGCACGATGCTACCGACCATGACGTACTGGGCGCCCAGCGCTTTCCAGTCACGGAAGATGACTTCGCTGGCCTGGCTCGGCTGGCTGATCATGTTTTCCTTTGGAATCGGCGAGTAGTAGCCCGAGTTCTGCAGGTCGTTGCCAATGATCTTGGCCATGTCTTCCGGCAGCACGCTGCCGCCTTGCAGGCCAAACGGCACGACTGCAATAGGCGTGGCGCGGTCGCTGCCGCTGGTTACCAGAATGTTCTTTTCGTCGGCAGCGGCGAAACCCGCTGCGCAACACAGAACGACAAGCATTCCTCGAAGAAGGTTAATCACAAGGCTAGGTCCTCAGGTGTGAATGTCATCTTGAATGAACGGTAAGGTGCGAAGTCCGAAGGCTTCATCCCCTGCATCTCTGTCAAACGACCAATATTCTTGACCGCCGCTACTGCTGAACTGTCGAAAGGACCATCGCCGCTGGACTTGCTCACGTTGACCGAAGTCAAGGTGCCGTCCGGCAACATGTTGATCTGCAGGACGACTGTCATGCCCTTGCGCGCGGAAGGTGGACGTGCCCAGCCTTCAGCCGCCCGAGAGCGAATCAAGTCATCGAAGCTGCCGGCCACTTCGTCGCCACGCTCATCGGCCAGTGCCTGTTGGCGTTCCGGCTTGTCGGAAAGCAGGTCGGCCAGTGCTTGCGCCTTCTTGTCTTCCGCTGATTTGCGAGCCGCATCCTGGGCTTTCTTCTTCGCGTCCTCGGTCGACTTCTTCTTGGCATCCTCAGCCGCTTTCTTCTTCGCGTCTTCGGCAGCCTTTTTCTTGGCGTCGTCCGCAGCCTGCTTCTTCGCGTCCTCGGCAGCCTGTTTCTTGGCTTCCTCGGCGGCCGCGCGCTTGGCGTCTTCCTCGGCTTTTTTCTTCGCGTCGTCTTCGGCTTTCTTCTTGGCTATATCAGCCAATTGTTTCTCTTCAGCGGTTTTCTTCGCGTCATCCGCTTTTTTGGCTTCGGCTTTCTTGGCGTCGTCCGCAGCTTTTTTTGCGTCATCGGCTTTTTTGGCGTCGTCAGCTTTCTTTGCTTCCTCGGCCTTTTGCTCTTCGGCTTTTTGAGCGCTATCGGCTTTCTTTTGTTCCGCCGCCTTTACCGCCTCTTGCTCAACTTTTTTCTGCTCCATCTGCTCGACTTCGGTTTGTCGCGCAGCGGATTTCTTCGCCTCACCGGCCAGCTTCTGGTTGGTCTGGGTGGTTGCCTGACTTTTTGATTTCAACTGATAGAGCGTGGCCTGAACAATCGGCCTGGCTTCAGGAAGCTCGGGCGTCATTGCAAAGCTGACGAACAACAAACCAAAAATCAGGACGTGCAGTCCCACCGCCCAGACGGACGGCCAGAAGTAGCTTTCCGAGGCGGACGGCTCTCGAATCGGCTGCATCAGGGGGCCTCGGTAATCAAACCAACGTTCCCGACCCCGGCCTTCTGCAACCCGCCCATCGTGCCCATGACGGCGCCGTAGTCGACCGTCTTGTCGCCACGGATGAACACTTGAGTCTGCTTGCCGGCCTCACGACCGGCCGCAATGATTTTGGTCACTGCGCTGGTCAGTTGCGGCAAGGTCATCGCCTTGTCCATTTGCTTGTCGGTGTCGACTTCGCTGCCAAGGTTCCAGTAGTAGGTCTTGTCAGCCTTGATCGAGATCGTCAGGACCTGATTGTTGTTGTCCTGCGGCAAAGCCTCGCTGGAGACCTTGGGCAGATCAACTTTCACGCCCTGGTTGATCATCGGAGCCGTCACCATGAAGATGACCAGCAGCACCAGCATCACGTCGATGTACGGCACCACGTTCATTTCGGCGACCGGCTTGCGCTTGTTGCGTCGGCCGCGAGCGATTAAAGCCATTGGGAAATACCTGCTTATTCTTCGCTGGTGTGCACTTTACGGTGCAGGATCGCCTGGAACTCGTCGGCGAATGTGTAGTAACGACCGATCAGGTTCTCGCCACGAGCGGCGA
Organism: Pseudomonas sp. KU26590; assembly: GCF_026153515.1. Lineage (NCBI taxonomy): Bacteria > Pseudomonadati > Pseudomonadota > Gammaproteobacteria > Pseudomonadales > Pseudomonadaceae > Pseudomonas > Pseudomonas sp. KU26590. The sequence continues at coordinate 5,274,161 of NZ_CP110644.1, forward strand.
AACGGTTGTAAGCGATGACCGCAGGGATCGCTGCGAACAGGCCGATGGCGGTGGCAATCAACGCTTCGGCGATACCCGGTGCAACGGTGGCCAGGGTGGCCTGCTGCGCAGTGGCCAGACCGCGGAAGGAGTTCATGATCCCCCAGACGGTACCGAACAGACCGACGTATGGGCTGGTAGAACCCACGGTTGCCAGAAATGGCAGGCTCTGCTCGAGTTTTTCTTCTTCACGGGAGATCGCGACGCGCATGGCGCGTGCAACACCTTCCATGACGGCGTCTGGATCAACGCCCGCCTGCTGACGCAGACGGGAAAATTCCTTGAAGCCCGCGCGGAAGATCTGCTCAACGCCTGAGTCCGGATCCGGGTTGCTGCCAGCCTGACGGTAGAGCTTGGACAAATCGATGCCTGACCAGAAGCGCTCCTCAAAGCTCTCCAGTGCCCGACGTCCGGCGCGCAGCATGGCGCTGCGCTGAAAAATCATGACCCACGAGGTGACCGAGGCGGCCACCAGGATCAGCATCACCAACTGCACAACCACGCTGGCATTGCTGACCAAACTCCACATGGAGGAATGGTCGACGACGTTAGCTTCCACGCTGTATCTCCTGCTCTGAATGTGTACCCGCGCCGCCCTGCCCGGCAAAGGCCGTGCGCAGAGCTTCGGGAATGGCCCGGGGTTTCAAACTGTCGGCGCGCACACACGCCACCAAAAACTGCCCTTCACAGAGCAGCACATCATCCGCAGCCCGCCTGACCTGTTGCTGAAAGCGCAGGCTGGCGCGGTTCAATTCGATTACTTCGGCGCTGATCAGCAGTTCGTCATCCAGCCGCGCGGGCTTGTGATAGCGAGCCTCGCTTGAATGCACGACAAACAACAGGTTCTCGATACCCGCCATTGCGGATTGGGCAAAGCCCAGTTCCCGCAGTCGCTCGGTTCGAGCCCGCTCCATGAATTTCAGGTAATTGACGTAGTAAACGATGCCGCCGGCATCGGTGTCCTCGTAATAAACGCGACAACGATGTGCGAACGACTGAGCCCCGTTTTGCGCGCGCATACTCTAGTGCTTACTCCTCAGGTTGCCAATCCGGCCAGGCAACTGTTTTCACTGTTTTTTCTGCCAGCAGCACATCACGTTGCGGTGACTGCCCGTCTGACCATCAAACACCCGAATAAATCGGTTGATCGTGCATTTATTCGTCAGGGTCTTCGACCGGCTCATCAATCACCACCCGGTCGCCCATCCGCGAGGGAATGTTCAGACCGAAGTGCAGATACGCATGCCGCGTGACCATGCGGCCGCGAGGTGTGCGCATCATATAGCCTTGCTGTATCAAATAGGGCTCCAGCACGTCCTCAATTGTGTGACGTTCTTCGCTGATGGCCGCGGCAAGGTTATCCACCCCGACCGGCCCGCCATCGAACTTCTCGATCATCGTCAGCAGCAAGCGCCGGTCCTGATGATCGAAACCGCGCTCGTCGACGTCCAGCAGGTTCAGCGCAAGGTCAGCAATGGCCTTGGTGATCTCCCCCTTGGCGCGTACCTCGGCGAAGTCCCGCACCCGACGCAGCAACCGGTTGGCGATCCGTGGCGTTCCCCGCGCACGACGGGCAATCTCGAATGCGCCTTCGTCCTCGATGTACAGCCCGAGAATTTTCGCTGAACGCGACACGATCGTTGCAAGATCCGCGGTGCTATAGAACTCAAGACGCTGCACGATACCGAAACGGTCACGCAGCGGATTGGTCAGCATGCCCGCGCGGGTAGTTGCACCCACCAGCGTGAACGGCGGCAGATCGAGCTTGATGGAGCGCGCCGCAGGGCCTTCACCGATCATGATGTCCAGCTGGAAATCTTCCATTGCCGGGTACAGCACTTCCTCGACAATGGGTGACAGACGGTGGATTTCATCGATGAACAGCACGTCGTGCGGCTCAAGATTGGTGAGAATCGCCGCAAGATCACCCGGCCGTTCGAGCACGGGGCCCGAGGTGCTCTTGATCGACACGCCCATTTCCTGGGCGATGATATGCGCCAGCGTGGTTTTACCCAGACCCGGCGGACCGAAGATCAGCGTGTGGTCCAGCGCTTCATTGCGCCCGCGCGCCGCCTGGATGAACAGCTCCATTTGCTCACGCACGGTGGGCTGACCGATGTAGTCGGCCAGGCTCAGCGGACGGATCGCACGGTCCAGTTGCTCGTCACGGTCACGCCCGGTGGCGGCGATCAGACGGTCGGCATCTATCACTTACAGCATCCCCTTCAGTGCGCGGCGAATGAGGTCTTCGCTGCTGAGATTCTTGTCCTTGATCGCGGTCACTGCCTTGCTCGCTTCCTGGGGTTTGTAGCCCAGGGAAATCAACGCGCTGACAGCATCCGACTCGGCCGTCGCCACCGCAACCGGCGCGCCCGGCCCGTCCGATACCAGCGCGAAGGTGCCCGGCAACGAATCCCACGCCTTGAAGCGATCCTTCAGTTCGACCAGCAGACGCTCGGCGGTCTTCTTGCCAACGCCCGGGACGCGGGTCAGCGCGGAGGTGTCCTGCGCCTGGACACAGCGCACCAACTCGTCCACTTCCAGCGTCGACATCAGGGCCAGCGCCAGCTTCGGCCCGACACCGTTCAGGCGAATCAGCTCTCGGAACATCTCGCGGTCACGCTTTTCGTAGAACCCGAACAGCAGGTGTGCGTCTTCGCGGACCACCAGATGGATATGCAGCGTCACGGTTTCGCCCAGATGAGGCAGCCGATAAAGCGTGGTCATGGGCACTTCGACTTCGTAACCCACGCCGTTGACATCCAGTACCAGATGCGGCGGCTGCTTCTCGACCAACGTACCGCGTAGACGTCCAATCACGAATCAAATCCTTTCCAGATGCCCGCCGCTGGGACGGGCCGTGCTAACACAAATAATGCCATCAGAGCCGCAAGCGACCGCCACGACTGCGCGCGGTATTAAGGCCGTGAGGGATGAGACTGGATCGGGTATGCGCGTGACACATGGCGATTGCCAGTGCGTCCGACGCATCCACTTGGGGCTTGGTGGTCAGCTTGAGCAGGTGCATGACCATCATCATCACCTGATCCTTGTTGGCGCCGCCTGTTCCTGCGACGGCCTGCTTGACCTGAGTCGCGGTGTACTCGGCGATCTCCAGTCCCTCTTCGGCGCCTGCAACGATCGCGGCACCACGGGCCTGGCCCAGCTTCAAGGCCGAGTCCGGGTTACGCGCCATAAACACTTTCTCAATGCCCATCGTCACTGGGCCGTATGTCTGAATGACCTCGCGCACGCCGCGATACACGATCTGCAGCCGCTCATGAAGCAAGCCGGTGCCCGTGCGAATGCAGCCCGAGGCCACGTACTCGCAGCCGCGTCCGGTGTCACGCACCACGCCGAAGCCGGTAATTCGTGAACCGGGGTCAATACCTAAAATAAGAGTCATAACGCCTGCAGCTTGAGAGGTAACGCGAACAATTGGACGCAGCATAAAGGCAGAAGCCGGAGGCCGATAGCGTTGATCATCAACGCTTCGTGCGCTCCGGCCTCAAGTCCGAGCGGGTAAACGATCAGCCAAGCTGCTCCAGCACCTCGTCCGGGATTTCTGCGTTGGAATAGACATTCTGCACGTCGTCCAGGTCTTCCAGCATATCGATCAGCTTGAGGACCTTTTCCGCCATGTCCAGATCGAGCACCGCACTGGTGGTCGGCTGCATCACGATTTCCGCATCGGCGGGCGTGAAACCAGCGGCTTCCAGCGCGTTGCGCACGGCATAGAAACTGGAGAACGAGGTAAAGACGTCAATGGAGCCGTCTTCGTGGGTGACCACGTCGTCAGCGTCCGCTTCCATGGCGGCTTCGATCAGCGCGTCTTCATCAACGCCCGGTGCAAAGGAAACCTGCCCCTTGCGCTCGAACAGATAGGACACCGAACCGTCAGTCCCCAGGTTGCCACCGCATTTGCTGAAGGCATGACGCACGGCAGCCGCAGTCCGGTTACGGTTATCGGTCATGGTTTCGACCATGACCGCAACGCCGCCGGGGCCGTAGCCTTCGTAACCCAGTTCGACCATGTCATCGGCATCGGCGGCGCCGGCACCACGAGCGATGGCGCGGTCGATGATGTCGCGACTCATGTTCGCGCCCAGGGCCTTGTCCTGCGCCAGACGCAGACGCGGGTTCGACGCCGGGTCAGCACCGCCCTGACGGGCAGCGACGGTCAGTTCGCGGATCCACTTGGTGAAGATCTTGCCTTTCTTGGCATCCTGACGCTCTTTGCGGTGCTTGATGTTCGCCCACTTGGAATGACCAGCCATAACACGCTCCAAACCTTGAAACACGCACGCCCGCGCTCGATCACTCAAACGCAGACGCTTCACTCGAATCTGTGCCCGGAATGGGCGGGGATCAGGGCGGACCGAATGGTCGGTCCGCCGAGCCCTTGGCTACACGGCTTACTCGGCCTTCGGCGTCTCGCGCAGGCGGATGTGCAGCTCGCGCAGTGCCTTGGCATCAACCACGCCCGGCGCCTGGGTCATGACGTCCGCAGCACTCTGGGTTTTCGGGAAGGCAATGACTTCACGAATCGACTGAGCGCCGGTCATCAGCATGACCAGACGATCCAGACCGAACGCCAGACCACCGTGGGGCGGCGCGCCGTACTTCAGCGCATCGAGCAGGAAGCCGAACTTCTCTTGCTGTTCGTCTTCGGAAATACCCAGCAGACGGAACACGGCCTGCTGCATTTCCTTGCGATGGATACGGATCGAACCGCCGCCCAGCTCAGTGCCGTTCAGCACCATGTCGTACGCGCGGGACAGCGCGGTGGCAGGGTTGGCTTCGAGCTCTTCAGGCGAGCATTTCGGCGCGGTGAACGGGTGGTGCAGCGCAGAGAAGCTGCCATCGTCGTTTTCTTCGAACATCGGGAAGTCGACGACCCACATCGGTGCCCACTCGCAGGTGAGCAGGTTCAGGTCGTGGCCCAGCTTGATGCGCAGAGCGCCCAGTGCTTCGCTGACAATTTTGAATTTGTCGGCGCCGAAGAACACGATGTCGCCGTCCACTGCACCCACGCGATCAAGGATCACGTTGAGGTTGGCTTCCGGGATGTTCTTGACGATTGGCGACTGCAGGCCTTCGACGCCTTTGGCGCGCTCGTTGACCTTGATGTAGGCCAGGCCTTTGGCGCCGTAGATGCCGACGAACTTGGTGTAGTCGTCGATCTTGCTGCGCGGCATGCTCGCGCCGCCGGGAACGCGCAGCGCCGTGACACGGCACTTCGGATCGTTCGCAGGACCGCTGAACACCTTGAAGTCCACTGCCTGAAGCTGATCGGCAACGTCAACCAGCTCCAGCGGGTTACGCAGGTCTGGCTTGTCGGAACCGTAGCGGCGCATGGCTTCTTCAAAGGTCATGTGGGGGAAGTCATCGAACTCCACATCCAGCACTTCCTTGAAGAGCTTGCGAATCATGGTCTCGGTGATGCCCATGATGTCGGCTTCGTTGAGGAAGCTGGTCTCGATGTCGATCTGAGTGAATTCAGGCTGACGGTCGGCACGCAGGTCTTCGTCGCGGAAGCACTTGGCGATCTGGTAGTAACGGTCGAAACCGGCAACCATCAGCAGCTGTTTGAACAGCTGAGGCGATTGCGGCAGAGCAAAGAAGCTGCCTGGGTGGGTACGGCTTGGGACCAGGTAATCACGGGCGCCTTCGGGCGTTGCGCGAGTGAGGATCGGCGTCTCGACATCAAGGAAGCCGTTGCCGTCCAGAAAGCCACGGATGCTGGAGGTGATGCGCGAGCGCAGACGCAGCTTTTCAGCCATCTCCGGACGACGCAGGTCGATGAACCGATAACGCAGGCGGGTTTCTTCGCCGACGTCAGAGTATTCGTTCAGCGGGAACGGCGGGGTTTCCGACTCGTTGAGCACTTCCAGCTCGTAGCCCAACACCTCGATCGCGCCCGACGCCATGTTCGGGTTGACGGCGCCGGCAGGACGCGCACGCACCTTACCGGTCAGCTTGACCACGTATTCGCTGCGAACACGGTCGGCGATGGCGAAAGTGTCAGCACGATCGGGATCGAAAACCACTTGGGCCAGACCTTCACGATCGCGAATATCGAGGAAAATCACCCCCCCGTGGTCGCGACGGCGATGGACCCATCCGCAAAGGGTAATTTCCTGACCTTCCAGGCTTTCGTTCAGTTGGCCGCAATAATGGCTGCGCATCATGATCGTGTGTTCACTTCTCGTAATTCGGAATTCGATGGAGCTTTCGCCCGTCGCCGGTGCAAGGGTGCGCAAGCTTTGGCATGCAGTCCGACCTGAGGGTCAGTTCCTGCCTTCCACAGTAAGGCGGGGGATTATATAGGGATAATCATCGCTGTGCAGCCGCGCAGCCCGATACCGGGCAAGAAGATGTCGGCACGTGGCGCTGATGCCGCAGTGCCGCCAGCGAATGCGGGCCCGCCTGAGCGCGCCCGCTGAATCAGGTCATGTCGGGGACGGCGTCAGGCGCAGCCCCTCGGCACTCAACGCGTGTGCTACGCACACGACGCGAATCAGGCCGCTGAAGTTCTTGACGCCGCCGTAACGCAGGTGAACCTCGCGATCGACGTAAGACAGCACGGCGTTGATGGAGCAATCGTTGAATCGTGCCATTTCGGACAGAATATTCCAGTACACCTCCTCAAGTCGCAGGCATGTGGCCAGCCCGTTCAGCCTCACCGATCTGGAGTGCGGCTGGGCCAGACTCATGTTGAAATTTTCGATAAAAGGGTCGCCCCGTGCGTTCAGGCACTGGGTCGGCTCCCATCCCTCTCGGGCAGTATTCGGATTCATGCAGGTTCCCCACGTTGCGATTACGGATATGGCATCGGCACCTTCGCAATCAGTTGAAAAGAGGTGTCTATCAAGCCGTATTCCCAACGACGCAACCAGCAGAAGGAGCACTCTGAATCTGTAGGAGATCACCACAGCGCAGGGGTGATTTTCGAGAGCCAGCGAATGGCCCATCCCCTGTCTTCCTCGGGGTATTAGATATGTATTTTTTGCTGATTTATTTCGTCCCAGCGGGCCCGATCACTGCGGGCAGCACGACCTGAAAAGGGGTCGCGACTGAACCTTACAGATGGGCTGTGTGAGCTGGAGGATTTAACGCAGAAGGTAAATCAGAGGGGTATTGTCGAGTGCGCGGAAGAAAAGCAGTGCGGAGCGGGCAGTATTTGCGCTGCCCGCTCCTTTCATTTCATCGACCAGGTATTGATTACTGAGCTTCAAGCATCGAGCGCAGCATCCAGGCAGTCTTCTCATGCACTTGCATGCGCTGGGTCAGCAAGTCCGCCGTTGGTTCGTCGCTCACTTTGTCCAGCAACGGGAAAATGCCACGGGCCGTGCGGGTGACCGCTTCCTGACCCTGAACCAGCGAACGGATCATGTCCTCGGCCGCGGGTACGCCCTCTTCTTCCTTGATCGACGACAAGCGTGCATAGGTCGAGTAGGTGCCCGGCGCCGGGAAGCCCAGTGCGCGGATACGTTCTGCGATCTGATCCACCGCCAGCGCCAGCTCGTTGTATTGCTCTTCAAACATCAGGTGCAGCGTACGAAAAGCCGGGCCAGTCACGTTCCAGTGAAAGTTATGGGTTTTCAGATACAACACGTAGGTGTCTGCCAGCAGGCGGGAAAGACCGTCCACGATGGACTTGCGGTCTTCTTCGCTGATGCCGATATCGATTGCCATGTTCAGCCCTCTTCTATGATGGTTTTTTCAAACGACTGCCGACCACTCTACCAAGACCATCGGCCCTGCGCAGCCATCTGTCGGGATTAGTTCGGCCACTACGCCGCAGTCAGACCTGCTTCCTTTAATAGCAACGATCGGCTCGACGGTTTGTTTATGGGGGGCGCTCTGGAACGAGCTTTTGACCGGAATCATAAAAAACTGACACACGGTGCCAATCACCGGCCGGTGCGGGCGCTAAGCGCTTGATTTGAGTAGCTCTCGGCTTTGCTGTTAAATACAGTCGCGCTGCCGCCAAAGTGCCGTCCGGCGACAGTGCATAGGCGGGACCGACACTCGTGCATCACGCCTCCTTTTTTTCCCGAAGCGTACCGAAGGTCACCCGCTATTTCCTTGTGATCCATCTTAATGTGAGTCATCGAAATGTTGAAAATAGTCCACCTGCTAACGGGCGCAGCTGCCCTGCTGCTGTCTTTCATCCCCAGCCTGCGTAGTGAAGCGCTGTCTTCTTACCTGTCCCAACCGGATGCGCTGTACCTGGCGCTCTTCGGCCTCATCAACCTGGTGCTCGCGCCAGTGATTCCTTACTGGAACAAAGGTCCACGTCATCAACTGCAAAACTTGGTCAGCGGCCTGCTCGTGCTGGCCGTCGTGCTTCAGATCCTCACGCTGGTCGTTCCACTTGAAACCATTGCCGGCCAGCCGGCCGTTCTGGTCAGCCTGCTCGCTGTCGTCATTGCCGTGGCCTTGCACCTGGCGGTCAGCTTTTACCGCTCCTCTCCCGCGCCCGCGACACAGTCCCAGGACTTGGGAAACCGCGATACAGGCACGGTAAAGTGGTTCAACACCTCCAAAGGCTTCGGATTCATTTCCCGTGACTCGGGCGACGATATCTTCGTGCACTTTCGCGCCATTCGCGGCGAAGGCCACCGCGTTCTGGTCGAAGGCCAGCGTGTCGAGTTTTCGGTGATGAACCGCGACAAAGGCCTGCAAGCGGAAGACGTCATCGCTGCGCTCCCGCGCCGTTAACGTCGCCCCATAAAAAAACCGCGCTCACAGGCGCGGTTTTTTTTGGCTGAAATTCCTGCCCTTAGCGCCCTTTCCCTTAATAGTGAGGAGGACGCGAGTCTTCAGCGAAGCCGTCGCCCTGCCCGCCCATTTCCTCCTGACGCTTGATCAGGGCGGCAATCTGTAATTCCAGGCGGTCAAGACTGCGCTGCTGGGCGACCAACACGTCATTGAGGGCCTGAATCGTATCGTCCTGAAAGGCCAGTCGACTTTCCAGCTCCATGACACGCGATTCGAGCTCCATGGTCAGTCCTCCTTAAAGGTGAATGCTTCGGTCAATTCGGGCTTAAGTTGCGTGGTAATCCGTGCCACCTCGTCCAGCGAGTAAGGCTTGGCGGGATGTTTGCCCCACACAGGGGCTGGCCAGGCCGCGTCGCCAACACGGCGAACAATGACGTGCATATGCAGCTGATTGACCACATTACCCAGCGCAGCAACGTTCATCTTGTCTGCCTGAAACGTACGACCAAGTACGGCCGAGAGGTAGGTGGTTTCTTTCCACAACTGCGCCTGCTCCGTTTCGGACAGTTGGAACACTTCACTGATATCCGCACGCTTGGGCACCAGGATGAACCATGGGTAATTGCAATCATTGGACAGCAGCAGCGTGCACAGCGGGAAGTCGCCAATCGGCAGTGTGTCTTGCAGCAAGCGCGGATCTAGAACAAACACGTAAATACTCCTGATCGCCGATTGGATTCATTGAGCCGATTGACTGGCCCGATTAAGAAGTCTTGGGTAGCGGGAAGGATACTCGTGAATTCCGGATGATTCATCCGGCACCGTGGCTCTAGGCATTTTGCGGATCAGGTGTTGCTCGGCAAGCACTACACGCCATCTCGCACCAGGAAAGCGCGGGAAAAACCATCACGCCCTTTCATGAAGCAGCTAACCGCAGGCGGAGGCGACGAAAAACCAGACACTGAATTCCGCGTGAGCCCAGTCAACCCGGGCCTCACGGAGGCTTCTCGGGAGTGGTGCTGCAGGCGTAATGCCCGAGACCTCGCCGAATCCCGTTCAGAAGACCCAAACGCAGGCAATTTTGCTAGAAGACGCACCAAAAAGATTCAGATGACGCGCAAATATGTGACAGCTATCCACGATTTACCCACTTCTGGGGGTAACAGGTAACGTCAGTGACATTTGCCCGCGCTATTCTCAAGAATAGCTACGGTTGCCAAGCAGGCTATCGAAAATATTTTTTTCTATTTGATTCAACAGGTTGGAACCCACATCGAATGCTTTTACCGCGCCTTCGACATTTTTTTCATGTTCGTCGAAATTTTGTGCACGGTTGTTGCTTTGTCACACACAAGCTTGAAGACGAGCGTGTCGAGAGACAGGCCGGGGCCGACGGGTTGCAACGCGATTCGAAACGGCAACCGGAATGGCTGGATTGGATGAGGGTGTAAATGAATCCGGCCTTCAGGATGATCCGGTAGTGGCATGGTTTAAAGAATCAGGAGCTGTTCAGGAGCGACACGGACAGCGCAGGCGGCGACAAGGCCGTAAAGAAACTGCAACGGTAGGTTCTTCACTATCGCCAATAATGTCAGCGTGCTGTAACTTTCGCCGACACCAAAAAGAAAGAAGCCGGCCAGATAAAAAAACAGGTGGACGGCAGTACTCTTCTTAAAAACCAAAGGAGCAAAGTCACGATGAGAGTGATGAAGTGGAGCGCAATCGCACTGGCCGTTACTGCAGCCAGCACCCAATTGGCATCGGCTGCGGCATTCGTAAGCGATCAGTCCGAAGCAACTGGTTTTGTAGAGGGGAGCAAGCTCGACGTTAAGGCTCGTAACTACTACTTCAACCGCCACATCCTGCATGACGATAACAGGAAAGACCAACGCGACTGGACCCAAGGTTTCTGGGGCAACTACACCTCGGGTTACACCCAGGGCCTGATCGGTGTAGGTATTGACGCCTTCGGTTATGCAGGCTTCAAACTCAGCGGCGACGATAAGCATTCGGGTTCCGGCAACCTGACGCTGGACACGACACCAAATTCCGACGGCTTCCGCGACAACCACGACAGCTTCGGCAAAGCCGGCGCTGCAGCCAAGTTCCGGATTTCGAAAACCGAACTGAAAATTGGTGACATGCAGCCTCAGAACCCAGTATTTGCGGTGGGTGGCTCGCGCCTGTTACCACAGACCGCAAGCGGCCTGAGCCTGCAGAGCAGCGAGATCAAAGGTCTCGATGTTGAAGCCGGTCACTTCTATTCGGGTACCAGCCAGAACGACACCAGTCATGATGGCAGCATCTTCGCCACCTACGCAGCCGTGGAAGCCAAAACTGCCGACTTCGGCGGCGGCAAGTACTCCATTACCGATAACCTGGGTGTTGGTTTCTACTACGCCAAGTTGGAAGACGTGTGGAACCAGTACTACGGCAACATTAACTACGCGTTGCCGTTGACTGACGATCAGGCCCTGGCTTTCGACTTCAACATCTACAACACTAAAGATACCGGCAGCGCCAAAGCTGGCACCATCAGCAACACCGCGTGGTCGGGTTCGGCTGCATACTCTTTCCTGGCAGCACACACATTGACACTGGCGTTCCAGAAAGTTAACGGCGATACGCCGTTTGACTACATCGGTATCGGTGACAACAATAAAGGCGGCGACTCGATTTTCCTTGCGAACTCGATTCAGTACTCCGACTTTAACGCTCCAGGTGAGAGATCGTGGCAAGGTCGTTACGACTTGAACATGGCCCCCTACGGCACGCCCGGCCTGAGCTTCATGGCCCGTTACGTCAGCGGTACCAATATTGATGGCACTCATACTCCATCCAACAGCGCTTACACCGGCTTTTACGGTGCTGATGGCAGCCACCACGAAACCAACGTCGAGGCCAAGTACGTTGTTCAAACTGGCCCGGCTAAAGATCTGTCGTTCCGTATTCGTCAAGCATGGCACCGTGCCAATGCTGACGAAGGCGAAGGCGATATCAACGAGTTCCGTCTGATCGTCGACTACCCGATTTCGGTCCTGTAATCGCACTGTCTGACACTCGTTACCGAAAAGCCCGGCCTTCGCGCCGGGCTTTTTCATGGGCGCGCGGTTGACAATCCCTCCCCTCGCGGCGCCCGCCCGGCCTGTACTCATCGATATCACCACCGTACAATGCCGGGTCATTTCCCAGTCACCGCAACCGACAACGGCCGACCATGCGTACCAGTCAATATTTGCTCGCCACACAGAAAGAAACGCCCTCCGATGCGGTCGTGATCAGCCATCAGCTGATGCTTCGTGCCGGCATGATTCGCAAACTTGCCTCCGGTCTCTACACCTGGCTCCCCATGGGCCTGCGGGTATTGCGCAAGGTCGAAGCGGTGGTTCGTGAAGAGATGAACGCAGCGGGCGCGCTGGAAGTGTTGATGCCGGGCATTCAGCCGGCGGAGCTCTGGCAGGAGTCTGGGCGCTGGGAACAGTACGGTCCTGAGCTGTTGCGCCTGAAAGACCGCCACGACCGTGAGTTCTGCGCGGGCCCGACCCACGAAGAAGTCATCACCGATCTGGCGCGCAACGAGCTCAACAGCTACAAACAGCTGCCAATCAACATGTACCAGATCCAGACCAAATTCCGTGACGAGATCCGTCCGCGCTTCGGCTTGATGCGCGGCCGCGAATTCATCATGAAGGACGCCTATTCCTTCCATGCGACCCAGGATTCCCTTCAGGAAACCTACGACCGTATGCATCAGGCGTACTGCAACGTGTTCACCCGTCTGGGCCTGAACTTCCGCCCTGTGGTGGCTGACAATGGCTCAATCGGCGGCGCGGGCTCCCATGAGTTCCACGTGCTGGCCGAGTCCGGCGAAGACGACATTGTATTCAGTGACACCTCTGACTACGCCGCGAATATCGAAAAAGCCGAAGCCATTCCGCGCGAGGCCAGCCGCCCTGCGCCGACCGAAGAACTGCGCCTTGTCGACACCCCTGACGCCAAGACCATCGCGGCCCTGGTCGAGCAGTTCAATCTGCCGATCGAAAAGACCGTCAAGACGCTGGTCGTCCATGCCGCTGAAGAGGGCAAACTGATTGCCCTGATCATCCGTGGCGATCACGAGCTCAACGAAATCAAGGCGTCCAACCTGGAGCAGGTCGCCAGCCCGCTGGTCATGGCCTCCGAAGCCGAACTGCGTGACGCCATTGGCGCCGGCGCGGGCTCTCTCGGCCCGCTGAATCTGCCGCTGCCGTGCATCATCGACCGCTCGGTAGAGCTGATGAGCGACTTCGGCATTGGCGCGAACATCGATGACAAGCACTACTTCGGCGTCAACTGGGAGCGCGACCTGCCGGTTCCGACCGTCGCGGATCTGCGCAACGTCGTCGCCGGCGACCCGAGCCCGGATGGTCAGGGCAACGTGATCATCAAGCGCGGCATCGAAGTCGGGCATATCTTCCAGCTGGGCACCAAGTACAGCGAAGCGATGAAGTGCCAGGTGCTGGGCGAGAACGGCAAGCCCGTCACGCTGACCATGGGCTGCTACGGGATTGGTGTGTCGCGTGTCGTGGCTGCCGCGATCGAGCAGAACAACGACGCGAACGGCATCATCTGGAGCGACGCACTCGCACCTTTCCAGATCGCCCTCGTGCCGCTGCGTTACGAAACCGATGCCGTCAAAGAGGCAACCGACAAGCTGTACGCCGAACTGACTGCTGCAGGCTTCGAAGTGTTGCTGGATGACCGCGACAAGAAGACCAGCCCCGGGATCAAGTTCGCCGACATGGAACTGATCGGCATTCCGCATCGCATCGTGGTCAGTGACCGCGGCCTTGCCGAAGGCAACCTCGAGTACAAGAGCCGCACCGAAGCCGAAGCCCAGGCCCTGCCTGTCGCCGATGTGTTGTCTTTCATCAAGGACCGGATCAAGCGCTGACCGGACGGCGCGCCTGCTATTGTGCAGGCGCGCTTTTATCCGCCACGCCTCTGCGATGCGCCTTACCTGCACCTAGAGATCTCATGTTCAAGCGAAATCCCTCACGCCTCGCAGGCGCTGTGTTGTCCACCAGCCTGTTACTCGGCGGCTGCGCCAACCATCTGTCTCAACGCAGCGAGCATGAAGAACGTGTCGAGCGCAAATTACTCGACCACAGTTTTCAGGTCGACCTGGGCGAACCCAAGACGCTGGAATTGCCCCAGCGCCGGATACGCATCCACGAGCTGAAAACCTTCGACATCACCGAATTCGAAGTCACCCGGCACTACGACCGGTACACGCCGTACCAGCCGTGGCGGGAAGTCTACGAAATCCCCTTGGGCGCCGTGGCCATCGTAGCGGGCATCGGCGCCAACGTGGTCAACGTGCTCACGTTCGGCAGCCTGCCCGACAGCGTCACCAAAGACTGGCTCACGTACGGCGTCGCGGGCGTCAACCCGTTCATGAACGCACCCTCCCACGGTCGTGCCCAGCAAAACCTGGCCGGTATCGACGAGGTTCAGCGCGACCATCGCATCGAGCATTCGAACCTGCCCTGGAGCGAAGCGCCGGTCGAAGTCACCGCAGGCAAAGAAGCCCACGAGATGACGACGGACCGTAACGGCGTGCTGCGCGTAAACCTGCTGGACAGCCCGTTCGCCGAGCAGAACCTCAGCTATGTCACGCAACTGAACATCAAAGTGCAGGATGACCAGAGCAACGTTCAGGCAATCGCCACGCTGCCTTTGAGCAAGTCACTGCGCGGCAAGCTGATTGAGGCCCACGACCTGATCTACGACGATCTGGAAGATGACGAAGTCAGCCAGTGGGTTCATCGCGTCAAGCGCCTGTCCGAGCTGGGCCTTGAAGAGGAAGCGAGTGAGCTGGAACAGTCATTGATCGAGCTGACCCGCAACGATCCGCAGCTGCAACACGAATTCCTCAGGTCACTGGCGAAAGACGCGGGTCGACTGGTCGCCGTGCCGCCAGGCAGTGAATAGCCAGGCCTGAACTGGCCTCAGCTGAACAACTCCAGCTGCTCATGGGCGGCCCGGAGATCATGCAGCCGCACGCCGATCCCCAGCAATCGCACCGGCTTACCGCCGCGTGCGAACGCCTGGGTCAGCAGTTGCTCGTAGCTGCTCAAGTCCCGCCCTGCCCCCGCCTGTTCCAGCGTCGTCTGGGTGAAGTCGTGGAACTTGACCTTCACGAACGGCTTGCCAGGGCGGTATAGGCTGTCGATCCGCGCGATGCGGTCGTTCAACGTGTCCAGCAATGCCGGCAGCATCAATAGGCAACTGGCGAGGTCCGGCAGATCCGTGTCATAGGTGTTTTCGACACTGACCGACTGGCGTCGATTGTCGTTCTGCACCGGCCGCTCATCCACACCGTGGGCCAGATTCCACAGCCGCTCGCCGAATGAGCCGAACTCCCGCACCAGCGACAGCTTGCTCCAGCCGCGCAAATCCGCGCAGGTGACAATGCCGAGGCGGCCAAGCTTGTCGGCGGTCACCTTGCCGACGCCGTGCAATTTGGACACCGGCAGCTGGGAGACAAAGTCTTCGATCTGATCAGGCGTGATCACGAACAGCCCGTTTGGCTTTTTCCAGTCGCTGGCGATCTTGGCCAGAAACTTGTTCGGGGCAACGCCGGCGGAAACAGTGATGTGCAACTGATTGGAGACCCGCCGGCGAATGTCCTGGGCGATGCGCGTCGCGCTGCCGGCAAAGTGCTCGCACTCCGTGACATCCAAGTAAGCCTCGTCCAGGGACAGCGGCTCAATCAGGTCGGTGTAGTCGCGGAAGATGGTCTGGATCTCTTTCGATGCTTCTTTATAGGCATCCATTCTCGGTTTAACGATGGTGAGGTCAGGGCACAGTGTCAGCGCATGCCGGGATGACATTGCGGAGCGGATGCCGTAGGCCCGGGCTTCGTAGTTGCAGGTGGCGATCACACCCCGCCGTTCAGCCGATCCGCCGACTGCCAGCGGCTTGCCAGCCAGACGCGGGTCGTCGCGCATCTCAATCGCGGCGTAGAAGCAATCACAGTCGATATGGATGATTTTGCGCTGCGGCATCACATGGGGTCGTAGGAAAACGGTCGCGCAGTATCTCATTCACGCGACTTTCTGACACTGAATAAGCCTCACCCCCTACCGAGCGTGCGCTCCATCAAAGCTGCCTGAAACTCCCCTAAAGCGAGGCGCGCTGGAGCTATTCGCCCCCGTGCCACGCTAACCACTTGAAGAAAAAGCATTTTTTTCTGCTGATTGCTTGACAGCCCGGCGATCCTCTGTAGAATGCCGCCACACAGACGCGGGATGGAGCAGTCTGGTAGCTCGTCGGGCTCATAACCCGAAGGTCGTCGGTTCAAATCCGGCTCCCGCAACCAAACATCAAAAAAGGCTACTCGAAAGAGTGGCCTTTTTTGTGGCCGTCATTTGAGCAAGTCTCTTACCATCGGTATCTCCCTTCACATCTTCATATAGATGAAACAAAGCCCGTGGATGATGGCGACCTGCCGTCAGGTGCGGATTGCGATAAAAGCCTTGTCCAACCGCCACTTAGGTTCGCCAACGCTCCAGAAGCAGTTATTTTGCCGATGCCTGGCATTAAAGGTTGACACTCTGCCGTTCGACTGTAGAATGCCGCCACACAGACGCGGGATGGAGCAGTCTGGTAGCTCGTCGGGCTCATAACCCGAAGGTCGTCGGTTCAAATCCGGCTCCCGCAACCAACATCTAAAAAGGCTACTCGAAAGAGTGGCCTTTTTTTTGCCTCGCTGAAAGCTCACGAACAGCGGGCAGGAATCCTTGTCACATCCCATTACCGGGATGCGTTCTTCCGAGAGGTCTTGTTACTGTATGTTGCCGGGAGCAATAGTTTTGTTCTCCCCTGCCGATACGCTGGCCAGCGACTGAACCTAGACTGAACGGTCACAGATACGTATCCGTGGTATTCGCCCGTTAGACGTTGAAGCGCTAACATCCTGAATTATTTTTTGCGTAGGGATTGGTAACTTGGCTGTATACCTCCATCCTGTCGCGCACGATCCAAGGAGTGATTGATGCGCGCCAACCCGTCCGACACAAATGAAGCAGTGACGGAGCATCCTCCGGCTCCCCCGAAACGACTGCGCCTGCGCGAACTGGTGAGCAAGTACCGTCAACCCATCGGGTTGGGCGTCACCATCCTGCTGTTCGCCGTCGCCCTGATCGCCTGTCGGCACATGCTGACCGAGCTGGACATCTACGCGCTGCAGGATTCGCTGCTCAGTGTGCCGCTGCCTTCTCTGGCGGGTGCAGTGCTGGCGACGGCGATCGGCTTTGTGATTCTGCTGGGCTACGAGTGGTCCGCCAGTCGCTACGCCAACGTCGATCTGCCGCCGAAGTCGCTGATCATGGGCGGGTTTTGCGCGTTCGCCATCGGTAACGCTGTAGGCCTGTCGATGCTGTCCGGCGGCTCGGTTCGTTACCGTCTTTACTCGCGATTGGGACTGGGCGCGGGCGAAGTTGCCCACATGACCCTGTTTGCCAGCCTGTCACTGGGTTGCGCACTTCCCCCGCTGGCGGCCCTCGCGACCTTGAGCGACCTGCCCGCCGCTTCGCTGGCGCTGCATATGTCGGTGCCGGTATTGGCAACCGTTGCGGTGGCGGTGCTGGCGATCAGCGCAATCCTGGGTTATGCCATCTATCGTCGGCGCCTGCCGGAACAGACGATCCCGCATAACTTGCTAGTGCGCGCCGGACGCCGCACATTGCGCCTGCCTGGCGTGCGCTTGACGCTGATGCAACTGGTGATCACCGCTCTGGACGTCGCCGCCGCTGCTGCCGTCCTCTATCTGTTGCTGCCCTCTGCCCCGCCCTTTGGTGCGTTCCTACTGGTTTACCTGCTGGCCCTGGCCGCCGGTGTTCTCAGCCACGTGCCCGGTGGGGTCGGCGTCTTCGAGGCCATTCTGCTGGCCGCATTTGCCGACGAACTGGGCGCCGCACCGTTGGCCGCCGCGCTGCTGCTGTACCGCCTGATTTACGTGGTGATGCCACTGCTGATCGCGTGTCTGGTGCTGCTTTACAGCGAGGCCAAGCGATTGCTGTTTGCGCAGCAGGCCATGCGCGTTGCGTCCGGCTTCGGCGCCCCGATTCTGGCGCTGCTGGTATTTCTCTCTGGCGTGGTGCTGCTGTTTTCCGGCTCCACCCCCGAGATCGACACCCGTATCGAGAGCCTGGGATTTCTCATTCCCCATCGTCTGATCGACGCCTCGCACTTCGGCGCCAGCCTGATCGGCGTGCTCTGCCTGTTGCTCGCGCAGGGCCTGCGTCGTCGCCTTTCGGCTGCGTGGATGCTGACCACGATCCTGTTGTTTGTGGGCTCCATTCTGTCGATTCTCAAGGGTTTCGACTGGGAAGAAGCGAGTCTGCTGCTGCTGACCGCATGCCTGCTGGCGATCTTCCGCCGCTCGTTCTACCGCCCGAGTCGTTTGCTGGAGCTGCCGTTTTCGCCGCTGTATCTGGTCGCCAGTGTTTGCGTACTGGGCGCTTCGGTCTGGTTGCTGCTGTTCGCCTATCAGGACGTGCCCTACAGCCATCAGCTGTGGTGGCAGTTCACGCTGGACGCCGACGCCCCGCGCGGTCTGCGTTCGGCACTGGGCAGCGCCGTGTTGCTGCTGATCGTCTCGCTGACATGGCTGCTGCGCACCGCGCGTCCGGTGATCAAGCTGCCCGACGAGGCACAACTGGCCAAAGCGGCGGAGATCATCAAAGCGTCCAGCCAGCCCGATGGCGGTTTGGTGCTGACCGGCGACAAAGCCGTGCTGATGCACCCGGATGGCAACGCCTTCCTGATGTACGCCCATCGCGGCCGCAGCCTGGTTGCGCTGTACGATCCGATTGGCCCGACTCAGCAACGGGCCGAGCTGATCTGGCAGTTCCGCGATCTGTGCGACGTTCACCATGCTCGTCCCGTGTTCTATCAGGTGCGCGCAGAGAACCTGCCGTTCTACATGGACATCGGCCTGACCGCGATCAAGCTGGGCGAAGAAGCCCGGGTTGATCTGCACAAGTTCGACATCGAAGCCAAAGGCAAGGAAATGAAGGACCTGCGCTACACCTGGAACCGGGGTGGGCGCGACGGTCTGTCGCTGGAAATCTACGAAGTGGGTCAAGCGCCCATGGAAGAGCTCAAAGTGATTTCCGATGCGTGGCTGATGGGCAAGAACGTTCGCGAGAAAGGCTTCTCCCTGGGCCGGTTCAGCCTGGAGTATCTCAAGCATTTCCGCATTGCCATTGTTCATTTCCAGGGCAAGCCGGTCGCGTTCTCCAATTTGCTGGAGACCTCGCGCAATGATCTGGCGAGCCTGGACCTGATGCGCTCGCACCCGGAAGCGCCAAAGCTGACCATGGAATTCATGATGGTCGGGCTGATCCTGCATTACAAAAAAGAAGGTTATGCCCGCTTCAGCCTCGGCATGGTGCCGTTGTCCGGGCTGCAACCGCGGCGTGGCGCACCTTTGACCCAGCGTCTGGGTTCGATGGTGTTCAGCCGTGGCGAACAGCTCTACAACTTCCAGGGGCTGCGCCGTTTCAAAGACAAATTCCAGCCTGACTGGGAACCTCGTTATATGGCCGTGCCCGCAGGACTTGATCCGCTCGTGGCACTGGCAGATACCGCCGCCCTTATCGCGGGCGGCCTGACTGGATTGGTGAAACGCTGATGATTCAACGCTACTGGCGCTTTTTGCTCGCAGCCCTGGTAATTCTGGTGGTGGCATTGGGTTTCTGGCTGTGGAACCGCCCCGCCGCGCAACCGACTCTTGAACACATCACGCTGGACGACGGCTCTGCGCTGATCCGTGTGGTGCCCTCGACCAAGGTGAAAACCCAGGTCGCGCTGGCCGTCACCACCGAAGAATCACTGACCGAGAAGCAGCTGCTCGCCCTGAGCTATGACGCCTCCGCTCGTGTGATCCAGGTGACGCTACCCAAGGACGACTGCCAGCTCCAGGCCAAGACCTTCAATGCCGCGCTGCAAAAGCTCGACGGCGCGCCTGATCTGGTGGCGGGTGTCGGCCCAGGTGCTTCGGTGGCCTGGCGCTGGCTGGCCGGCCAGAACAACGACAACGCCCGGGCCATCTCGGTCGGCTTCGTCCGCGATCAACCTGGCTGTACCGACCCTGTGCCGAAAGCCGCCGCCCACGGCAAGTGGACGGTTGCCTGGAACGACGGCCCCGATGACGAAAGCGCCACACTGGTCCGTGACGCACCCAACACCGAAACCAGCATCAGCGACTACGACATCAAGTACCCGCAGGTACTGAACAACGAAGTGCGCCGTCGATTGATCGGTGGTGATGACAACGGCGGCCTGAACATTCCGGTGGTTGAGGTGCCGTCATCGCAGCCCTCTGACACGGTGACGCTTTTCCTGTCCGGCGACGGTGGCTGGCGCGACCTGGACAAGGACGTGGCAGGCGACATGGCTAAGATGGGTGGCTACCCGGTGGTCGGCATCGACACCCTGCGTTACTACTGGGAGCACAAATCGCCAGAACAGACCGCCGCTGACCTGAGCGAGCTGATGGCCCATTACCGGCAGAAATGGGGTGCCAAGCATTTCGTGCTCGCAGGCTATTCCTTCGGCGCCGACGTGCTACCCGCGATCTACAATCGCCTGCCTGAAGAAGACAAGGCCCGCGTCGACGGCATTATCCTGCTGGCCTTCGCCCGCACTGGCAGCTTTGAGATCGCCGTAGAAGGCTGGCTGGGCGCCGCGGGTAAAGAAGCTGCGACAGGGCCTGAGATGGCCAAGCTGCCCGGCGACAAGGTGCTGTGTGTGTACGGTCTGGAAGAAAAAGATGAAAGTGGCTGTACAGAATCCACAGCGCCCGGCGAGAAGATGCAGCTGCCCGGTGGCCATCACTTCGACGAAGACTACCCTGCCCTGGCCAAGCGCCTGAGCGCGGTGATCGACAAGTGGAAGGGCAAAGAGCCCGCCGCCGAGTAATTACCCGACCCAAAAAAATCCCCGCTCTCTTGCGATTGCGGGGATTTTTTGTTTTGGGTACCAGGTGACGTGAGGTCAACCTTTGTAGAACCGGCTTCAGCCGGGAAGAGGTCGGTGCATACCACAGCAGATTCGCGGTGTGACAACTGACGTCTTCCCGGCTAAAGCCGGTCCCACAATGGTCCAGTGATGCCAATTCCACTAGATACACGCGGCCCTGCAATGGGTCTCGGCGCCAATCCCACTGGGTGTACGCATTCCGTCAGTAGGACCGGCTTCAGCCGGGAAGAGGCCGGTGCATACGCCATCCATCTTGCAGCGCGACACCAAACGCCTTCCCGGCTAAAGCCGGTCCTACAAAGGCCAAAGGCCGCTTACATCTCCACCTGCGTGCCCAGCTCAATCACCCGGTTGAACGGCAGCTTGAAGAACCGCAGGTTGCCGTTGGCGTTCTTCAACATGAACGCGAACAGACCCTCGCGCCAGCGGGCCATGCCCTCCAGTTTCGACGAGACCACGGTTTCGCGACTGAGGAAGTAGGTCGTGCGCATCGGGCTGAAGTCCAGCTCCTTCAAGTGACACAGGCTCAGCGCAGCCGGCACGTCCGGCTCGTCAATGAAGCCGAAATGCAGGATCACGCGGTAGAAGCCCTCGCCAAACACCTCGACCTCAAATCGTTGCGCCGCTGGCACACGCGGGGTGTCTTCGTACACAACGGTCAGCAACACCACCTGCTCATGCAGCACCTGGTTGTGCAGCAGATTATGCAACAGGGCATGAGGCACGGCGTCCGCACGCGCCGTGAGAAACACGGCCGTGCCTTGAACGCGATGGGGCGGCTGCACGCGAATACTGCTGATGAAGATCGGCAGCGGCAGACCGCCTTCGTCGATGCGGTCCACCAACAGCTGCTTGCCGCGCTTCCATGTGGTCATCAGGATGAACAGCGCGATGCCCGCCAGGAACGGGAACGCCCCACCCTGAATGACTTTTGGCACGTTGGCCGCGAAGAACATACCGTCCACGAACAGACATCCGACCAAAATCGGCACTGCGATCAGCGGCGGCCATTTCCAGGCCAGCAGCATGACCGACGCCACCAGAATCGTCGTGCAAAGCATCGTGCCGGTCACCGCCACGCCGTAGGCCGAGGCCAGCGCGCCGGAGGATTCGAACCCTAGCACCAGCAAAATCACCCCGACCATCAGCGCCCAGTTCACCGCTCCGATGTAGATCTGCCCTTGGGCGTCGCTGGAGGTGTGCTGGATGTACATGCGCGGGATGTAGCCAAGCTGAATCGCCTGCAGCGTCATCGAGAAAGCCCCGGAGATCACCGCCTGCGAAGCAATAATGGTCGCCAGCGTCGACAAGGCGATCAACGGCAACAGCGCCCAGCTCGGCGCCAGCAGGTAGAACGGGTTGCGCACCGCTTCAGGGTCCTGGATCACCAGGGCGCCCTGGCCAAAGTAATTGAGCACCAGCGCCGGCAAGACCAGGGCGAACCACGCGCGGGAGATCGGCTTGCGACCGAAGTGGCCCATGTCCGCGTACAGCGCCTCGGCACCGGTCAGTGCGAGCACTACAGCACCCAGGACCGAAACGCCAATGCCGGGATGATCAATAAAGAAGCGAACTGCCCACACCGGGTTGACGGCACGCAGCACTTCCGGCTGCTGGAGGATGCCGTGAACACCCAGCACGCCGAGGGTCACGAACCACAGCACCATGACCGGGCCGAACATCACGCCGATCCGCGCAGTGCCATGACGCTGAATCAGAAACAGCGC
Organism: Pseudomonas sp. KU26590; assembly: GCF_026153515.1. Classification (NCBI taxonomy): domain Bacteria; kingdom Pseudomonadati; phylum Pseudomonadota; class Gammaproteobacteria; order Pseudomonadales; family Pseudomonadaceae; genus Pseudomonas; species Pseudomonas sp. KU26590. The sequence goes on from NZ_CP110644.1 coordinate 5,296,684, forward strand.
CACCAGCACAACCAGAGCGATCGGCACCACCCAGTGATCAATCCCGTCAAAGGCCAGCTCCATGCCCTCGACCGCCGACAGCACCGAGATCGCCGGGGTGATCATGCTGTCGCCGTAAAACAGCGCCGCGCCGAACAGCCCGCAGACGATCATGCTCGCCTGCAGCCTCGGGTACTGGGCCGACGCCCTGCGCGCCAACGCCATCAGCGCCATGATGCCGCCCTCACCGTCGTTATCGGCCCGCAGCACCAACGCCATGTACTTGAAGGAGACCACCCAGATCAATGACCAGAAGATCAGCGACAGAATGCCCAGCACGGCATCGTGGCCGGCCTGCACGCCATAGCCACCGACGAAGACCTCTTTAATGGTGTACAGCGGGCTGGTACCGATGTCGCCATAGGCTACACCCACCGCGCCCACCAGCAGACTCAACGGTTTCGCCGTGGAATGCCCAACCTCTGCCTGACTCGTTGCGTGACCCATTTACCACTCCTGAAACCGTGACTCGAGCACCGCGATCCGGTGTTGTCGGATTGATCCACACCGCACCGGTAAATTCCGATGCGCCCGGCCAACTTGGGGTGCCGGGCGTAACGCCGCGAAGCATAGCGCAGCACTCGTCGTAATTCTCTGTATAACACTGGTCAATCGTTCGACGCGCCGCTAGAATTGCGCACTTTTTGATCAGAGGCGCCCCAAGCGCCCAGTCAATGCCTCGGCCAAGCGCCGGGCATCCTACGCCGAGGTTAGTCAATGTCCACCGTCACCACGTCTGCCGCCCCGAAGGTCGGCTTTGTCAGCCTCGGTTGCCCGAAGGCTCTGGTCGATTCAGAGCGCATCCTGACCCAGCTGCGCATGGAAGGCTATCAGGTCGTGCCGACCTACCAGGACGCTGACGTGGTCGTGGTCAACACCTGCGGTTTCATCGACAGCGCCAAGGCTGAATCCCTTGAGACCATTGGCGAAGCGCTAGCCGAAAACGGCAAAGTGATCGTCACCGGTTGCATGGGCGTGGACGAAAGCGTAATTCGTGCCGTGCACCCGAGCGTGCTGGCCGTCACCGGTCCCCAGCAGTACGAGCAAGTGGTCAACGCCGTTCACGATGCTGCGCCGCCGAACCTCAATCACAACCCGCTGATTGATCTGGTACCGCCGCAAGGGGTCAAACTGACCCCGCGTCATTACGCCTACCTGAAGATTTCCGAAGGCTGCAACCACAGCTGCAGCTTCTGCATCATCCCGTCCATGCGCGGCAAGCTGGTCAGCCGCCCGATTGGCGACGTGCTCGACGAAGCCCAGCGCCTGGTCAAGGCCGGCGTGAAAGAACTGCTGGTGATTTCCCAGGACACCAGCGCCTACGGCGTCGACATCAAGTACCGCACCGGTTTCTGGAACGGTCAGCCGGTCCGCACGCGCATGACCGAGCTGTGCCAGGCGCTGAGTTCGCTGGGTGTGTGGGTGCGCCTGCACTACGTTTACCCGTACCCGCACGTCGACGAGATCATTCCGTTGATGGCGGCGGGCAAGATCCTGCCGTACCTGGACATCCCGTTCCAGCACGCCAGCCCGAAGATCCTCAAGCTGATGAAACGCCCGGCCTTCGAAGACAAGACCTTGGCGCGCATCAAGAACTGGCGCGAGCAGTGCCCGGACCTGATCATCCGTTCGACCTTCATCGTCGGCTTCCCGGGCGAAACCGAAGAAGATTTCCAGTACCTGCTGGACTGGCTGACTGAAGCGCAGCTTGATCGCGTCGGTTGCTTCCAGTACTCCCCTGTCGAAGGCGCGCCAGCGAATCTGCTGGACGCACCGATCGTACCGGATGACATCAAGCAGGATCGCTGGGACCGCTTCATGGCGCACCAGCAAGCCATCAGCGCCGCGCGCCTGCAGATGAAAATCGGCAAGGAAATCGAAGTGCTGATCGACGAAGTGGACGAGCAGGGGTTCGTGGGTCGTTCGTTCTTCGACGCGCCGGAAATCGACGGCAACGTGTTCGTCGAAAGCGACCGTGACTTCAAGCCAGGCGACAAGGTCATGTGCCGCGTCGTGGATGCCGATGAGTACGACCTGTGGGCTGAGCCGATCTAACGCTCAATCTCCGGCTCGACAGCCGCTCCACTTCCAACAGCCCTGCCCGTAAAACGGCGGGGTTTGTTTTTTCTGGCTATCGTCCACATCATGATCACTACCCAGGGAGCAGCGGCAACATGACCCAGCACTCGGTCATCTATCTGCCCAGGCAGCACGACTTCGCCGAACTCACCCGGGTCTGGGAAGCGTCCGTGCGCGCGACACATGATTTTCTACCCGAGAACTACATCACGCTGCTCCGGCATCTGCTGGAAACCCAATACCTGGGCGCCGTGAACCTGTTCTGCACCCGCGATTCGCACCTGCGCATCACCGGTTTCGCCGGCACCTCTCCTGGCAAGCTGGAAATGTTGTTCATCACCCCTGACCACCGCGGCATGGGCCTGGGCAAGAAACTGCTGGACTACGCGCTCGATCATTTCCAGATCACCGAGCTGGACGTGAACGAGCAGAACGCACAGGCGCTGGGCTTTTATGAAAAACAGGGTTTTGAAGTGGTGGGGAGGACCGAGCTGGACGGGCTCGGGCGACCGCATCCGATATTGCGGATGCGGGTGAAATCGGGACCGTGACGCCTGAACCGGGCCAGAGAGAGGTTCGGACTGTAGGAGCCGGCTTGCTGGCGAACCCAATCCGTCGGCACCCGTCAGCGCCTGACACAACGCATTCGCCAGCAAGCCGGCTCCTACAGACTGCATGTGCAGTTCAGGTGTGCATCAGCGCTTCAGACTTTCCAGCAGCACCTTGTTGAACTGCTGCGGATCCTGAATCTGCGGCGCATGACCCAACCCTGCGAACTCCACCAGTGTCGCCTGCGGAATGCGCTTGGCGGCGGCCTTGCCCAGCTCCGGGTAATTGCCCAGCGTCTTGCGCAATGCCTCGGGCGCTGCGTCTTTGGCAATAGCGGTATTGTCCTTCTGCCCGATCAACAACACGGTCGGCATCTTCAGTTTCTCGAAGTCGTAGAACACCGGCTGATTGAAGATCATCCCGTAGGTCTGCGCGGACGCCCGAGCCACCTCCTCCTTGCCCTTGCCGGTGAACATCCCGGCCTGCATGTTGACCCAGTGATCGAACTCGGGCCGCCATTCGTTGGCGTAATAGGTCGACTGCTGATACTTGCGAATGCTCTCGGCGCTGGTCTTCAGCTCCCGGGCATACCAGTCGTCGAAGCTGCGATCCGGCACGCCTTTGGCTTTCCAGTCTTCCAGACCGATCGGGTTGACCAGCAGCAGTTGATCCACTTGCTCGGGGTACATCAGCGCAAAGCGCGTCGCCAGCATGCCGCCCATGGAATGCCCGACCACGGTGACGTGATCGATGCCCAGTTGGGTCAGCAGCGCTTTGGTGTTCTGCGCCAGTTGTTCAAAGGTGTATTTATAATCCGCCGGTTTGCTGGAGCGGCAGAAGCCGATCTGATCCGGCGCGACCACCCGATAGCCCGCGCCCGTCAGCGCCTTGATGGTCCCTTCCCATGTGGCACCGCAGAAGTTCTTGCCATGCAGCAACACGACGCTGCGACCATTGGCAGCGCCGGTCGGCTTGATGTCCATGTACCCCATCTGCACCGACGCGCCCTGGGAGTCGAAACTGAAATTCTGCGCCGGGAACGGGTACTGGAAGCCTTCCAGCTGCGGTCCATAGGAGGGAGTTTGCGCAGCGAGCAGCGGCAGGCTGACAGTCATCAGCAGTGCGGGTAGCCATTTGGTCATGAATTCGCTCCAGACAATGTAGGAATAGAGAGCAGACCTGCGTCGCTCCCGGAAAAATCCATGGAGTGGAGGCTTATTCACCCGCCAATTTCAATGTGACCGCGATTAACGGTGCCTGCGCGGGTACAATAGGCGCCTTTCCATTTTGTTACGGCTTTTCTCATGACTGACCCCATTCGCCTTTCCAAACGCCTGATCGAGCTGGTCGGTTGCTCTCGTCGCGAAGCCGAGCTGTTCATCGAAGGCGGCTGGGTCACGGTGGACGGCGTTGTCGTCGACGAGCCTCAGTTCAAGGTCGAAAACCAGACGGTGGTGCTGAACGCGGAAGCGAAAGCCGATACGCCTGAAACCGTCACGATTCTATTCAACGCTCCGGCCGGCATGGCCCCTGAAAGCGCCCTGGCGCTGATCACGCCCGGCACATTGTCGGCAGACCACAGCATCGGCCGACGTCCGCTCAAAGGTCACTTTCTTCGCCTGGAATCGATTTCCACGCTGCAAGCCAATGCCAGCGGCCTGATGGTGTTCAGCCAGGACTGGAAAATCCTGCGCAAACTCACCGACGACCGCAGCAAGATCGAGCAGGAATACGTGGTCGAGATCTCGGGCGACATGGTTGCCCACGGCCTCAATCGCCTGAACCACGGCATGACCTACAAAGGCAAGGAACTGCCGAAGGTCAAAGCCAGCTGGCAGAACGAAAACCGCCTGCGCTTCGCCATGAAAAACCCGCAGCCCGGCGTCGTTGCCCAGCTGTGCGAGGCAGTGGGCCTGAAGGTCGTGTCCGTGCGGCGCATTCGTATCGGCGGCGTGTCCATCGGCAAAGTGCCGGAAGGCCAGTGGCGCTACATGACCGACAAAGAAAAATTCTGAATCCCCTTTCTGAGCGCCGCATCCAGTCTCGCGTGCGCTCATCTGCGAATCTCCAGGAAATACACGCACCATGATGAACAACGATGTACTGCGCAGCATCCGTTACATGCTTGATATCAACGACGCCAAAGTGGTCGATATCATCAAGCTCGGCGGGTTCGACGCGACCAAGGCCGATGTCGCCACCTACATGAAGAAAGACGAAGAAGAAGGCTTCGTGCCGTGCAGCGACGAAGTCATGGCGCATTTCCTCGACGGCCTGGTGTTCTTCAAGCGTGGCAAGGACGAGAGCCGCCCGCCGCTGCCTGTCGAGCTGCCGATCACCAACAACATCGTCCTGAAAAAGCTGCGTGTGGCCTTCGAGCTGAAAGAAGACGACATGCACGCGATCCTCAAGGCCTCCGAGTTCCCGGTGTCCAAGCCTGAACTCAGCGCCCTGTTCCGCAAGGCGGGTCACACCAACTACCGCGTCTGCGGCGACCAGCTGCTGCGCAACTTCCTGCGCGGCCTGACCCTGCGCGTACGCGGCTAAGCGCTGAAGCGCCGTCGATGACCCAGGCCTACAGCGTCTCGCCGATCGGCTTCATGCGCTCGTGCTTCAAAGAGAAGTTCGCCATTCCCCGCCAACCCCAACTGGCGCCTGCCGCGCGGGGCGTGCTGGAGTTGGTCGCGCCCTTTGATCAGGGTGACGCCGTGCAGGGCCTGGAGCAGGTCAGCCATGTCTGGCTGCTGTTTCTGTTTCATCAGGCACTGGAGGACAAGCCGCGACTCAAGGTGCGCCCTCCTCGTCTGGGCGGCAATCAGTCGATGGGCGTGTTCGCCACGCGCGCGACCCATCGACCCAACGGCATCGGTCAATCGGTGGTCAAGCTGGACAGGGTCGAAGCCGGGCGCCTCTGGTTGTCGGGCATCGACCTGCTGGACGGCACACCGGTGCTGGACGTCAAACCCTACGTGCCTTATGCCGATGTGATCGCTGATGCGCGCAACAGCATGGCCGCCGCCGCGCCGGAGCTGATTCCGGTGCAGTGGGCCGAAGCGGCGCTGACTCAGGCTCGAGAACATGGGCTGCGCCTGGAAGAACCGCTGATCGAGCTGATCGAGCAGTGCCTGGCTCAAGACCCGCGACCGGCCTACCAGACACCCACGCCAGAACGTCGCTACGGCGCGCAGTTCTGGGACTTGGACGTGCGCTGGCACTATCCGCAGCCGGGCGTCATTTGTGTGCTGGAAGTGGTTCCCGCCGCCGGTTGATAAACGACTGACGCCCGCCCACAAAAAAACCGCCTGGTCCGTGACCTCCAGGCGGTTTTTTTCAGACCCCAAAAACGCGGGTGCCTGTACTGACCTGTTCGCCGATGACGTCACCCTCGCAGTGCTGCGAGGATGATTCATCGGCGATTGGGTCGTATCTGAACCGTGTTACGTCTCGACATTACTTTTCGACGAATGCTCGCTCGATCAGGTAATCACCCGGCTCGCGCATGCGTGGCGAAACGGTCAGGCCGAAGCTGTTGAGCACTTCGCTGGTCTCGTCGAGCATGCTCGGACTGCCGCACAGCATGGCGCGGTCGTCCTGCGGGTTGATCGGCGGCAGACCGATGTCGCTGAACAGCTTGCCACTGCGCATCAGGTCGGTCAGACGGCCTTCGTTTTCGAACGGCTCGCGGGTCACGGTTGGGTAGTAAATCAGCTTGTCGCGCAGCATCTCGCCGAAGAACTCGTTCTGCGGCAAATGCTCGGTGATGAACTCGCGGTAAGCGACTTCGTTCACGTAACGCACGCCGTGGCAGAGGATGACCTTCTCGAAACGCTCGTAGGTTTCAGGGTCCTGAATCACGCTCATGAACGGCGCCAGACCGGTACCGGTGCTGAGCAAATAAAGATGCTTGCCTGGCTTGAGGTCGTCCAGCACCAGCGTGCCAGTGGGCTTCTTGCTGATGATGATCTCGTCGCCTTCCTTCAGATGCTGCAGCTGCGAGGTCAGCGGGCCGTCCGGCACCTTGATGCTGAAGAACTCCAGATGCTCTTCCCAGTTCGGGCTGGCAATGGAGTAGGCACGCATGAGCGGGCGCCCGTTTGGCTGCTGCAGACCGATCATGACGAACTGACCGTTCTCGAAGCGCAGGCCAGGATCACGGGTGCACTTGAAACTGAAGAGGGTGTCGTTCCAGTGATGAACGCTGAGGACACGCTCGTGATTCATGTTGCTCATGGTACGTGGGAGCTCCTGATAAATAACGTGCGCCAGTCAATGCGCCATTGCGCGACATTCTAGTGGCAGACACAATATCTGTTAACTGAATTATCAAGATATAGGTTATCGGTTATATAGATATGCGATTTACTCTCCGTCAGCTCCAGGTTTTTGTCGCCGTCGCCCAGCAGGAAAGCGTTTCCCGCGCGGCGGTGCAGCTCTCCTTGTCGCAATCTGCGGCGAGTACTTCCATCACCGAACTGGAACGCCAGTCCAGTTGCCAGCTGTTCGACCGCGCCGGTAAGCGGCTGAGCCTCAATGCGACCGGCCGGCAGCTGTTGCCCCAGGCCGTTGCGCTGCTCGATCAGGCCAAGGAGATCGAAGACCTGCTCAACGGCAAGTCCGGCTTCGGTTCGCTGGCGGTCGGCGCAACCCTCACTATCGGCAACTATCTCGCCACGCTGCTGATCGGCAGCTTCATGCAGCGCCACCCTGAAAGCCAGGTGAAGCTGCACGTGCAAAACACTGCAAACATCGTTCAGCAGGTCGCCCACTACGAGATCGATCTGGGCTTGATCGAAGGCGACTGCAGCCACCCTGACATCGAAGTGCAGACCTGGGTCGAGGATGAGCTGGTGGTGTTCTGCGCCCCTCAGCATCCGCTGGCCAAAAAGGGCCGGGCGTCGCTGGAGGAACTGACGCGAGAAGCGTGGATTTTGCGCGAGCAGGGTTCGGGGACGCGCCTGACCTTCGATCAGGCGATGCGTCATCACCTGAACAGCCTGAACGTGAGGCTGGAGCTGGAACACACCGAGGCGATCAAACGCGCTGTGGAGTCCGGGCTGGGGATCGGCTGCATCTCGCGTCTGGCCCTGCGTGACGCCTTTCGCCGGGGCAGTCTCGTGGCCATTGAAACACCGGAGCTGGATCTGGTGCGGCAGTTCTACTTCATCTGGCACAAGCAGAAATATCAGACGTCGGCTATCCGCGAATTCCTCGACCTCTGCCGCTCATTCACCGCCGGCGTAAACCGCAGCGATGAGATCGTGCTGCCGAGCATCGCCTGACGCGCCGCCCGGCTAAATCCAGACCCCGTCAGCCCAGCAGAATCAGCCCCCAGACCACGGCAATCATGCTCAGCGCCACAAACTGGGCGGCACTGCCCATGTCTTTGGCGTTTTTCGACAGCGGATGGCGGTCGAGGGAAATCCGGTCAATCGCGGCCTCGATGGCCGAGTTCAGCAGTTCGACGATCAGTGCCAACAGGCACACCGCGATCAGGACCGCGCGCTCGCCTCGGCTGACGTGAAACACGAACGACAGCGGGATCAACACGACGTTGAGCAGCACCAGTTGACGGAACGCCGCTTCGCCTTTGAATGCAGCGGTCAGGCCGTCCAGGGAATAGCCCGACGCGTTGAGGATACGTTTCAGGCCGGTCTGGCCTTTGAATGGGGACGTCATAGGAAAACTACTGATGAGTGAAAGCGGTGGAGGCTAGTGCGGCAACGGTCAAAAAAGTGTGAAGGTCGGCCGCGCAAAGCCCGGGGTTGAGCCTGATCCAGGGGAATCAGCTCTGCGGAATTGATTCCAATTGTTGCAGCAGCAACGCCGCCTGGGTTCGGGTGCGCACGTTGAGCTTACGGAAGATCGCCGTGACATGGGCTTTGATCGTCGCTTCCGAGACGCTCAACTCGTAGGCGATCTGCTTGTTCAGCAGCCCCTCGCAGACCATCGTCAATACGCGAAACTGCTGCGGCGTCAGGCTGGCAAGCCCTTGGCTGGCGGCTCTGGCTTCCGGCGACACGCTGATGCTTTCGTTGACCTGGGGAGGCCACCAGACATCGCCATCCAGCACCGTTCGCACAGCCTTCTGAATGGTTTCCAGGGAACTGGATTTAGGGATGAAACCACTGGCACCGAATTCGCGGGACTTGACCACGACCGCCGCCTCTTCCTGGGCAGACACCATCACCACCGGCACCTGCGGATACTGACCGCGCAACAGCACCAGCCCCGAAAAGCCATAAGCGCCGGGCATGTTCAGGTCCAGCAGGACCAGATCCCAGTCGGACTTCTCGGTCAGTCGCGCTTCCAGATCAGCGATGCTCTCGGCCTCGACCAACCTTGCGTCCGGTCCCAGGCCCAGGCTCAACGCCTGATGCAATGCGCTGCGAAACAGGGGATGGTCGTCGGCAATCAGGATTTCGTATGGCATTTCATGATCCTGTAAATGGCTGAGCGCCGACGAATTCAACACCCAAGGTAGCAACCCGCGACATCTTGACACAGGGACCGTAGGTGAGCGGCGCCAAGGATGCCCAGCGAAGTCGGGGTGGTCAAGCCTGACGCTTTGCGGCAAAGTCTGCGCCCCCCGACCTGACGAGTGCCAACATGCCAAACCATGCCCTGCGAGCGGACTTGCTCATGCTCCTGACCGCATTGATCTGGGGCACTGGCTTCGTCGCCCAGACCGCCGGGATGGATCACATCGGCCCGTATCTGTTCTCGGGTCTGCGGTTCGCGCTGGGTTCGCTTTGCCTGGTGCCACTGATTCTGCGCAACGCCAAAACGGCACGCACACCGGAGCCCTTGCTCAATCGCGGCATGTTACGCGCTGGTGTCATCATGGGCCTGGCGCTGGCATTGGGCATCAACCTTCAACAGGTCGGCCTGCTGTTTACCAGCGTGACCAACGCCGGCTTCATCACCGGTCTGTACGTGATTGTCGTTCCGCTACTGGGTTTGCTGCTCGGGCATAAAACCGGGCTGGGCACCTGGCTGGGCTGCCTGCTGGCAGTGGTCGGCATGTGCCTGCTGAGTATTGGCGATAACTTTCACGTTGCCTCGGGGGATTGGCTGCAACTGATCGGCGCGTTCGTGTGGGGCGGACACGTGGTGTTGGTCAGTTTGTTTGCCAGCCGCCACGACCCGATCCGGCTGGCCTTTTTACAGTTCGCCACCTGTTCGGTGGTGAGTCTGCTGCTGGCAGTCCTCCTCGAACCGATTGCCCTCAATGCGATCATCGATGCGGGCCCTGCCCTGCTCTACGGCGGCATCGTCGCGGTCGGCGTGGGCTACACGCTGCAAGTGGTCGCGCAGAAACACGCCATTGCTTCCCATGCCGCCATCATCCTTTCGCTGGAGGCCGTGTTCGCCGCCATCGCCGGCGCCTGGGTTCTCGGCGAAGCCTTGCAACTGCGCGGTTATATCGGCTGCGCATTGATGCTGGCCGGGATGCTGCTGGCGCAGTTGTGGCCGAAGAAAACCCTCGCCTGAGGTCATGCTTCCTTCTATTGCGAGCCGTTTTGATGCGGCTCGCAGCGCCGGCATGACTGGTGACTATTCAATGTAACCCTTGAGCTCTTGATGGGCATCGCTTAGCAAGTCGAGGGGCAACTGATTCTTGGCACCTAAATAGTGCTGACTGAACACATCGAAGTAGCAGCTTAACGCCGAAGCTGCTTCAGCATCGCCGGCCAGATCGAAACACAGTGCGGCCACTTCAGCGGTACAGAGATGCTCGCTGCGCGTGGAGCGTCTTAATTTATACCGTGAAAGCCTTTCGGGGATCAGGCTTAAAATGGGGATGGAGTCAAAGTAAGCACTCTTACGGAAGATCTTCCTTGCTTCAGTCCATGTAGCGTCAATCAGCACGAACAGCGGCCTCTTGTTCGGGTTAACCGTCACGGTGTTGGTGACGCGCTCGGCCGCTACATATTCGCCCGGAAACACCAGATAGGGTTGCCACTGCGGATCCGTGAGCAATGCAATCAGCTTTTCATCGACCTCAGTACGTGACCACACAAACGCATGGTTATCCTGAATCACGTCTGCAATCAGCCAACCCGTATTGCTGGGTTTGAAGACCTCTTTTTTCGTCATGATGAGGCACACCCCTGATTGGGCCTCGACCTTGGGACGCCACCTGCACAGGCAATGGCTTTCGATCACTCGACAGTATTGGCACCTTGGCGCACGTGATCCGCGAGCCAGGTAAGGTTTTGAGCTCTCCTCCTCCCGCTCATCTCTCAGACGTGCGACAGAATTTTCGTGAAAAACAGTCTGGGTCATTGACGGGTAAGAAGGCAGTGACACGAGGGGTATCCGGCAGGTCGAAAAGTCGCGGCATTCTATCAGACGCTGCCTCACGCGCCGTGTTCTCTGGTGTCCGCCGAGGCTCCTCCCCTATACTGCCCGGCCTTGAGAGCACTCACTCCCGCAGTGAACGCCTCGGGATGTCGCAGGTCCAAAGGCCTGCCTCTGCACCACCCGTCCATGCACCAGGAGAATTCAATGCTGCGCCTCATCGCCCCCACTCTCACGCTTTTGCTCGTCGCTCCACTGTGCGCCAACGCGGCGTCCAAGCAGGATTACGAACTGAGCCAGATGCTTGATAAAGTCGCGAAGGAAAGCAGTGTCGGCACGCCACGCGCCATCAACGAAGACATCCTCGACGAAGGCTACACCGTTGAAGGCAAGATGCTGATCAACCATTTGAGCGTGCAGTCTGGCCAGGCGGCCCAGATGCGCGAAAACCCGGACGATGTCCGCGGTCAGCTGGGCGGCAGCGTGTGCCGCAACGCCGGTTATCGTCAACTGATGGCCAAGGGCGCTATCCTGCGGTACCAGTTCACCGAATACAAAACCAACAAGCTCATCACGACTCAGGAAATCAAAGCGGCGGACTGCGCTGCCAAACCCCCTGCCCACAAGAAGTGATGTAACCCGCTTTACGGGCGGCGCGTTTCGAAGTCTCTTCAACGCGCAGTCTTTGCTCTCCCTTCCCTGGCTACATGCGCCATTCCAATCCCCGCCACTCAATACTTTTCGCGTGCTGATCTGATCGTTGATCGTGGGGCCTGCTTTACCCTTCGCCGCGCCCGTTAAGCCTCATCACATTTTGCATGCAAGAAAGGGTTGCCTGTGACGCCGGTTGCCATCAATGTTTTCTCTTTCCAACCATGGATTAGTCCAGAATCAGGCGCCGCGCAGATTTGATGTTTCCCTGTCTTTCGGATGCGCTGCGCACGCCGACGCATGAAGCGTCGAGATCCCGCCCTCTGGCGACGGTCAATGATTCTGCAGAAGGAGAAAGCGTGAATGCCTTACGTACCCAGTGATGCGTTGTCTCAGCATTTTCAGAGCAACGGAGACGACCTCACCCGCAAGGTCGAAGAACTCCTCGGTTCGGTCGCCCCGGACAGCCCCAATCTTCCGCTCTACCGCGACATGACCCTGACCGTCCTGCGCATGGCCCAGGACGACCTGAATCGCTGGAATGCCAAAATCACCCTGCAAGCGCTGCGCGAGCTGGAAAATGCCTTTCGGGTGCTCGAACGATTCAAAGGCCGTCGCAAGGTCACGGTGTTCGGCTCCGCTCGTACTCCCCTTGAACATCCTGTTTATGCGCTGGCCCGTGAATTGGGCAAGCAATTGGCAGCCTCCGACCTGATGGTCATCACCGGCGCCGGTGGCGGGATCATGGCCGCGGCACACGAAGGCGCGGGTCTGGATCACAGCCTGGGCTTCAACATCACCCTGCCGTTCGAGCAGCACGCCAATGCGACCGTGGATGGCACCGGCAATCTGCTGCCGTTCCACTTCTTCTTCACGCGTAAGCTGTTTTTCGTCAAAGAGGCTGACGCGCTGGTGCTCTGCCCGGGCGGGTTTGGCACGCTCGATGAGGCGCTGGAAGTGCTGACACTGATCCAGACCGGCAAAAGCCCGCTGGTTCCGATCGTGCTGCTGGATGCACCGGGCGGTACGTTCTGGGAAGGCGCGCTCAGTTTCATCAAGGACGAACTGGAGGCGAATAAATACATTCTGCCCACGGACATGAACCTGATGAAGCTGGTGTACAGCGCCGATGAGGCTGTCGCCGAGATCAACCGCTTCTACAGCAACTTCCACTCCAGCCGTTGGTTGAAGAACACCTTCGTCATTCGCATGCACCACGCCCTGAGCGAACAGGCGCTGAACGCCCTGCAGGACCGGTTCGCCGATCTGCGGTTAAGCGGCGAATTTCAGCAATACGGTCATCAGGACGAATATGACGAAGCGCAGTTCAGCCACCTCACGCGCCTGGCGTTCGCCTTCAGCGGCCGTAATCATGGCCGCTTGCGCGAACTGGTGGACTGCATAAACCTGGAGGAGAACTGGGCGAAACCTGCTCAATCTCGGCGGGCCCAAGGAACCGAGCCCGCAAAATCGATTTAACGTGCAATGCTTGAAGGCGTGCTTGCGCGCCTTCACGCCAATCGAGTATCAATCGTCGTTGCCCTTGCCACTCAGCAAACGACCAATCAGCTCTGGCGGGTATCCGCGATAACTCAGAAAGCGCATCTGCTGCCCACGTTCGCGGGCATCCCTGGGCAGTTGGCCGCTGAACTTGCGCTGCCACAGTGCTTCCAGTTTTTCCCACCAGTCGACGCCGCACTCACGCAGCGCCTGTTCGATGTCCGGACGCAGCAAGCCCCGCTGGCCCAGCTCTTCGCGGATACGCAAAGGGCCGTGGCCAGAACGGGCACGGTAGGAAACAAAGCTTTCGAGGTATCGGGATTCAGACAGCAGACCCTCTTCCGTCAGACGGTCGAGCGCTGCGTCAATCAATTCGGGGGGAGCGCCGCGCTGACGCAGTTTGCGCGTCAGCTCGACACGACCATGCTCGCGGCGCGCGAGCAGGTCCATTGCGGTACGCCTTACAGCGACGGGCGTATCGAGCACAGCTGGCATGACGGGGATCAGATGTCCGCGTCAGCTTCGACTTCAGCCACATCGTCTGCCGCAACGCGGGACGATTGGGCCTTCACATCAGGCGCTGCGGTCAGCAGTTTCTCGCGAATCAGCTTCTCGAGGGTGGTGCCGATTTCCGGGTTGTCCGCCAGGAACTTCGCGGAGTTGGCTTTACCTTGACCGATCTTGCTGCCCTGATAGCTGTACCAGGCACCGGATTTCTCCAGCAAACCGTGCAGCACGCCGAGGTCGATGATCTCGCCGTTACGGTAGATGCCCTTGCCGTAGAGAATCTGGAACTCAGCCTGACGGAACGGCGGGGCCACCTTGTTCTTCACGACTTTGACGCGGGTTTCGCTACCGACGACTTCGTCGCCTTCCTTGACCGCGCCCGTACGGCGGATGTCCAGACGGACCGACGCATAGAACTTCAATGCGTTACCACCGGTGGTGGTTTCCGGGCTGCCGAACATCACACCGATCTTCATACGGATCTGGTTGATGAAGATAACGAGGCAGTTGGCAGTCTTGATGTTACCGGTGATCTTACGCAGCGCCTGGGACATCAGTCGGGCTTGCAGGCCGACGTGCATGTCGCCCATTTCGCCTTCGATTTCAGCTTTTGGTACCAGAGCGGCCACGGAGTCGACGACGATGACGTCAATGGCGTTCGAACGCACCAGCATGTCGGTGATTTCGAGGGCCTGTTCGCCGGTGTCTGGCTGGGAGACCAGCAGGTCGTCAACGTTGACGCCCAGCTTGCCGGCGTACTCTGGATCGAGCGCGTGCTCGGCGTCGACGAATGCGCAGGTGGCACCCATTTTCTGGGCTTCTGCGATCACGGACAGAGTGAGGGTGGTTTTACCCGAAGATTCCGGGCCGTAGATTTCAACGATCCGGCCTTTTGGCAGGCCACCGATACCGAGTGCGATATCGAGACCCAGCGAGCCGGTGGAGATAGCAGGAATAGCCTGGCGGTCATGGTCACCCATGCGCATTACGGCACCTTTGCCGAATTGACGCTCGATCTGACCCAAGGCCGCAGCCAAGGCTTTCTTCTTGTTGTCGTCCATTGAATCCTCTCGTAATAGGTTAGGCCTTGACGGCCGATATAACTGTATAAGTAGCCAGTATTATTCCACAGGGTCTGACGCGCGCCTACCCCTGATTTGGTATTTCTCCGCGAGAGAGCCTTACAAGCCCCTCTAGCGCCGCGCTCACCGTTTGTCGGCGGACCGCATCGCGGTCACCTGCAAATAGAAAGCGCTCGGCGATCAATCGTTCCGCCATGCCCCAGCAGACCCACACCGTACCCACGGGTTTCTCCGCCGAGCCCCCGTCCGGCCCGGCCACCCCGCTGACCGCAACCGAAAACTGCGCACCGCTGTTTGCCTGCGCACCCTTGGCCATGGCTTCGACCACTTCGCGGCTAACAGCGCCGACCTGGGCGAACAGCGCTTCCGGCACCGCCAGTTGTCGGGTCTTCTGCCGGTTGGAGTAGGTGACATACCCGGCCTCGAACCAGGCCGAACTCCCTGGAACACGGGTGATGGCTTCGGCGATGCCGCCTCCGGTACAGGACTCGGCAGTGCTGACCTGCGCGCCTGCCGCCAGCAGCTGCTGACCCAGGGTTGCTGCCAGGTGAGTGATGTCGTCCAAAGGGGTTCTCCGTATTGATTGCCGCAAAGCAGACACGCTACACCAGCCGGGTTGATGTGCAATACAGGACGCGACCTGAATACAGATCACGCCTGCATGCCATCTATTTGCGCTCCGGTTTTTCGGGGCAGGGTTTCTTGACGGTTTCCACGATGGTTTCCCGTGGCCGTCGCTTGGCCTCCTCCAGAGGGATGAAGCGACCGTTGGTTGAATCTCGTCCTCGCTTGCGTTGCATGGCGCAATCCTTGTCGATAATGCCGCCTCCAATCGGGCGGTGCTCGACATCCTAGCCAGCTCGAAGCGTCTCGTGTCGGTTCGGAAACGCGCCGTGACGAATCAGCCGGACCTGCGTCCCGAGAACGTGCGTGGTAACCTTGCCGCCATCGCAAAAGCAATCGGATATGACGTCCAGCCACGTAGGTGGAATCCCCGTCGTAGCCCGAAACTTGCCTCAATCTCCTACAGAATTTGCCTAAATAACTGATGAATAAAGCAATTTCAGACCTCTCCTCGCACACCCCCATGATGCAGCAATACTGGCGGCTGAAAAATCAGCACCCCGACCAGTTGATGTTCTACCGCATGGGTGACTTCTACGAGATCTTCTACGAAGACGCCAAAAAGGCGGCCAAGCTGCTCGACATCACGTTGACCGCCCGGGGTCAGTCAGCGGGGCAAAGCATTCCCATGTGCGGCATCCCCTATCACGCAGCGGAAGGCTATCTGGCCAAGCTGGTGAAACTGGGCGAGTCGGTGGTCATCTGCGAACAGATCGGCGATCCGGCGACCAGCAAAGGGCCGGTTGATCGTCAGGTGGTGCGCATCATCACGCCGGGCACCGTCAGCGACGAAGCGTTGCTGGACGAGCGTCGGGATAACCTCATTGCCGCCGTGCTGGGTGACGAGCGCCTGTTCGGCCTGGCCGTGCTGGACATCACCAGCGGCAATTTCTCGGTGCTGGAAATCAAGGGCTGGGAAAACCTGCTGGCCGAGCTTGAGCGGATCAACCCGGTGGAGCTGCTGATTCCCGATGACTGGCCCCAGGGCCTGCCGGCAGAGAAACGCCGCGGTGCCCGTCGTCGCGCGCCGTGGGACTTTGAGCGCGATTCGGCGCACAAAAGCCTGTGCCAGCAATTCTCCACTCAGGACCTGAAAGGCTTCGGCTGCGAGAACCTGACCCTGGCGATCGGCGCGGCGGGCTGTCTGTTGGGTTACGCCAAGGAAACCCAGCGCACGGCATTGCCGCACCTGCGCAGCCTGCGCCATGAGCGCCTCGATGACACAGTGATTCTGGACGGCGCCAGCCGCCGCAACCTGGAACTGGACACCAATCTGGCGGGCGGCCGCGACAACACGCTGCAGTCGGTGATGGATCGCTGTCAGACCGCCATGGCCACGCGCCTGCTGACCCGCTGGCTGAACCGGCCGCTGCGTGATCTGCAGATCCTCCAAGCCCGGCAGGAGTCGATTGGTTGCTTCCTTGAGCGCTACCGCTTCGAGAACCTGCAGCCGCGACTGAAAGAGATCGGCGACATCGAGCGCATCCTCGCGCGTATCGGGCTGCGCAACGCCCGTCCCCGTGACCTGGCGCGTCTGCGTGATGCCCTGAGCGCGTTGCCCGAACTGCAATTGGCACTGGCCGAGCTCGAAGCGCCGCACATTCAGCAATTGGCGAAAACGGCGAGCACTTACCCGGAGCTGGCCGACCTGCTGCAACGCGCGATTATCGACAATCCGCCTGCCGTGATTCGCGACGGCGGCGTACTGAAGACCGGTTACGACGCCGAGCTCGATGAATTGCTGTCCCTGAGCGAGAACGCCGGGCAGTTCCTTATCGATCTGGAAACTCGGGAGAAGGCGCGCACCGGGCTGGCCAACCTAAAGGTCGGCTACAACCGCGTGCACGGCTATTTCATCGAGCTGCCGAGCAAGCAGGCGGAACAGGCGCCGGCCGATTACATCCGCCGCCAGACGCTCAAGGGCGCAGAGCGTTTCATCACCCCTGAGCTCAAGGAATTCGAAGACAAGGCGTTGTCGGCCAAGAGCCGCGCGCTGGCTCGGGAAAAGATGCTCTATGAGACGCTGCTGGAAGACCTGATCGGTCATCTCGCGCCGCTGCAGGACACCGCCGCCGCGCTGGCCGAGCTGGACGTGCTGAGCAACCTGGCCGAGCGTGCGCTGAATCTGGACCTCAACCGTCCGCGTTTCACTGACGAGCCGTGCATGCGCATCGAGCAAGGTCGTCACCCGGTGGTGGAGCAGGTTCTGTCGTCGCCGTTCGTGGCCAACGACCTGGACTTGAACGACAACACGCGCATGCTGGTAATCACCGGTCCTAACATGGGCGGTAAATCCACCTACATGCGTCAGACCGCTTTGATCGTGCTGCTGGCGCATATCGGCAGCTTCGTGCCGGCGGCGAGCTGCGAACTCTCGCTGGTCGACCGTATCTTCACGCGTATCGGTTCAAGCGATGACCTGGCCGGCGGACGCTCCACCTTCATGGTGGAGATGAGCGAGACGGCGAACATTCTGCACAACGCCACCGACAAAAGCCTTGTGCTGATGGATGAAGTCGGACGTGGCACCAGCACCTTCGACGGGCTTTCGCTGGCGTGGGCCGCGGCGGAATGCCTCGCCCAGCTGCGCGCGTACACACTGTTCGCCACACATTACTTCGAGCTGACCGTATTGCCGGAAAGCGAGCCGCTGGTGGCCAACGTGCATCTGAATGCTACCGAGCACAACGAGCGCATTGTCTTCCTGCACCGCGTGCTGCCGGGCCCGGCAAGCCAGAGTTATGGTCTTGCCGTGGCGCAACTGGCCGGCGTGCCGGCGCGCGTCATCACGCGGGCGAAGGAGCATCTGTTGCGCCTGGAGACCACCAGCTTGCCCCATGAGCAGCCCCGGGCCAAGCCGGGCAAACCACCGCTACCGATGCAGAGCGATATGTTCGCAAGCTTGCCGCACCCTGTTCTGGACGAGTTGTCGAACCTGAAGATCGACGACCTGACGCCGCGTCAGGCGCTTGAGTTGTTGTATTCGATGAAGACACGCATCTAACGTCATTCGTAACAAGCTGTTAGAATCCCGCGCGGTTCGGGACGCTGTGAGCTCTTAGCCTGGCTTTACAGCGCACCTGGCCGCGTTTGAACGCAGCGAACCAAGGTCGGACATCGCCGCGCAGGACACCTTGCCTGCCGCGTTGCTCGAGAAGCTGAGTTTTACGGCCGGGGGACGTCCCGTACCTGGCAAGCCGGACTGAACGGCCTTGCTGCCGCCGCCTGAGGAGAGAATTAGAAATGACCTTCGTCGTCACCGACAACTGCATCAAGTGCAAGTACACCGACTGCGTAGAAGTCTGTCCGGTGGACTGCTTTTACGAAGGCCCGAACTTCCTGGTGATTCACCCGGACGAGTGCATCGACTGTGCCCTGTGCGAGCCTGAGTGCCCTGCGAATGCGATCTTCTCGGAAGACGAGATTCCCGCCGGCATGGAGAATTTCATTCAGCTGAACACAGAGCTGGCTGAAATCTGGCCCAACATCACGGAACGCAAAGAAGCGCTGCCGGATGCCAAGGAGTGGGACGGCAAGACCGGCAAGATCGCCGATCTGGAGCGCTAAGCGCCTGCTGATAAAAAAAGGCCCTTCGGGGCCTTTTTGCGTGGTGGCCTGGTTGCAGCCTCACTTTTCTGCAGACGAAAAAAGGGGCGGTATGACCCGCCCACATTTTTTCCATAATCCCTTCAATCCGTGTTCATCATCCTGATGAATCGCATCCTGCGATGTCCTTGAGCAGTCGTCCTTGACCGCCTGTACCAATCCGTCGGTACAGGACTGATATTAGTGATTTAAACGGTCAGGGCAAGCGCCGAGAGTTTTCAGGAAAATTCAGCCGCTGGCCGGCGCTAGTCTTAAATTGCTCATTAAATCAATGGGATAACCATCGGCTTTCAACTGACGGAGACATAATCCGCCAAAGAAGAGACGATAACTCACATAACGCGTAAGAAATGGCTTACAGCGTGAGTAAGCATCACTTACCCGGTTGTGAAAGTGGACACGGGCCCATCAAAAAACTGTCATGCAATATCCATCTAAAGCACATTCAACCGACATAAAAAAGCCCCGACTGATCGGGGCTCTCATTGTGCTTGATGTAACTTACGCCAACCCTCTGCGCCTTATTGAAAGAGTGACTCGCTGGATAAACCGTTCTTCTCGAGAATCTCGCGAAGACGCTTTAACCCTTCCACTTGAATCTGCCGCACACGCTCACGGGTAAGGCCGATTTCCAGCCCGACGTCTTCAAGGGTGCTGCTCTCGTGCCCGCGCAGGCCGAATCGACGGACAACGACTTCACGCTGTTTGTCGGTCAACTCGGAAAGCCATTGGTCGATGCTTTGCGACAGATCATCGTCCTGGAGCAGCTCGCACGGGTCGGTGGGGCGGTCGTCGGTCAGGGTGTCGAGCAGCGTCTTGTCCGAATCTGGACCCAGCGACACATCCACAGAAGACACACGCTCGTTGAGGCCCAGCATGCGCTTGACCTCACCGACCGGCTTCTCCAGCAGGTTGGCGATTTCTTCGGGAGAGGGTTCATGGTCCAGCTTCTGCGTCAGCTCCCGCGCGGCGCGCAAGTAGACGTTAAGCTCTTTGACCACATGAATTGGCAGACGGATCGTGCGCGTCTGATTCATGATCGCACGCTCGATGGTCTGACGAATCCACCAGGTGGCGTAGGTCGAGAACCGGAATCCACGCTCCGGATCGAATTTTTCGACTGCTCGAATCAGGCCCAGATTGCCCTCCTCGATCAGGTCCAGCAATGACAGACCACGATTGACGTAGCGCCTGGCGATTTTCACGACCAGCCGCAGATTGCTCTCAATCATGCGTTTGCGCCCAGCCGGATCGCCGCTTTGCGACAGTCGCGCAAAGTGGACTTCTTCTTCCGGGGAGAGCAGGGGGGAAAAGCCGATTTCATTGAGGTACAGCTGCGTAGCATCCAGTGCCCGAGTGTAATCAATGTACTTATGCTGTTTGAGCGCTGCAGAGTTTTTAGGTTTCGCGCGAACGGAAGGTGTAGCTGGCTTCTCATCCGTTGCAGAATCCAGGACGATTACGGGCTCCATGAGGAGTACCTCGTCGTCTATGTCAAACTCCGGCACTTCTTTGCTGAGAGCCATTGTTATAGTCCTTTGGTGAGTTCGACCTCAAGCTCCAGTGACGCCTTCTTCCATGGCAGCACTTGAGCCTGTCCCCTCTACGCAGGAACAGGCTGACAACCGATCAGCGACGTGGCAAAAATTCCAGTGGATCTACCGGTTTACCCTGGCGGCGAATCTCGAAATGCAGTTTCACCCGGTCAGTTCCCGTTGAGCCCATCTCGGCAATACTTTGCCCTGCCTTGACCTGTTGTCCCTCCCGAACCAAGAGCCGACGGTTATGTCCGTATGCACTGACGTAGGTATCGCTGTGTTTGATGATGACCAACTCGCCGTAGCCCCTTAATCCACTTCCGGCGTATACCACTGTCCCATCAGACGCGGCCAAAACAGGCTGTCCCAAATCACCAGCGATATCAATTCCTTTATTCAAACTACCGTTTGAAGAGAACTTGCTGATCAAAACGCCGCTTGTCGGCCATGTCCAGCCGCTTGGAGAGCGGGCGCCGGTGACCACGGTTGTGTTGACCGGCGTGGTGGTCGAGTTGCTTGTCGGCGGTGGTGTCGTCGCGGCGACGGCGCCTACGGGCCTTGAAATGACGGTGGTTTTCAGCGATCCGGACGGCGATGACGAACTGCTCGTGGTGGTCTGTGGAACGCCTGCCGAGCCAGCGGCCACTGCCGTGGACGGAGAGTTGGCGCGCCCGTCAAAGCGGATCGTCTGACCGACATGAATAGTGAATGGCTCTGGAATGCTGTTGCGCGCGGCCAGCGCTTTCCAGTCCCAGCCGTAACGGAATGCAATGGAAAACAGCGTGTCGCCGCGCTTCACGACGTACTGACCGGTGGTGACCGGCTGACGGGTTGGCACCGTCGATTTGCCGTTACGGTCGACAATGCGCACGCCGCCGGATGGCGTGCTGGAGCAGCCGACCAGAAGGATACTCAGGGCAACTCCAATCACCAGACGCTGAAAACTTGTTGAAGAACTACGCTGCCGAATGACTGTGAGACTCACCCGCCACTCCCTTTACCGGTGACTGAAAAAGAAACTGCCCTGTGTCGTGAAAAGACCAGACAGCCATGAAAAATATGGTGTGAGACGGCGCTGCGGCAGTTGACCGAAGCATCGTTGCAAAACGCCAGCCTGTAGACCGGCAGCGTCTTGTGGAATTCATTGCCACCGCAAAATAGCGCTTACGCCAGCGGCCCGTTGAGCAACGGGACGAAACGAACAGCGCCCAGCACATGCCGGGAAAAGCCGTTCTCCTCGCGAATGATCAGCATCAGTTGCTGCACTTCACCCGAACCCACTGGAATCACCAGGCGACCACCGGGGGCCAGTTGGTCCAGCAACGCCTGAGGTACGTCGGTCGCCACGGCGGTGACGATGATCCCGTTGTAAGGCGCGAGCGCCGGCCAGCCTTCCCACCCATCGCCCCAACGAAACACCATGTTGCGCAGGTTCAGTTCGACGAGGCGTTCCTTGGCGCGATCCTGCAACACCTTGATGCGTTCGACGGAGAAAACCCGCTCCACCAATTGCGCCAGCACGGCGGTCTGATAGCCCGAGCCGGTGCCAATTTCCAGTACCTTATCCAGCGGACCCGCCGCCAACAGCAGCTCGCTCATGCGCGCCACCATGTAAGGCTGGGAAATCGTCTGGTTGTTGCCGATCGGCAGCGCGGTGTCTTCGTACGCGCGGTGTGCCAGGGCTTCGTCAACGAACAGGTGACGAGGGGTCTTGCGAATAACGTCCAGCACCTGAGTGTTGGCGATGCCCTCTTCGCACAACCGTTGAATCAGACGCTCGCGGGTACGCTGGGAAGTCATCCCCACGCCACGTCGTAACAGATCATCTTGCTCACGCGACATCAGGCCATTCCCTCCAGCCAAGCGTTCAGGCTGTTGAAACCGTCCTGATAGGTACGATCCAGCTGCAACGGGGTAATCGACACGTAACCCTGCATCACGGCGTGGAAATCGGTGCCCGGCCCGCCGTCTTCGGCATCTCCGGCAGCAGCAATCCAGTAACCGGCCTTTCCGCGCGGGTCAACCACGCGCACAGGCGCCGCCGCACGGGTGCGATGGCCAAGACGGGTCAGCTGGATACCGCGTACGTTTGCCAGCGGCAGGTTAGGGATATTCACATTCAATACGGTACGGGGTGGAAGGTCGAGGCGCTCGTGGGCTTCGACCAGAAGCCGGGCAAAGTGCGCGGCGGTTGCCAAGTTATCGACCTGACGTGACAAAAATGAAAAGGCAAATGACGGGCGTTGCAGAAAACGACCTTCCAGCGCCGCAGCGACGGTGCCTGAATAGAGCACATCGTCACCCAGATTGGCGCCCAGGTTGATACCCGACACGACCATGTCCGGCTCATCGGGCAGCAGGCCGTTGAGTCCGAGGTGGACGCAATCGGTCGGGGTGCCGTTGAGGCTGATGAAGCCGTTGTCCAGGGTGTGCGGGTGCAACGGCCGATCCAGCGTCAGCGAACTGCTCGCGCCGCTTTTGTCTTGGTCGGGCGCAATCACCACGCAGTCGGCATACCCGGCCAGCGCGCCATGCAGCGCAGCCAGCCCGGGCGCCATAACCCCGTCATCATTTGAAATCAGAATACGCATGAGCTGTCCGTCTGCCCTGCCGGCGCGAGATCGACGAGTTCACGCACCAAAGCGGTGGCGAAGCATCCGGCCGGCAGGACGAATTCCAGTTGCAGAATGTCAGGCTCGGGATAATGCCACGTCAACCGCCCGATGGGCAGTCGCAGGATGCGCCGTTCATGCTCCATTCCCGCTTTTATCAACCAGTTACAGAGCGACGCCTCGCGCGCCGCGATGCTGTTTTCAAGCTCGGCGGTAGCGCCGGACGCCGGGGAGTCGCCCTCGCCCCACTGCGGCCCGGTCGGGTGCAGATCGAGGATCGCCAGCCGCGGGTCGCTGCACTCGGCTTCGCCTGCGGGGAAAAAACTGCGGCTGTCGGTGAAGGCCAGCAGATCGCCCACTTGCGCTCGTTGCCAGCTGCCATCGGCGACCCGCGCAGCCAAGACCTGATTGAACAGGTAGCTGCGGGCGGTGGAGAGCAACCGGGAGCGCACATTGCGCTGCTCGGGCAGGGCCTGACGCTCGGCATAGTGCCGGGCTTCACCCAGGTTCCCGCCTTCATGGCCGAAACGCTGGGCGCCAAAATAGTTGGGGATGCCGTGCTGCCTGATCGACTCGAGACGTGCGTCCAGCCCGGCCTTGTCGGCCTGCAATTGCGTCAGCCGCAGCGTGAAGCCATTGGCGGCGTGGGCGCCCCGTTGCAGCTTGCGCTTGTGGCGTTTGCTGTCGAGGATCTTGAGAGAATCGTTTTGTGCCACCGACATGTCCGGATCGGCCTTGCCCGGCAGCTGAATGCTGAACCACTGACGGGTCAACGCCTGACGGTCCTTCAAACCGGCGTAAGCGACGGTTCGCAACGACACGCCGGCCGCCTTGGCCAGACGCCGGGCCGCTTCCTCGGTGTTCAGGCCGCGTTTTTCGACCCACAGCCACAGGTGCTCGCCATCCCCGGAAAGCGGGATGTCGAGGACTTCATCGACCTGAAAGTCTTCGGCAGTGGCCTTCAGCACGGCAGTACCCAACGCATCGCCATAGGCTCTCGGGCCCAGAAGTTCGAGCTCGGTCATGCGCTGATCAACAACGCAACGGCGTGCACGGCGATGCCTTCTTCACGGCCGGTGAAGCCGAGCTTTTCAGTGGTGGTGGCCTTGACATTGACCTGGTCGATGTCGACCTGGAGGTCTTCGGCAATCAAGGCGCGCATGGTTTCGATGTGCGGCGCCATCTTCGGCGCCTGCGCAACGATGGTGGCGTCGACGTTGCCGACCTTCCAGCCCTTGCCCTGCACTTGCTTGAGCACGTGACGAAGCAGAACCCGGCTGTCGGCGCCCTTGAATTGCGGATCGGTGTCCGGGAAATGCTTGCCGATGTCGCCCAGCGCGGCAGCACCCAAGAGGGCGTCGCTCAGCGCATGCAGCACTACATCGCCATCGGAATGCGCGAGCAAACCCGACGTGTGCGCAATCCGCACGCCGCCCAAGGTAATGAAATCGCCTTCAGCGAAACGGTGCACATCGTAGCCGTGGCCAATACGCATAAAAAAACGCCCTGAAAAAGTCAGGGCGTGATTCTACCTACTTTGACCGACATTAGGGTCGGCCCGCGCTCAATTGCCCGTGACGCTGCAATTGAGGGCGAGGACGTCAGTCGGCCAAGGCTCGGGCGTGATGGCGCAAGTGGTCTTCGATGAAGCTGGCGATGAAGTAATAGCTGTGGTCATAACCCGGCTGCATGCGCAATTCCAGAGGATGACCAGCCGCCTTCGCCGCCTGAACCAACGATTCCGGCTTGAGCTGATTGCCGAGGAAGTCATCGCGATCGCCTTGGTCCACCAGCAGTGGCAAGCGCTCGGTGGCCTCGGCGATCAGCACGCTGGCGTCCCACTCACGCCAGCGCGAACGGTCTTCGCCCAGGTAGCGGGAAAACGCTTTTTGTCCCCACGGGCAATCCATCGGGTTGCAGATGGGCGAGAACGCCGACACCGATTGATAGCGGCCCGGGTTGCGCAATGCACCGACCAGCGCGCCGTGGCCACCCATGGAATGCCCGCTGATGCTGCGTTTGTCCGAGGCCGGGAAGTGCGCCTCGATCAACGCGGGCAGCTCGCTGATCACGTAGTCGTACATGCGGTAGTGCCGAGCCCACGGTTGCTCGGCGGCGTTCAGGTAAAAGCCGGCGCCCAGGCCGAAGTCGTAGGCCTTGTCCGGATCATCCGGCACGTCGGCGCCACGCGGGCTGGTGTCCGGCGCCACGATGATCAGTCCCAGCTCCGCCGCGATGCGCAGCGCACCGGCCTTCTGCATGAAGTTCTCGTCGGTGCAAGTCAGCCCTGACAACCAATAGACCACCGGCAGCTTGCCGCCCTGCTCCGCTTGCGGAGGCAGATACACCGCGAACACCATGTCGCAGCCGAGCACGTCGGAATGATGTTTGTAACGCTTATGCCAGCCGCCGAAGCTTTTCTGGCACGAGATGTTTTCCAGACTCATGGGCTTCTCCGGGCGGCAAACTGCAAGCCTTGAGCGGCAAGAGGTCATGACACGCCCCTCTTGCCGCTTACCGCTTGAAGCTTGCCGCTGCTCCTCAGAAATGAATGACGGTACGGATGCTTTTGCCTTCGTGCATCAGGTCAAAGGCTTCGTTGATCCGGTCCAGGCCCATGGTGTGGGTGATGAAGGTGTCCAGCGGGATCTCGCCGCTCTGCGCTTTTTCGACGTAGCTTGGCAGTTCGGTGCGGCCTTTGACGCCGCCGAAGGCCGAACCGCGCCAGACGCGACCGGTCACCAGCTGGAACGGACGCGTGGAGATTTCCTGACCTGCGCCGGCGACGCCGATGATCACCGATTCGCCCCAGCCCTTGTGGCACGATTCCAGCGCAGCACGCATCAGGTTCACATTGCCTACGCACTCGAAGCTGTAATCGACGCCGCCGTCGGTCATTTCGACGATCACTTCCTGAACCGGCTTGTCGTGATCCTTCGGATTGACGAACTCGGTGGCACCCAATTCACGGGCCACGTCGAATTTGGAGGGATTGATGTCAACCGCAATGATGCGCGAGGCCTTGGCCATTTTTGCGCCAATGATCGCCGCCAGGCCAATACCGCCCAGACCGAAGACCGCCACGGTGGCGCCCTCCTCGACCTTGGCCGTGTTCAGCACCGCGCCGATGCCGGTGGTCACGCCGCAACCCAGCAGGCAGACCTTCTCCAGCGGCGCTTCCTTGGGGATTTTCGCCAGGGAGATTTCCGGGACCACGGTGTATTCGGAGAACGTGGAGCAGCCCATGTAGTGGTAGATCGGCTGGCCCTTGTAGCTGAAGCGGGTGGTGCCGTCGGGCATCAGGCCTTTGCCCTGGGTGGCGCGGACTTTCTGGCAGAGGTTGGTCTTGCCGGATTTGCAGAATTTGCACTCGCGGCATTCGGCGGTGTACAGCGGAATGACGTGGTCGCCCACGGCGAGCGAGGTCACGCCTTCGCCGATGGCTTCAACGACGCCGCCGCCTTCGTGCCCGAGGATGCACGGGAAGACGCCTTCAGAATCAGCACCGGACAGGGTGTAGGCATCGGTGTGGCAAACGCCGGATGCGACGGTACGAATCAACACTTCGCCAGCTTTCGGGGCCTCAACGTCCACTTCAACGATCTGCAGTGGTTCATTGGGCGCGAAAGCAACGGCAGCACGTGACTTGATCATCATGATCTCCAGCTAAATAAAAACGAGCCCAGAGTGTAATGCAGTGCCGGGTGATTAATAATCGGCCTTAAAGCAAAACATTAATGCTGTGCAGGGACAATCAATGCAGGTCAATCGCTGGGAAGGTCTGGACGAGTTTGTCGCCGTGGCCGAGTGCGGGCAATTCACCGCAGCGGCAGAAAGGCTTGGGGTGTCGTCGTCGCACATCAGTCGGCAGATCGCGCGGCTGGAAGAACGCTTGCAGACGCGCCTGCTCTATCGCAGCACCCGGAAAGTCGCGCTGACCGAGGCGGGTCAGACGTTTCTGCACCACTGTCAGCGCTTGCAGGACGGGCGCGAGGAAGCGTTGCGCGCGGTAACGGACCTGACCAGCGAGCCGAAGGGACTGCTGCGGATGACCTGTGCCGTCGCCTACGGCGAAAGGTTCATCGCCCCTTTGGTGACACGCTTCATGGAGGACTACCCGCAACTGCGCGTGGACATCGAGCTGACCAACAACACGCTGGATCTGGTGCATGAAGGCCTGGACCTGGCGATCCGGCTGGGTCGCTTGCAGGAATCCCGACTGGTGGCCGCCCGACTCGCGCCGCGCAAGATGTACCTGTGCGCCTCCCCCGCTTATATCGAACGCTATGGCCGGCCCCACAGCGTGTCGGAACTGGCGCGACACAACTGCCTGATCGGCAGCTCGGACAGTTGGCTGCTACAACAAAACGGGCGGGAATTTTCCCAACGGGTGCAAGGCAACTGGCGCTGCAACAGTGGGCAGGCAGTGCTCGATGCGGCGTTGCGTGGGGTCGGGCTGTGTCAGCTGCCGGATTACTACGTGCTGGAGCATCTCAAGCGCGGTGCGCTGGTGTCGTTACTGGATGCCCATCAGCCACCGAACACCGCCGTCTGGGCGCTGTACCCCCAACAGCGGCATCTGTCGCCCAAGGTGAGAAAGCTGGTGGATTATCTTAAGGCGGGATTGGCGTCGCGGGATGAGTACAGTAATCATGCCGATCCTTTGTAGGAGTGCGCTTACGTGCGAATGCACAGTGTCAGGCTGCAACGACGGTGCAGACCTACCGCGTTCGCGGGCAAGCGCGCTCCTACACAAGCAAAAACAGCGAATGTACCCGCCTTCATTGCAAGCTGATCAGCCGTTGAATTCCACCCGACGCTGGCGCAGCCATTCTAGGTCTTCCGGTCGTGTGACCTTGATGTTGTCGGCGCGCCCTTCGATCAGACGCGGCGATTGCCCGGCCCACTCGATGGCCGAGGCTTCATCGGTGATCGCCACGTTCGACACCAGACTGTCGGCCAGCGCCCGGTGCAGCGCACCCAGACGAAACATCTGCGGCGTATAGGCCTGCCAGATAAGGCTGCGATCCACGGTTTCGGTCACGCGACCATTGGCATCGGCGCGCTTGAGAGTGTCTTTCGCCGGCACGGCCAGCAAACCGCCCACCGGGTCATCCGCCAGTTCGCCAAGCAGATTATCGAGATCCGAACGTGCCAGGTTCGGGCGCGCGGCGTCATGCACCAGCACCCAATCGTTGTCATCGGCGCCGTTGGCATGCAGGTGCAGCAGCGCATTGAGCACCGAGTCCGAACGCTCTTTGCCGCCGGCGACCTGCTGGATACGGGAATCCAGCGCGCAGGGCAGCGTGGGCCAATAAGGGTCGTCCACAGCCAGACTGACCACCAGGCCCTTGAGCCGAGGATGATCGAGAAAGCAAAGCAGGCTGTGTTCAAGAATCGTGAGGCCGCCCAGTTGCAGGTATTGCTTGGGACGGTCTGCCGCCATGCGCGCGCCAACGCCCGCTGCGGGAATCACTGCCCAGAAGGCAGGAAGGGATTGAGTCATTACACCAACGTCACTGTGCCAACTGATAAAGGGTTTCGCCGTCCTTGACCATGCCCAGTTCATGACGGGCACGCTCTTCAACGGTTTCGAGGCCTTTTTTCAGCTCCAGCACTTCCGCGTCGAGGACCCGGTTGCGCTCCAGCAGAGCATCGTTTTCGGCGTGTTGATCGGCGATTTGCTGAGTCAGACTGGCCACCTGCGCGAGACTGCCGTTACCTACCCATAGGCGATACTGCAAGCCAGCGAGCATCAAAAGCAGAACGAGGAACAACCAGTTAGGACTGCGCATTGTGAATATCTGTTACCCGGCGAATAAAGACAGCAAAACCGACCATTTCAAATGCCCATGAGCCCGGTGGTCACCGGGCTCATGGATCAGGACGACAAGAGAAGTCACGCTTCAGTGACTTCTCCTGCAACGCCTGCTGCCTTTTTACCATCTTTGCAATCAGCCGCGAAACTCGCCGCGACCACGGTACACCGCTTTGGCGCCCAGTTGCTCTTCGATACGCAGCAGCTGGTTGTACTTGGCGATACGGTCGGAACGGCTCAGCGAACCGGTCTTGATCTGGCCGGCCGCAGTACCCACGGCCAGGTCGGCAATGGTCGAGTCTTCGGTTTCACCGGAACGGTGCGAGATCACGGCGGTGTAGCCCGCGGCCTTGGCCATCTGGATGGCTTCCAGCGTTTCGGTCAGCGTACCGATCTGGTTGAACTTGATCAGGATCGAGTTACCGATCTTCTTGTCGATGCCTTCTTTCAGGATCTTGGTGTTGGTCACGAACAGGTCGTCGCCCACCAGTTGGATCTTGTCGCCGATCTTGTCGGTGAGGACTTTCCAGCCATCCCAGTCCGATTCGTCCAGGCCGTCTTCGATCGAGATGATCGGGTGCTTGCTGACCAGATCAGCCAGGTAGTCGGCGAAACCGGCAGAGTCGTACTCGCCTTCTTCGCTCAGCACGTACTTGCCGTTCTTGTAGAACTCGCTCGCTGCGCAGTCCAGCGCCAGGGTCACGTCGGTGCCCAGCTTGTAACCCGCGTTGGCAACGGCTTCGGCGATAGCGTCCAGCGCGTCGGCGTTGGAGTTCAGGTTCGGCGCGAAGCCACCTTCGTCACCCACGGCCGTGTTCAGGCCGCGCGCCTTCAGTACCGCTTTGAGGTGATGGAAAATCTCGGTGCCCCAGCGCAGGCCTTCAGAGAAGGTCTTGGCGCCCACCGGCTGAATCATGAATTCCTGGATGTCGATGTTGTTATCCGCGTGCTCGCCACCGTTGATGATGTTCATCATCGGGACCGGCATCGAGTAAACACCCGGCGTGCCGTTCAGGTTGGCGATGTGCGCGTACAACGGCAGGTCCTGATCCTGAGCGGCGGCTTTGGCCGCCGCCAGCGACACGGCGAGGATCGCGTTGGCGCCCAGGCTGGCTTTGTTCTCGGTGCCGTCCAGCTCAATCATCGCGTGATCGAGGGCTTTCTGGTCAACCGGGTCTTTGCCCAGCAGCAGGTCGCGGATCGGGCCATTGATGTTGGCCACGGCTTTCAGAACGCCCTTGCCCATGTAACGGCTCTTGTCGCCATCACGCAGCTCGAGCGCTTCACGCGAGCCGGTGGAAGCACCGGACGGCGCGCAAGCGCTGCCGATGATGCCGTTGTCGAGGAGCACGTCTGCTTCCACGGTGGGATTGCCACGGGAGTCGAGAACCTCACGACCTTTGATGTCGACGATTTTTGCCATTGTTGTTAACACTCCAAGATTGACGAAAACGACGCAGCTGGGAAAACGATTCGGCGCCTCAAGGCTCTAGGACAACGGGCAGGCCCTGAAACGAGAATTTTCCCGACCCTTCGGTCGGGAAAACAACGAACGGCACTCTACCGGAGGGTTCGGCGCCGGTGAAGCGGGTTTTACGCCGTTTCGATCGTCGGGAAGCTTTTAACGAGTTCGTCGAGCGCCTTGAGCTGGGCCAGAAACGGCTCCAGCTTGTCCAGACGCAGGGCGCAGGGACCGTCGCATTTGGCGTTGTCCGGATCCGGGTGGGCTTCCAGGAACAGACCGGCCAGGCCCTGACTCATACCGGCCTTGGCCAGATCGGTCACCTGGGCACGACGGCCACCGGCGGAATCCGAGCGACCCCCTGGCATCTGCAAGGCATGGGTCACGTCGAAGAACACCGGGTATTCGAAGGACTTCATGATGCCGAAACCGAGCATGTCGACGACCAGGTTGTTGTAGCCGAAGCTCGAACCACGCTCGCACAGGATCAACTGATCGTTGCCCGCTTCTACGCACTTGGCCAGGATGTGTTTCATCTCGTGGGGCGCGAGGAACTGGGCTTTCTTGATGTTGATCACGGCGCCGGTCTTGGCCATGGCCACGACCAGATCGGTCTGACGGGACAGGAAAGCCGGCAACTGAATGATGTCGCAGACTTCTGCCACCGCAGCGGCCTGCTCAGGCTCGTGCACGTCGGTGATGATCGGCACGCCGAAGGCTTGCTTGATATCCTGGAAGATCCGCATGCCCTCTTCAAGGCCCGGGCCACGGTACGAAGTCACCGAAGAGCGGTTGGCCTTGTCGAAGCTGGCCTTGAATACGTAGGGAATGCCGAGCTTCTCGGTCACTCGCACGTATTCTTCACAGACCTGCATCGCCATGTCGCGCGACTCGAGGACGTTCATGCCGCCGAACAGAACCATGGGTTTGTCGTTGGCGATGTCGATCGAGCCGACGCGGATGATTTTCTGAGCCATGTGATAAATCCCTATCAGCCGTTCTTCTGGTGTTGAGCAAGCGCTGCCTTGACGAAACCACTGAACAACGGGTGGCCATCGCGAGGCGTTGAGGTGAACTCAGGGTGGAACTGGCACGCCACGAACCATGGATGATCCGGAGACTCGACCACTTCAACCAGCGCGCCATCACCGGAACGACCGGAGATTTTCAGACCGGCTTCGACCAGTTGCGGCAGCAGCTTGTTGTTCACTTCATAACGGTGGCGATGGCGCTCGACGATGACGTCATTGGCGTAGCAATCGTGCACCAGAGAGCCCGGCTCAAGCAGGCAGTCCTGCGCACCCAGACGCATGGTGCCGCCCAGGTCAGAGGTTTCGGTACGGGTTTCGACAGCACCGGTGGCGTCTTCCCATTCGGTGATGAGACCGACGACAGGGTGCTGGCTGGTGCGATCGAACTCGGTGGAGTTGGCGTCTTTCCAGCCCAGCACGTTACGTGCGAACTCGATGACCGCCACCTGCATGCCCAGGCAGATGCCCAGATACGGAACCTTGTTCTCGCGAGCGAACTGCACGGCCGTGATCTTGCCCTCGACGCCGCGCAGACCGAAGCCGCCCGGGACGAGAATCGCGTCAACGCCTTCGAGCAAACCAGTGCCCTGATTCTCGATGTCTTCGGAATCGATGTAGCGCAGGTTGACCTTGGTGCGGTTGCTGATGCCGGCGTGACTCATCGCTTCGATGAGCGACTTGTACGCATCCAGCAGCTCCATGTACTTGCCGACCATCGCGATGGTGACTTCGTGTTCCGGATTGAGCTTGGCGTCGACGACCTTTTCCCACTCGGACAGGTCGGCGCTGCCGCACTGCAAGCCGAAGCGCTCGACGACGAAATCGTCAAGGCCCTGGGAATGCAGGATGCCCGGGATCTTGTAGATGGTGTCGGCGTCTTCAAGGGCGATGACCGCACGCTCTTCAACGTTGGTGAACTGCGCGATCTTGCGGCGCGAGGAGATGTCGATCGGGTGGTCGGAACGGCAGACCAGTACGTCTGGCTGCAGGCCGATCGAACGGAGTTCCTTCACCGAATGCTGAGTCGGCTTGGTCTTGGTCTCGCCCGCGGTGGCGATGTACGGAACCAGGGTCAGGTGCATGAGCATGGCGCGCTTGGCGCCCACTTCGAAACGCAGCTGACGGATCGCTTCGAGGAACGGTTGCGACTCGATGTCGCCCACCGTGCCACCGATTTCGACCATGGCGACGTCGGCATCGCCGGCGCCCTTGATGATGCGACGCTTGATTTCGTCGGTGATGTGCGGGATCACCTGAATGGTCGCGCCCAGATAATCACCACGGCGCTCTTTGCGCAGGACGTGTTCGTACACACGGCCGGTGGTGAAGTTGTTGTTCTGGGTCATGGTGGTGCGAATGAAACGCTCGTAGTGACCCAGGTCCAGGTCAGTCTCGGCGCCGTCGTGGGTGACGAACACCTCACCGTGCTGGAACGGGCTCATGGTGCCGGGATCGACGTTGATGTAGGGGTCCAGCTTCAGCATGGTGACCTTAAGTCCCCTCGCCTCCAGGATGGCCGCCAATGAAGCCGAGGCGATGCCTTTCCCCAATGAAGAAACAACACCGCCCGTGACGAAGATGTAGCGCGTCATGAAAAACCCTAGAAGTCTGCGTTAAAGCGGTCAGAGCCGCCGGGGAAAGCGAAGGAAGGCCGAAGCCCCCGACAACCTGCGTGTCTCACTGTGCATTTTCGAATCTGTCGCGCCCAAGTCAGCGACCGACCCAGAAAAGGTCTGTCCGTGGCTCGCCACATTTTTGAGAATCGCCCAGTAAAAACTGGCTGGTAATCGGCAACTTGCGTCGTTCCGGAAGGATCGACATAAGCTGTATCAAGAAGGGAGCGTAGTCTACCGGAAAGGCCCTTTCAGCTCAAACTTTGGTCATTCGTCGGTGGCAACCAGTGCAATCGCCAGTCGCCACGGGGGCTGGCGTCCAGTCCCGGAAGGTTTGCCACGGCCAATAACTGCTCGCCGCGGTACAACAGCGGCAATCGGCCGCGCAGAAACACAGGCACACCCTTCTCGTTGAGCAGCCTTTTCAAGTCTCGACGTCCACGATCGGGCACATCAAAGGTTTCGCCGCCCTGGCGGTAATGCACGTGCAGACCTCCCGCCGGCGCCGCGCCGAGTATCTGCAACATGCCATTGCCCGGCAAGGTGAGGGGTTGCGAGGCCAGGGACCAGTCTTGCGAGCCGGCAACGTTTTTCAGCCAGATGCCCGACAGCCACCAGATCCGCCCCTCGGCACGGTGCATCTGACCCTCGGCCAGTCGCCAGATGGGCCGACCGTCCGGCCCGGCATCGCGCAACGAATCCCAGCCTGCCCAGTGATCGGTATCGGGCAATCGAGTGAGCGGCGCCAGCCAGTGGCGCAGTGCATTGCGTTGCCGGGCGGGTGACAGCGCTTCGAGCGGCGCGAGTTCAAGGGAGGGCATGTCCAGCCAGGGCCAGGGGCACGGCGTATCAGCGAGGGCGAGGTCCTGCACCGCCAGTTCGTCCAGCAACTGCTGGGCCTCGGCCAGGTGCGCGGCGCTGCGGGCCATGCTCGCAATCGCTTGCGGCCAGCGCGTCGTCACCAGCGGCAATACGTGGCTGCGCAGGTAGTTGCGCGAAAAGCGGCTGTCCTTGTTGCTCGGGTCCTCGATCCAGCTCAAGCCCTGTTCCCGGGCATAGGCCTCGAGGGTTGCGCGGGATTCGTCCAACAGTGGCCGAAATAGCTGTCCTGCGCCCAAAGGACGCTGCGCCGGCATGGCGGCCAGCCCGCGCACCCCGGCGCCGCGCAGCAGGCGGAACAGCAGCGTTTCAGCCTGATCGTCACGGTGCTGGGCAGTGAGCAGCACCTCGCCCGCCCCGAGGTTCGAGTTAAACGCGGCGTAGCGAGCGTCCCGCGCAGCTTGCTCAAGACTCGCGCCTGGGCGCACCTGAACGTCGATGACCTGCATCGGCACGCCCAGAATCTGACACATCTGCCGGCAATGCACCGGCCACGAGGCCGCCACCGCCTGGAGGCCATGGTTGACGTGAACAGCGGTCAGAGGAGGAAGCGGGTGAACCCTGGCCAGTTCCGCCAGCAGGTGAAGCAGAACGGTGGAATCGAGCCCACCGGAGAAGGCGACGCGCCAGGCGGCTGCAGCGCGCCAGGGTTCCAGGCGCGACAGCAGACGTCTGGAGAGTGCGAGTGCGATGCTGTCCGGTTTGCTCATGCTGGTTAACCCTGCTTAAAGCTCGCCGGACCGGTAAGCGTCACCGGGTTCGGTGACGCTCCTCTTGCAGATCGGTCCGGTTAAAGGCCATAGCTCATCAGGCGGTCGTAACGGCGGGTCAACAGCGCGTCGTTATCGAACTTCTGGAGCATGCTCAGTTGGCTGCTCAATTCCTCGCGGATCGATGCTGCGGCAGCGGCCGGATCACGGTGCGCGCCGCCCAATGGCTCGTTGATCACCTTGTCGACGATGCCAAGGCCTTTCAAACGCTCGGCAGTGATGCCCATCGCTTCGGCTGCATCCGGCGCTTTTTCGGCGGTTTTCCACAGGATGGAAGCACAGCCTTCCGGCGAGATCACGGCGTACGTCGAGTACTGCAGCATGTTCAGCTGATCGCACACGCCAATCGCCAGTGCGCCGCCCGAACCGCCTTCGCCAATCACGGTGGCAATGATCGGGGTCTTCAATCGCGCCATGACGCGCAGGTTCCAGGCGATGGCTTCGCTCTGGTTACGCTCTTCGGCGTCAATGCCAGGGTAAGCGCCCGGCGTGTCGATGAAGGTCAGGATCGGCATCTTGAAGCGCTCCGCCATTTCCATCAGGCGGCAGGCCTTGCGATAGCCTTCAGGGCGCGGCATGCCGAAGTTGCGGCGAACTTTCTCGCGCACTTCGCGGCCCTTCTGATGACCGATCACCATCACTGGCTGCTCGTTCAAGCGGGCGATACCGCCAACGATGGCCGCGTCGTCGGAGAAGTGGCGATCGCCATGCAGCTCGTCGAACTCGGTGAAGATGTGTTGAATGTAGTCCAGCGTGTACGGACGACGCGGATGACGCGCCATGCGCGCGATCTGCCAACTGGTCAGGTTGCCGAAAATGCTTTCGGTGAGCGTATTGCTCTTCTCTTGCAGTCGAGAGATTTCGTCGCCGATGTTCAGCGAGTTGTCATTGCCTACCAGACGCAGCTCTTCAATCTTGGCTTGCAGGTCAGCAATCGGCTGTTCGAAATCCAGAAAATTCGGGTTCATAGGCATCCGTCTTGGGTCGACGGCCAAGAGGCCGGCCGGTTGATCCGATAAGCGCCATACCATAATGGAGCGGGCGCCTTTCGGTCGAGTTTAAAGTGTCGAATCAAAAATGTTGAGCTGATCGGTGTCAGCGATACTGCAGGAAGACGTTCTCTCGTCCGAACTGGTCACGCAGCGCCTGAATCAGGCTGTCTGCGGGATCGATCCGCCACGCTTCGCCGAACTGCAGCAGGGCCTTGGCTTCCTGCCCGGTGTAATCGAGGGTGATCGGGCACGCGCCGCGATGCTTCTTGCACAGCTCGCCCAGCCAGCGCAGCCGGTCGCCCTTGAGCGCTTCGGCACGCACGTTCAGGCGCAGACTCTCTGCCAGCCCGGTACGCGCTTCTTCCAGGCTCATCACCCGTTTGGCGCGTAACCGCAGGCCGCCGGAGAAATCGTCGGTACTG
Organism: Pseudomonas sp. KU26590; assembly: GCF_026153515.1. Classification (NCBI taxonomy): domain Bacteria; kingdom Pseudomonadati; phylum Pseudomonadota; class Gammaproteobacteria; order Pseudomonadales; family Pseudomonadaceae; genus Pseudomonas; species Pseudomonas sp. KU26590. The sequence continues at coordinate 5,332,759 of NZ_CP110644.1, forward strand.
ACCTCCCCTTCCACCACCACCATGGCGTCGGTCTGCAGCAGCGACTGGGCGGCCTGGAACGAATCGGCAAACAGCGACGCTTCGATACGCCCCGAACGATCGTCCAGGGTGATGAAGCCCATCTTGTCGCCCTTTTTGTTCTTCATCACCCGCAGCGCGATGATCAGACCGGCGATCGTCTGGGTTTCCCGCGAGGGCTTGAGGTCCACGATGCGCTGACGCGCGAACCGGCGGATCTCGCCTTCGTATTCGTCGATTGGGTGCCCGGTCAGGTACAGGCCCAGGGTTTCTTTTTCGCCACGCAGCCGCTCCTTGAGCGTGACCTCTTTGGCGCTGCGATGGTTCGCGTAAACGTCGGCGTCGGCCTCGACGAACAGGCCACCGAAGAGATCGGCATGGCCGCTGTCATGACTGCGCGCGGTCTGCTCGGCCGCCTGAATGGCTTCTTCGAGGGCGGCCAGCAGGACACCGCGGTTGCGGTCGATGTTCGCTTGATACTGTTTCGGCTCGTCGTAGAAGAACGGCCCCAGGCGATCCAGCGCACCGCTGCGGATCAGGCCGTCGAGGGTGCGCTTGTTGACGCGCTTGAGGTCGATGCGGGCGCAGAAATCGAACAGGTCGGCGAACGGGCCTTCCTGACGCGCTTCGGTGATCGCTTCCACCGGGCCTTCGCCGACGCCCTTGATCGCGCCGAGGCCATAGACGATACGGCCGTCGTCGTTCACGGTGAACTTGAACTCGGAGTTGTTCACGTCCGGCGCATCAAGGCGCAGCTTCATGATCCGCACTTCCTCGATCAAGGTCACGACCTTGTCGGTGTTGTGCATGTCCGCTGAAAGCACCGCTGCCATGAACGGCGCCGGGTAGTGGCGCTTGAGCCAGGCGGTCTGGTAGGACACCAGCCCGTAGGCGGCCGAGTGCGACTTGTTGAAACCGTAACCGGCGAATTTTTCCACCAGGTCGAAAATGTTACCGGCCAGGTCCGGGTCGATATTGTTGGTCTTGCAGCCGTCGATGAAACCGCCGCGCTGCTTGGCCATTTCCTCGGGCTTCTTCTTGCCCATCGCACGACGCAGCATGTCGGCGCCGCCGAGGGTGTAGCCGGCCATGACCTGGGCAATCTGCATCACCTGTTCCTGATACAGGATGATGCCGTACGTCGGCGCAAGCACCGGCTTGAGGCCTTCGTACTGGTAGTCGACGTGGGGGTACGACAGCTCCGCACGACCGTGCTTGCGGTTGATGAAGTCGTCGACCATGCCCGATTGCAACGGACCGGGGCGGAACAGCGCCACCAGTGCGATCAAGTCTTCCAGGCAGTCGGGCTTGAGCTTTTTGATCAGCTCTTTCATGCCGCGGGATTCAAGCTGGAAGACGGCCGTGGTTTCGGCGCGCTGCAGCAGCTCGTAGGTCGGCATGTCGTCCAGCGGGATGAACGCGATGTCGAGGGGCTCTTCGTCGACCTTGGCGCGTTCGCGGTTAATCGTCTTCAGTGCCCAGTCGATGATGGTCAGGGTACGCAGACCCAGGAAGTCGAACTTCACCAGACCGGCCGCCTCGACGTCATCCTTGTCGAACTGGGTGACCAGGCCGCCGCCTTCTTCATCGCAGTAGATCGCCGAGAAGTCGGTCAGCTTGGTCGGCGCGATGACCACGCCGCCGGCGTGCTTGCCGACGTTACGCACAACGCCTTCGAGCTTGCGCGCCATTTCCCAGATTTCTGCCGCTTCCTCATCCACCTTGAGGAAGTCGCGCAGGATCTCTTCCTGCTCGTAGGCTTTTTCCAGGGTCATGCCGACTTCGAAAGGGATCATCTTTGACAGACGATCAGCCAATCCGTAGGACTTGCCCTGCACCCGCGCCACGTCCCGGACCACCGCCTTCGCGGCCATGGAACCAAAGGTGATGATCTGGCTGACCGCGTTGCGGCCGTATTTTTCTGCCACGTACTCGATGACCCGATCGCGGCCGTCCATGCAGAAGTCGACGTCGAAGTCGGGCATGGAGACCCGCTCGGGGTTAAGGAAACGTTCGAACAGCAGGTCGTATTCCAGCGGGTCGAGGTCGGTGATCTTCTGCACGTAGGCCACCAGCGAGCCGGCACCCGACCCCCGGCCCGGACCCACCGGCACGCCGTTGCTCTTGGCCCACTGGATGAAGTCCATCACGATCAGGAAGTAACCGGGGAAGCCCATCTGGATGATGATATCCAGCTCGAAATTCAGGCGGTCGACATAGAGCTGTCGCTTGGCCTCGTAGTCCGGCGTGGTCTCTTTCGGCCAGAGCACGGCAAGGCGCTCTTCCAGCCCCTCGAAGGACACCTTGCGGAAATACTCGTCGATGGTCATGCCATCGGGGATCGGGAAGTTGGGCAAAAAGTGCGTGCCCAGCTTGACGTCGATGTTGCAGCGCTTGGCAATCTCGACGGTGTTGGCGAGGGCGTCGGGCAGATCGCTGAACAGCTCGGCCATCTCCTCCGCACTCTTCAGGTACTGCTGATCGCTGTAGTTGTGCGAGCGGCGCGGATCGTCCAGGGCCCGGCCTTCACCGATGCACACGCGGGTTTCGTGGGCTTCGAAATCTTCCTGCTTGATGAAGCGCACGTCGTTGCTGGCAACCAGCGGCACGCCATGGCGCTCGGCCAGGGCGACGGCGGCGTGCAGGTGTTCTTCGTCATTGATACGGTTGGTGCGCTGGACTTCGATGTAGAAGCGGTCCGGAAAAACCGTGAGCCACTCCTTCAGCAATTCATCAGCTTCCGCCGGGTTGCCACCGAGCAGGGCCATGCCAATCTCGCCTTCTTTCGCCGCAGACAGGGCAATCAGCCCTTCGCTGGCCTCGGCCACCCACTCGCGCTCGATCACCACCAGGCCATTGCGCTGGCCATGCATGAAGCCACGGGAAATCAGTTCGGTGAGGTTGAGGTAGCCTTTGGGGTTCATCACCAGCAGGCTCAAACGACTGAGCGGGGCATCGCGGTCGCGTCCGGCCAGCCAGATGTCGGCGCCGCAGATTGGCTTGATGCCGGCGCCCATGGCGGCTTTATAGAATTTCACCAACGAACACATGTTGTGTTGGTCGGTCACCGCCACGGCCGGCATGTTCAGGGCCGCCAGCGTTTTGACCAACGGTTTTACTCGGACCAGACCATCAACGAGGGAGTATTCGGTGTGCAGGCGTAGATGAACGAAAGAAGCCGGCATGGTTGATCCTATGGTGCACAAAAAACGAAGGCCGGATTGTACCGGCCATTCAGAAAAACATCAGCCTGCGATCAACTGAGTGGCAGCGACGTGAAGCCGGTCGAGATCAACATGTCCCGCGCCGCCCAGGCCTGACGGACCGGCCCAAATGAACGCCGGTGAATGGGCGTCGGCCCCAAACGCGCCAAGGCCTCAAGGTGCACGGCCGTCGGATAACCCTTGTGGCCGCCGATGCCGTAACCCGGATAAAGCAGCTCCATGCGCGCCATTTCCCGGTCGCGACTGACTTTGGCCAGAATCGAGGCGGCAGCAATCGCCGGTACGTGGGCATCGCCCTGAATGACCGGCGCGCTGGGCACCGACAGCTGCGGGCAGCGGTTGCCGTCGATCAGCGCCAGTTTCGGCGTGATGATCAAGCCTTCTACCGCGCGCTTCATTGCCAGCATGGTGGCGTGAAGAATGTTCAGCTCATCGATCTCTTCGACTTCGGCCCGCGCTATATGCCAGCACAGCGCCTTCTCGCAGATCTCGTCGAAAAGCCTTTCGCGTTTGGCTTCGGTGAGTTTCTTCGAATCATTCAGGCCCAGAATCGGGCGCTTGGGGTCGAGGATGACCGCCGCAGTGACAACGGCGCCACACAGTGGGCCGCGGCCGACTTCGTCGACACCGGCGACCAGTTCTTCGACAAGGTTGAAGTCCAGACCCATTTGCATTGATTGCCTGCTCATTGTGAAGGCGATGCGCCAATCAGGTTCAACACCGCCTCGGCGGCCTGATTGGAGGCATCGCGACGCAAGGTTCGGTGAATCGCGTCGAAGCCGGCCGTCTGTGCGTCACCGTTGTCCAGCAACGGCAACAGCGTCTGCGCCAGGGCCTCGGCGGTCGCGGCGTCCTGCAGAAGCTCCGGAACCAGCAAACGCTGGGCCAGCAGGTTCGGCAGCGACACGTACGGGCTCTTCACCATCCGCTTGAGTATCCAGTAAGTCAGTGGCGCCAGACGATAGGCAACCACCATCGGTCGTTTGTACAGCAGTGCTTCGAGGGTCGCGGTCCCGGAAGCAATCAGCACGGCATCGCACGCGGCCAGCGCCACGTGGGACTGGCCGTCGAGCAGCGTCAGCGGAAGATCGCGCCCCTGCAGCAATTGCTCGATCTGTTCACGGCGCTGAGGGCTGGCACAGGGCAGCACGAAACGGATGTCGGGACGCGCGGCCAGCAAACGCTCGGCCGCGTCGAAAAACAGCGCACCGAGGCGGCCGACTTCGCCACCGCGACTGCCCGGCATCAACGCCACCACCGGGCCTTCGCCAAACCCAAGTTCAGCGCGCGCGGCCCGTTGATCGGCCTGCAGTGGAATGGTGTCGGCCAACGGATGCCCGACAAAGCGCACCGGTACGCCCTGCTCCTCATAGAAACGGGCCTCGAACGGCAGCAAGGTCAGCATCAGGTCGCAACCTTCGCGGATCTTCAGGACACGCTTCTGCCGCCACGCCCACACGGACGGGCTGACGTAATGAACGGTCTTGATGCCGGCCTGACGCAGCTTGAGCTCGATATTGAGGGTGAAGTCCGGGGCATCGATGCCGATGAACACGTCGGGCTTTTCGTCGATGAGGGTCTGAATCAGCAACTTGCGACGGGCGAGCAGCTCTTTCAGGCGACCCAGCACTTCCACGAGGCCCATGACCGATAGGCGCTCCATCGGGAAATACGACGTCATGCCCTGGGCTTCCATGAGCGGTCCGCCGACACCGATGAATTCGGCGTCCGGATGCCGCGCCTTGATCGCACGCATCAAGCCAGAGCCGAGAATGTCGCCGGACGCCTCTCCGGCGACCAGGGCAATACGCAAGCGTGCCATGGTCAGCGGGTGATGCCGCGAGTCGAAGACTGGATGGACTTGAGGAACAGCTCGACTTCAGGGAACTGCGCAGCGGGTTCGCTCAGCTCGACGATCGCCTGCTCCACGGTCAGGCCCTGACGGTAGACGGTCTTGTAGGCGCGGCGCAATGCATGGATCGCTTCCTCGGAGAAGCCCCGACGGCGCATGCCTTCAAAGTTCATGCTGCGGGCTTCGGCCGGGTTGCCGAACACGGTGACGAACGCCGGAACGTCCTTGCCGATGGCAGTGCCCATGCCGGAAAAGCTGTGTGCGCCGATGTGGCAGTACTGATGCACCAGGGTGAACCCGGACAGAATGGCCCAGTCGTCGACGTGCACATGGCCGGCCAATGCGGTGTTGTTGACCAGAATGCAGTGATTGCCGATGACGCTGTCATGACCGATGTGCGCGTAGGCCATGATCAGGTTGTGGTCACCGAGGGTGGTTTCCGCACGGTCCTGGATGGTGCCACGGTGGATCGTCACGCCTTCACGGATGACGTTGTGGTCACCGATAACCAGACGCGTCGCTTCACCTTTGTATTTCAGATCAGGCGTGTCCTCACCCACCGAAGAAAACTGGTAGATGTGGTTGTGTTTGCCGATTTTGGTCGGGCCGCGCAGGATCACATGCGGACCGATCACTGTACCCTCGCCGATTTCCACACCAGGTCCGACGATCGACCATGGGCCGACCTCCACATTGTCGGCCAGCACGGCCGTCGGATCGATGATTGCGCGAGAGTCAATCAAACTCATAGTTTGCGTTCCGCACAGATGATTTCAGCCGAGCAGACCGGCTTGCCATCCACCGATGCCTGACATTCGAACTTCCAGATCTGCCGCTTGCAGCTCAGGAACTTCGCTTCGAGGATCAACTGGTCGCCCGGCAGCACTGGCTGGCGGAAGCGCAGTTTGTCGGAGCCGACGAAGTAATACAGGGTGCCATCGGCAGGCTTCACATCGAGCATCTTGAAGCCCAGGATGCCGGCAGCTTGAGCCATGGCCTCGATAATCAGCACGCCCGGCATGATGGGGTGCTGAGGAAAGTGACCGTTGAAGAAAGGCTCGTTGATGCTGACATTCTTGTAGGCACGAATGCTTTTGGTCTCGACATCCAGCTCCACCACACGATCCACAAGCAGGAACGGGTAACGGTGCGGCAGATATTCGCGGATTTCGTTGATGTCCATCATTTCGAAGGGAAGCCTGTAGTAAAGATTGGGAGTGCGCGACTAACGCGCGTCACTCCTCTAGCAAATCAAGGAGGCAGTTTATCGGCTGTGCACGCTTGATAAGAAAAAAGTATCAGCCATCAGATGAAGCTTTACCGCCTGAGGTCACTGCCTCGACAATCTTTTCCAGGTGCTGCAGGCGTCGCGCCATGTCATCGAGGTGACGCATGCGTGCCGCGCTCTTGCGCCACTCCGCAGCCGGCTGCATCGCCGTCCCCGAAGAATACGAGCCGGGCTCGGTAATCGACCGGGTGACCATGGTCATGCCGGTGATGAAAACCCGGTCGCAAATCTCGATATGCCCCACCAGCCCGACACCGCCGGCGAGCATGCAATGCTTGCCGATCTTGGCGCTGCCCGAGATGCCGACGCACGCGGCCATGGCCGTGTGGTCGCCGATCTGGACGTTGTGAGCGATCTGAATCTGGTTATCCAGCTTCACGCCATTGCCGATGCGGGTGTCATCCATGGCGCCGCGGTCGATGGCGGTGTTCACGCCAATCTCGACATCGTCACCGATGGTCACGCCGCCAATCTGCGCAATCTTCTGCCAGACGCCTTTCTCGTTGGCGAAACCAAAACCTTCACCGCCCAACACCGCACCGGACTGGATGACCACACGCTGCCCGATCCGGACGTCGTGATACAGCGTGACGCGCGGGGCAAGCCAGCCGCCCTCGCCAATCACGCTGCGTGCACCGATGAAGCAATGGGCGCCAATGGTCACACCGGCCGCAATCCGTGCGCCGCTCTCGATGACCGCATAAGCACCCACACTGGCCGCCGGGTCGACGAACGCGTCCGCCGCCACCACGGCCGTCGGATGTACACCGACGGCAGCCTTGGGCTTGGGATCGAACAAATGGGAAATACGGGCGTAAGCCAGGTACGGATCAGGCACCAGCAACGCGTCGGCGGCATACCCTTCAGCATCCGCCGGCTTGAGCAGCACGGCAGCGGCCTGGGTGGTCGCGAGGAATTTTCGGTACTGAGGATTGGCCAGAAAACTGACCTGATCAGGACCGGCTTCCTGCAAGGTTGCCAGTCCTGTGATTTGCTTGTCCGCCGGGCCACGCAAGGTGGCGCCGAGGAACTCGGCCAATTGGCCGAGTGTGATGGTCGCGGTCATTAACTTACTTCAGCTGATTCATGCGCTCGATAACCTGGCGAGTGACGTCATATTGCGGCTTGACGTCAATCACGGCACCGCGCTCGAACACCAGGTCAAAGCCGCCTTTCTTGATGACTTCTTCTACCGCCTGATCCAGCTTCGGCTTGAGTTGCTTGAGCATGTCGCGGTCAGCAACAGCCTTGGCTTCGTTCAGCTCTTTGGACTGGAACTGGAAGTCACGTGCCTTTTGCTTGAAGTCCAGTTCCAGACGCTCACGCTCAGGCTGGGCCATTTTGTCGCCACCGGCGACCAGACGATCCTGAATACCTTTGGCGCTGCTTTCCAGCGCTTTCAGCTTGGTCAGCTGAGGACCGAATTTTTTCTCGGCATCCACTGCGTACCGCTTGGCTGCGTCGGATTCGAGCAGAGCCATCTGGTAGTTCAGTACTGCGATTTTCATATCAGCAAATGCCGGGCCTGCGATCAGAACCGTTGCCAGCAATGCCAATTGGGTCAACTTACGCACGATGTAACTCCTACAGAATCCGTTGTCATTAGCAGTGATCAGACCCTTAGAAGGTCTGACCGAGAGAGAATTGGAAGACCTGGGTTTCGGTGCTGTCGTCCGGTTTCTTGACCGGCATCGCCAGGGCAAAACTCAACGGACCCAGTGCAGTGACCCATGTCACGCCGACACCGACGGAGCTGGCCAGGCCGGAAAGATCAGGGCCGTTGCATTCGACCTTCTGACCATCGGTCGTGGTCTTCTGCGAACCGCAGTTGGTATTGAAGGTGTTACCCACGTCCCAGAAGATCGAGGTACGCAGCGAACGCTGGTCCTTGATGAACGGCAGCGGGAACAGGATTTCCGCACCACCGGTGATCAGAACGTTACCACCGAACGGCAGCGGATCCTGATCCGGGTCAGCGGTGGTGCCGCGCTTGCCGCTACTCGGCGTACTGCGTGGGCCCAAGGTGCTGTCTTTGAAGCCACGCACCGAGTTGAAGCCGCCGGCGTAGTAGTTCTCATAGAACGGCAGACCGGACGTCGAACCATAACCGTCGCCGTAACCCAGCTCAGAGTGCAGACGCAGGGTGTAGTTATTGGTGATCGGGTGGAACAGCTGACCGCGATAATCAAGCTTGTAGAACGACAGGTCGCTGCCCGGAATGGTGGTTTCCAGGGTCAGGCTCTGGGAGCTGCCACGGGTCGGCAGGGTACCTTTGTTCAGCGTCGACTCGGACCAGCCTACCGATGCCTTGAAGTTGGTGAAGCTGTCGCCTTCTTTGTCGATGAAGTCGAAGATCTCGTCAACCGTGTACTTACCGGTACTGATTTCATCTTTCTGTACCGACAGGCCGAAGTTCAGGCGAGAGGTCTCGCTGATCGGGTAGCCCATGTTGATGCCGCCACCCAGGCTGTCCACCGAGTAGCTCGCCACGTCGACGTCGAGGTCGCTGTAGTCGGTCTTGCGGTAGAACGCGCTGTAGCCAAGGCTCACACCGTCCGGCGTGAAGTACGGATCGACGTAACTGAAGTTGTAACGGGTCTGGTATTCGCTTTTGGTCAGACCGATGCTGACCTTGTTACCCGTACCCAGGAAGTTGTTCTGGCTGATGGAGCCGCCGAGGATCAGACCGGCGCTCTGCGCAAAGCCGACGCTGGCGGTGATCGAACCGGACGCCTGCTCTTCAACGGCGTAATTCACGTCCACCTGATCGTCGGTGCCAGGCACCGCCGGGGTTTCAACGTTCACTTCCTTGAAGAAGCCCAGACGGTCAAGACGGGTCTTGGACTGGTCGATCAGGTAAGTAGATGCCCAACCGCCTTCCATCTGGCGCATTTCGCGACGCAGCACTTCGTCCGCTGTCTTGGTGTTGCCACGGAAGTTGATGCGGTTGACGTAGGCACGCTTGCCCGGATCGACGACAAACATGATGTCGACCGTATGGTCTTCATCGTTCGGCGTCGGAACACCGTTGACGTTGGCGAAGGTATAACCCTCGTTACCCAGACGACGGGTGATCAGCTCGGACGTGGTGGTCATCACCTTGCGGGAGAACACCTGGCCCGGTTTGACCAGCAGCAGCGATTTGACCTGGTCTTCAGGGACCTTCAGGTCGCCACTCAGCTTGACCGACTTGACGCTGTACTTCTCGCCTTCATGGATGTTGACGGTGATGTACACGCTTTTCTTGTCGGGCGTGATGGACACCTGGGTCGAGGCGATATCCATGTTGATATAGCCGCGATCGAGGTAGTACGAACGCAGACGTTCCAGGTCGCCGGAGAGTTTTTCACGGGCGTACTTGTCGTCGTTCTTGAAGAAGGAAAGCCAGTTGGTGGTTTTCAACTCAAAAAGATCGACCAGATCGGCTTCAGGAAAAACCGAGTTGCCCACCACGTTGATGTGCTGGATGGCGGCGACCGCGCCTTCGTTGATGTTGATCTTCAGACCCACACGGTTACGCGGCTGCGCGACGACTTCAGTCGCGACTTCTGCGGAATAGCGGCCCTGTGCAACGTACTGACGTTGCAGCTCGTTGCGCACGCCTTCCAGCGTGGCGCGCTGGAAGATTTCGCCTTCGGCCAGACCCGACTGCTTCAGACCCTTCATCAGGTCCTCAGTGGTGATCGCTTTGTTGCCTTCGATCTCGATACTCGAAACCGACGGACGCTCGACAACTGTGATGACCAGGACGTTGCCGTCGCGGCCCAGCTGGATGTCCTGGAAAAATCCGGTTTTGAACAGCGCGCGAGTGGCGTCGACAAGACGCCCATCATCGGCCTGTTCACCCACATTCAACGGCAGCGCGCCAAACACGCTGCCGGCGGAAACCCGCTGCAGACCGTTGACACGGATATCGGAGATAGTGAAGGACTCGGCGTGAACTTCGGCGATCATCAGTACGGCAAGAACCGCAGTTAGCAGCAGACGTTTCATGAAGTCCTTTCTTATTCCAACTGGCAATAAACAAACTGCCGCAAAATGCGGCAGATTCACAATTCGGCGTAGCTTTTACAGTCGTCCCAGATCGTTGACCAGTGCGAGCAACATCACTCCGACCACCAGACTGATACCGATCTGAACCCCCCAGCCCTGCACCTTCTCTGACAGTGGTCGACCACGCGCCCACTCGATCAGATAAAACAGCAAGTGCCCCCCATCCAGCACTGGTATGGGCAGCAAATTGAGAACACCCAGGCTTATGCTCAGATAAGCGAGGAAATTCAGGAAGTCACCTACGCCTGACTGGGCCGAAGCGCCCGCCACTTTAGCAATGGTTATCGGTCCGCTCAAGTTTTTTACCGAGAGCTCGCCGAACAACATTTTCTTGAGCGAATCGAGGGTCAGCACGCTCATGGTCCAGGTACGCCGCGCGCCTTCTGCGACGGCGGCTACAGGCCCATAGCTGACCTCGCGCAACATCTCCGGCGGCCAATCCACGCCTTTGACACCTGCGCCGAGATAACCGGTCGCCGCAGTGCCTTCGCCCCGTGTCACCAGATCGACGGGCACATCCAGCCGAGCGCCATCGCGCTCGACGCTCACGGAAATACGCGTATCGGGGTGCACACGAACCCAGTCCACCACCTTTTGCCATTCGTCGACCGCTTCACCATTAAGGGCCAGCAGGCGGTCGCCGGTTTTCAACCCGGCGGTTTGTGCGGGGCCTTTAGGATCGAGCTCTGCCAACACCGGCGGCAGGGCCGGACGCCACGGGCGAATACCCAGAGAGCGAATCGGGTCCGGCTCGGCTGCGCCCTTGAGCCAGTCGTTGAGCACCAGCGAACGCGGCGTTTCCACGTCAGAACCCTGCTCGCGAACCTTCAACGCGATGCTGCCGCTCTCACCCAGGCGACGCACCAGTTGCAAGTTAACGCCCGCCCATCCGGTGACAGCCTCGCCGTCCACCGACACGATTTCCTGGCCGGAACTCATTCCGGCCTTTTCCGCGATACTGCCTGGCTCGACGCCGCCCACGACAGGCCGGACCTGTTGGCTGCCCAACATCGCGAGTACCCAGAAAAATACAATCGCCAGCAGAAAGTTGGCAATCGGTCCGGCAATCACGATGGCGATTCGCTGATAGACCGACTTACGGTTGAAGGATTGATCGGCCAGTTCGGGTGGGACGTCGCCCTCCCGTTCGTCGAGCATTTTCACGTAGCCGCCGAGCGGAATCGCCGCCACGACGTATTCGGTGCCTTGGCGATCACTCCAGCGCAGCAACGGCATGCCAAAGCCCACCGAAAAACGCAGGACCTTGACGCCACAGCGACGTGCCACCCAGAAGTGGCCGAATTCGTGAAACGTCACCAGTACGCCCAGCGCAACCAGGGTGCCGACAATCATGTATAGCGCGCTCATCGCTGCTCTCCGGGTACCGATCTAGCGGTGCGTTGAAGCCCACATTGCGTGCGAATTATAGAAAACATTACTGCCTGAACCGACTGCCTAGCGACCATTGCGACCTAACCACTGCTCGGCCAGCGCGCGGGCCCGTGCATCAATCTCAAAAACCGTCTCCAGCTCGGACACGGCGACGACAGGCTCAAGGTTCAGAACCTCGTCGATCATACTCGCGATTTCCGGATAGCGAATGCGCTTGTCCAGAAAGGCGGCGACCGCGACTTCATTGGCAGCGTTCAGAACGGCAGGCGCACTGTCGCCCGCCTCAGCAGCTTGCCGCGCCAGACGCAGGCATGGGAAGCGCACTTCGTCCGGTGCCTCGAAGTCCAGCCGCGCGATGCTGAACAGATCCAGCGGGGCGACGCCCGAGTCGATGCGCTCGGGCCAGGCCAGCGCGTGGGCAATCGGCGTACGCATGTCGGGATTACCCAACTGCGCCAGCACCGAGCCGTCGACGTAATCGACCATCGAATGGATCACGCTCTGCGGGTGAATCACCACCTCGATCCGCGCGGGTGTCGTGTCGAACAGCCAGCAGGCTTCGATCAGCTCGAGGCCCTTGTTCATCATGCTGGCGGAATCAACGGAAATCTTGCGACCCATGGACCAGTTGGGATGGGCGCAGGCCTGATCCGGGGAGACATGCTCCAGCTCGGCGAGCGGCGTCTGCCGGAACGGACCACCGGATGCGGTCAACAGAATACGCCTGACGCCGACCTTCTCGAGACCGCTTTCGTAATCACGGGGCAGGCACTGGAAAATTGCGTTGTGCTCACTGTCGAGCGGCAGCAGTACCGTGCCACTGCGGCGAACAGCCTGCATGAACAAGGCGCCGGACATCACCAGCGCTTCCTTGTTGGCCAGCAGGACTTTCTTGCCCGCCTCGACAGCGGCGAGGGTCGGGCGCAAACCGGCGGCACCGACAATCGCGGCCAGCACCGTATCCACCAGAGGGTGCGCAGACACTTCACAGAGCCCGCCCTCCCCCACCAGCACGCGAGTATCCAGACCGGCGGCGCGCAGGTCGTCCTGCAACTGGCGGGCGGCGGCCGTCGTCGGCACCACGGCAAACTGCGGGGTATGACGAACGCACAACGCCAACAGTTCGGCCAGACGCGTATAGCCTGTGAGCGCAAACACCTGGTAACGCGCCGGGTGCCGCGCGATGACATCCAGCGTGCTCAGACCCACCGAGCCCGTTGCGCCAAGCACGGTAATGAGCTGAGGCGTACTCACATCACGCCCCAGTCCTGGGCAGCCCAGAGCAACAAGGCGAACACCGGAATGGCGGCAGTCAGGCTGTCAATGCGATCCAGCACGCCGCCGTGGCCCGGCAGCAGGTTGCTGCTGTCCTTGACCCCGGATTTTCGCTTGAACATGCTCTCGGTGAGATCACCGACGACCGAGATCAGCACAACAATCGCCGCACACACCAACGCGAAGATGATTTCGCCCAGTGACCAGCCGCGATAAATACCCACCACCGCAGTGATCAGCAGACACGTCACCAGACCACCATAAAGGCCTTCCCAGCTTTTACCCGGGCTGACTTTCGGCGCCAGCTTGCGCTTGCCGAATGCCTTGCCAGAGAAGTAGGCGCCGATGTCCGCACCCCATACCAGAATCATCACCGAGAGGATTAGCCAGTTGCCCAGCGGCATTTGCTTGATCAGCACCAGCCCCTGCCAGGCCGGCAGCAGTATCAGCAAACCGATCAGCAGCTTGCAGATGGCACTGGACCAATGCTCGCTGGACTCAGGAAAAGTGAGCACCAGCCAGGTTGCCACCAGCCACCAGATCAGCGCCGCCACCAGCAACCATGGCGCGAGGTCCGGCAGCAGGTACAACACAAACAGCAGGGCAGCGACCACCACGGCGTACAGAACGCGGGCTGATTGCGCTTCGAAACCGGCAAGACGGGCCCACTCCCAAGCGCCGAGCACGACGACCGCACCGATGAACAACGCGAAGCTGCCGCCTGCCAGGAGGAAGAAACCGCACAGGGCCAGCGGCGCAAGGATCAGCGCAGTGATGATTCGTTGTTTGAGCATTAAGCGCGGGCTCCAGCTTCTACCTGTTCGCTGGTTTTCCCGAAGCGACGTTGGCGAGAAGCGAAATCGGCCAGCGCAGTGCGCATGGCATCGTGTTTGAAGTCCGGCCAGAACAGGTCGGAGAAATACAGCTCGGCATAGGCCAGCTGCCAAAGCAGGAAATTGCTGATGCGGTGCTCGCCGCCCGTGCGGATGCAGAGGTCGGGCAACGGCAGGTCGCCAGTGGCCAGGCACGTTTGCAGCAGCTCCGGCGTGATGTCCTCCGGACGCAGATGGCCTGCCTGAACTTCGCGCGCCAGCCGCTGGGCGGCCTGCGCGATATCCCACTGTCCGCCGTAGTTGGCGGCGATCTGCAGAACAAAGCGGCTGTTTTCAGCCGTGCGCTGCTCAGCTTCGCGGATGGCGGCCTGCAGCTCGGGATGAAACCGCGAACGGTCGCCGATGATGCGCAGGCTGATGCCGTTCTCGTTCAGGCGCTTGGTCTCGCGACGCAGCGCCGTGAAAAACAACTCCATCAGCGCACCGACTTCTTCCGCCGGGCGCTGCCAGTTCTCGCTGGAAAACGCGAACAAGGTCAGCACTTCGACCTTGGCTTCGGCACAGACCTCAATCACTGCACGAACAGCATCAACGCCGGCCTTGTGGCCTGCTACACCGGGCAGCAGGCGCTTCTTGGCCCAGCGGTTGTTCCCATCCATGATGATCGCGACATGACGCGGCACCGAGGCAGGCGCAGCCAGCTTTGTCTTATCCATGAAAGCTTCCCGGCCCTTATACGGCCATCAGGTCCGCTTCTTTGGACTTGGTCGCAGCGTCGATGTCCGCCTCAGCCTTGTCCGTCAGCTTCTGGATGTCGGCAGCGGCGCGGCGCTCCTCGTCTTCGCTGATTTCCTTGTCCTTGACCAGCTTCTTCAGTTCACCCAAAGCGTCACGGCGGATATTACGCACGGCCACGCGGGCGTCTTCTGCGGCGCTGCGTGCCTGCTTGGTGAAACCCTTACGGGTCTCCTCCGTCAGGGCAGGCATGGAGATCAACAGCATCTCGCCCAGGTTCGTCGGGTTGAGGTTCAGGCCGGCGCTCTGAATGGCCTTGTCGACCGCAGAGAGCATGTTGCGCTCGAACGCCACGACCTGCAGCGTGCGGGAGTCCTTCACGGTGACGTTGGCAACACCGCTCAACGGGGTGTCGGAACCGTAATACGGCACCATCACGCTGCCGAGAATGCTCGGGTGCGCCTTGCCGGTACGGATCTGGCCGAATGCATGGGCCAGGGACTCAAGGGATTTCTTCATCCGCTCTTGAGCGTCTTTCTTGATTTCGTTGATCATTGTTCGCCTTCCTCGATCAAAGTACCTTCCGCGCCGCCGTGCACAATGTTCAGCAGGGCGCCGGGCTTGTTCATATTGAAGACACGCAGTGGCATCTTGTGGTCACGACACAGACAGATGGCTGTCAGATCCATTACACCCAGCTTGCGATCCAGCACTTCGTCATAGGTCAGACGATCGAACTTCTCGGCATGCGGGTCCTTGAATGGATCGGCAGTGTACACACCATCGACCTTGGTTGCTTTCAGCACGACATCAGCGTCGATCTCGATCGCGCGCAGGCACGCTGCCGAATCCGTGGTGAAGAACGGATTGCCGGTACCGGCCGCGAAGATCACGACTTCCTTTGCGTTCAAGTGACGCATGGCTTTGCGACGATCGTAGTGATCGGTCACGCCCACCATGGAAATGGCTGACATCACGATGGCCGAGATGTTGGCTCGCTCCAGCGCGTCACGCATGGCCAGCGCATTCATCACGGTGGCCAGCATGCCCATGTGGTCGCCAGTGACCCGATCCATACCGGCCGCGCTCAGCGCTGCACCGCGAAACAGGTTACCGCCACCGATGACCAGACCGACCTGAACGCCGATGCCCACCAGCTGACCGACTTCCAGTGCCATGCGATCCAGCACCTTGGGGTCGATGCCGAACTCTTCCGACCCCATCAGGGCCTCGCCGCTGAGCTTGAGTAGAATGCGTTTATAGCGAGCTTGATAGCCACTGCCCTGCTGAGCCATTGCGAATCTCTCCTGCGGCGTTTGAAAAAAATCGTTCGAGTCGCGGACCGCGTTTGGCCTGCGCTAACTCCAGGTGACAGCTTCAGGGAATTGCAGCCTCGTAGGCCCAAATCCCTGCAAAAACAAATTCCGTGCAGCAATACAATTCCGCGTACCGCTTTGACAAAGAGGCTGCGCGCGTGAGCGGGCAGCCTCTTCGGGGCGACAGTTAGAAAACCGTCTTATTGCTTGCTTGCAGCTACTTGAGCAGCGACTTCTTCAGCGAAGTTGTCGACTGGCTTCTCGATGCCGTCGCCTACTTTGAAGTAGGTGAAGGAAACGATTTCAGCGCCGGCTTTCTTGGCCAGTTCACCGACCTTGACTTCCGGGTTCTTGACGAACGCTTGCTCAACCAGGCTCGCTTCAGCCAGGAACTTGCTGATACGACCGCCAACCATCTTCTCGGCGATTTCGGCAGGCTTTCCTTTCAGCTTGTCTTCGTTCAACTGCATGAAGACATTCTTCTCGCGCTCGATCGCTTCTGGCGAAACGTCCGACGGCAGCAGGAACTCAGGGTTGGTCGCTGCTACGTGCATGGCGATGTCTTTCGCCAGCTCGGCATTGCCGCCCTTGAGGACAACAACCACGCCGATCTTGTTGCCGTGCAGGTACGAACCCAGGACGTCGCCTTCGATGCGTGCCAGACGACGGATGTTGACGTTCTCGCCAACCTTGCCGACCAGAACCAGACGATCAGCTTCCAGCGCTTCAACCAGAGGTTCAACGGTGGTCAGCTTGTCAGCGAAGGCTTTTTCGACGCCTTTGGCGACGAATGCCTTGAAGTCGTCCTGCAGAGCCAGGAAGTCGGTCTGGGAGTTGACTTCGATCAGGACTGCGGCTTTGCCGTCGTCCTTGATAGCGATGGCGCCTTCAGCAGCAACGTTGCCTGCTTTCTTGGCTGCCTTGATTGCGCCCGAAGCACGCATATCGTCGATGGCTTTTTCGATGTCGCCGCCGGCCTTGGTCAAGGCCTTTTTGCAATCCATCATGCCTTCGCCGGTACGCTCGCGCAGTTCTTTGACCAACGCTGCAGTAATCTCTGCCATTTCAAAATCCTCTTGGATAGGTCTTCAACCATTCCACCCGCAAGACGGGCGTTCAAATTCTTGAAAATCCATGGTGACTGCTGCACATGACAATAAGATCGATGGCAACGTCAGATGGTTTTCGAGGTGGCAAAAAGGGGGCCAAGCCCCCTTTTTGCGTACTGAGTCAACGCCAGGCGTTTGTTACTCAGCCTTCAACAGTTGCCGCTGGAGCTTCTTCAGCGTAAACGTCGGTGCCGCCGCCATTGTTGTTGCGACCGCGGATCACAGCGTCAGCCATCGAACCCATGTACAACTGGATGGCGCGGATTGCGTCATCGTTGCCCGGGATGATGTAGTCAACGCCTTCAGGGCTGCTGTTGGTGTCGACAACGCCGATGACCGGGATACCCAGCTTGTTGGCTTCGGTGATCGCGATGCGCTCGTGATCAACGTCGATAACGAACAGAGCGTCTGGCAGACCGCCCATGTCCTTGATACCACCCAGGCTACGGTCCAGTTTTTCCAGATCGCGAGTACGCATCAGCGCCTCTTTCTTGGTCAGCTTGGTGAACGTGCCGTCTTCTGCCTGGATTTCAAGATCACGCAGACGCTTGATGGAAGCGCGGATGGTCTTGAAGTTGGTCAGCATGCCGCCCAACCAGCGGTGATCGACGTACGGCGAACCGCAACGTGCTGCTTCTTCAGCAACGATCTTGCCAGCGGAACGCTTGGTGCCGACGAACAGGATCTTGTTTTTGCCCTGAGCCAGGCGCTCAACGAAAGTCAAAGCTTCGTTGAACATAGGCAGGGTTTTTTCAAGGTTGATGATGTGGATCTTGTTGCGCGCGCCGAAAATGTATTTACCCATTTTCGGGTTCCAGTAACGGGTCTGGTGACCGAAGTGCACACCGGCCTTCAGCATATCGCGCATGTTGACTTGGGACATGATAGTTCCTTGATAAGTCGGGTTAGGCCTCCACGTATCCCAATGACCAACCAGCGGCTTGAGCCGAAGGCACCCAGGTCATCGTGTCGACACGTGTGTGGGTTAGAGCTTTCGGGGCAGACCCCGTAAAGCGGCGCATTTTATATCACAAAAGACTGGATAACGGAACTCGAAATAAGCGCCTGTTTTTCCGACGCTTTTATCCCCCTCGCGTGAGCGGTAGGGCGCCCTGCCAGCGGCAATGTGAGGCGCGATGATAACCCGCCTGACGACGGTCTGGTAGAATCGCGTTTTTTCCGTATCAAGCCGTGGCTGCGCCGCGCCGAGAGAGCCTGCTTAATGACCGTGACACTGAAGACCCCCGAAGACATCGAAAAGATGCGAATTGCCGGCCGCCTGGCTGCCGACGTGCTGGAAATGATCGGCGCCTATGTAAAGCCTGGCGTGACCACCGACGAGCTGGACCGCCTCTGCCACGATTATATCGTCAACGAGCAACAGGCCATTCCGGCGCCGCTGAATTACAAGGGCTTCCCGAAATCCATCTGCACGTCGATCAACCATGTGGTCTGCCACGGCATTCCGAACGAGAAGCCGCTCAAGAATGGCGACGTGCTGAACATCGACGTGACCGTCATCAAGGACGGCTACCACGGCGACACCAGCAAGATGTTCCACGTGGGCAAAGTGCCTGAGTGGGCCGAGCGTCTGTCCCGTGTCACGCAAGAGTGCCTCTATAAAGGCATCGAAGTGGTCAAGCCCGGCGCGCACCTGGGCGATATCGGCGAAGTGATCCAGAAGCACGCCGAGAAAAACGGCTTCTCGGTCGTCCGCGAATACTGCGGCCACGGTATCGGCAGGGTCTTTCATGAAGAACCACAAGTGCTGCACTACGGCGAGGCCGGCGACGGCATGGAGCTGAAAGAAGGCATGACCTTCACCATCGAGCCGATGATCAACCAGGGCAAAGCCGACACGCGTTTGCTGGGCGACGGCTGGACAGCCATCACCAAGGATCGCAAGCTGTCGGCACAGTGGGAGCACACCATTCTGGTGACCGCGACCGGCTACGAAATCTTCACGCTGCGCAGCGATGACACCATCGCCCGCACCTCGGCCTGATCGCGACGTCATTCGCCATCACGGTCGGTACAGCCAGCACGGTCGCTTTAGCACGGTCGGTATAGATAGAAGGAAAGCAGTTCGATGCCGCAGGTGGACCCAGATTTGTTCGATCGCGGGCAGTTTCAGGCCGAGCTGGCTTTGAAGGCCAGCCCCATACCCGCCTTCAAGAAAGCCATCCGTCAGGCGCGCGAAGTGCTGGACGGGCGCTTCAAGTCAGGCCGGGAAATTCGCCGGCTGATCGAAGACCGTGCCTGGTTCGTCGACAACATCCTGCAACAGGCCTGGGATCAGTTCGACTGGAGCGAAGATGCCGACATCGCCTTGCTGGCGGTCGGCGGCTACGGTCGCGGCGAACTGCACCCCTACTCCGACATCGATCTGCTGATCCTGCTGGACAGCGCCGACCATGAAGTTTTCCGCGATTCCATCGAGCGCTTTCTGACGCTGCTTTGGGACATCGGCCTGGAAGTCGGTCAGAGCGTGCGCTCGGTGGACGAATGCGTCACCGAAGCCCGGGCCGATCTGACCGTCATTACCAATTTGATGGAGAGCCGCACGATTGCCGGTCCCGAGCGTCTGCGCCAGCGCATGCTCGCCGTCACCAGCACCCGCGAAATGTGGCCGAGCAAGGAGTTTTTCTTGGCCAAACGCGCCGAGCAGAAGAACCGCCATCACAAGTATTTCGACACCGAGTACAACCTCGAGCCCAACGTCAAAGGCTCGCCCGGCGGGCTGCGCGATATTCAGACCATTCTCTGGGTTGCCCGCCGCCAGTACGGCACGCTGAATCTGCACGCACTGGCCGACGAAGGTTTCCTGCTGGAGAGTGAAAACGCGCTGCTGGCGTCCTCCCAGGAATTTCTCTGGAAGGTCCGTTACGCGCTGCACATGCTCGCCGGGCGTTCCGAAGACCGTCTGCTCTTCGATTACCAGACCAGCATCGCGCGCCTGCTGGGTTACGAGGACAGCGACGCCAAACTGGCCATCGAGCGCTTCATGAAGAAGTACTACCGGGTGGTCATGAGCATCGCGCAGCTCAGCGACCTGATCATCCAGCACTTCGAAGAAGTCATCCTCGCGGACGACGAAGGCACGGTCACCGAGACGATCAACTCGCGTTTCCAGTTGCACGACGGCTACATCGAAGCGACCCATCCGAACGTCTTCAAGCGCACGCCTTTCGCGATGATCGAGATCTTCGTGCTGATGGCGCAGCGCCCGGAAATAAAGGGCGTGCGGGCCGACACCATTCGCCTGCTGCGCGAGCACCGCTACCTGATCAACGACGATTTCCGCAACGATATCCGCAACACCAGCCTGTTCATCGAGCTGTTCAAGTGCGAAATCGGCATCCATCGCAATCTGCGGCGGATGAACCGTTACGGCATTCTCGGGCTGTACCTGCCGGAGTTCGGCCACATCGTCGGGCAGATGCAGCACGACCTGTTCCATATCTACACGGTCGACGCCCATACCCTGAACCTGATCAAGCACCTGCGTAAGCTGCAATACACGCAGGTGTCAGAGAAATTCCCGCTGGCCAGCAAGCTCATGGCCAGACTGCCCAAGCCGGAGCTTATTTATCTGGCCGGGCTGTATCACGACATCGGCAAGGGCCGCGGCGGCGATCACTCGGAACTGGGCGCGATCGATGCCGAAGCGTTTGGCATTCGCCATCACCTGCCCCACTGGGACACTCAGCTGATTGTCTGGCTGGTGCAGAACCATCTGGTCATGTCGACCACTGCCCAGCGCAAGGACTTGTCCGACCCGCAGGTGATTCACGACTTCGCCCAGTTCGTTGGCGATGAAGTGCATCTGGACTACCTCTACGTGCTGACCATCGCCGACATCAACGCAACCAACCCGACGCTGTGGAACTCCTGGCGCGCCAGCCTGTTGCGCCAGCTGTACACCGAGACCAAGCGCGCGCTCAAGCGTGGGCTGGAGAACCCGGTCGACCGCGAAGAGCAAATCCGGCGCACGCAGACCGCTGCGCTGGACATCCTGGTGCGCAGCGGCACCGACCCCGATGACGTCGAGCAATTGTGGTCGCAGCTGGGTGATGATTATTTCCTGCGTCACACCGCAGGCGACGTGGCCTGGCACAGCGATGCGATTTTGCAGCAACCAGCCGACGGCGGCCCGTTGGTGCTGATCAAGGAAACCACCCAGCGCGAGTTCGAAGGCGGCACGCAGATCTTCATTTATGCGCCCGACCAGCATGACTTTTTCGCCGTGACCGTGGCGGCGATGGACCAGCTGAACCTGAACATTCACGACGCCCGGGTGATCACCTCCACCAGCCAGTTCACCCTCGACACCTACATTGTGCTCGACAGTGAAGGCGGTTCGATCGGCGAAAATCCGGAGCGGATCAAGGCCATTCGCGAAGGCCTGACCGAAGCGCTGCGCAACCCCGACGATTACCCGACGATCATCAAACGCCGGGTACCGCGCCAGCTCAAGCACTTTGCCTTTGCACCCGTGGTGACCATTTCCAACGACGCACAGCGGCCGGTCACGGTGCTGGAGCTCAGTGCGCCGGATCGCCCCGGGCTGCTGGCTCGACTGGGCAAGATCTTCCTGGAGTTCGATCTGTCATTGCAGAACGCCAAGATCGCCACGCTGGGCGAGCGCGTGGAAGACGTGTTCTTCCTGACCGATGAAAACCACCAGCCGCTGTCCGATCCGCAACTGTGCCGACGCCTGCAGGATGAAATCGTCGAGCAGCTCAGCGTCAACCCGGAGCCCGGCAGCGAAATGCGCATCAGCATCTGAAACCGCCAGGACGGCACGACTTAACGACTTGATTCCACGGCGCCCAGCCACATCGTGACCACGAGTGCGTGCGCCCAGCCTTGAGAACGATTCGACATGAATAACGCCCTGCTGCAGCTTCAGCCCTACCCTTTCGAGAAACTTCGCGCGTTGCTCGGTGCTGTCACGCCGAATCCAGACAAACGTCCGATCGCCCTGTCGATCGGCGAACCCAAGCACAAATCGCCGGAATTCGTCGCCAAGGCGCTGGCGGACAACCTCGATCAGATGGCGGTCTACCCGACCACGGCCGGGATTCCTGCGCTGCGTGAAGCCATCGCAAAATGGTGCGAGCGCCGTTTCAGCGTGCCGGCCGGCTGGCTGGATGCAACCAAACATGTGTTGCCGGTCAACGGCACCCGCGAGGCGCTGTTTGCCTTTACCCAGACGGTCGTCAATCGCGCTGACAACGGCCTGGTGATCAGCCCCAACCCGTTCTACCAAATCTACGAAGGCGCGGCGTTTCTGGCCGGCGCCACACCGCACTACCTGCCGTGCCTGGCCGAGCACGGTTTCAATCCGGATTTCGACGCGGTCAGCGCTGACGTCTGGGACCGCTGCCAGATTCTGTTTCTGTGCTCGCCGGGCAACCCGACCGGTGCGCTGATCCCGCTGGAAACCCTGAAGAAGCTCATTGCCCTGGCCGACAAGCACGATTTCGTGATCGCGGCCGACGAGTGCTACAGCGAGCTGTATTTCGACGAAGCCACTCCGCCGGCCGGTCTGCTCAGCGCGTGCGCGGAACTCGGGCGGCAGGATTTCAAGCGCTGCGTGGTGTTCCATAGCCTGTCCAAGCGCTCGAACCTCCCGGGGCTGCGTTCGGGTTTTGTCGCGGGCGATGCCGAGATTCTCAAGGCGTTTCTGCTCTATCGGACCTACCATGGCTGCGCGATGCCGGTGCAGACGCAACTGGCGAGCATCGCGGCCTGGAGCGACGAGGAACACGTGCGCGCCAACCGCACGCTGTACCGGGAAAAGTTTGACGCCGTGCTGGAAATCCTCAGCCCGGTCATGGACGTGCAACACCCGGATGGCGGTTTCTATCTGTGGCCCAGCGTCGGGACTGATGACGCGAAGTTCTGCCGGGATTTGTTCGTCACCGAACACGTGACCGTGGTGCCCGGTTCGTACCTGTCCCGCGATGTCGACGGCTTCAATCCCGGCGCCGGCCGCGTGCGCATGGCACTGGTTGCACCGCTGGCCGAGTGCATCGAAGCGGCGCAGCGCATCCGGGATTTTGTAACCAGCCGCTGAGAGCTGGCTCGCTGAGGCCAGCCTCCAGCCTCAGTGCGCCAAACCAAGGTTGGCTTCATTGAGATCCAGTTCCGCCAGCACCATGCGCAGCACGTCATCGCCGATCTGGTGATGACGGTGCAGGCTGTACAGCGCCAGGCGCTGGGCGCGCAGGGCGTTGAGGCGCATGCGTCTCTCCAGCTGGTCCATCTGAAACGCCAGCGCCTGCGCCTCGGCGGTGTCATTGAAGATATCCAGACGATGGCGGTATTCGGACATGATCCGCGCCTTCACTTCCATGGCGAGCACCGCCTGCGCGGCATCGGGCGAATCCGTCGCTGCCGGGATCGCTTCGTTCTCCAACGTCTGAATCGCCGCCTGCGCCGTGCGCTTCCAGGCGTCCCTCACTTCGCGCTTCATGCGCAGGTCTGGCTCACTGACCTGCCCACGCAAGAGCAACGGCAAGCCAATGCTCGCCGACACCAGCGACAGCAGGATGACCCCCGCAGCGATGAAAATCAGCAAGTCACGCTCGGGAAAGTCGACGCCCGCGCTGATCAGCAGCGGCACCGACAATGTGCCTGCCAGCGTGACCGCACCGCGCACCCCGCCTACGGTCAGCAGCAATGACGAACGGGTGGACAGATCAAGGGTTCCGTCGCCCCTGCCGCGCCAGCGCCGAATCTGGATCATCAGCCGCCAGACACTTTGCACCCAGATGTAACGCAACACCGCCAACACGACGAAGATCGCCAGCACATCGAGGCAGCGCCACAACAGGGTCGGCCACAGGGTCGCTTCGTGATGGGTGACGGCGGTGATGATGTCCGGCAGTTGTAAACCCAGCAGCAGGAAAATCAGGCCGTTGAAGGCAAACTCCAACAAGGTCCACACGCTTCGATTAAGCAACCGGGTGCTGGTCTGGCGGGGCAGCAGATCGACCCAGCTTTGCATCATCCCCGCCGCCACCGCCGAGAGAATTCCGGACAACTCAAGCCGCTCGGCCAAGACGTAAGCCGCAAACGGCAGCAGCAACATGAACACCACGTGGGTCGCCGGGTCATCCCAGCCCCGGGTGATCATCCAGCTGCGCAAACGCCCCACCACCCAGCTGAGCGCGACGCCCACGGCCAGACCGCCGCAGGCAACCAGCACGAAATTCAGACTGGCATCGGTCAGGGAGAACACCCCGGTGATGGCGGCTGCGAGGGCAAATTTGAAGGTGACGAGGCCGGTCGCGTCATTCATCAGCGCCTCGCCCTGCAGCATGCGCATGATCGGCACGGGCAGCCGGTCCTGGGCAATGGCCGAAACCGCCACGGCGTCGGTCGGCGACAACACTGCCGCCAACGCAAAGGCGACGGGCAAGGGAATGGAAGGTAGCAGCCAGTGAATGAAGTAGCCGGCGCCGATTACGGTGAAAACCACCAGTCCGACCGCGAGGGTCAAGATCGCCCAGCGATAGCGCCAGAGGTCGCGCTTGGGCATCCGCCAGCCATCGGAAAACAGCAACGGCGGCAGGAACAGAAACAGGAACAGCTCAGGATCGAGCCCCACGTGCAGGCCTAGCGTCGGCCAGGCGAGCAAGGCGCCAGCGGCGATCTGCACCAGCGGCAACGGCAGCGGAATCACCCGGGCCAGCAATCGCGAGACACCTACCAGCGTCAATAGGATGAGGACGGTATAGGCTGTTTGCATGGCGTGTTTCCCCAGGCTTTGACTCATGACTGACATCGGCAACAGACTCGATGCGTCCTGCAAAGTGCCCATCTTAATGCCTGTAACGGTCATGGGTTCCTGATACATCATGAGTGGCCAACCGCCGTCGCCCCCAGACATGGCGCGTAAACCCGGGTCAAATAGACAAAGCGTCGGCCCGCCGCGCTTACCCGGCGTGTACGTGGCATAATCCTCCACCGTTTTTTTCAACCGTCCCGAAAGGAGCAGGCCCATGGCCAAGGAAACCCACACGTTGCACCTGTTTGGGATAAAGGCATGCGACACAATGAAGAAGGCGCGCACCTGGCTCGACGAAAAATCGGTGAATTACGATTTCCACGACTACAAGACCCAGGGCATCGATCGCGACCACCTGACCCGTTGGTGCAACGAGCATGGCTGGCAGACGGTACTCAACCGCGCCGGCACGACCTTTCGGAAACTGGACGAGGCGCAGAAAGCCGACCTCGATCAGGAAAAGGCCATTGAGCTGATGCTTGCTCAGCCCTCGATGATCAAACGCCCGGTGCTGGATCTTGGCGACAAAACCCTGATTGGCTTCAAACCCGAACTGTACGCTGCGGCTATCGCCTGATTGAGATAGCCCTAAATAACGAGGTATCTGCATGTCCACTTCTCTGTTCAGCCTGGCCTTTGGCCTTGGCACACAAAACCGTAAAGGCACCTGGCTGGAAGTTTTCTACGCCCTGCCACTGCTCAACCCGTCGGCTGAAATCGTCGCCGCCGTCGCACCGATCCTGGGCTACACCGGTGGCAATCAGGCCATCGCCTTCAACACCGATCTGTCCTCGCGTCTGGCCAATGCCCTCAAAGGCATCGACGACACCCAGGCCGCGCTGCTGACCCGACTCGCCGAGAGCCACAACCCCCTGGTTGCCACGCTGCTGGCTGACGACACCGCGCTGACCTCCACCCCCGAGGCTTACCTCAAGTTGCATCTGCTGTCCCATCGTCTGGTCAAGCCCCACGGCTTGAGCCTGGCCGGCGTGTTTCCGCTGCTGCCGAACGTCGCGTGGACCAGCCAGGGCGCCATCGACTTGGGCGAGCTGGCCGAGCGTCAGCTGGAAGCCCGCCTGAAAGGCCATCTGCTGGAAGTCTTCTCGGTGGACAAATTCCCGAAAATGACCGACTACGTCGTGCCGGCCGGTGTGCGCATCGCTGACACCGCGCGCGTGCGCCTGGGCGCCTACATCGGCGAAGGCACCACCGTGATGCACGAAGGTTTCGTCAACTTCAACGGCGGCACCGAAGGCCCGGGCATGATCGAAGGTCGCGTGTCGGCGGGTGTGTTCGTCGGCAAGGGTTCGGACCTGGGCGGCGGTTGCTCGACCATGGGCACCCTGTCGGGCGGCGGCAACATGGTGATCAAGGTCGGCGAAGGCTGCCTGATCGGCGCGAACGCCGGTATCGGCATTCCGCTGGGCGACCGTAATACCGTTGAAGCCGGTCTGTACGTTACCGCTGGCACCAAAGTGGCACTGCTGGACGACAAAAACGAGCTGGTCAAGGTCGTCAAGGCCCGTGAGCTGGCCGGTCAACCGGACCTGCTGTTCCGTCGCAACTCGCAGACCGGCGCGGTGGAGTGCAAATCCCACAAGTCGGCCATCGAGCTGAACGAAGCGCTGCACGCTCACAACTGATCGATGCTGCGTGCGGGTTCGGTGTCCCCCGGGGACCGAACCCGCCCCAACGAGCGTGACTGACATGCCCCTCATTTCTCCCTGGCGCGCTGACTTTCCGGCCATCGACGCCCTGCAACGGCAAGGCCAGACCTATCTGGACAGCGCCGCTACCGCACAAAAACCCCACGCCCTGATCGACGCCACGGTGCATTACTACGCCAATGGCGCGGCGAATGTGCATCGCGCTCAGCATCTGCCGGGCGCCATGGCGACCCAGGCTTTCGAGGACACCCGGCGCAAGGCCGGCGAATGGCTGAATGCCGGGGCGTCGGGGCAGATCGTTTTCACCCACGGCGCCACGTCCGCCTTCAACCTGCTCGCTTATGGCCTGGAGCACGTGTTTCAGTCCGGCGACGAGATTGTCATCAGCGCGCTGGAGCATCACGCCAATCTGTTGCCCTGGCAGCAACTGGCCCTGCGTCGCGACCTGAAGCTGGTGGTGTTGCCCATTACCGACGCCGGGGTGGTCGATGTGGAGGCCGCCGCCGGGCTGATCACTCCACGCACCCGTTTGCTGGCGGTCAGTCAGTTGTCCAACGTGCTCGGCACCTGGCAGCCGGTTGGGCAACTTGTCGCGCTCGCTCGGGCACAGGGCGCGCTGACGGTGATCGATGGCGCCCAGGGCGTCGTCCATGGCCGACACGATGTGCAGGACATCGGCTGCGACTTCTATGTGTTTTCCAGCCATAAGCTCTATGGCCCGGATGGCGTGGGCGTGTTGTTTGGGCGACATGAAGCGCTGGCGCAGCTGCGTCACTGGCAGTTCGGCGGCGAAATGGTCCTGCAGACCGACTACCAGACGGCAACGTTTCGCCCTGCGCCCCTGGGCTTCGAGGCGGGCACGCCACCCATCAGCGCAGTGATCGGCCTTGGCGCGACGCTGGATTATCTCAACGGCCTTAATCAATCCGCCGTCGCCGAATACGAAGCGCGCCTGCATGAGCGGCTGCGCGCCGGGCTGATGCTGCGCGACGGCGTGCAGGTGCTGGGCGATCCCCATGTGGCGCTGGTGAGCTTTGTCGTAGAGGGCGTGCACAACGCCGATCTTGCTCACCTGCTGACTGAGCAAGGCGTCGCTGTTCGCGCCGGTCACCATTGCGCCATCCCGTTGATCAATGGCTTGGGACTCTCCGGCGCGATTCGCGTGTCGCTGGGGCTGTACAACGATTCCCAAGACCTTGAACGATTTTTCACCGCACTGGATCAGGCATTGGAGTTGTTGCGATGAGCCTGCCGAGCGATGCACACGCCGCGCTGGAGACCTTCAACGTTTCATTGAGCTGGGAGCAGCGCGCACGATTGTTGATGCAATGGGGCGAGCGCCTGGCCCCGATGAGCGACGACGAAAAAAACGATGAGCACTTGGTTGACGGCTGCGAGAGCAAGGTGTGGCTGGTCGGCGATGTAATCGACGGGCACTGGCAGTTCCGCGCCGCCAGCGACGCGCGGTTGATTCGTGGCCTGGTGGCGTTGCTGCTGGCGCGGGTCAATGGCTTGTCTGCACAAGCGCTGCAGCAGGTCGATCTGGTTGAGTGGTTTACGCAGCTGGGACTGAGTCGTCAGCTGTCGCCATCCCGCAGCAATGGGTTGAATGCGGTGTTGCAGAAGATGCGGCAGATCGCGGCGTAGGCAATTCTCCGTCGTCCAGACGCCGCGCTGTCACGCAGCAAACGCAAGACCTGTGGGAGCTTGCTCACCAAGGCGATGTGTCAGTCGACATGTTCTTTTCAGATCCAACGCGTTCGCCAGCAAGCCGGCTCCTACGGATTTTGCGTAGCCCGAAGATTGTGTGCGTTGCCGAGAGCCCGTGTAGGAGCGATCTTGCTCGCGAACGGGGTGGGCCTGTCGGGATTGATTGCACTGGCAGATCGCATTCGCGGGCAAGCGCGCTCCTACAGGGTTTGCGGCTGAATCGATCTCTGGGTTAGACCCTGACCGAACTGTAGGAGCGCGCTTGCCCGCGAAGAGGCCGGCACCTCCGCTAAATGTTCAGCCGTTGAAATGCCGTCTTCGTCAGCAAGCATGCTCCCACACCCTCCGCCGTCAGTCCGTTGGCTGTGCTTTGGCCCGCTCCGACGGCCGTCGCACGCCGGCGACGATTTTGTCCACCGCCTTGGTCGCGGCAACCATACCGAAGGTGGCGGTGACCATCATCACCGCGCCAAAACCGCCCGCGCAGTCCAGCTTCACGCCATCCCCGACAAAGCTTTTCTGCAGGCAAATACTGCCGTCGGGTTTGGGATAGCGCAGTTGCTCGGTGGAGAACACGCACGGCACGCTGTAATGGCGAGTGACCGTGCGGGAAAAGCCGTAGTCGCGGCGCAGGGTCGAACGCACCTTGGATGCCAGCGGGTCGTTGAACGTGCGGTTGAGGTCGCAGACCTGAATCAGGGTCGGGTCGATCTGCCCACCCGCACCGCCGGTGGTGATGATCTGGATCTTGCGGCGTTTGCACCAGGCGATCAACGCGGCCTTGGCGTTGACGCTGTCGATGCAATCGAGCACGCAGTCCATTTCAGGGGTGATGTATTCGGCCATGGTTTCGCGGGTGACGAAATCAGCGACGGCATGGACGACGCAATCAGGGTTGATCTCACGCAGGCGGTCGGCCATGACGTCGACCTTGGCGCGGCCAACGGTGCTGCTCAGGGCGTGCAACTGGCGGTTGCTGTTGCTGACGCACACGTCGTCCAGATCAAACAGGGAAATCTCGCCCACGCCACAGCGCGCCATGGCTTCTGCCGCCCAGGAACCCACGCCGCCGATGCCGACCACCGCCACGTGGGCCGCGCGCAGGCGTTCCAGGCCCTCGATGCCGTACAGGCGGGCGACGCCAGCGAAACGCGGATCTTCTGTGCTCATGACCAATACCCCAAAAAACCGGCGCGCATTATAGGCCCTGACGGCGATTCGCAAAGCGCTGAGTTGCAGGCGTTTGGTCTGAAAGTCACCTCTTTCCCGGCATACCCGCAGAGCACAGTTAACGCCCTACATGGGTGACCGAACAGAACTTCAACACTTGTCGGTTGCCAAAGTTTCGGCCCGCTGTACCCTGTCACTCCTCCCCGTTCCCCTCTTGGAACCTGAAGCATCTATGTCATCGCGTAAATTTGGACTCAACCTCGTTGTCGTCGTGGCGATTGCTGCGCTGTTCACTGGCTTCTGGGCGCTGATTAACCGCCCCGTCTCAGCCCCCAACTGGCCTGAGCAGATCTCCGGTTTCTCCTATTCGCCTTTCCGGCTGGGGCAGAACCCACAGAAGGATCTCTACCCGTCCGACGAAGAAATGCGTCAGGACCTGGAGCTGATGAGCAAGCAGACGGACAACATCCGTATCTACTCGGTGGATGGCACCCTCAAGGACATTCCCAAGCTGGCCGAGGAGTTCGGCCTGCGGGTGACCCTGGGCATCTGGATCAGCCCGGACCTTGAGCGTAACGAGCGCGAGATCACCACGGCGATCGAGCTGGCGAACACCTCGCGCAGCGTCGTTCGCGTGGTAGTCGGCAACGAAGCGCTGTATCGCGAAGAGATCAAACCCAAGGACCTGATGGCCGCCCTCGACCGCGTGCGCGCCGCCGTTAAAGTCCCGGTGACCACGTCCGAGCAGTGGCATATCTGGGAGAAGTACCCGGAACTGGCCAAGCACGTTGACCTGATCGCCGCGCACATCCTGCCGTACTGGGAATACATCCCGATGGATAAAGCCGGGCAGTACGTGCTCGACCGCGCCCGCGAACTGAAACGCATGTTCCCGAAAAAACCGCTGCTGCTCTCTGAGGTTGGCTGGCCGAGCAATGGCCACATGCGCGGCGGTGCGGACGCTACTCAGTCGGATCAGGCGGTTTACCTGCGCACGCTGGTTAACAAGCTCAACCGTCAGGGCTTCAACTACTTCGTGATCGAGGCCTTCGATCAGCCGTGGAAAGCCAGTGACGAAGGCTCGGTCGGCGCGTACTGGGGCGTTTACAACGCTGCACGCCAGCAGAAATTCAATTTCGAAGGCCCGGTGGTGGCGATCCCCCAGTGGCGCGTATTGGCGATCGGCTCGGCGGTGTTGGCAATGCTCGCCCTCGCCTTGCTGCTGATTGATGGCTCGGCGCTGCGTCAACGTGGCCGGACATTCCTGACCTTTATCGCCTTCCTGTGCGGCTCGGTGCTGGTCTGGATCGGCTACGACTACAGCCAGCAATACAGCACCTGGTTCAGTCTGCTTGTAGGATTTTTACTGGCGCTGGGCGCGTTCGGCGTGTTCATCGTGCTGCTGACCGAGGCCCACGAACTGGCCGAAGCGGTGTGGACGCACAAGCGTCGCCGCGAATTCCTGCCCGTAGAAGGGGATTCGGCCTACAGACCGAAAGTGTCAATTCACGTGCCCTGCTACAACGAGCCGCCGGAGATGGTCAAACAGACCCTCAACGCACTGGCCGCACTGGATTACCCGGATTTCGAAGTGTTGCTGATCGACAACAACACCAAGGACCCGGCCGTGTGGGAGCCGGTCAAGGCCCACTGCGAAATGCTCGGCCCGCGCTTCAAGTTTTTCCACGTCGCCCCCCTGGCCGGGTTCAAGGGCGGCGCCCTGAATTACCTGATCCCGCACACGGCGCCGGACGCCGAAGTGATCGCCGTGATCGACTCGGACTACTGCGTCGACCGCAACTGGCTCAAGCACATGGTCCCACACTTCGCCGACCCAAAAATCGCCGTAGTGCAGTCCCCGCAGGACTACCGCGACCAGCACGAAAGTGCGTTCAAAAAGCTCTGCTATTCGGAATACAAAGGCTTCTTCTACATCGGCATGGTCACCCGCAACGACCGCGACGCGATCATTCAGCACGGCACCATGACCATGACCCGCCGCTCGGTTCTGGAAGAACTGGGCTGGGCGGACTGGTGCATCTGCGAAGACGCCGAGCTGGGCCTTCGCGTGTTCGAAAAAGGCTATTCGGCAGCTTACGCGCACAATAGCTTCGGCAAGGGCCTGATGCCCGACACCTTCATCGACTTCAAGAAGCAGCGATTCCGCTGGGCCTATGGCGCGATTCAGATCATCAAGCGTCACGCCGCCAGCCTGCTGCGCGGCAAGGACACCGAACTGACCCGCGGCCAGCGTTATCACTTCCTCGCGGGCTGGCTGCCGTGGGTGGCCGATGGCATGAACATCTTCTTCACGGTCGGCGCACTGCTCTGGTCGTCGGCGATGATCATCGTGCCCAACCGTGTTGATCCGCCGCTGCTGATTTTCGCGATTCCGCCGCTGGCGCTGTTCTTCTTCAAGGTCGGCAAGATCATCTTCCTGTACCGTCGCGCCGTTGGCGTGAACCTCACGGACGCGTTCTATGCGGCCCTCGCGGGGCTGGCGCTGTCTCACACCATTGCCAAAGCGGTGCTGTACGGGTTCTTCACCACCAGCATCCCGTTCTTCCGCACCCCGAAAAACGCCGAAAGCCATGGCTTGCTGGTGGCGATATCCGAGGCCCGCGAAGAGCTGTTCATCATGTTAATGCTGTGGGGCGCTGCATTGGGGATCTGTCTGGTGCAGGGTCTGCCGAGCAATGACATGCGCTTCTGGGTGACGATGCTGCTGGTGCAATCGCTGCCGTATCTGGCGGCGCTGATCATGGCGTTTCTGTCTTCGCTGCCGAAACCGAAACCGGCAGACGAACCCGCTACTGCCTGAAACATTGGGGCGCTGTACTAAACGGCGGTCTTCGGGTCGCCGTTTTGCTTTAAGCTATTCGCCGGTTTATCGCCTTGTCTTCACTCAATATCTCGGACCTTTCATGACAGCCCCAGCCGACCTCTCGCCCACGCTGCAACTCGCCTGCGACCTGATCCGTCGCCCATCCGTCACGCCACTGGACGCCGACTGCCAGGCCGTGATGATGAAACGCCTGAGCGACGCCGGTTTTGCCCTGGAGCCGATGCGTATTCAGGACGTGGATAACTTCTGGGGGACCCACGGCAGCCAGGACGGTCCGGTGTTGTGCTTCGCCGGTCATACCGATGTGGTGCCGACCGGCCCGGTTCAGGCCTGGCAGAACGATCCGTTCAGCGCGCTGATCGACGAAGACGGCATGCTCTGCGGCCGTGGCGCGGCGGACATGAAAGGCAGCCTGGCGTCGATGATCGTCGCCACCGAGCGTTTCGTGGCCGATCACCCGAACCACAAGGGCAAGATCGCCTACCTGATCACCAGCGACGAAGAAGGCCCGGCCCACCACGGCACCAAAGCGGTGGTCGAGCGCCTGGCGGCGCGCAAGGAACGTCTCGACTGGTGCATCGTCGGCGAGCCATCGAGCACGACGCTGGTGGGCGATGTGGTCAAGAACGGCCGTCGCGGTTCACTGGGCGCCACCCTCACTGTTAAAGGCATTCAGGGCCACGTCGCCTACCCGCATCTGGCAAAGAACCCCATTCATCTGGCAGCGCCTGCGCTGGCTGAGCTGGCCGCCGAGCACTGGGACAACGGCAATGATTTCTTCCCGCCCACCAGCTTCCAGATTTCCAACCTGAATTCCGGCACCGGCGCAACCAACGTGATCCCGGGTGATCTGGTGGCGGTGTTCAATTTCCGTTTCTCCACCGAATCCACCGTCGAAGGCCTGAAGCAGCGCGTGGCCGCTATTCTCGACAAGCACGACCTGGACTGGCACGTGGAATGGGCGCTGTCCGGCCTGCCGTTCCTCACCGAACCGGGCGCGCTGCTGGACGCGGTGTCGGCGAGCATCAAACACGTCACCGGTCGCGACACCCGTGCGTCGACCAGCGGCGGCACGTCGGACGGTCGCTTCATCGCCACCCTCGGCACCCAAGTGGTCGAACTGGGGCCGGTCAATGCGACGATCCATCAGGTCAACGAACGCATCCTCGCCAGCGATCTCGACGTGCTGACCGAGATCTACTACCAGACCCTGGTCAAGTTGCTCGCCTGATGCTGACTTGCCCGATCTGCTCCGCACCGCTCGATTCAGCGGATAACGGTGTCGTGTGCCCCGCCGGGCACCGCTTCGACCGTGCCCGTCAGGGTTACTTGAACCTGCTGCCCGTGCAGCATAAAAACAGCCGCGACCCCGGCGACAATCAGGCCATGGTCGAGGCGCGCCGCGACTTCCTCAACGCTGGGCATTACGCCCCGGTAGCCAAGCGTCTGGCCGAACTGGCCGCCGAGCGCGCCCCTGCGCACTGGGTCGACATCGGTTGCGGCGAGGGTTATTACACCGCACAAATTTCCCAGGGCCTGCCCGACGCTGACGGCTATGCGCTGGACATCTCCCGGGAAGCGGTGAAGCGCGCCTGTAAGCGTGATCCGAAGATCACCTGGTTGATCGCCAGCATGGCGCGCGTGCCATTGCCGGATGCGAGCATGCAGTTCATCGCCAGCGTGTTCAGCCCGCTGGACTGGGCCGAGGCCAAGCGTCTGCTGTCGCCGGGCGGCGGCCTGATGCGTGTAGGGCCGACCAACGACCACCTGATGGAATTGCGTCAACGCCTGTACGACGAAGTCCGCGACTACAGCGATGACAAGCACCTTGCGCTGGTGCCGGAAGGCATGAGCCTGCAGCACAGCGAAACCCTGCGCTTCACCCTGACGCTGGTGGACGGCCAGGCCCGCGCCAATCTGCTGGCCATGACGCCCCACGGCTGGCGCGCCAGTGCCGAACGCCGCGCGAAGGTGATCGAGCAGGCCGAGCCGTTCGAGGTCACGGTGTCCATGCGCTACGATTATTTCGTCCTGAATTGACGGCTTCAAGCACCTGAACAGACTGAATCCGCGAGTGGATTTTTCAGAACAACCAAGAGGCATCCATGCGCCAACCCGATATCGAGATTTACCTGAAAGACGCTGACGTCGACCACAAGGCGATCACCGCCTGGCTCACAGCCGACATCGGCCCGTGCAGCGACTGGACGCAGAAAGGCCAGACCTGGAAATGCCGGGCGGGCGACGTGCCCGTGACCTGGATTCCCAAGGCCGTCGGCAAGTGGAACAGCCTGTGCCTGGACAGCGACAAAACCCCGTGGGAAGACGACATCGCCTGCGCCCGCGCCGCCTTCACCGCGTTGAAAGTCGAAGTGCGTTGCGCGCCGGGGACCTGGGTCGAGGAAGAGAGTGACGCCGAAGCCGATCAATGGATTCGCATCAGCGTTGATGGTGAAGAAGAAATCACCTGGCATACGTCCTGATACGTAATCCTGGCGGGCACCCGCGCCGCTTTGCCCATCCCTGTCAGATGCGGCAAACTGGCGGCCTCGCGGGCGTCGCCCCTCTCAGCAGAACTCTATGACCCGTTCTCCGTTTCGCCGTCTTGTATTCGGCACCGTGCGCCGCCTGCTTTACCTGTGGGTGCGCTCGGAGACAATCAACCAGTCGTCTTTCACCCTCAATCTCGACCGCAGCCGCCCGGTTTTCTATGCGCTGCAAAACCCTTCGATGAGCGATCTCGCCGTCCTCGACACCGAGTGCCGCAAGGCCGGTCTGCCGCGCCCCGTACTCTCAGTGGCCGTTGGCAACCTGACCGAGCCGGCCGCGTTTTTCTACCTGACGCCCGAGCCTGACTGGCTGGGGCGCCACGACAAACGCGGCGCACCACCGACCCTCGAACGTCTGGTCAGCGCGGTCACGCAAAACGCCACCGAAGACGCGCAAATCATTCCGGTCAGCGTGTTCTGGGGCCAGTCCCCGGACAAGGAAGACAGCCCGTGGAAACTGCTGTTTGCCGACAGCTGGGCGGTGACCGGGCGTCTGCGTCGCTTTGTGACCATTCTGATCCTGGGCCGCAAGACTCGCGTGCAGTTCTCGGCGCCGGTTCATCTGCGTGAGCTGGTCGATCAGAACAAGGGTTACGAGCGCACGGTGCGCATGGCTCAACGCCTGCTGCGTGTGCATTTCCGCAACCTGAAGACCTCCGTGATCGGCCCGGACCTTTCGCACCGTCGCCATATTGTCAAAGGGCTGGTGGCGGATCCGCTGGTCAGGCAGGCCATTCTCGACGAGGCCGCACGGGAGAAAATCACCGAAGCCAAGGCCCGGGACAAAGCCCTGCACTACGGCAACGAAATCGCCTCGGACTACACCTACACTGCTATCCGTTTTCTGGAAGTGGTGCTGAGCTGGTTCTGGAACAAGATTTACGACGGCATCAAGGTCAGTCACCTGGAGGGCGTGCAGAACGTCGCCCAGGGCAACGAGATCATCTATGTGCCATGCCACCGCAGCCACATCGACTATCTGCTGCTGTCGTACCTGTTGTTTCGCAACGGCCTGACCCCGCCGCACATTGCCGCCGGCATCAACCTCAACATGCCGGTGATCGGCGGCCTGCTGCGCCGCGGCGGCGCGTTTTTCATGCGCCGCACGTTCAAGGGCAATCCGCTGTACACCGCGGTGTTCAACGAATACCTGCACACGCTGTTCACCAAAGGCTTCCCGGTGGAGTACTTCGTCGAAGGCGGACGTTCGCGCACCGGGCGCATGTTGCAGCCGAAGACCGGGATGCTGGCGATCACCTTGCGCAGCTTCCTGCGCAACTCGCGCATGCCCATCGTGTTCGTGCCGGTATACATCGGCTACGAACGCGTACTGGAAGGCCGGACTTACCTGGGCGAACTGCGCGGTGCGGCCAAGAAGAAAGAGTCGATCTTCGACATCTTCAAAGTCATCGGCGCGCTGAAGCAGCGCTTCGGCCAGGTCTCGGTCAACTTCGGTGAGCCGATCAAGCTGACCGAGTTTCTCGACCACGAGCAGCCGGACTGGCGCACCCAAGAGCTGGGCCCGGTGTTCAAACCGGCCTGGCTCAATGAGACCACCCACCGTCTGGGTGAACGCGTGGCCCGCCACCTGAACGAAGCAGCGGCGATCAATCCGGTGAATCTGGTGGCGCTGGCGTTGCTGTCGACAGCGAAACACGCGCTGGACGATCAAGCCCTGGCGCGGGTGCTGGATCTGTACCTGACGCTGTTGCGCACCGTGCCCTACTCGCCCCATACCACGCTGCCGGACGGCGATGGTCGGGCGCTGATCGCCCATGTCAAAGGCATGAACCTGCTCTCGGAACTCAGCGATGCGCTGGGCAAGATTCTGTATCTGGACGAGCAAAATGCGGTCCTGATGACGTACTACCGCAACAACGTGCTGCACATTTTCGCGCTGCCCTCGTTGCTGGCCTGCTTCTTCCAGAGCTCGTCGCGCATGAGCCGCGAGCAGATTCTCCGGTACACGCGGGCGTTGTATCCGTACCTGCAATCGGAGTTGTTCATCCGCTGGTCGCTGGACGACCTGGATGAGGTCATCGATCAGTGGCTGGCAGCGTTTGTTGAGCAGGGCTTGTTGCGATTCGAGAACGGCGTGTACCTGCGCCCGGCGCCGAGTTCGCGGGCTTTCGTGCTGCTGACGGTACTGTCGCGGGCGATTGCCCAGACCTTGCAGCGTTTCTACATGGCGATTTCCCTGCTGCTCAACAGCGGTCAGCACACGCTCAGCGCCGAAGGGCTTGAGGAGTTGTGCACGACGATGGCTCAGCGGCTGTCGATCCTGCACGGCCTGAACGCGCCGGAGTTTTTCGACAAGAGCCTGTTCCGGCATTTCATTCAGACGCTGCTGGATCAGGGTGTATTGCGCACCGACGCCGCCGGCAAATTGAGCTATCACGATATGTTGGGGGATCTGGCGGAAGGCGCCGCCAAGCGCGTATTGCCAGCGGAAATCAGGCTGTCGATCCGCCAGGTGGCGTTGCATCGCAGTGATGAAGTCATTGGGGACGCGCCGATCGCCTAGCGATAACGCACTTGTGGGAGCCGGCTTGCTGGCGAACCGGGTGTGTCAGCCGCCACTCATGGGCCTGACCCACCGCGTTCGCCAGCAAGCCGGCTCCCACAGATGACCGTGCCAGAACGTAGCGCTTTGGTTGCCCCAAGCCGCCCCTCAAACGTTTCAACTGACAAGGAGCATCACATGAAACACATCCTGCTCACCCTCATGACCACCGTGCTGGCCGCTTGCGCCCATGCGCCGGACAACTTGCCGGGCTCGGTGGATGGCGAGGTGTTTTACTTGCAGCGCATGGCGCTTCCACCGACGGCTACGCTGAAGGTCACGCTGCAGGACGTGACGCTGGCAGACGCGCCCGCGCAGATCCTCGCCAGCCAGAACGGCCCGATCAAAGGCCAGGTGCATCTGCCGTTTCACCTGACCTACGATCAGAAGCAGGTCCAGCCGGGTCACACTTACTCGGTCAGCGCGCGCATTGAAGTGGACGGCAAGCTGCTGATGATCAGCACCGAGCGTTACACGGTAGACCTGACGCTGGACGAAAAACCGCCCGTCAAAATTCGTTTGAGCCCGGCCCGTTAATCGGCCGTGCATCACAGACCGCTGAAAAGGACATTACCCATGTTGCGTCGCTCCCTCTCGTTCACTGGTATATGCGCCGGCCTGCTGTTATCGGCCAGTGCTTTCGCGCTGTCGCTCAATGATCTGTCGCAATCGGACGCCACCGGCGGGCTGAAGGATGCCCTCACCCAAGGCGCCCAAGTCGCGGTCAAGCAACTGGGCGTACCGGGTGGCTTCAGCAACAACAAGGATGTGCGTATCGAACTGCCCGGCAACCTGGGCAAGGTCGCCAAGAAGATGAAGCAGTTCGGCATGGGCGCGCAGGTCGATCAGCTGGAAACCAGCATGAACCAGGCGGCGGAAGCGGCGATGCCCCAGGCGCAGACGTTGCTGGTCGATGCCGTGAAAAAGATGAGCGTGTCGGACGCCAAGGCCATCCTCAGCGGCGGCAAGGACTCCGCCACCCAGTACCTGAGCACGTCCAGCCGCGAACAGATCCGCGCCAAGTTCCTGCCTATCATCAAACAGGCCACTGACAAGGTCGGCCTGGCGCAGAAATACAACGCTTTCGCCGGTCAGGCCGCGACCCTGGGCGTGCTGGACGCGAAGAGCTCCAATATCGAAGGCTACGTCACCGAGAAGGCGTTGAACGGCTTGTTCGAAATGATCGCCAAACAGGAAGAAACCATCCGCGCCAACCCGGCAGCGGCGGCTACCGGTCTGGCGAAAAAAGTGTTCGGCGCGTTGTGAAGTCAAGCTCCCCCACCGGCCCCGGCCCCGGCCGCCCCAAGGATCTGGCCAAGCGACAGGCCATTCTTGAAGCGGCCAAAAACCTGTTCATCCGCAACGGTTACGCCAACACCAGCATGGATGCCGTTGCCGCTGAAGCCGGGGTTTCAAAGCTCACGGTCTACAGCCACTTCACCGATAAGGAGACGTTATTTTCCTGTGCGGTGGTCGCTCGCTGCGAGGAGCAGGTCCCCGAGTTATTCGTGGACGTGCCGGTTGATGAGCACGTTGAAAAGGTATTACTGGATATTGCCAGAGGGTTTCAGACGCTGATCAACAGCCCCGAGTCCATCGACCTGAACCGTTTGATCATCACCTTGGGACCGCAGGGAGCATCGCTGACTCAGGTGTTCTTCGAAGCAGGACCGCAACGGGTCCTGCACGAACTGGAGCGGTTTTTGGGTAAGCTGAGCGGTAAAAACGGGCTGCATTTTGAATCGCCCCTTGATGCGGCGGGGCATTTTTTGAGTTTGATCAAGGGCGTGCACCATTTCAGGCTTCTCATCGGCACCGGGGAAATAGCGGACGAGCAGACTGCCGACCATCATGCCAGTGAAGTGGTAACGCTGTTCTTGAAGGCGTATCGGGTTTAGGGCTGTAGAAATGATGGTGATCACACCGGCCTCTTCCCGGCTGAAGCCGGTCCCACTGAAAGCATCGCGTGCATCCATAGAGATCGGCGCCGGCCAGTATTGTGGGACCGGCTTTAGCCGGGAAGGCGTCAGGCGTCACAATTAGGAATTGATGGTGCGCACGCGGGCCTCTTCCCGGCTGAAGCCGGTCCTACAACACCGCGTGCATCCATGGATACTGGCGCCGGACTATATTGTGGGACCGGCTTTAGCCGGGAAAGCGCCAGACGCCACACCACAAATCTGATGATGATCCCACCGGCCTCTTCCCGGCTGAAGCCGGTCCTACAACACCGCGCGTACCCGTAGGACTGGCTTGCGATCAATCAGCGAGGCTCGTGCATCGGGCAGCCGTTGTGGCTGGCGCGGAAGCCTGAAGACAGCTCATAGGACGGCTTGCGCACCCGCATGACGCCGCCCAGTGGACGGTGCTCAACCACGCCGTGCCAGGGGCTGAAGGCCATGCCGTCGTCGATTTCTTGCTGGCGTTCTTCTGACCAGCTGTCTTGGGGTGGCACTTCGATACGGGCCACGGTCACGAAAGGGCTCAGCTCCTCGGACCATTCCACAGAAGCATCTTCAATCGGCATTTTTTCAAGGTCGGTCGCCAGCTGGATACGCACGTCCCACACCCCTCCCTTGCTCGCGAAGTGACTGCGTACCGCTTCACGCAAACCGTCGGGATGGCCATTCAGGTCCACCTTCTGATCGGTCAACGCAGTGAGTTCGGGGGAAACAGGCACCAGGCTCAGCTTGGCGTAATAGCAGCCATAGAGAAACGGCACGACGCTGTTATAGGTTTCACCCAGTAAATGGGTCATCGGGTGCCCGCCCAGTGACTTGAGCGTGCCACTCTCACCGCCCATGGCTTCAACCGTCGACTCCAGACCTCGAAACAATGCCGACAGCGCTTTCTTCATGCCGGGTGCTTTGTCGGTGGTTTTGGCAAGCAGCTTCAGGGTCTTGAGGAAGTCCTTGGGCGTGGCTGCACCAAACGCTTTGACATTCTGCATGACGAAGTCCTGGGTGACCTGACCTTCGCTGCCGTGCAGGCGCGCGCCCTGCACGCCGACCAGCTTGATGGCCAGCCCGCGCGGCGTTGACACCTTGTCGTCCAGCAGGTCACCCGGATTGGTTGAAAAGCGCATCCTCACGTCCAGCGTGCCGGGATGCGCGAAGACGCCCTGCGCCAACTCAGCGGGCAGGCCATCCAGAATATGGATCTGCCCGTGCAGCAAACCATGGGCCTTGGCATGCACGCTGCGTATGGCGTGACCGCCATCCTTGTAGGTGGTTTCCAGAATGCTGTGCATGGTCTCAGCCAGCTCTTTGCTCGTCTGAGCCTCATCATCGGGTATCTGCTCAAACTGAGGCTCGAACGGCAAGGGCGTTACGGACAAAGGGGAAGTGCTCATCGGTGATCTCCGGCTACAGCTCTGGTCAGGGCAATCGCCGATGAGCGCACACCTGAAACGGTGGCTTGTCAGGCATCGGCACAGCAGAGGACTGCGCCGACGGTTGCCAGGTTCAGGTTTACCGGATGAGTGTCATGAACCCATGCTCTTCAACGCCTTCTTCGGGTAAATGTCGTAGCGGCTGGATTTGCCGTCCAGCGCGTAAGACGGCTTGGTGCCTTCGATGCTCGGTGCCTTGCGCGGGCGTTTCACCACGACGCGATGAGTCGCCAGCGCCAGCGCCGCTTCCAGCAACGCCGGGGCGTCCATGTCGTCACCCACCAGCGGGCGGAACAGGCGCATTTCCTTCTTCACCAGCGCGGTCTTTTCCCGGTGTGGGAACATCGGATCAAGGTAAATGACCTGGGGCGGCTCGCCTTCCCACTGACGGATCAGCTCGATGGAGTTGCCGGTCAACAGGTGCATCTGCGCGATGATCCCGCCCACGTCCAGATCCCTCGCCCCGCGCGCCAGACCGTCTTCGAGCAGCGCCGCGATGATCGGCTGGCGCTCGATCAGACTTATTTCGCACCCCAGACTCGCCAGTACAAACGCATCCTTGCCCAGCCCCGCCGTGGCATCCAGCACCCGAGGCCGTACGCCCGGCTGAATGCCCACGGCCTTGGCGATCATCTGCCCGCTGCCGCCGCCAAACAGACGCCGATGTGCCGCCTTGCCTTCGATGAAATCCACGCGCACCGGGCCCGGCGCGTCGTCACCCAGTTGCTGCAATTGCAGGCCGTCTTCGGCCACTTGCAGGGCGAAATCCGCGTCTGCATCGTCCAGCGGCAAACCCAGCCGAAGCGCCCACTGCGCTGCGGTTTCCTGCCCGTCGGGGGTCAGGCTGTCGACCCGAATGCGGCTGCCCGCGTGCTGCTCAGTCATTGTCTCTACGCGCTCAAATATTCTTAATGATTGGCAACATCTGCCGATAACAAAAGTATCCGGCATTTTGCCAGACCCACGGGCTGTACTGAGCGCTTATGTCAGACATTCAGCAAACCTCCTCGATAGGCTATTTGACGTACGCAGGCGACTACAGCGTACGCAATACCCAAACCCTGAGCGGCGTCACGCAGCTCTGGCAGGATGCGTTTGCCCGTGCGATGGCTCAGCAGGTCGATGACAACGCTGGCGCCGCCCCGGAATACAGCGCCCTCGCCACAACGGACAACCTGACCGGCGAGCCGATTGCCGGAGCGACCGCACTGGGCAAGATCGTCGAGCAACGTGAGTGCCCGGTTCAGGACAAGGAAATCGCGCCGCCGGAGCCGCTGTTTTTGCCCATCGCCGAATTCGAATGGGATCTGGCCGACAAGCCCGCCAAGCCTTTCACCGCGATGGAAATGATCGAGCAGCAACGCAACCTCAAATTCGATGACACCTGGGTCCGCCCGACCGTCCTCAACCCCTACGATGACAGCGTTGAACCAGGCCCGGGTCCTCAGCCTCGCCCTCTGTTCCTGCCAATTGCCGAGTTCGAATGGGACCTGGCAGACAAGCCCGCAACGCCTTTCAGTGCCGATGAAATGACCGAGCAGCAGCGTCATCTGGCCTTCGATAACGGCTGGGCGCGGCCGATTGTGCTGCAGAATCTTCGTATCGCTGCCTGAGACTGATCCCGCGTTTGTCCCGCCTCAGCGACACACCCGCCAGCGTCCCATGTCCAGATGAAAGTGGTTTCGGTGCGCGGCGTTGTAGTCCGGGCTCAGCACCGTGTTGAACTGCTGGCAGGCGCCATCCCTCACCCATCTCAGAAAACGCCCCTCGTCGCTGTCATCTTTCCAGTCCTTGAGCACCGAAATCCTGCGCCCGTCTGCCAGTCGAAAGCCGGCGATGTCCAGCGCGTTGGCAGTAGCGTGCTGGCTCAGGCGGCCTTCGCTGCGGTTGTAGATGTTGCGACAGGCGAAGCTGCCCAAGTGATCGACCTGCGTGACCTTTTGCCCGAACACCGCCTGGGCCGCCGGCTGCAACTGATGGATATCGAACAGCGCGTACGCCACGGCCAGGCGGCAACTGGACAGAAAACTGCTGCTCAGCGCGACGTCGCCACCCTGGATACGCAGCGTGTTGGTCAGCGGGCATTTGGCGTCGGCGGCGCTGTCGGCCTGGTGCGTGTAGCGCAGGGTCGAGGTTTGCAGCGCGGCCTCGCACAACGCCGGATCGGCCTGCAATCGCCAGAGCTTGAAAGGCGTAATGAGGTTGGGCTCGTCCCGCACATTCAGTGGGGCCCACGGGTTCCAGCGCTCAGCGACAGGCAACCAGCCACGCCAGATCGACACCGCGACCGCCGCGCTGATCAAAACCAGTAGAAGAAAGAAGGTCGAGCCGCGCATGCAGGAAGGTTCTCGTCTGACGTAGGGAAAATCTACCCTATGTCGACCTCAGAGCAGCCCGAGTTGCTCCACTTGCCGACCGCGATCCAGTTGCGGCAGATCGGGCAGCCCCGGCAACAACGTCATCAGTTGATGGTGAAAACGACGGGCCAGCTGGGGCGAGGCGATGTTGTCAGGCGTGTGCAGAAATACCGAAGGCGTGCGCCCCTCTTCGATCCAGCCGGCCACCTTTTCCGCCCACTGCACGATGAAGCCTTCGTTGATCGCCTCATCCGGACCGCCGATGAAGCGCACCTGCGGAAAGGACGTCAGCGCCGCCGGACGCGGTGGCACTTTGGGCTTCTTCGATTGCGCATGAAGCACAGCTGGGTCAGTGGAGACGGAACTGAACAACGGCCGGGAATCGAGACAGATACGCTCCACGCCTCGGTCGAGCAACAGGCGGTTGAGTTGACGCTCGTCCTCGCCCTTGGTGAAAAACGCCATGTTGCGCACTTCCACCGCCAACGGCCGCCCTTCCAGGGCATCAATGAAAGCAGCCAGCTCATTCAGCCGATGGGGGCCGAAACTGGACGACAGCTGCAGCCACAGCGGTTGAAGTCTAGACCCCAGTGGCGCCAGCAGTTGCAGGAAATCCTCTACCGCGCCCAAGTGGTCGCGCAGGTCGCCGCCGTGGCTGATGTCACGGGGGATTTTGGCGCTGAAGCGGAAATGCTCAGGCAAGGCGTCCGCCCAGCGCTGAACGATCTCAGGCTTGGGACGGGCGTAAAACGTGGTGTTGCCCTCGACGGCGTTGAAGACCTGCGCGTACAACCCGAGTAAATCCAGGTCTGGGGCATCCGGCGGGTACAGCGACTCACGCCAGGCTTTTTCGCTCCAGGACGGGCAACCGATGTAGTAAGGCGGGTGGGCGAGGTTCAAACGTGGAGGTCGAGCCCGGAGACTTCGAGGTCCCAGTCGACGAAGGTCGAGGTCATCAGATAGCTGCTGAGCGCGTGGGCGACTCGGGTGCTCATGGCACGGGGGAAGATGATGTCTTGCTGACGCGCGGGCACGTTTGCCGTGGTACCGGTCTGGCGCCGCGCCACTTGCGGATTCACTTCGATCTCGTCGTTCACTTCCTCGAACGCGCCGTCTACCGTCGCAGAGTCCCTGCGTGGCTTGCGCTTGATCGGGTACGAACGTGGTGAGGGACCGGTGACTCGCATCATGCTTACTCGGCGTCTGATGGTGGCAATTTAATCTCACAGCAAGCCGTTAAGCAAACATGTGAACGATAACTAGACCACACTTATTGCCAATTGTTTAAAGCAGCCTGAATTTTATGCAGATTTATCGCTGAACGGTCATCAACAGTGTGACGTGGGTCGCAGATCAGGCGTAACTGGGCTTGGGGATACCCGCCATTCGTAGGAGCCGGATTGCTGGCGAACACAATTCAACCCGTCATTGCAGCAGTGCCGGATGACGTAGGTTCGCCAGCAAGCCGGCTCCTATGTATGGACTCGCCTCCACTGTCTACCCGCTTTTCAACACCGCCACCCGGTTGCATCTATGTATAAGGCCTGTTCGAGGAAGCCGCTCTGGGCTTCTGGCCAACATTGGTTGAGCTCGCGGTATGCCTATTACAGTCAGGCCTCAAGGGCCAGTAGGAGCCAAGGCATCTATCCGCGACGGTCTTACCTGGGGTCAAT
Organism: Pseudomonas sp. KU26590; assembly: GCF_026153515.1. Classification (NCBI taxonomy): domain Bacteria; kingdom Pseudomonadati; phylum Pseudomonadota; class Gammaproteobacteria; order Pseudomonadales; family Pseudomonadaceae; genus Pseudomonas; species Pseudomonas sp. KU26590. Next base: position 5,377,577 of record NZ_CP110644.1, read on the forward strand.
GTTTTCTAGCAGGGGCAGGAGCGCTTTTGCGCCCCGGTGGCAGAACGCTTTGGATCAGTGACTCATCGCCGCCGCCTGCCTATTGGACGGCTCACGACGATAAGTCTGATCATTCTGTAAAAGCGACCAGATGATGCGCAGGTTGCGGTTCGCCAGCCGTACGGCGGCTTTTTTGCTTCCCAGACGGCTCAGCCACTGCAACAGCCGACGGTCATCCGGCTGCTCGGAGTCGTGCCGCAGCTGCCTCAACACTGCATGAGCACCCTGTATCGCCAGGCTGCGGATGTACCCATCACCACGCTTGGTCATTCGACCCAGGCGAACCCGCTCTCCTGAGCTGTTTTGATCGGGCACCAGGCCGAAGTAGGCCGCAAACATGCGCGCGTCAGCGAATCGCTCAGGCCGGGTTTGCTTGGCTACTATCGCGGTGGCAATGATCGGCCCGACACCGCGTATGGTCATCAGCCGCACGGCGGTCTTGTCCCGTTTCGCAGCAACCTCCAGACGCCCGGTCAATACACTGACTCGCTCGCCCAAATGGCGCCATTCGCCCAGCAACTCGTCGATCAGTTCGCGCAACATCTCCGGCAACGGCTGGGTAGCGTCTTCCAGTACCCGAGGTACTTTCTGGCTGATCGCCACCTCGCCTTGCGCCATGGCGACGCCGTGCTCGAGCAGCAAACCGCGCATCTGGTTACCCACTGCTGTGCGCCGACGCACGTAACCTTGGCGAATACGGTGCAATGCCTGCATGGCCAACTCCGCGGCACTTTTGATGGGCACTGCCGAAATTCTGCTGTCGCGGCCCGCGCGCAATATTGCGAGCGCATCGTTGCGATCATTCTTGGCGCCGCTGCGATGATCAGCGACGCGCCCGGCTGGAAGTATGCGTGCCAGATTGCCCTGATCTTGCAGCTGCCGCGCCCAGGCTTGAGCGCCCGGACCGGTTTCCATGAGAACGATAACGTGCGGTTCGAGCTTGCACAAAAATGCGTAGAAGGCTTCTCGTGACTTGATCCGCTCCTCATAGAGCACCTGGCCCAAGGCATCTTCACCAGCGATCTGAAAGACCCGCTTGGCAAGATCAATCGCCACGGTGGTGCATGCCGGGAGATCGGATGAAGACAGAGACTGATTAACCGTCGTATGCTTTTTCATGGACTCGCCCTCGCTGTCGTTGGCTGTTTAGACTGCCACCGTGGCGCATTGACGCCTCGGCCTGGGCGAGTCCATCCAATTACAGATTTGCGAAGTGGCGGAATATAGGGTCGATCCTCAGCGCGCTTTTGGCGTGGCAACTTTGTCGCGCAAGTAAACCGGTTGGGCGTCATCGGCGACGATGGCTTCGCCACGGTGCCAGGCGAACGTGCCGAGGGTCAGCAGGTCCAGCGCGTGAGGCAAGAGCGTAGCGTCCTGGGCGCTGACATTTGCCGCAATGCGCTCGGCATAACCCCAGCCGGTGCCCGCACCGAACCAATCGCCCGTTGCAGCGCTCGGTAAAGCTGCCAGCTCCGGCGGCATGACCGCCTCTTCGCCCGCCAGCCTCATCTCCCCCGCCACTTCGCGGTAGCAACCCCAATAGACTTCGTCCATGCGCGCGTCGATGGCAGCCGCGACCTGAGTGGCGCCCTGCTCACGAAAGGCCCGTTGCGCCAGCGCCGCGAGGTTGGAGACTGGCAGTACCGGGCGATCGAGACCGAACGCCAGCCCCTGCACCACACCAATGGCGATGCGCACGCCGGTGAACGCGCCCGGCCCGCGCCCAAAGGCGATGGCATCCAGCGCCGACAGGCCGATGCCCGCCTCGGCCAGCAGGTCCTTGATCATCGGCAGGAGTTTTTGCGCGTGCAGGCGCGGGATCACCTCGTAGTGAGTCAGCACTTTGCCGTCGTGCAGCAAAGCGACTGAGCAGGCTTCAGTGGCGGTGTCCAGGGCCAGCAAGGTGGTCATCGGGGTTTCCATCGTTGTGCGAAAAAAGTGCCGCATTATAAACAACAACGACCCGCAAGCGGGCCGTTGTTCAGTGCCTTGAGACGCGAATCAGCTCAGGGCTTCAAGCACCTTGGCGGTGATCTGTTCGACAGTACCCACGCCTTCGATGTGACTGCACTTTGGCGTGCCGTCCTGAGCCTGCAGCTTGGTGTAGAACTCCACCAGCGGCTTGGTCTGGGAATGGTAGACCGACAGGCGATGGCGAACAGTGGCTTCGACGTCGTCCTTGCGCTGAACCAGCGGCTCGCCGGTGACGTCGTCCACGCCTTCAACCTTTGGCGGGTTGTAAAGGGTGTGGTAAACGCGACCGGAGCCTTCGTGAACGCGACGACCGGAGATGCGCTTGACGATCTCTTCATCGTCGACCTTGATCTCGATGACGTGATCGATGGCCAGGCCGGCTTTCTTCAGGGCTTCAGCCTGAGGAATGGTGCGCGGGAAGCCGTCGAACAGGCAACCGCCAGCGCAGTCAGGCTCGGACAGGCGATCCTTGATCAGACCGATGATCAGGTCATCGGACACCAGGCCGCCGCTGTCCATGACGCTTTTGGCTTTCAGGCCCAGTTCAGTACCGGCCTTGACCGCAGCACGCAGCATGTCGCCGGTGGAAATCTGCGGAATGTTGAATTTCTCAGTGATGAACTTTGCCTGAGTACCTTTGCCGGCCCCGGGAGCTCCCAGCAGAATCACGCGCATTGTTGTGCTCCTCAAATTTTTATAGAAATATCGTCGGATTCGCCTAAATGGGGCCAATCGCAAAATTTTACTGACCCAACGGCCAAAGGCTGATCAAGATACACAGCCGATTCATGCCGCACAAGACGGCGAAAGTCGCAGTAACCCGCGAAAAACCAGTAGCTTGGCATCGATCCGCGCATGGGTCAGACCTCGTGCAGCCGAGTGACGCCGCACCGCTCACGACGCTCAAGGTTCGGCCGAATGAAAAGGGTCGTGTTCATTCGGCCGGGTTGCCTGCCCGTCACCCGGTGTTGCGCAATCCGGCGGCGATACCTGCGACAGACACCAGCAGCGCCTGCACCAGCGGACTCTCCAGACTTGCGTCCTGCTGACGGGAGCGCGCCAGCAACTCCGCCTGCAATAAATGAAGAGGGTCGAGGTAGGTGTTGCGCAGGCTGATGAACTTCAGCGTTTCCGGGCTGTGGGCCAACAGCCGGGACTGGCCCGTCAGACCCAGCACCACGTCACACGCCTGCGACAATAGGCCGCGCAAATGCGTCCCCAAATGCAACAGTTTTGGCTCCACCAGACGTTCGTCGTAGAGTTGGGCGATGTCGCTGTCAGCCTTGGCCAGCACCATTTCCAGCATGTCGATGCGGGTGCGGAAGAACGGCCATTGCTCACGCATCTCAGCCAGCAGATCACCCTGACCGCGCTCCAGCGCCTTGCTCAATGCGTTTTCCCAGCCCAGCCAGGCGGGCAGCATGAGGCGCGTCTGGGTCCAGGCGAAAATCCACGGAATGGCGCGCAGGCTCTCGACCCCGCCTTCACGGCGCTTGGCCGGACGGCTGCCCAGTGGCAAGCGGCCCAGCTCCTGTTCCGGCGTGGCCTGACGGAAGTACTCGACAAACTCCGGGTCTTCCCGAACCACGGCACGGTAGGCTTTCACGCCATCGGCCGCCAGCTCGTCCATCACCTGACGCCAGGCGGGTTGCGGCATGGGCGGCGGTTGCAACGTGGCTTCCAGCACTGCGGCCAGATACAGGTTGAGGTTCTGCTCGGCGATGTCCGGCAGGCCGAACTTGAAGCGGATCATCTCGCCCTGTTCGGTGGTACGGAAACGCCCCGCCACCGAGCCCGGCGGCTGGGACAGAATCGCCGCGTGTGCAGGGCCGCCGCCACGACCGACCGTGCCGCCGCGACCGTGGAACAACAGCAACTCAACCTCTTGGGCGCGGCAGATCTCCACCAATTTTTCCTGCGCCCGGTACTGCGCCCAGGCCGCAGCGGTGGTGCCGGCGTCTTTGGCCGAATCCGAGTAGCCGATCATGACTTCCTGCGGACCTTCCAGGCTTCGACGGTAGGCAGGAATGCTCAACAGCTGCTCGATCACCGGGCCGGCGTTGTCCAGGTCGGCGAGGGTTTCGAACAACGGCACCACGCGCATGGGTCGCTGCAGTCCGGCTTCTTTCAATAACAGTTGAACGGCGAGTACATCGGAGGCGGCGCCGGCCATGGAAATCACGTAGGAGCCCAGCGATGCCGCCGGCGCAGCCGCTACCTCACGGCAGGTCGCCAGCACCTCGGCGGTGTCCGCTTCAGGGCTGAAATACGCGGGCAGCAGCGGGCGCTTGTTGTCCAGTTCACGCAGCAGGAAGTCGATGCGGGTCGGCTCATCCCACTCGTCATAGCGGCCGAGCCCGAGGTATTCAGTGATCTCGCTCATGGCCGAACTGTGCCGCGTGGAATCCTGGCGCACGTCGAGCTTCACCAGGAACAGGCCGAAGGTCACCGCGCGACGCAGACAGTCGAGCAACGGGCCATCGGCGATAACGCCCATGCCGCACTCATGCAGCGAGTCGAAACACAGTTGCAGCGGCTCAAGCAGCTCGCGGTTTTCGTGCAGCACGTCTTCTGGCGCGACCTGGGTAACGGTCAGTGATGCGTGGGCCCAGTTGCGCGTGGCCCGAAGCCGCTCACGCAGTTGTTTGAGGACACTGCGATAAGGCTCGGCGCTGTCACCCGCAGCTTCCATCAGCGCAGGGCTGGCTTGCTGCATCGACAGTTCGGCGGCCAGTTGATCGACGTCGCGCAGGTACAAGTCGGCGGCCATCCAGCGCGCCAGCAGCAGCACCTCGCGCGTGACGGCAGCGGTGACGTTGGGGTTGCCGTCGCGGTCGCCGCCCATCCAGGAAGCGAAGCGGATCGGCGCCGACTCCAGCGGCAGGTGCAGACCGGTCGCTGCATGCAGCGCCTGATCGGCCTTGCGCAGGTAGTTGGGAATCGCTTGCCACAGGGAATTTTCGATGACCGCAAACCCCCACTTCGCCTCATCGACAGGGGTGGGGCGAACGCGGCGGATTTCTTCGGTGTGCCACGCCTCGGCAATCAGTCGCTGCAAGCGCTCGGTGATCTGCTCACGCTCGTGGCGATTCAAGTCGCGATGATCGAGCGCGGCCAGTTGCGCAGCGATGGCGTCGTACTTCTGGATCAGCGTGCGCCGCGCGACTTCGGTCGGGTGCGCGGTCAGCACCAGTTCGATTTCCAGCGTGGTCAATTGCTCCGCCAGCGCCTCGGGTGTCTGCCCGGCCTGCTTCAGGCGCTCCAGCAGTTCAGGCAACACGCGGGATTCAAACGGCTGCGGCTTGCCATCATCGCGACGATGGATCAGCTGATATTGCTCGGCGATGTTCGCCAGATTGAGGAATTGGTTGAACGCACGTGCCACTGGCAGCAATTCGTCTTCGCCCAGGCCTTCGAGACTGGAGCTCAGCTGCTCGGTGCCCTGGGTCGAGGCGTGGCGGTCAGCCTTCGCGCTTTTGCGGATGCGCTCGATCTTCTCGAGGAAATCAGCGCCGTGCTGATCACGAATGGTGTTGCCCAACAGCTCACCCAGCAGGTGAACGTTCTCGCGCAATCGTGCATCGATATCAGCCATCCAGCCCTCTCCTTCAGCCTTGTTGTTTTTACCGGCGAGCCCTTGCAGGGGTCCATTCGCTGCTGTCGAACGGAACGCCATGCTGGGTTTCGTTTCTATTGGTGCGTATAGAGCGACAAATTGATGTCCCGACGCAACCCTCGACGTATGTTCACCGCCGGGGAAGCCAGTCTCACTCGCGCTTCAATGTGGCTCCGCCACGTCCAACGCCCGCCCTCGCGCGGCAACTGATGAGGTATGTATGAAGATCCGAGAGCTCGCCGAACAGTGGGAACAGAACGCCAAAGGCCGTCTGACCGAGACCGCCTACGCCATTCATTTGGATGTTGAGGCCGCCGCGCGGCTTGCGGCGATTGCCGAGATGTACCCAAAGCGCACGCCCGAGGAGTTGCTGGGCGAACTGATCGGCGCCGCGCTGGAAGAATTGGAGGCAAGCTTTCCTTACGTGCGCGGTCAGCATGTGGTTGCCACCGATGAGGAAGGCAACCCGCTTTACGAAGACGTGGGCCCGACGCCCCGGTTTCTGGAGCTTTCCCGGCGCCATCTCCAGGAAATTTCCGATCGGGAAGCGCTGTGACGATTGTCTCTGCGACGTCGTTTTTGCCCCTCAAAATTTTCCACAGGCACATCGGGCCGATGATCAGGCGCTGGAAAAAGCAGTCATTTTTCAAGCGCCATTTTTACAACACGTAACAAAAGCTGACCGGAAGTGTAGAAAAATGTCTGAACTATTCAAAAAATGCAGCGGTCCGAGCAATTAGCCATTCAGTAAAGCCATCAGATGACAGCGGAAGTGACGCAACACCATCCATCCGCGTGGGCCGTAGCTGAAATGGAACAACCAGTTTTCAGGAGTTAAGAAATGGAGTTGACCACCATGAACACCAGCACTGCCAAACCAACGTTCAATCGCCTGCGCGGGCTGAAGATGGCTGCACTGGCACTGGGCACCAGCGTGCTTCTGGCTGGTTGCGCGGGCAATCCTCCAAGCGAGCAGTACGCCGTGACCCAGTCGGCCGTCAACGCCGCCGTCACCGCTGGCGCTACCGAGTACGCTGCCGTTGAAATGAAGTCCGCTCAGGACAAGTTCAAGCAAGCCGAGCTGGCGATGCAGGACAAAAAGTACGACGAGGCTCGCAAATACGCCGAGCAAGCCGAATGGGATGCACGTGTAGCCGAGCGTAAGGCTCAGGCCGCGAAGGCACAGAAAGCGGTGCAGGATGCTCGTCAGGGCGTCAACGAATTGCGTGAAGAAGGCATGCGTCAGGTTCAGCCTGTCACACAGTAATTCTTCGCAGTTCAAGCATTGGCCATTGAGTTAAAGGACGAAAATATTATGCGTAAACAAGTACTTATTCCTGCCCTGCTGGCTTTGAGCGTTGGTCTGGCGGCATGCTCGTCGCAGCCTAACGTGAACCTGGAACAAGCCCGCACCAATTACTCCGCGCTGCAAAGCAACCCTAAAGCCACTGAACTGGCTGCGCTGGAAACCAAAGACGCCAGCGAGTGGCTGGACAAGGCTGACGCCGCGTACCGCAACAATGATGACCAGAAGAAGGTCGATCAGCTGGCGTATCTGACCAACCAGCGCGTTGAGCTGGCCAAGCAGACCATCAACCTGAAGACCGCTGAAAACGATCTGAAAGGCGCTGCGGCCCAACGTGCACAAGCGCGTCTGGATGCTCGCGATGCTCAGATCAAGGCCCTGCAGAACAGCCTGAACGCCAAGCAGACCGAACGCGGTACCCTGGTGACCTTCGGCGACGTACTGTTTGACCTGAACAAGGCTGAGCTGAAGTCGTCCGGCCTGGTCAACGTCAACAAGCTGGCCCAGTTCCTGTCGGAAAACCCTGATCGCAAGGTCATCGTTGAAGGCTACACCGACAGCACCGGTTCCGCGGCTTACAACGACTCGCTGTCCGAGCGCCGCGCCCAATCCGTGCGCATGGCACTGATCAAAATGGGCGTAGGCCCGGAGCGTATCGTTGCTCAGGGTTACGGCAAGGAATACCCGGTTGCTGACAACGCCAGCGCCTCGGGCCGCGCCATGAACCGTCGCGTGGAAGTCACCATCTCCAACGACAACCAGCCAGTAGCACCGCGCTCTTCGATGAAGTAATGCGGTTGTAGCGGCACATAAAGAGCCCCGCCTGTTGAGAGACAGGCGGGGCTTTTTTGTGGCCTGCGTTTTTCTCCGGATGGGGTTGGGGATGAGGTACTTTTAGGGAGAACTGATTGCGCCACGTGTTTTTGGGGACTGCGCAAGAAGTTGCGCACTCGTTTGTTGGAAACGGGGTGGTTGATGGGCTGGAGGCCACGTGGTTTGTGGCGTGTAGGCGAGTGCGCAAGAAGTTGCGCAGGGGTGCGCAACTTCTTGCGCACTTTTACTTTGTTATCGGGTTCGGCGTTCGCTCAAACCTGTTGTTTTATTTCTTAAGCTATTGATTTTACTTGGCTAATTCATAGCTGGCACAGCCCTTGATATCTCCGTAGCCCCCGGATTGGCATTCACGCCTTTTCGGATGGTTTTTTGAGCACGGAGAGCATCCTTGGCGACCCCCCTGAACCTGCCCGTTGGTGGTGAAAAACGCGAACCACAGGTCGCGATTGTTCCGCTTGATCTGATTCAGGTTGAAGACGTTGGTCTTGGTGCGGCCAATGTCGACGCCTGGCTGCAAGAGATTAGCGGCGGGGTCGTCACGCTTGAGCGGATCAAGACTTTCGCCGGCGGGCTGCCGGTGGTGGGCAACATCATGGCGCTCGTTGATGCGCTGAATGACATTGCTCGACTGGCGACCAGTGACAAACGCGATCCTCTGGACTGGGTCAGTTTAGGCATCAATCTGATCGGAATGCTGCCACGCCCGCCCGGAATGGCAGCCGCACGGATGAGCCTGCGACCAATGCTGTTTCTGGTGCGCCAGGAGATACGTCGGACCGGGAAATTGGTGGTGAGTGACGTGCTGATCGAGATTTTGATCGGGCACCTCAACGCCACCATTGTCGGGACCCTTGATGACTTTGTGCCACAGGCGCAGGCCAGGCTCCCCGGGATTCTTGACGACGCGGGGAAGCTCGGTGAAGAAGTGCTTCTTCAGATCGCTGCTGGCCTGGAGAAGCTGGTCGACCCGAAGCTGGACGCCAACGCTGATTTGCTGGAAGCGGAGCAGTTGGTTCAGGCCGCTGGGGATCTTTGGGCCTACGATCATCAGGCGGCCATCGGCAACATTTTTGCGGCCGCTGCGGATGTTTGCATGGCTGCAGGTAAGGGCGCTGTTAACGGTGCTGCCGAATATTTCGTGCCCGAAGCGCTGAAAGAGCAGGTGCTCCGACATGCAGGTTCGTTGCGCGCAATGGGCCCGGAGCTTCGGGATCAGATTAATCGTCTGGCGGATCCTGGGCTTCAGAACTCGATTGGGTCGTTGCTGGAGACATTGCCAGGTGCGGTAGTCACATGGCGCTCGCGCAATGGGCATGGCCAGTCGTTCAACATCAAGCCAGGGGTGGTTAATCAGGCTAAACGCCAAGCGGGTGAAGGCAAGCTTGAGGCTGTTCAGTTCGAGAAACCTGCGAAGGGCCTGCCCAATGAGCAGAAAAACTGTGCCTGTGCTGCTACGGGTAACAGCATCAGTTTTGCGGTGGGCTCGGAGTCGGTTAGTCATGCCGATTTCAGTCTGCCGGGGCCGTTTCCAATCGAATGGACGCGGACTTATTGCTCGAGTCTGGATGCTTACGATGAGGATGTTATTGGCGCACGCTGGATTACGCCGTTTACCACGCGGTTTGATCTCGTCGGCGATGGTTTGGTGTTTCATGACTCCGATGGGCGTAGCCATGAATTCCCTCTTCCCAAGGTCAAGCTGTTTCACTTCAACGCCATTGAAAACCTGACCGTCGTTCGCCTCAGCAAAGATCGGTTATTGCTGATGCGGGGCCTTGAGCACAGGGAAACCTATGTTCGTCGAGGTGATCGGTTTGTCCTGATCAACAAGGTTCTGCCCAACGGCGCCGGAGTCATGCTGCATCACGAGCATCGGCATGATGGGGATTCGGTGCTCTCCGAGTTGGTCACTTACTCGGAAAAAGATGCCAACAAGGTCCATCTTCGCTTGGGCACTTTGATTGATGATCTGGGGCGGCTGACGGGTCTTTGGGAAATTCGGGACGGCGACGTCAAACGCCAATTGTGCGCATATCAGTACGATGATTCTGGTGACCTTGTTCTGGCTCAGGACGAGAACGGCGCTGCATGGCGTTATCAATACGAACACCACCTGATCACCCGCTACACCGACCGCACCAATCGTGGTTTGAACCTTCAGTGGCAAGGCTCCGGTCCCGACGCGAAGGCCGTTCGCGAATGGGCGGACGACGGCAGTTTCGATACCCGACTGGCGTGGGATGAAAACATCCGTCTGACCTACGTCACTGACGCCCTTGGCCACGAAACCCGGCACTACTACGACAGCCTCGGTTACACGTACCGCATTTGCCACGCCGACGGCCGTTCCGAATGGTTCTTCCGTGATGCGGCGAAGAACATCATTCGCCACGTACACACTGACGGCAGCACGGATCGCTATCGCTACGACAAGCTAAGCAATCTGACCGAACACACCCGCGCTGATCACAGCGTGATGAATTACGCCTACGACGACAAAAGCCATCTGATCAAGATCAGCGATGGCGAGGGTGGGTTGTGGAAGCGTGACTACGACCTTCGCGGAAATCTGGTTGAAGCAATCGATCCGCTAGAGAACGTTACCGAATACGCCTACAACAAATTCGGCCTTCCTACCGCGATCAAGGACGCCAACGGGAATACCAAGAAACTTGAGTACAACGCTGCGGGCCAGTTGCTGAAATACACCGACTGCTCGGGCAAGGTCAGCGCGTGGGAGTATGACGATCGCGGCCAGATGGTTCGCTTCACCGATCCTGCTGGGCACAGCACCACATACGAGTACAAGTTAGGCCAGTTAGTGCTGATCAAGCACCCGGACAAAACCGAAGAACGCTTTAGTCGCGACGCCGAAGGTCGTTTGCTGGCCCACTCCGATGGCCTCGAACGCTGCACCACCTGGCGCTACACCGCGGCAGGCTTCATCGCCGAACGCGTCGACGCCGCCGAACAAACCCTGCGTTACCGCTGGGACAAGTTAGGCCGCCTCGTTTCGCTGGAAAACGAAAACGAACGCCTAGCCCACTTTCACTACGACCCTGTGGGCCGGCTGCTGGAAGAACGAGGCTTCGACAATCGCTCGACTCGCTATCACTACGACCCCGAAACCGGACGGCTCGCTCAGACGGTTAACGGCCAGCGCACGATCGCACTGATTTTCGATCCGATGGGCCGCCTGACCGAACGCCGCGCCACCCTTGGCGAAAAGTCCCAAAGCGAAACCTTTGCCTACGACGGCAATGGCCATCTGGTCATGGCGACCAACGCCATCAGCAAGCTGCAATGGTTCCACGACCCGGCCGGCAACCTGCTGCGCGAACATCAGCATTACTCGAATCTGGACAAGCCACTGGTTGCCGTTTGGCAGCACGAGTACGACGCGCTGAATAACCGCGTCGCGACTATCAGGCCTGATGGACACCGCGTCAGTTGGCTCACTTATGGCAGCGGCCATCTGCTTGGCTTGAAGCTCGATGAACACGAACTGCTCAGCTACGAGCGCGACGACCTCCACCGCGAGATCAGCCGGCACCAAGGCAATAACCTGCTGCAAACCCAGCAATGGGACCCTGCGGGACGCCTTCAAGAACAGCTACTGAGCCGGGCAGACGATAAAACCACGCTCATCAAACGCGCATACACCTACGACGCCGCCGACCAGCTCACCGACATCAACGACAGCCGTCGCGGGCAATTGAGCTACCGATACGATCCCGTCAGCCGACTTATCAATGCGACCAGTCGCTTGGGCGTGGAAACCTTCGCCTTCGATCCCGCGAGTAACCTGCTCGACGACAGCGCAGCACCCGTCCGCCGTCCACTCGACCCCGAACCTGTCCGCCATAAACTCGTGGACAACCTCCTGCGCGACTACGCCGGCAACCACTACGAATACGACGAACGCGGCAACCAGACAGAGCGCTGGACCAACGGCCTGCGCAGCGAACTGCACTGGGACCTCTTCGATCGCCTCGCGCATTTCAGCGATCCGCGACTCACCGTCGACTTCGGTTACGACCCCCTCGGAAGGCGCCTCTACAAACTCTCAAAAGCTCACTACCGACCTCGTCCTGAAGCCGGTACCGGCTGGAACGAAAACGAACACGCCCGTAAAGAGCGCGAGCTCGGCTGCGGCTTCACCCTGTACGGCTGGGACGGCGACAACCTCGCGTGGGAAAGCAGCCCACCGCCGTACGCCGGAGCTCTCGGCCGCACGGTGCATTACATCCACGAGCCCGGCACTTTCGTTCCCGTGGCCCAGGCCATCCGCCACGAAACAATCCGCCTCGTCAGCCAACCGGCATACGAAGGTCGCTACAACTTCAAAGAAGACCCGCTCTGGAACTACAAACCCACAGCGCTGCCAATCGACGTCCTCGTCTGGTACCACTGCGACCACCTCGGCACACCTCAAGAAATCACCGACCAAAACGGCCAAACCGCCTGGAGCGCGCAATACAAAGCCTGGGGCGAAGCAACCGAACAGCGCTCGGAGTTCGCCCAACAAATCGGCCTGACCAACCCGATCCGGTTCCAGGGCCAATACCACGACCACGAGACCGGCCTGCACTACAACCGGCATCGGTACTATGATCCAAGGGTCGGGCGGTTCATTAGCGAGGACCCGGTTGGGTATCTGGGTGGACTGAACATCTACCAATACGGGCCGAACTCAATCAGCTGGGTCGATCCGTTAGGGCTGGCAAGTTCGACCGTTGGACCGGGGCGAAAGCCTAAGTCTGATAAGCCTAACCAAAACTGTAAACGCGCATGCAGAAAAAAATGGGAGGTCAATCGCTATGACCGAGTTTGCGAGGGTAATGTCCCCGGCGTGGGTTATGCAAAATACTATCGACACTTTGTATCTAAAACGTGGTGGTCGGAGGATAAAACAGGACATGGGGAAAGTGCGTGGAAAGTGTATTCGCTTAGTGGTATGTGGCAGGCTGATGCTGATATATATGGCGACAACATGGACAAACACAAAAGCACAGTTGGAAAAAATATAAATTTCAAATCGCTAAAGTGTAAGGATATAAAATGATTAATTCCGCCGAAGAATTTGTAGCGCTGCGCGACAGTGAGATAAAAGCCGAATACGACAGATCCGCCATGGAGGAAGCGCCAATTGCCGTATGGCGTGAGGTGATAGAAAAATTTCCCGATCACAGGCGATGGGTTGCGCACAATAAAACCGTGCCGGTGGAGATTCTCGAAATGCTATGTGTGTTCGATGTTAGCACCAGATGGTTCGTGGCACGTAAAAGAAAGCTCTCTGCTGCGTTGTTTGAGCGTCTCTCACAAGATGAGGATTCTGACGTCCGGGTCGCAATATGTACCAATAAAAAGACTCCGTTGGAAATCCTTGATCGACTGCGTCAGGATGTGAACGAAGACGTTGCTTGTGTGGCGACGGAAAACTACGAGCGTAGAATTGAAGAGTTGGAGAGCAAACAGACTAGGACCAGAGGGGGCGGCCCCCTTTAATTTCGAGGGCGGGTTAGGACCAGAGGGGACGGATCCCTTTAGTTTCATAAAACTGGCACGTGGGTCGTTGACGCGGACATTCACGGTGATCACGTGAGCAAGCACAAAAATGGCATCGGAAAGAACATTGACTTCAGGTCCCTGAAATGCAAGGACAATAAATGATCAATTCTGCTGAAGAATTTATCGCATTACGAAGTAGCGATTTAAAAAACGAGTATGATCGAGCTGCGATGGAAGAAGCTCCAATATCTGTCTGGCGCGAGATCATCATCAAGTACCCAAACTATAGGCGATGGGTTTCGCACAACAAAACCGTACCTCTGGAAATACTTGAAGAACTTTGTATTTTTGACAGCACTATCAGGCAGTCTGTCGCGAGAAAACGGAAATTATCCCTAGCGATGTTTGAAATGCTATCTAAAGACGTTAGCGATGTTGTGAGGGTGGCGATAGCCGCGAATAGAAAGACACCAATCGCTATTTTAGAGCGATTGCTAACAGATAAGGACGAAGATGTCGCAAGCGTAGCTAGGCTTAATCTTGATGAGAGAAAAATAAGGACTATAGGGGACGGTCTAGTTTAATATCGTATAAGCCTAATAGTGCATGGCTGGCCCATGCTCATATCTATGGCGACCACACAAGGAACTACAAAACCAAAACCGGTCAAAACATCAAAGCTGTGAAGTGTAAGGACGTAAAATGATTAGGTCAGCCGACGAGTTTGTAGCTTTGCGAGACAGTGACATAAAGGCCGAATATGATAGATCCGCCTTGGAGGAAGCGCCAATTGCCGTGTGGCGTGAGGTCATAGAAAGATTCCCCGATCACAGGCGATGGGTCGCCCACAATAAAACCGTGCCAGTTGAGATTCTCGAAGAGCTATGTGGGTTTGACGCCAATGTAAGATTCTTTGTAGCGTGCAAAAGAAAGCTTTCATACGCACTTTTTGAGACCCTTTCAAAAGACGCCGACACAGACATCCGAATTGCCATTAGCGTTAATAAAAAAACGCCGATGGATATTCTCGAAAGCCTTCTTCAGGACGTAAACGAAGAGGTGGCCCGCGCCGCAAGGGATAACTACGACTTTAGAAAAAATAAAAGTCAGACCGAGAGCTTAAGGAACCAGTCCCTTTTAATCCCCAAAGTAAAGAGGTGAAATGATTAGATCTGCTGAAGAATTTGTAGTACTTCGTGACAGTGACATAAAGGCGGAATATGACAGATCCGCCATGGAGGAAGCGCCAATTGCCGTGTGGCGTGACGTCATAGAAAGATTCCCCGATCACAGGCGCTGGGTCGCGCACAATAAAACCGTGCCAGTAGAAATTCTTGAAGTGTTATGTGAGTTCGATGCCAGCACCAGATGGTTCGTGGCAGGTAAAAGAAAACTCTCGGCTACGTTATTTGAACGCCTCTCACAGGATGAGGATTCTGACGTCCGGATCGCAATATGCGCCAATAAAAAGACCCCATTGGAAATCCTTGAGCGATTGCTTCAGGATGTGAACGAAGACGTTGCTCGAGTTGCGGCGAAACACTACAAGCGCAGAGTTGAAGAGCTCGAAAGTAAAACACGGTAGGGGTTGGACGCTTTTGAAATTCAAAGGAGACGATTCCCTTTAACTCGCAAAGTACCATCGAGAAAAACAGTTCTCAGTCGCCAAAGTATAGAGATGTGAAATGATCAAATCTGCTGAAGAATTTGTTGCGCTAAGGAGTAGCTCCATTAAGAGTGAGTACGACAGAGCAGCTTTTGAGGAGGCCCCAGTTTCGGTGTGGCGTGACGTAATAAAAATTATCCGAATTACAGGCGATGGGTGTCCCATAATAAAACTGTCCCATTGGAGATCTTAGAGGAGCTGTGTCAGTTCGACAGCACTGTCCGGCAGTTTGTGGCAGCCAAAAGAAAGCTGTCAGCCGCGATGTTTGAAGCTCTTTCTCGAGATGAGAGCTATGTCGTAAGGATAGCCGTGGCCGCCAACAAAAAAGCACCGATTGCAGTACTAGAAAGACTACTCAAAGATCAGAATAAGTGTGTTGCTCGCGCGGCAGAATACAATCTTGAAGATACAAGAAATATAAATAACAACAAAAATTCGAGTAGAGCACTTTAATCTTGTCACCCCGGGGAGGTCGCCCTAAGAACCGCAGGGGACAGATTAATTTACGGTGGGGCGTTGTAAATAAATCAGTCCCCTTATGCAGTAAATAAATCAGTCCCCTTATGCAGTCCCCTTATGCACTCTGCTCTGCTCACGGTTGAGAAGCCGGTGCCGCCTTGCCAGTTTGAGCATCAGGGTAATTCGGAATTTCTCCCAGCCTGCGCAGCCCGTTGAAGTGCTGCGGATCGTCCAGATAGCGAACCATGACTTCACGCCAAGTGGGGTCGTTAAAGGTCTGCACGTGCGGCCCGCGCGTCAGTTGCAGCACACGCGGCGGTGGCGCGGCCTGATACAGGCTGATGCCGTTGTGCAGCGGCACTAGCGTGTCATCCAGACTCTGGAACAGCAGCATCGGCGTGCCCTTGAGCTGCGGCATGCCGTTGATGGCGCTGTCGCCGTCGGGGATTACCCACGACAGCGGCCGTTTGATGGGCCACGTCAGCCACGACGTGCTGAGGGTATAGCGCGCCATCTCACGATAGCTCGCCGGCACGCCATCGAGCACCAGCGCCTTGACCCGCGCGCGCTGCTGCGGATGCTCCGACAAGTAATGCACGGCCAGCGCCCCGCCGATGCTTTGGCCGAGTACCACCAGCGGTTTGCCCTGTACCTCGGGCGCAGCGTTCAGCCAGTCAAACGCCGCGTCGATGTCCTGATAGATGGCCGGCAGACTCGGTTCACCCTCAGACCGGCCATAGCCGCGATAGTCCACCAGCAGGACTTGATAGCCCTGCTCCGGCAACCACCAACTCCCCGCCAGATGCCAGGCCATGTTGCCGCCGTTGCCATGCAGGTGCAGCACCGTGCCCTTCACCGGTACGCCGGGCTTGGCTGGCAGAAACCACGCGTTCAGGCGGGTGCCGTCGGCCGCCGTGAGGTTGACGTCGCGCCAGGCAAGGTGCGCTTTATCCGGCGTCAGTGGCAGACCGCGTTCCGGGTAGAACAGCAGTTCGCTGCAGCCGCTGAGGGAGATGACCAGGAGCAAGGTAAGAAGACGCTTCAAGCGATGTCCTTCTATTCACGATGTGGGCCACGGTGTGAAACCGTAGGAGCCGGCTTGCTGGCGAAGGCGCTGGGTCAGTTGCGCACATGTCGACTGGATTAACGCCTTCGCCAGCAAGCCGGCTCCTACAAGTCCCAGTCAAACGAGGACGTATCAGAGGATGTTCGAATAATCCGCTTCGATCCGGTCCAGGCTCAGGTGGTTGAGAAAGTTGGAGAAGCACATCCATGCCGACAGCGCGTTCATGTCGCGGAATTGGTCGGGCAGGTATTTGGGCGGCACCACCAGGCCTTCGTCCACCAACTGGCGCAACGTGCGCATGTCTTCCAGCGTGGTCTTGCCGCAGAACAGCAGCGGCACCTGCTCCAGCTTGCCCTTTCTCACGGCCAACTGGATGTAGTTGTAGACCATGATGAAGCCCTTGAGGTAGGACAGATCCTTGGTGAATGGCAGCCCATTCGGCACCGAGCCCCGGAATACACGACTGGCATTGCCGTAGCTTTCCGACATGCCGAAGCCTTGCTCGCGATAGAAGTCGAACACCTGCAAAAAGTCGGCGCCCTCCTCGGCCATGTGAATGGCGCGGGTGCGATTGGTCAGCTTGCGCAGGCGGCTCGGGTAGGAGGCAAAACCGATGATCTCCATCAGAATCGCCAGGCCTTCCTGAGTCACTGTCGACGAGGGCGGGCCTTTGGAGAGGAAGGTGCAGATCGGCTGATTCTGACCATTGAGCGTGGTGCCGACGTGCACCAGGCCTTCGTGGACTTCCAGCGCCCGCACGTCGCGCTCGTTGAACATCGCGTCGCTGCGGATCTTGATGTAATCGGCGCCGGCCGCAGCGTCCGCCACGATGCCGTCGGACTCGAACACCCGAATCGTTTCTTCCGCCTCACCGAACGTACGATTGAGCCGGGTTTGCAGCATGGCGACGGCGTCTTTGGCCGTCAGGATTTTCGGCTCATCCTTGAGATCGCCGCGACCGGCAATGTTGTCCAGGTAATCGGAGAGCATCATGCCCAGGTCGGACAGCGTCGGGTCGCCGGCGTGAAAGGCATCGGACGCCGCGCCGTACAGCTCCTGAGAAATCAAGCCGAAGTCCGGGGTGCCCCGCGCTTCGAGCATGCGGATGACCATCCGGTACTCTTTGCACATGCGGCGCATGATCTGCCCGACCGGGTTGAACTGGCCCAGCTGCCGCGTGAGGTCACGCTCGATGTTCTGGAACTCCAGCTTCACCGCACCGGAATCGAAGCCCAGCGGGCGATTCTCGTAGTACGCGCGATCAACTTCCGGCAGGTTTTTGCCTTTGCCGTCGAGGAAGGTCTTGCGGATGTTGTCATCCCACTTCACGGCATCAAGGACGCGAATCGGCGTCTGCGCCACCACGATACGATCGGACAACGTGCGAATAGTCTGTTGGTATTCGTCCACCCGGTACCCCTTATTGAACCGTTTGCGCTATTTGGTCATGCGCTGATATTGAGCTGCTTTGAGAAAGACGTCGGAATAGGCCGGGTCGTCGAGGTAGGCAAAGACTTTGTCCATGGGACTTGAGATCAACATGCCGTCGCCCTTGACCGTATCGACCCGCTCGCCGTCGAGCACTTTCTGTTCGACCAACTGCTGAAACCGCTCCAGGTCGAGGTCATAGACCACCAGTTCGTCGGCACCGTTCGCGCTCTCCATCAGATCGAAACCGGCGATGACGTAATTGCCGCCGTATTTGTCAGGCAACGCGGCGGACACGTACCAGCGACTGCCGTGCCGCGACACGGTGAAGGCATATTCGTCACGGTTCTTGCGATCGCCCTTGCGGTAGCTGACCGCTTTGTAGCGGTCGGGGCCGGCGCGGCTGATTTCCAGTTCGAGCGGCTCGCCCCAGGCATTCTTGCTGCTCCAGGTGCCGAGCAATTTGGGCGGGGCGGTATTGCTGGCCGGAATCGGGTCCTTGAATGTCACCAGGCATCCGCTCAACAGCGCGAACGACAGGGCGAGCAATGCGCTCCAGACTCTCATCGGGTTCTCCTTGAGGTATCAGCCAGCCATCGGCTTGGCAGTGCCCAGTACCAGATGCATCTGGCGAGTAAGAATAGCGAGCATGTCTTCGTCTGCGCCGGGCCGAGGCCCGTTGAGCAGCCCCTGATATTCCATCCGGCAGATGAGCCCCGTCAACACTTGGGCATCCAGTTGCGGCTGAGCTGACCCCATGACTTCGAGAAACTGGGCGCTGCCCTGCAACAAAATCTGCTGATGGGCACTCACCAGCGGTGCGAGCCGCGGGTTGATCAGCGCTTCGAGTTGGAACGCATGCTCGGCAATCAGCTGGTCGCGCCGGGTCAGCAATTGATGACGCACGTACTCCATGGTCATACGCGCGATCTCATCGGCCAGCCGGGCGCGGGCCTCGGCGCTGCCGTCATTGCGCGCGACCATCTCGCGCAGCAGCGCCTCGGTGCTGGTCCACAGCTTGGCCATGTACGCCGCACTGCGCTCAACGTATTGCGCGAAGGCATCGGTGAGCAGGTCATCGATGTCTTTGAAGTAGTAGGTGGTGGCGGAGAGCGGCACTTGCGCTTCGGCGGCGACCGCGCGATGACGCACGGCCCTGACGCCGTCACGAATGAGGATGCGCATGGCCGCATCGAGAATCTGTTGGCGACGCTGTTCACTTCCCTGTCGACTCGCCTTGCGGCCCTGGTACTGAACACTCTGTGCGACTGCCGTGGCCAGGCCAGCGGCTCCCTTTTGAGCGATCGTGCGGTTCACAACGGGGTTTCCTTTTTGAATGACTGGCAGGCGCGGAGTCTGTAGGAGCGTGGCTTGTCCCGCGATCGGCGGGGAACCCGTCGTAAACCCTGAGCACACGGTTTACCTGACACACCGCATCACCGGTTTTGCGACGACTGCGTCGCCGATCGCGGGACAAGCCACGCTCCTACGGTTGGCCTGCGTAACTTTACAGACAAAAAAAAGCCGCCCTGCTCAGGCGGCTTGTTTTGACGCTTAGGCTTGCGGCCGCATATGCGGGAACAGGATGACGTCCCGTATGGACGGCGAGTTGGTCAGCAGCATGACCAGACGATCGATGCCGATGCCCTCGCCCGCTGTCGGCGGCATGCCGTATTCCAGCGCGCGGACGAAGTCTGCGTCGTAGTGCATGGCTTCATCGTCGCCTGCGTCCTTGTCCGCCACCTGGGCCATGAAGCGCTCGGCCTGGTCTTCCGCGTCGTTCAGCTCGGAATAGGCGTTGGCGATTTCACGGCCGCCAATGAACAGCTCGAAACGATCGGTGACGTTCGGGTTGTCATCGTTGCGACGGGCCAGCGGCGACACTTCGAACGGGTACTGGGTGATGAAGTGCGGCTGCTCCAGCTTGTGCTCGACCAGCTCTTCGAAAATCATCACCTGCAGCTTGCCCAGACCTTCGAAGCCCAGCACCTTGGCGCCGGCTTTCTTGGCGATGGCACGGGCCTTGTCGATGTCGTTCAGGTCATCGGCGGTCAGCTCGGGGTTGTACTTGAGGATCGAATCGAACACCGACAGACGCACGAACGGTTCACCGAAGTGGAAGACCTTGTCGCCGTACGGCACGTCGGTGCTGCCGAGAACCAGCTGGGCCAGTTCACGGAACAGCTCCTCGGTCAGGTCCATGTTGTCTTCGTAGTCCGCGTACGCCTGATAGAACTCAAGCATCGTGAACTCGGGGTTGTGACGGGTCGAGACGCCTTCGTTACGGAAGTTGCGGTTGATCTCGAACACCTTCTCGAACCCACCCACAACAAGACGCTTGAGGTACAGCTCAGGCGCGATGCGCAGGAACATTTCCAGGTCCAGCGCGTTGTGGTGCGTCTCGAACGGCTTGGCCGCGGCGCCGCCCGGAATGGTCTGCAGCATCGGCGTTTCAACTTCGAGGAAGTCGCGCTGCATCAGGAAGCTGCGGATGTGGGCGATGACTTTCGAGCGAACGCGGAAGGTTTCACGCACGTCATCGTTGACGATCAGGTCGACGTAACGCTGGCGATAACGCTGTTCGGTATCGACCAGGCCGTGGTGCTTGTCGGGCAGCGGACGCAGGGATTTGGTCAGCAGGCGCACGTTGGTCATTTCGACATACAGGTCGCCCTTGCCGGAACGGGCCAGGGTGCCTTCGGCTGCGATGATATCGCCCATGTCCCAGGTTTTCACCGAGGCCAGGGTGTCTTCGGGCAGCGTCTTGCGGTTGACGTAGACCTGGATGCGACCGGTCATGTCCTGAATCACCATGAACGAGCCACGGTTGAGCATGATGCGCCCGGCAACCTTGACTGGAATCGCCGCTTCAGCCAGCTCTTCCTTGGTCTTGTCCGCGTACTGTTTCTGCAGGTCGTTGCAGTAGTTTTCGCGACGGAAGTCGTTCGGGAAGGCATTGCCCTTGGCGCGCTCGGCCGCAAGTTTTTCCTTGCGCAGGGCGATCAGGCTGTTTTCTTCCTGTTGCTGGGCTTGCGGGTCGAGTTGTTGGTCGCTCATGTCTTGATTATCCATCACAGGTTCGTGGCCCTTCGTCTGGCCGGGAAGCGCGACGAAGGATCGCGGGCGGCGACGTCATGATGACGCGCCCGACCCGCAACAGTGGTGTGGCGATTACAGCCCTTGTTTGAGGCTCGCGATCAGGTATTCGTCGATGTCGCCATCGAGCACCTTGTCGCAATCGCTGCGTTCGACGCTGGTCCTCAGGTCCTTGATGCGCGAGGCATCGAGCACGTACGAGCGGATCTGGTGACCCCAGCCGATGTCGGACTTGGTGTCTTCGACCGCTTGCGACGCGGCGTTGCGCTTCTGGATTTCCTGCTCGTACAAACGCGCCCGCAGCATCTTCATCGCGGTGTCTTTGTTGGCGTGCTGGGAACGTTCGTTCTGGCAGCTGACCACGGTGTTGGTCGGAACGTGGGTGATCCGGACCGCCGAGTCGGTGGTGTTGACGTGCTGACCACCGGCGCCCGAGGAGCGGTAGGTGTCGATGCGCAGGTCCGACGGGTTGATGTCGATTTCGATGTTGTCATCGATTTCCGGCGACACGAACACGGCCGAGAACGAGGTGTGGCGGCGGTTGCCGGAGTCGAACGGGCTCTTGCGGACCAGCCGGTGGACGCCGATTTCGGTGCGCAGCCAGCCAAACGCGTACTCGCCTTTGATGTGCACCGTGGCGCCTTTGATACCGGCGACTTCACCGGCCGACAGTTCCATGATGGTCGCGTCGAAGCCGCGCTTGTCAGCCCAGCGCAGGTACATACGCAGAAGGATGTTCGCCCAGTCCTGGGCTTCGGTGCCGCCGGAGCCGGCCTGGATGTCCAGGTAGGCGTTGTTCTGGTCCATGTCGCCGCTGAACATGCGACGGAATTCCAGTTTTTCCAGGGCCTCGCGCAGGCGCTCGACTTCAGCGGCGACGTCGTCGACGGCGGCCTGGTCTTCTTCTTCGGCGGACATCAGCAACAGGTCCTTGGCATCCACCAGGCCGGTGCTCATTTCGTCGAGGGTGTCGACGATCTGCGCCAGCAGTGAACGCTCGCGGCCCAGCTCCTGGGCGTAAGACGGGTTGTTCCAGACGTTTGGATCCTCGAGCTCGCGGTTAACTTCGGTCAGACGATCATGTTTGTGATCGTAGTCAAAGATACCCCCGAATGGTTTCGGAGCGCTCGGACAGGTCCTTGATGCTGTTTAGGATCGGGTTGATTTCCATGGTAGGCAGCACTCGCAGGCGATTTTCACAAAGCCGGCGAGTATATCGCAGTCGTTGGTGCAGGGCACGCCATGGCGCGGCAATGACGACAATCTTCGCTGCACCTTATCGGGAAATCACCGCCGGGGGCTTAATCGCAAATGGCGATTCGGGCTATTGCGAATCCGTCTAGCAAGCAGACGCGCCAGTTCCATACTGCAAATGTACCGGGAGTGGTCCCAGGAGCAGGATGACCAGGAGGTCAGCATGAACTCATTGCGCGCGTCACTTCTCACTCTCGTTTGCACGATGTGGATAGCCGGCGGTGCCAACGCCGATAGCCCAGCCGCCTCCATCGAGCCATCGAATTCGCAGGAGACGTCCGGCGTGCGCGATGACACCGGACAAGAGACCGGCATGCTGCTGCTCTCGCAGGAACAGCTCACATCAGACGGCAATCTGGACATTGGCAAGGCCGTGGCGAATGTCCCTTTCAAAGTGAGCTACCCCAGTTTCGGGCCGGGTCATAAAGTCATCCTGCGCTGGGAAGGACCGACGGTCTACAGCGCTCCGCTGCAGACCACTGCGGCCACCTCGCCGATTACATTTTATGTCCCGAAGGCGACGGTCGCCGCGGCGTTCAACGGTTCTGCCCAAGTGACTTACTCCGTTGAAATCCCTGGCGCACCGGCGTTTACCTCCGAGCCGCTTACCGTGGGCGTGACGCTTGACCGACTCCTGGCGCCAGTGGCCCCCCTGGCCGAAGGCGGCAAGCTGGACGTGGGCAAAGCGCCGTTGCAAGTGCCTTTTACGGTGGGTTTCCCGAGCCTGGCGGCAGGGGAAAAAGTCACGCTGGCCTGGGCGGGTAGCGTCGCTTACAAGACAGCCGCGCAAACCACCACCAGCACTGCGCCGCTGATATTCAACGTGCCCCGCGAGGTGATTGCCAAGGACCTTGGAGGCTCGGCGAGCCTCACCTACACCGTCGAAATCGCTGGCGTCCCTGTGCAAACCTCCGAACCGCTGAACCTGCAAATACAGTTCAACCTGGCGCCGCCACCCCGCTTCCCGCTGGCGACGGGCATAGAGTCGGCGAAAGAGCTGAATACCCGATACGCCAATGTGCCCGCGCAATGTGACAACCTGCTGCCGGCTTACTATTGCAGTGGCGTGCTGCTGCGGGGCGTGGCAGACGGCAATTTTGACCCATGGAACCCCAGCGCCGGCGCAACAAAACTCGGGGCTCAGTCGTTTTCGTTCGTAAGATCCGACGCCAACATGAAGCAGACCTACGTGGCCAGCGGATACCTCCTGTCGGCGCCAGCGGATGCCATCAAACAAAGCAAGCCCTTGCACTACCTCTGCGTCTACCCCTACAACGCGGGCACTTCCGGAATGACGCCGCTGGGCAAGGGATGTGATTCAGCCGCCACAACGCAGCCACTGCCCACCGATGACCTGAGCAGCTGCGCCAGCAAAAACGCCACCACGGTAGAGAGCTGGCTCGCCTACACCAAAACCAGTGCGCAATGTTCACTCAGCGTCCAGGACCCCGCCCAGTTCATGACCATGCTGGGGGTCCGTGCCGCGACACCGGCCAATACGGCACACAACGAATTCCTGATCGAGACGTGGGCGCAGAACATGCCTGCCAGATTGCCTTTGCAGGGATTTTTCTACACCGCCCAGAGCGGCTTGAGCGCAGCCAGAAGTTTCCAGGCCAAATTCAAGGACAGAACCGGGGAGTGGCTGCCGGTGCTGCGCCTGGATCTGAGTCAGTCCGTGCCGTTTGCTTACGATCACAGCGACCAGTCGACTCTGCCCTGACCGGCCGCCGGTTGATCTCGCATGGCCAGACAGGCCCGAAGGAAAGTTGGACATTCACCAACCGTGACAGGAGGTCACCATGAAAACCGTTGCTATCGGGCTTTCGATCTTGATGAATCTGGCCCTGGCCTTGACGTGCATCGGCTCAGAGATGCCGGCAACGGTTGATGACCTGGGTAATTCCCGGGCGTTGTCTGTCGAGGCAAACGACACGGAGGCCGGGCCCGTGCCAGCAGCGCCGACGGCCATCAATTCCCTCGCTGCCGCACAGTCACCTGCTGCCATCGACGGCAATCTCGACATCGGCAGCGCGCCGGCAGCGGTACCGTTCATTGTCGACTATCCAAGTTTCGGGCCCGGGCACAAGGTCATTCTTCGCCTGTCGGGCGTGACCGAGTATGCAACTGCAATACAGACGACGGCCACTGCGCGGCCTCTGACCTTCACCATTCCCAAGGCGACGATCGCGCCTAACTTTGGCAAGACAATCAGCATCAGCTACACCGTTGAAGTCCCTGGCGCGCCAGTGCAGACATCCGCTCCGTTTATCGTGAACGTCACGCTGGACCCGTTATCGGCCCCGCAATCAGCGCTGCCCGTGGACGGCAGGCTGGATATCGGCAAAGCACCGCTGCAGGTGCCTTTTCAGGTCACCTACCCTAGCCAGTCAGCGGCACACAAGGTGACGCTCGGCGTGGAGGGCACGGTTGCGTACAAGACGGCCCCGCAGACCACTGCCAGTAATGCGCCGCTCACCTTCAACGTCCCCCGCGAAGTGCTCGCCAGGGATCAGGGCAAATCGGTAAACATCGTTTACACGGTCGAGATCGCCGGGGTGCCTGTGCAGACCTCGGCGCCGCTGCCCCTGCAACTGGAGGTCGCCAACTTCCCGCCTCCCGCGCTGCCACTGCCCGTCGGCGTAAATGTCGCGGCACGGCTGAATGACCGGTACGCCGACACGCGCGAGAAATGCGACAACGGCATGCCTGCCTACTATTGCAGCGGCGTCGTGCTGCGGGGTACGCAGAATGGCAATTTCGATCCGTGGAACCCCAGCACCGCTGCTTTGGCGCTGGGCGGGGTGTCATTTTCCTACCTGCGCAAGGACGCCCATATCAGTGATGTGTACCGCAACAGCGGCTACACCGTGCTCAGCCAACAGGAGGCCCTGGGCAAGGACAAAGGGCTGGATTACCTGTGCGTCTACGCCTATGACGCATGGACTGCCCAGCCCGACCGGCCGGACGCCGGTTGTGGTTTTCAGCCCAGAGCGGCGCTGGCACCTGACCCCAGCACCTGCAGCCAGGTGGACGCAGTCACCGGCCCTGGCTGGTACGCCTTCACCCGCACGCTGGCAAAGCAGCAGGACCAATGCTCCCTGAGCGCTCAGGACCCGGAACAGTTCATGACCAGCATCAAAGTGCGTAGCAACCGGCCTGACAACATGCCGGATGCCTGGAACGAAGTCCTCGTCAAAGCCTGGGATCAGAACACCCCGAACGCGTTGCCTCTGGAAGCCTTTTTCTACAAGAACAGCAGCGGACTGGCTGAAGCCAGGGCGTATCAGCAGAAGTACGCCACGCGTACCGGCGGCGGTTGGCTGCCCATCATCAGGCTGGATCTGGCCCGCCTGAGTGATGCGCCGTTCAGCTACAGCCCAACGGATCAATCAATCCAGCCCTGATGCCGACAGGACGCCTGCCCCCTTGTTTCGGCATCGAAAAACAAAGGGAACATCAGTTGCTTCACACAGACCGACATGGAGGTCTTATGAAACGCTTCTCTGCGCTCATCGCGACGACGTTTATAGCGCTGGACATCACAACGGGTGCCCTGGCGGACACCCGACAATGTGACTGCGCTTGCCAGTGCGAAACACCGGCCTCACCGGCCTCTTTCAGCGTCAGTCCTACCGCGATCGCCAAACCGCCGCCACCGCAGGTCCAGGAGGCGGCGAACGGCGAACTCGATGTACGCCTTCTGAACAGCGCCGACGTTACCGTTGAATTGAAATACCCCGAAATCGCAAACGGTCACACTGCCGGGTTGTACTGGACGAGCGGCATTCAGCAGTACCGCACGCCTGTGCAAACCGTCAAAGACGACGCGAAAAGCGTGATTTTCAAAATCCCCAATGCCAGCGTCATGAATGATCTGGGGCAGACCGTAACGCTGACGGCAAGCGTCGGGGTAGGCAGTGACCGCCTGGTCATTTCCGAACCGCAGACGATCAAAGTCATCAATAGCACCCCGGTGGGACAGTACCCTCCGCCAACGGTGGGGGGGGCGCCCGGCAATCAAGTCGATATCGGCGCACTCACCGGTGATCTGACGGTCAGCGTCTACTACCCGCCTGTCATGGCGGCCGGGCAGATCGCGAGGGTACTGTGGCGAGGCGCGACAGCCTATGAAACAGCACCGCGAAATGTGCCGGACGGCAACCCGCTCGAATTCACCATCCCCCATGCGACGGTGCTCGCCAGCCTCGGCACGCCTGTCACCGTTAGCTACGAGGTCACGGTTGACGGGCAGCCCTCTCAGCCATCCGACACCACAACGCTGCACATCAAACTTCAAACAGTGGACGCCGCCCCAGTTGTGCCTTCGGCCAATGGGGATCAGCTCGACCTGAAAAACCTGGCGGGTCAACCGTTGAAAGTGACTTATACCTACAACGGCATCGCGGCGGGCCACACGGTCGGCATACGCTGGGCAGGGAACCCCGTCTACGACACACCGCACCCTGTCATCGGTGCGACACCTCGTCCGCTGGAATTCACCATCCCGTACGACAAAGTCAAGCTTGAGAAAGACAAGACCGTCCAACTGACCGCCAGCGTCGGTATCGGGGACGGTCAACTTGCCGTCTCGCCCTCGC
Source organism: Pseudomonas sp. KU26590 (assembly GCF_026153515.1). NCBI lineage: Bacteria > Pseudomonadati > Pseudomonadota > Gammaproteobacteria > Pseudomonadales > Pseudomonadaceae > Pseudomonas > Pseudomonas sp. KU26590. Next base: position 5,404,427 of record NZ_CP110644.1, read on the forward strand.
TGGCATTGAAAGTCATCGACACTCGCCCACGGGGTGAGGAAGTAGCGGCCGATCTCAATGCTCGTTACAACGATACGAGGGCGGCCTGCGATAACAACACCCCATCCTATTATTGCAGTGGCGTCACCACCCGCGGCACAGCCAACGGCAACTTTGATCCCTGGGACCCGAGCCCAACCCAGCTCAAAAAAGGCTCGGTGTCTGTCTCGCACATTCGCAAAGACTCGAAGGTGACCTACCTGTGGCAGAACAGCGGCTATGTACTGCTCTCTCAAAATGAGGCGATCAGGCAGGGGAAGGCGCAAGAGTATCTGTGCGGATTCCCCCACGACGGAGCAACTGATCTCGGGAGGCTGGCTTATGGATGCGGGTTCGCGCCGAAAACCGGGCGTGCTGGCGAAGTGGCTGGCAGACTGCTGAAGATCGCCACAGAGCACCCAAAACTGTTTGACCTATTGAAACAGGATGAGCAGCTCGTGGACCAACTTGCCAACGGCAGGGACGCAAATGCGCTTTCGCAGCAAGATCCCGCGCTTGCAGCCATTCTTGGCTCAGAGCCCGAACTGGGCAGTCTACTGCGTGAAAACCTTGATCTCATGGAGGCCGCAAACAAAGCCTCTGTCAACGTAGCGGACCCAAGCACCTGTGCGGGTGTAGGCGCCAACACGCTTGCAACGTGGCTTCCATACACCAGTCGGTTAACCCATCGAGTCCAACAGTGCTCCCTGAGCGCTCAAAAAGTCACCGATTTTTCGGTTCTCATGCAAGCACGCCAGCAACCCATACGAAATGAAGTATTCAGCACCTGGAACGAGTTGCTGATCAAGGTCTGGGCGGCTGGAACTCCATCCAGACTGCCCTTGCAGGCGTTCTATTACCAGAATCCTACCGGCTTGCCTGAGGCCAGGGTTTACCAACAGAAATACGCGTCCAGAACTGGCGGACAATGGCTGCCCGTCATCAAGCTGGATGCGGCGAAAATGGCCGCAGGTACTGCGCCCTTCAGCTACAGCACTGCAGATCAGGCAATACAGCCCTGAAACAACAGGGCCGGACACCCCTCCGGCCCTACCCCACCGCCACCTGATTGCGGCCATTGTGTTTGGCCGCATACAACCCCTGATCCGCACTCTGAATCAGCTGGCGGCTGTGGCTGCCCACTTGCGGCACCACAGTGGCCAGACCAATGCTGACCGTCAGGCTCGAGCCTTGGCTGGGGGCGACGTGGGGGATGTTCATGCTGGCGATGGTCTGGCGCAGTTTTTCCGCCAGCAGGCGGGCGCCGCCCGGTGAGGTGTTGGGCAGTACCAGCGCAAACTCTTCGCCGCCGTAACGCGCCGGCAGGTCGGATGGACGGCTGGAGTTGGCGCGGATGGCTTTGGCGACCTGACGCAACGCCTCGTCACCTTCGAGATGCCCGAAGGCATCGTTGTAGGCCTTGAAGTAATCCACGTCGATCATCAACAGCGAAATCTGGGTCTGCTCTCTGGTTGAGCGGCGCCATTCCAGTTCCAGGTATTCATCGAAGTGGCGGCGGTTGGAAAGGCCGGTCAGGCCGTCGGAGTTCATCAGGCGTTGCAGCACCAGGTTGGTGTCGAGCAGCTGTTGCTGACTGACGCGCAGGGCACGATAGGCTTCGTCGCGCTGCAACAGCGTCATGTACGAGCGCGAGTGGTAGCGAATGCGCGCGACCAGTTCGATGTTGTCCGGCAGTTTGACCAGGTAATCATTGGCGCCAGCGGCAAAGGCGGCGCTTTTGATCAGCGGGTCTTCCTTGGTCGAAAGCACGATGATCGGTATGTCACGGGTCTTCGGATTGTTGCGGTACTCACGCACCAGGGTCAGGCCGTCAAGGCCGGGCATGACCAAATCCTGAAGGATCACTGTGGGCTTGATCAGAATCGCTTGCGCAACCGCCTGATGCGGATCAGCGCAGAAATGGAAGTCGATGTTGTCTTCGTGCGCCAGCCCGCGTCGGACGGCCTCGCCGATCATGGCCTGATCATCGACGAGCAACACCATGGCCGCGTTTTCATCCGTGGCGTTCAGATCGTCCAGTTGCAAATCATGCATGCGTGGGCTCCTGGTCACAGGCGGGCTGTGAAATCACCTGGAAATTCATTGGGTGAATACCTCCTTCAAGCGAGGTGCGATCGAGTCCAGTGAGCGAATCTCCATGGCGGCGTCAATCGCCGCAGCCGCTTTGGGCATGCCGTATACCGCACAGCTTTCCTGATTCTGGGCAATGGTGAGAAAGCCCCTCTGACGCATCAGCTTGAGTCCCTGCGCACCATCACGGCCCATGCCGGTCAACAAAACACCCACTGCGTCACCATTCCAATAGCTGGCCACACTTTCGAAAAACACGTCGATGGAGGGCCTGTAAATTTCGTTAACCGGCTCTGCGGTGTACGCCAGTGTGCCGTTCCTGAGCAAACGAATGTGGTGGTTGGTGCCTGCCAGCAGCACCGTGCCCACTTGCGGCGGCTCGCCATTGCGCGCCAGCCTGACCTGAAGCCCCGAAGAGCTGCTCAGCCATTGCGCCATCCCTTCGGCGAACACCTGATCCACGTGCTGCACCAGCACGATGGCGGCCGGGAAATCCGTCGGCAGCGCCTTGAGCAGTATTTCCAGCGCCGCGGGTCCGCCGGCCGATGAGCCGATCGCGATCAACCGCTGACGCTGGGCCGACTCCCGCACCGGTGGCGGCGCGGCGCGGACCCGCGTGTCCCGCTCGCCAATGAGCCAGCCTATATTAAGTATCTTGCGCAACAAAGGCGCGGCTGCATCCTTGGGATTGCCGGCCCCCAGCGCGGGCGTGTCGACCACGTCCAGCGCGCCATGGCCCATGGCTTCGAACACCCGATTCACATTCTGCTCGCGATCCACGGTGACGATGACGATGGCGCACGGCGTCGCCGCCATGATACGTCGAGTGGCCTCCACGCCGTCCATCACCGGCATGATCAGGTCCATCAAGATCAGGTCGGGCGTCAGCTGCGCGCAGCGCTCCACCGCCTCGGCGCCATTGCTGGCCACCCAGGCAATCTGGTGCGCCGGCTCAAAGGCCAGCGCACGGCGCAGCGCCTCCACCGCCATGGGCATGTCGTTGACGATGGCAATCTTCATCCCTGCGCATCTCCTATCAACTCAACGACGGCATCAAGCAGCGCGTCGTCATGGAAACTGGCCTTGGCCAGATAGTAATCGGCGCCGGCATCCAGGCCGCGACGGCGGTCTTCTTCACGGTCCTTGTACGACACCACCATCACCGGCAGCGATTGCAGGCGGCTGTCGCGACGCACCAGCGTCACCAGCTCGATGCCGTCCATGCGCGGCATGTCAATGTCGGTGATGAGCAAGTCGAAATCCTCACCGCGCAACGCGTTCCAGCCGTCCATGCCATCCACGGCCACCGCGACTTCGTAACCACGGCTGGCCAGCAACTTGCGCTCCAGCTCGCGGACCGTCAGCGAATCATCGACCACCAGCACGCGCTTGCGAGCTCGGGTGTCCGCCTGCTGGCTGCGCCGGTCAATGCGCGCCAGGCGTCCGGTATTGAGCAGTTTCTCCACCGAACGCAGCATGTCTTCGACGTCGATGATCAGCACCGCCGAGCCATCGTCGAGCAAGGCGCCCGCAGAGATGTCCTGAACCTTGCCCAGGCGCGGATCCAGCGGCAGAACCACCAGCGTGCGTTCGCCGATGAAGCGTTCCACGGCGACGCCATACACCGCATCGCGCTCGCGAATCACCACCACTTTGAGGACGTCTTCACTGTGCTGGCTGGCCGGACGGTTTAGCAGCTGTGTGGCGGCGACCAGCCCGACATGCCGCTCTTCATGCCAGAAATGCTGACGTCCTTCCAGTTGTACGATTTCGTCGGCACGCACGTCACGCATGCGCTCGATGTGCGCCAGCGGAAAGGCGTACGCTTCGCCGCCGACTTCCACCACGAGACTGCGCACCACCGACAACGTCAGCGGCACTTCCAGATGGAAGCGGCTGCCCTGCCCGGCGCGCTGGTCCAGTTCGACGCCGCCACGCAGCTGCCGAACCATGTGCTGGACCGCGTCCAGGCCGACGCCTCGACCGGACACTTCGGTGACCGTGTCGCGCATGCTGAAACCGGGCAGAAACAGGAAGCTCAGCAGCTCCTCTTCGCTCAACTGCGCAGCGGTTTCAGCGGGCGAGAGCTTGCGCTCGATGATGTTCAGGCGCAGGCGTTCGAGGTCAACGCCGGCGCCGTCGTCGATCAGCTCGACCACCAGCAGCCCGGCCTGGTGCGAGGCCTTCAGCTGAATCAGCCCCTCGGCCGGCTTGCCGCAAGCGATGCGCTGTGCCGGCAGCTCAATGCCGTGGTCGACGGCGTTGCGCAGTAAATGGGTCAGCGGCGCTTCGAGTTTTTCCAGCACATCGCGATCGACCTGGGTTTTCTCGCCGTCGATTTCCAGGCGCACCTGCTTGCCCAGCGAGCGGCCCAGATCACGGACCATGCGCGCTTGCCCCGCCAGCACATCGGCAAACGGACGCATGCGGCAGGCCAGCGCGGTGTCGTAGAGCAGTTGCGCGCGTTGCGAGGCCTGCCAGCCGAACTCGTCGAGGTCGGCCGTCTGTTGAATCAGCAAGTGCTGCGCCTCACCGAGCAGACGCCGCGCTTCGTCCAGCGTCTTTTGCGCGTCGGGATCGGCGTTGGCGCCGAGCAAGGCTTCGAGACTGTCCAGCGCTCGGGTTGCGCCGGTCTGCGAGCGTTTGACCCGCTGCATCGCGGCCAGATAAGGCTTCAACCGTTGGGTCTCGACCAGCGACTTGCTGGACAGGTCCAGCAGGTTGTTCAAGCGTTCGGCGGTGACGCGCAGGACCCGTTCACCGGTCTCGGCCACGCGGCGCTCGCCGGGGCCATCCGCTTTGAGCGCAGGATCCGGAACGGCTTCGACAATGGAAGCTGCCAGCTCTTCGGCCGCCGAATCCTGCGCAGACTGAAGCGAGGTGACCAGCGACTGCGCGTTGGCGAGCAGGATGTCTTCCAGGGAAGGCAATGCGGTGGGCACCAGCATGGCTTTCAAGGCCGGATCGTCGCTGACCATGTTGTTCATCAGCGCCACATAGCCGTCCACATCCGCCTGCGGCACGTTGGCGCCGGGCGTGGCGATGCGCATCAGCAAATCGGTGCCCATCAGCAGGGCGTCGATGTGTTCGGGCAGCAGGTAAAGTCGCCCTTCCTGGGCGCTGACCAGGCAATCTTCCATGACGTGGGAAACGCTGACACCCGCGTTGACCCCGACAATCCGCGCCGCGCCTTTCAGCGAATGGGCCGCGCGCATGCACGCTTCCAGCTGATCGGCCTGGGTCGGGTTGCGCTCAAGGGCCAGCAGGCCCGCGCTCAACACTTGGGTCTGCGCTTCCGCCTCCAGGGTGAAGAGTTCGAACAGCGACGCGTCGCGCATTTGATCGGGCGTCATGTCAGGCTCCGGTTCACAGCCGACAAGAGTTGGTCTTCATCGAGCAGGCGCAGGCTGCGGTTTTTCCATTGCACGACGCCTCGGGTGAAGCGGGCGTTGCTGTTCTGCGCCGAGGCCGAGGCGGTATCCAGCAGTCGGGCCTCGATGGCATGAATGCCGTCAACCTCGTCCACCGGCACCACCACCGGACCGCCGTCTGCCGAAACGATCAGCATGCGCGGCAATGTTCGGGCATCACCGACCGGCGCGACTGAAGGGTCCAGCCCGAGCAGTTCAACGAACGACAGGCAGGCCACCAGGGCACCGCGCACATTGGCAACGCCCAGCAAGGCGCGGGAACGCTGGTGCGGAAGCGAGTGAATGGCTTGCACCGGCGACACTTCCACCAGACAACGGGTGGGCAGGCAGAGCCATTCTTCGCCCAGCCGAAACACCACGGTCGAGCGGGTTTCGACGTCGACGGCCAGCGCATCGCTGTGCATCGACACGCGCTGCTCCTGCGCCAGCGAGTAACGGTCGAGCAAGCGCGTTGCCGCCGCCGAGTACACCGAGCAGTTGCGGCAATGAATATGATCGGCAAGCAGCGGGCAGGACCGGTCGCCATGGATGCCGATGCGGTTCCAGCAGTCGTCGATCGCCTCGGCGTCGTCGCTGACCAGCTCTGTGTGTACGCGACTCATCCACTGCGTCCTTCTTTAGTGACACCCCGTGCCGCGCGCTCCTGCAGCCGCCGGGCCCCTGCGCTGTCGCCCTGGGCGGCAAGCAGCGCGGCCAGTTGCGCCAGAGTTTCCGGATGCTGCGGTTGCAGATACAACGCCTTGCGATAGAACCCTTGTGCCGCGCTCGCCTGCCCCGCTACCTCGCTGAGCAGGCCCAGCCAGTAAAACACCGGGGCCACGGGCTCGAAGCGCTTGAGGTACTGCTCGCACGCAACCTTCGCCTCGGCACTGCGGCCTTCGTTGGCAAGGACCGCGATGCTGCGCAATAACTCGGCAGCTTCGCCATTGCCATTGCCAGCGCCCGGCGCCGGCAATGCCTTGATGTCGGGTCTGAGCGCTGCCCTGCGTTCTTCAGTCAGCGCAGAATCACCCAACAACCTCGGCGCAAAGGGCTGCGGCTTATGGCTGCTGCGCGACAGAGTCGTTGTTGAGTGAGCAGTCGTTGAATAAGCGGGCGACGAGTCGCTTCGCGACGGCTGCATGGCTGGGGCAGTCAAGACGCCGTGGGGTTCGGGAACGGCTTCGTCATGCCGACGAAAGGCAAAAGATTGGGCAATGCCGATCGACACCATGCCCATGCGCCCGAGCAGGCTGCCCTCGGCAGGGCCGATGAACAGCACGCCATCGTCGCGAGTCATGCGCTTGAGTGCATCAAAACCCTGACGCTGGGTGTCGACGTCAAAGTAGATCAGCAGGTTGCGGCAGAACACGAAATCATAGGCCGACTGCGCGACCGCCATGGTGGGATCGAGCAGGTTGCCGGACTGGAAACGCACCTGAGACCGCACTCGCTCTTCAAGACGATAGCCCTCTTCAGCCGGGCTGAAAAAACGTTCCCGGTAACCCAGTTGATCGCCGCGAAAAGAGTTTTTGCCATACACACCCTGGCGCGCGCGCTGAATTGAAAGCGGGCTGATGTCCACGGCTTCGACGCTGAACTGCGGGCCTCGCAGACCGGCGTCGAACAGCGCCATGGCGATGGAGTAAGGCTCCTCGCCGGTGGAGCACGGCAGGCTGAGAATGCGCAGCGGACGAACGCCGTTGAGCTGCGCCAACCGGGCATTGGCCAGCTTGCCGAGGGTGACGAAAGATTCCGGATAACGGAAAAACCAGGTTTCGGGGACGATCACTGCTTCGATCAGCGCCTGTTGCTCGTCCGCCGAGACAAGCAGCGTCTGCCAGTAGTCATCGTGGTCCCGCGCCTTGGACAGCGTGCAGCGCTGACGTACGGCGCGCTCGATGATCGCCTCGCCCACCGACGCGACGTCCAGGCCGATGCGGTCTTTGAGAAAGGCGAAGAAACGCGCGTCGCTGCTCATGGCGCCGCCTCGAAGGCATCAAGGCTCATGGGCTGCTCGGGAAACAACAGTTCGCGCACCGCGTCACTGAGCAAGTCCTCCACGCGTATCCATTGCAGCAGACCGTGCTCGTCCTCGCGCACCGGGCCCAGATACGGCGCCTGTGCGTTGTCCAGGCCGTAGGCTTTGAATTCATGGGGCGAGCAGCGCAGCGTGTCGGTCGCCTGTTCGAGGATCAAGCCCAGCTCCCGGGCGGGACGATCGCCGCCGAGGCGGTAATGAACCAGCACCAGCCGTGTGCTGGTGCGCACCTGAGCGGGATGGCCGAAGGTCAGCGCGCTCAGGTCGATGACCGGCACGATCGCGCCCCGGTGGGCGAACACCCCGGCGACCCAGTGCGGCGCTTGTGCAATGGGCTTGAGCACCAGCCGTGGCAGCACTTCGGCGACTTCTGTCGCTTGCAGCGCATAGCGTTCCGCGCCGATGCGGAACAGCAGAAACAGCTTGTTCTTGGGCAACACCGCAGCGCTGCGCTTGGCTGAATGCTCGATCATGGGCCTGACTCAGACCTTGAAACGCGAAACGCCGCTACGCAGCCCCACCGCCACCTGGCTCAGCTCGTCGATGGCGAAGCTGGCCTGACGCAGGGATTCGACAGTCTGGCTGCTGGCATCACCCAGTTGCACCAGCGCCTGGTTGATCTGTTCGGCGCCTGTGGCCTGGGCCTGCATGCCCTCATTGACCATCAAGACACGCGGCGCCAGGGCCTGCACCTGATGGATGATCTGCGAAAGCTGCTCACCGACCTGGGTCACTTCGTACATGCCGCGACGCACTTCTTCGGAGAATTTGTCCATGCCCATGACGCCCGCCGACACCGCCGACTGGATCTCGCGAACCATCTGCTCGATGTCATAGGTGGCCACCGCGGTCTGGTCGGCCAGACGCCGGACCTCGGTCGCGACGACGGCAAAGCCTCGGCCGTATTCGCCGGCTTTTTCGGCTTCGATGGCGGCGTTGAGCGACAGCAGGTTGGTCTGGTCGGCGACTTTGACGATGGTCACCACGACCTGATTGATGTTGCCGGCCTTCTCATTGAGGATCGCCAGCTTGGAGTTGACCAGATCGGCCGCGCCCATCACCGAGTGCATGGTTTCTTCCATGCGCGCCAGGCCTTGCTGACCTGAGCCTGCCAGGACCGAAGCCTGATCGGCCGCCGAAGTCACTTCCGTCATGGTGCGTACCAGATCCCGGGACGTCGCGGCGATTTCCCGCGAGGTAGCGCCGATTTCGGTTGTCGTCGCAGCGGTCTCGGTGGCCGTTGCCTGTTGCTGCTTGGAGGTGGCGGCAATCTCGGTCACCGACGTGGTCACCTGAATCGACGAGCGCTGGGCCTGGGACACCAATGCGGCAAGCTCGGCGACCATGTCGTTGAAGCCGGTCTGCACCGATCCGAACTCATCGTTGCGGTCCAGCGCCAGCCGCGTGCTCAGGTCACCCGTGCGCATGGTGTCGAGTATCTGCACGATGCGGTTCATCGGCGCCAGAATCGCGCGCATCAGCAACAGGCCGCACGCAGCCGCCGCCAGCAGGGCGATGATCAGCGAGATGCCAAGGGTGATTTTGGCGCTGGAAACAGCGGCCTGAATGGCGTCGGACGCCTTGTCGGCGACCACCTTGTTTTTGGCGCCGAGTGCGTTGAGCTGTTTGCGACCCTCAAACCACGCGGGCGTGAATTGCTCGGCGAACATCTGTTGGGCCAGCGCGTAGTTGTCGCCCTGGTAAGCCGCGAGCACACCGTTGAGCAGTAGCTGGTAGCGTTCGCGCAATTGCAGAAACTGGGCGAAGTCGTTGCGATCCGATTCGTCGAAGATGCTTTTCTGGTAATTGACGATCTGCGCCTGCAGGCGGTCTTCGAAGCTTTTGTACTGGTCTTTTTCGGCGCTGGTAAGGTTGCGACCGGCGCCTTCACTGAGTAAACGCTGAGTCTCTACATAGCTTTCAACCCAGGCGCCGCGCACGGTGCTGCTGTAAAACACGCCGGGGAGCGCGTCCAGTCGTACCGCATCGCCGCTGCTCTCGATCACCAACAGGCGATTGAACGCCGCGACCACCATCAACAACATGATGGCGATGATGACAGCGAAGCTCGCCAAAATCCGTTGACGCAACGTCCAGTTCTTCACAGTCAGCCCTCAAGGGTTCAACGCCGGCATGACCGGGTTCAAGAAGCGGACCGACGGACGGTCCAAAGCGAGCGGGAGTATAGCCCAGTGCATTCTCAATAATCGGGCTGTTTCCCACGAGGAAAACGCCATAACACACAGCCAAATTGGAACTGTCTTACATGCTATCGGCTTGATATGGCGTTGCTTGATGGTGCTTTTAAAGCGCGGGAGAGGGATGCGGGTCAGGCCCCAATGATTATCGGGGCTGACCCGGCAGGTTTGTGGGGGTCGGAAGTTGTGTCTGTTACGGGTCACTGGGCAGACTGACGGTTTACGGCTGCGCCTGACGAGCCTGATGCTCAAGCTCGGTCTTGAGGGCCGGATCGAGCTTCAGCTGCTTGGCGAGTTCGTCCAGGTAAGCGCGCTCCATGAAGTGTTCTTCGTCGACCATCATCACGCTGGCCAGGTACATCTCGGCGGCGATTTCCGGGGTCTGCGCCGCGCGGGCGACATCGACAGGGTCCAGCGGCTTGTTCAGTTCGGCGTGCAGCCATTGCTGCAGTTCGTTGTCGCCGGTGATGCGGGTGAACTCGCCTTCGATGAGTTCGCGTTCACGCGCGTCGACGTGGCCATCGGCCTTGGCCGCCGCCACCAGCGCCCGCAGGATGGCCTCGCTGTGCTGTTCGACCTGGGTCGGTGGCACGCGGTCCACGGTTTGCGGCTCAACCGGTTGCGCCACACCCTGACTCGCCTGCCAGTTGCCATAGGCCTTGTACGCCAGCACGCCCAACGCTGCGAGCCCGCCGTAGGTCAGCGCTTTGCCGCCCATTTTGCGTGCGCCTTTGTTGCCCATCAGCAGGCCCATCGCGCCCGCCGCCAACGCACCGCCGCCGGCACCGGAAAGCAGCCCGCCAAGGCTGCCGCCCAAATTCCCGCCCAGGCCACTGCCCAACTTACCGCCACTGACCTTGCCGAGCAGATCGCCAAGACCGCCCTGCCCGTTTTGCACGCTTTTGCCGCTCTTGTCGTGAGCGCCGGCCTTGTTTTGCAGCAGGTCCTGGCCGGATTTCAACAGTTGATCGAGTAAGCCGCGCGTGTTCATGACTTCACCTTCAGAAATGGGGACAGACGATTCGACCCGCAGGTTAAGGCGAAGGCACCAGCAGCCGTTGGGCAGGTTTGCTTCTGAATGTTGCGGCGTTTGGGTGTCCTGAGGCCGGATGACGATGGGGTTTCACTCAACCGCATCAGCCTGCACGAATGGGCTCGGTATTTGCTGCGTCAAGTTTGTCGAGGATCGAACTGGGCACTACGCTCTGCACCATTGATCTCTGCCCAAACAACTACCATGAGGCAAACCCACCATGTCTGTGTACAAGACCGCGATTCTGAGCGCCGTGATCACCGCCCTATTTACCACCGGCGCGGTGCAGGCCGCTGAAGCACTCACGGCGGTGGGCGATGGCGAGGGGCAGTTGGATATCGTGGCGTGGCCGGGGTACATCGAGCGCGGCGAAAGCGACAAGGCCTACGACTGGGTGACCGGCTTCGAGCAGGAGACCGGCTGCAAGGTTAACGTCAAGACCGCCGCAACCTCCGACGAGATGGTCAGCCTGATGACCAAGGGCGGCTATGATCTGGTCACCGCATCGGGGGACGCGTCGTTGCGACTGATCGCTGGCAAGCGCGTGCAGCCCATCGACACCGCATTGATCCCGAACTGGAAAACCCTCGACCCGCGCCTGAAAGACGGCCCCTGGTACACGGTCGAGGGCAAAACGTATGGCACGCCTTATCAGTGGGGCCCGAACGTGCTGATGTACAACACCAACGTGTTCAAGACGCCGCCGGTGAGCTGGAGCGTGGTGTTTGAGCCGCAGGATTTGCCGGACGGCAAACCGAACAAAGGCCGGGTCCAGGCCTATGACGGGCCGATCTACATCGCCGACGCAGCGCTGTATTTGAAAACCGCCAAGCCGGAACTGAACATCGTCGATCCCTACCAGCTCACCGAAACACAGTACAAGGCCGTGCTCGACCTGCTCCGCGCCCAGCAGCCGCTGGTTCACCGCTACTGGCACGACGCGACGGTGCAGATGAGCGACGTGAAAAACGAAGGCGTGGCAGCGTCCAGTTCGTGGGGTTACATGGTCAACGGGCTGGTCGCCGACAAACAGCCCGTCGCCTCGACCATCCCGCAGGAAGGCGCCACCGGCTGGGCCGACACCACGATGTTGCACGCCGAAGCCAAACACCCCAACTGTGCCTACAAATGGATGAACTGGTCGCTGCAACCGAAAGTTCAGGGCGACGTCGCCGCCTGGTTCGGCTCCCTGCCGGTGGTGCCCGACGCCTGCAAGGGCAACGCACTGCTCGGTGCCGAGGGCTGTGAAACCAACGGGTTTGACCTGTTTGAAAAGATCGCCTTCTGGAAAACCCCCCAGGCCGAGGGTGGCAAATACGTGCCCTACAGCCGCTGGACGCAGGATTACATTGCGATCATGGGTGGCAGGTAAGCGTATTCAGGCCCGGGGAATCTCTCTGGGTAGGTAAATCCATCCATTGTAGGAGCGCGCTTGCCCGCGATTACGGTGTGTCATACAGCATCAACGTCACAGGCAGGTCGCAATCGCGGGCAAGCGCGCTCCTACAAATACAAACCTGCCCAGTGCACACATCGAGAAAGATTTCGGGAATTAGCCACCATGCCCCACGCTGTCCAGTTCACCCAGGTTTCGCGGCTGTTCGGCGAGGTGAAAGCCGTGGACCGGGTGTCCGTCGACATCGAGGACGGCGAGTTCTTTTCCATGCTCGGTCCCTCGGGCTCCGGCAAGACCACCTGCCTGCGCCTCATCGCAGGCTTCGAGCAACCCAGCGCTGGCTCGATCCGCATTCATGGTCAGGAAGCCGCGGGTTTGCCGCCCTACCAGCGTGACGTCAACACAGTGTTCCAGGACTACGCGCTGTTCCCACACATGAACGTGCAGGACAACGTCGCCTACGGGCTGAAAGTCAAAGGCGTGGGCAAGGCTGAGCGGATCAAGCGGGCCGACGAGGCCCTGAGCATGGTCGCCCTCGAGGGCTACGGCGCGCGCAAACCCGTGCAACTGTCCGGCGGCCAGCGCCAGCGTGTGGCCCTGGCGCGGGCACTGGTCAATCGCCCGCGCGTGCTGCTGCTCGACGAACCCCTCGGCGCCCTCGACCTGAAGCTGCGCGAACAGATGCAGAGCGAACTGAAGAAGCTGCAGCGCCAACTGGGCATCACGTTCATTTTCGTCACCCACGACCAGACCGAAGCGCTGTCGATGTCGGACCGGGTCGCGGTGTTCAACAAGGGCCGCATCGAGCAGGTCGATACGCCGCGCAATCTGTACATGAAACCGGCAACGACCTTTGTGGCGGAATTCGTGGGCACCTCCAACGTTGTGCGCGGCGAGCTGGCGCAGGCGTTGAGCGGCACCCCCGGCGCGTTTTCGATTCGGCCCGAGCACATCCGTTTTGCCGATGCCGCTGCGGCGAGCCACGAGGTTCAGGTCAGCGGCGTGCTGCACGATATTCAATATCAGGGCAGCGCCACCCGTTACGAGGTCAGGCTGGACAACGGCCAGACGCTCACGGTCAGCCGGGCCAATGATCAGTGGCTGGACACCGGCGCGCACCATCAGCCGGGTCAACGCGTTACCGTTCGCTGGGCGCGGGAAGCCATGATTGCGCTGCATGACGCGCCCGACGAGGCGCAGTGAGATGGGTCAGACGTTGACTGGCTCGGCGCCGACGCAACGGCAGTCGCCCATCCGGCGCTTTTCCAACCTGCTGTATCGCCGCCCTAATCTGTACCTGTCACTGCTGCTGATCCCGCCGCTGCTGTGGTTCGGCGCGATTTACCTCGGCTCGCTGCTGGGCCTTTTGTGGCAAGGCTTTTATACCTTCGACGACTTCAGCATGACCGTGACGCCGGAGCTGACCCTGGCCAACTTCGGCGCGCTGTTCAACCCGGCCAACGTCGATGTCATCCGCCGCACCCTGACCATGGCCGTGGCGGTGTCGATCGCCAGCGCCGTCGTCGCCTTCCCCATCGCGTATTACATGGCGCGCTACACCACCGGCAAAACCAAGGCGTTCTTTTACATCGCGGTGATGATGCCGATGTGGGCCAGTTACATCGTCAAGGCCTACGCGTGGACGCTGCTGCTGGCCAAGGGCGGCGTCGCGCAATGGTTCGTTCAGCATCTGGGGCTGGCGCCGGTGTTGCAGTGGCTGTTGAGCGTGCCCGGCATTGGCGGCAGCACCTTGTCGACCTCGCACCTCGGGCGATTCATGGTGTTCGTCTACATCTGGCTGCCGTTCATGATTCTGCCGATTCAGGCCTCCCTCGAACGCTTGCCGCCGTCACTGCTGCATGCCTCCGCCGACCTCGGTGCCACGCCCCGGCAGACGTTCATCCAGGTGATTCTGCCGCTGTCGGTGCCGGGCATTGCGGCGGGCTCGATCTTCACGTTTTCGCTTACGCTGGGGGATTTCATCGTGCCGCAACTGATCGGCCCGCCGGGCTACTTCATCGGCAGCATGGTCTACGCCCAGCAAGGCGCCATCGGCAACATGCCCATGGCGGCGGCATTCACGCTGGTGCCGATCGTGCTGATCGCGGTCTATCTGGCTATCGTCAAGCGTCTGGGGGCTTTCGATGCACTCTGAAAAAGCGTCGTGGGGCCTGAAAATCGCCGCCTGGGGCGGGCTGATGTTTCTGCACTTTCCGATCCTGATCATCTTCGTCTACGCCTTCAACACCGAAGACGCCGCTTTCAGCTTCCCGCCGAAAGGCTTCACCCTGAAGTGGATCAGCGTGGCATTCGCGCGGCCTGACGTGCTGGAGTCGATCAAGCTGTCGCTGCAAATCGCCTGCGTTGCCACGCTGATTGCACTGGTGCTCGGCACGCTGGCCTCGGCGGCGCTGTACCGGCGAGACTTCTTCGGCAAGGACGGCATTTCGCTGATGCTGATTCTGCCCATCGCCCTGCCCGGCATCATCACCGGACTGGCCTTGTTGTCGGCGTTCAATACCTTGGGGATCGAGCCGGGGATGTTCACCATCATCGTCGGCCACGCCACCTTCTGCGTGGTGATCGTCTACAACAACGTCATCGCCCGCCTGCGACGCACCTCCCACAGCCTGATAGAAGCCTCGATGGACCTCGGCGCCGATGGCTGGCAGACCTTCCGCTACATCATCATGCCGAACCTGGGCTCGGCGCTGCTGGCCGGCGGCATGCTGGCGTTTGCCCTGTCCTTCGACGAGATCATCGTCACCACCTTCACCGCCGGGCATGAACGCACCCTGCCCATCTGGCTGCTCAACCAACTCAGCCGCCCACGCGACGTGCCGGTGACCAATGTGGTGGCGATGCTCGTGATGATAGTGACCCTGCTGCCGATACTCGGCGCTTACTACCTGACGCGGGGCGGGGAAAGCGTGGCGGGGAGTGGGGGGAAGTGAGCGGCTATCTTCATTCCGGAGGCCGACGCAGGACAAGTGTGGGAGCGAACTTGCTCGCGAAGAGGTCGGTACATCCGCCAAATCTTCAGCGGCTGGAATACCGTCTTCGCGAGCAAGGTGGAGCGCCACCCCGGTCATTCCCACATGGATCTTCTCCAGTAGAGCCAGCATCACAGAGCAAAAGACGCTGGAGCAGTGCAGATCAGCCATTCAGCGGCGTGATCAATCGCGCAGATCCGACTCATGAATCGGCTGGTCGCGGTGCGTGGCACGCTGGTACTGCGCGGGCCACGTGGCCTGGCGTCCACCGAGGGCCTCGTCGGCTTGCAGCGGCCAGTACGGATCGCGCAGCAATTCACGTGCGAGGAAAATCAGGTCAGCCTGACCCGTCCGCAGAATGGTGTCGGCCTGGGTGGGTTCGGTGATCATGCCCACAGTCCCGGTGGCAATGCCGGACTCGTGGCGCACGCGAGCGGCGAATTCGGTTTGATAACCCGGGCCCACCGGGATCTCGGCCTTGGCCGCAGTCCCGCCAGAAGAAACGTCAACCAGGTCGACGCCCAGCCCTTTCAAGCGCTTGCCCAGCTCGACGGTTTCATCCGCGTTCCAGCCACCTTCCACCCAGTCGGTCGCCGAGACGCGCACGAAAACCGGCAGATCTTCGGGCCAGACTTCACGCACGGCTTTGGTGATTTCGAGGGTCAGGCGGATGCGGTTGTCGAAGGAGCCGCCGTACTGATCCTGACGCTGGTTGCTCAGCGGCGACAGGAATTGGTGCAGCAGATAACCGTGCGCAGCGTGGATTTCGACCACTTTGAAACCGGCGGTCAAGGACCGCTTGGCAGCATCGACGAAGGCCTTGATGATGTCCTTGATCTGGGCTTCATCCAGCGGCGTAGGCACGGTGTAGGTCGGGTCGAAAGCGATCTTCGAGGGGCCCCAGGTCGCCCATCCGCCCTGGTCGGCAGGGATGGCGCCGCTCTGGCTCACCCATGGACGCCAGGTGCTGCCCTTGCGTCCGGCGTGGGACAGCTGAATGCCGGCAACCGCGCCTTGGGCGCTGATGAACCGAGTGATGCGTTGCAGCGGTTCAATCTGCTCGTCGTTCCAGATGCCGAGGTCTTCCGGGGTAATGCGCCCGTCCTGGGTGACTGCCGCCGCTTCGGTGAAAATCAGCCCGGCGCCGCCGACCGCGCGGCTGCCCAGATGGACCAGATGCCAGTCATTGGCCAGGCCGTCGGCGCAGCAGTACTGGCACATCGGCGATACCACAATGCGATTGCGCAAGGTCAGTTGGCGAAGGGTATAGGGTTCAAGCAGCAGGCTCATGGGGACCTCTCAAATCGTGTGACAGGTTCCTTGGGTTGCGAACCTTGAGCCTAGTCGACAACCCGAGAGAAGTGAGGGTTCAGTCATTCCCCGGCTGAAGCCGGTCCTACTATTGGAATGCATACCCCTGTAGGACTGGCTTTAGCCGGGAAGGCGGCGGGTGTCACACCGCGAAATCGAGGGTGCCCACGCAGGCGTCTTCCCGGCTGAAGCCGGTCCTGCTATCGCGTGCATCTGTGGGATCAACGCGTGGGGATGCCGCCCCGGACGCTCCGCGTCCATCGCTGCGACGCAGAGCGTCGTAGGATGCATTACCACGCGGAGCGTGGGAACGATCATGGTGTCTGGAAAGGCGTCTTCCCGGCTGAAGCCGGTCCTACGGAGACACCGCGTGCACCTGTAGGACTGGCTTTAGCCGGGAAAGCGTCGGAAGCCACACTGCAAAATTGATGGCGTGCACACCGGTGTCTTCCCGGCTAAAGCCGGTCCTACTATCGCGTGCATCTGATGATCGTCCCCACGCTCCGCGTGGGGATGCCGCCCCGGACGCTCTGCGTCCATCGCTGCGACGCAGAGCGTCGGAGGATGCATTACCACGCGGAGCGTGGGAACGATCATGGTGTCTGGAAAGGCCTCTTCCCGGCTTTAGCCGGTCCTACGCAGACACCGCGTTCACCTGTAGGACTGGCTTTAGCCGGGAAAGCGTCGGGTGTCACACCGCGAAATCGAGGGTGCCCACGCAGGCGTCTTCCCGGCTGAAGCCGGTCCTACTATCGCGTGCATCTGTGGGAATGATCGTCCCCACGCTCCGCGTGGGGATGCCGCCCCGGACGCTCCGCGTCCATCGCTGCGACGCAGAGCGTCGGAGGATGCATTACCACGCGGAGCGTGGGAACGATCATGGTGTCTGGAAAGGCGTCTTCCCGGCTGAAGCCGGTCCTACGGAGACACCGCGTTCACCTGTGGACCAGCTTTGGCCGACCCCAATGAATCAACGTGGTGAAAGGTGAACCACCATCAGTTGCACGGTTTCGTTGCCGCGGAATTCATTCAGGTCCAACTTGTACGCCAGCTCGACCCAGCGCACGGTCGGGTTGGGCCATACGTCGCGATCGACGCTGAAGGCGATGCCTTCGAGCTTGACGGTGCCACATTCGGTCTTGAGTACCATCTTCAGATGGCGCTCGCCGACCACTCGCTGCTCCACCAGCTGGAACACGCCGTGGAACAACGGTTCGGGAAAGTGCTGCCCCCACGGGCCGGCATTGCGCAACGCACGGGCCAGCTCCAGATGAAACTCTTCCACCGCCAAGGTGCCGTCGGACAACAGTCGGCCGGTCAGGTCTTCTTCCTTGAGCTGGCGGCGAACCTCGACGTCGAACGCTTCGGCGAACGCCGGGAAGTTGCCTTCCGGCAGCGACAGCCCGGCCGCCATCGCGTGGCCGCCAAACTTACTGATCAGCTCGGGATGTTTCGCCGCCACGGCATCGAGCGCGTCGCGGATGTGAAAGCCCGGTACCGAACGCGCCGAGCCTTTCAGCACACCCTCGCCGGCGCTGGCGAACGCAATGGTCGGGCGGTGATAACGCTCTTTCATGCGCGAGGCCAGAATGCCGATCACGCCTTGGTGCCACTCAGGTTCGAACAGACACAGCCCGAACGGCATTGACTCCAGCGGCAGGTCCTTGAGCTGGGCGAGCGCCTCGCGCTGCATGCCCTGCTCGATGGATTTGCGGTCCTGATTGAGTTCGTCCAGACGCACGGCCATTTCCCGCGCCTGGGTCTCGTCATCACACAGCAGGCATTCGATGCCCAGGCTCATGTCATCCAGACGCCCGGCCGCGTTCAGGCGCGGGCCGATGATGAAACCCAGATCGGTGGAGGTGATGCGCGACGCCTCGCGCCGGGCGACATCGAGGATGGCGCGCAACCCCGGACGTGCACGCCCGGCGCGGATGCGCATCAGCCCCTGGTGCACCAGAATCCGGTTATTGGCATCCAGCGGCACCACGTCAGCGACGCTGCCCAATGCCACCAGATCGAGCAACTCGCCCAGATTGGGTTGAGCGCGGCCCTCGAACCAGCCGATGTCCCGCAGTCGCGCGCGCAAGGCCATCAACACATAAAAGATCACGCCGACGCCGGCCAGCGATTTGCTCGGAAAGGTGCAGCCGGGCTGGTTCGGGTTGACGATGGCGTCGGCCGCCGGCAATTCGTGGCCGGGCAAGTGGTGATCGGTGACCAATACCTGCAAGCCCGCCGCCTTCGCCGCCGCAACGCCTTCGACGCTGGAAATGCCGTTGTCCACGGTCATGAGCAAATCAGGCTGGCGCTCAAGGGCGACCTGGACGATTTCCGGTGTCAGGCCGTAGCCGAATTCGAAACGGTTCGGCACCAGATAGTCCACATGGGCAGCACCGAGCAAGCGCAGGCCCATCACGCCAACCGTACTGGCTGTGGCGCCATCGGCATCGAAGTCGCCGACGATGAGGATGCGCTGACGCTGCTGCAAGGCAGTCACCAGCAGATCGACAGCGGCGTCGATGCCTTTGAGCTGTTGATACGGGATCAACCGGGCGAGGCCCTTGTCGAGTTCGGCCTCCGACGCCACACCGCGCGCGGCGTAGAGCCGGGTGAGCAACGGCGGCAGATCGCCAAGAAATGGCAGGGTGTCAGGTAACTCGCGTGGTTCGATGCGCATTCAGGTTCCGCTGGTGTTCTGGTGGGGGCCGGTTGGGGGTTGCGATGCACTCGCGACGCCGTCGTAGCAGCGTCGCAATGCCGTCGCAATGCAGGACTGAATCAGCCCCGCTCGCCCGCCAGCCACTGCAGTTGCACTTCGTGCTGGCCGCGATCATCGGTGACGAAGATCGTGCCTTCGCTGATCATCACGTCCCACTTGATCACCCGGGGCATGTCCTTGGACAGGATTTCCAGCGCCTCTTGGGGTACCGAAGCGATATTGACGTTCTTCAGCGTCTTGATCGCCGGTATGACCTTGCCTTCCCACACCCGCAGACTGCCGTAGGCCAGCAGGCTCGTGCGTTCGGTTCGGCGCGAGCACCAGGTCAGGCGGTCGGCGTCGGGCTGGCCGACTTCGATCCAGTGCAGCACGCGATCGTCCAGACTCTTTTCCCACAGCGCGGGCTCGTCAACATCCGACAGACCACGGCCGAACGACAGGTGCTCGTTGTAC
Organism: Pseudomonas sp. KU26590; assembly: GCF_026153515.1. NCBI lineage: Bacteria > Pseudomonadati > Pseudomonadota > Gammaproteobacteria > Pseudomonadales > Pseudomonadaceae > Pseudomonas > Pseudomonas sp. KU26590. Next base: position 5,424,093 of record NZ_CP110644.1, read on the forward strand.
CAGAAGGCGTAGGCCAACAGGCGCACGGTCATGCGCTCTTCGGTCTCCGATGGGTGACGGGCGATGGTCTGCTTGACGGTTTCATAGACCCCGCGATCAAGGTCGGTGAGATTGAGTTCGAACTTGTAGGTCGTGGACGGCTGGGCCATGAACGGGCTTCTAGAGAGACGGGAAAGGCGGCAAGTCTACCCGATGCAGCCCCGTTGAACGACCGAACTCGATGAGCGAGGCAGCTCGCCCCTCAAATGGGAGATGGGGTACAACGTCCGCGAGGCGTTACTCACACCCACATGACATGTGTTAAATAAATGAAGCACAACGCCGATACTTTGCTGCGAGACGCTGCCAATGAGGGTCAACGCTTCCATGCCTGTCACCGGTCCCCGAATGCGCACCTTGCTGATCGTCGCGTTGCTCAGCTGCCTGCCCGGTACGGCATCGGCACGTGAAACACTGATCTGGCTGCTGCGCGATTTCCCGCCCCTGACCATATTTTCCGGACCGTTGGCGGGCCAGGGGGCCATTGACAGGCTGATGCCCGAGCTGACCGCTCGGATGCCGGAATACGATCACAAGATCATGCACGTCAACCGCGCGCGCGGAACGCAGATGCTCAATGACCCTGACGTATTCGCCTGCGACCCGACCCTGCTGTGGACGCCGGAGCGCGACAAAACCATTCTGTTTTCCATCCCCTCCTACGCCACGCCCAGTAACGGTGTAACGATCGAACGCAGGCGCCGTGAACTGTTCGCGCCTTTCATCGATGCCGACGGCCGCCTCGACCTTGCCGCCTTGCTCGCCAGCAACAGCGTCGATGTCGGCATCGTCGGCGAGCGCAGCTACGGCGCGGTCATTGACAAGGCGTTGCGTGAGACGACCCACCCCGATCGTCTGGTCCTGCACTACGGCAATGCGGCCGTCGGCAGCATGCTGGAAATGGAACGGCTGGATCGCTTTCAGGCAATCATCAGTTACTGGCCGGAGGCGCGCTTTCACGCGCAGGAACAGGGCATTGCGCTAACCGAGCTGGAGTTTTTACCGGTGAAAGACGTGCCCAAATACCAGTTCGCCCACATTGCCTGTTCGAAGACCGACAAGGGCCGGGCTGCAATGGAGATCATTAACCGGGAAATGCGCGTGCTGCGGGTGACGCGACTGGTGGGGTTTTACGCGCAATGGATGGTCAAGAAGGAGGAATACCTGCGCGACGCCCAGACATTCTTCGATGAGCCGCCAAACTGACGCTGCGTGAAATCCGTGCCCCTCGTTGAGGCGCTGAATTTCAGACAAAAGAAACCCCGAGCAGCGGGGAGACTGCTCGGGGTCAACCGTGGTCCATCTTGGACCCGTACGGCAGGCAGCATGAACACCGGAGCACAATGCCTGCGCCTGCCGTAACTGATAGGAGCCTACTGAATCGAGAAGGTTCCCTGCGACTCAGATGAAAGGTCGAGATGCAGCGAAAGCGGCGGACTGGGAAACATTGCGCATGGCGGCGATCACACAAGGCTCGATGCGCCCTTCAGCCACCATCAAGTCACGGTGAAGACCATCTACCACGTCAGTCAGCTGACGCTTGTCGCCCAATTGCGATGCAGAAAACACACGCTCAATCACCCGCGCACCCGCTGGACTTTTCAGCGTCACCAGACGCTCGCCCAGAACGCCGGCAGGACCAATGCTTACCTGATAAGGGGACAGCGCTTCGCTCAGTAGCAAGCTGATATTTTCCATCCGGATCACCACTCAACAGTTTGAATGCAAAGGTGCCAACCAATGACCATTGGCAGCAGTGGAAAGTTCTGAGCACTGTGGCGCTTTGACACCGGCCCACTGACTCCCGCAGCCTGATTCCGGAGCATGCCTGCCGAATGTGACAGGCAGAATTTACGCTTCGGGTGCGCGCGCCGGGCCTGCGTTGTTGAGCAGCGCCTTCAGCTGCTCCGCCGCCTGCTCGGCTGCCTTGCGCGCGTCACGCAGCTCAGACTCCAGACGCTTGCGTTCGCTGATGTCCATCCAGCCGCCGAGCACCCCCTGCATCTGACCGTCGGCTCGGTAGTAAGGCACCGCCCACTGCCAGGCGTAAACCTGTCGCCCGGCCAGGGTGAGGGCGCGCTCTGCAAACACGGGCTGTTGGGTTTCCAGCAACTTCAAGTAATCGGCATGCATCTGCTCGGCCAGTTCGCGAGGAACGAGATCCACGTCGATCAGGCGGCGGCCCTGCATCTGCTCGTAACTGATCCCGAAGCTCTCCTCATAACTGCGGTTGCAAGCGACGAGACGGCCCTGAAGGTCACGCACGTAAATCGGGTTGGGGATGGCGTCGAGCAGTATCCGCTTGAAGGCGAGTTGATCACCCAGTTGCGCTTCGGCGCGCCGCCGTTGGTGAATCTGGAACTTCAGAAGACTGCTCCAGGCCAGCGACACCAGCCCCAGCAACAAGGAAGCGCTCACGACCCCGTAGATCCAGGCGGGAATACGGTTCCAGATCGAGGGTTGAGGATTCGCCGCGCCGAGCCATTTCAGGCGGATCGCCCGCATTTCGGCCACCGGGAATTCTTCCAGGGCCTTGTTGAGTATGCCAAGCAATTCAGGCTGGCTTTTGACGATCGAAAATTTGTCCGGCGACCACATGCCCTCGACGCTACGCCCGACTTTCAGCTCGCCCGATGGAGACAGCCACGCGCCTGCCTCGTTCTGGATGGTGGCGTCGGCATCGCCTTTCTCCACCAATCGGCGGGCATCTTCATAGGTCGCCACAAGCTTGAGCCGGATATGCGGAAAGCGTTGCTGAATGAACGCGAGCAACGCGTGTCGCGCGGGAAGCGCCAACACCTTGCCGGCCATGTCCGACAGCTGGAAGGCAGGGTTGCTGTCAGCGTGCACCAGAAACACCCAGTTGTTGCCGCCAAATGCGTAGGTGAAATTCAACAGCTCTTTGCGTTCCGGGTTTTCGGCCAGCGTGGTGTTCATGTGTGCACTGCCCTGCGCCAGCGTCTCCAGCAAGCCTTCGGTCGAGGTCGACTCCTGATAGACGAACTGTAAACCGGTCATTCGCGAAATACGCGCGAGCACATCCACGTTCAAACCCACCCAGCGACCTTGAGCGTCCTTGTAGATGTAGGGAGGGTGCTGGGTGGAGGCGACGATGACCTGCGGGTGCCTGCGAATCCACAGCTGTTCGACAGCGTTGAAATTCACCTGACGCCGGGCAAGATCGGCGCCCAACCCGAGGGTCCAGCGCCCCTGGATCTCACGGATGACGGATTCGTCCAGGCCCGCCAGCGCTCGATCGAAGAGCTTCAGCAACCTCGAATCCTGCTCTCGAAAGGCAAATGAAAAACCTGTGGAGGGCAACAGGCTGTCGAACTTGGTCTGTAAACCGAGGTAAGGCCGCAACAGGCTGTAAGCCTGCACCGTCAGCTCGTTGCCGATGAGCGCGTCGGCGTAGTCGTGCGCCAACGCCTCCATCGCGCTGTACAGCGTGGGCGCGACGACGATCTTGCTGTCCGGGTAGAGCCGTTGAACCTGACCCTCGTCGGCATAGCCGTCCAGCAACACCACGCGCTTTCCTCCCAGCGAAGTGTGCAGACCCGCGTCATTGCCTCTGCCAAACACCACTGCCCGGTCGGGAACGTAGTCCTGCGTAAATACCAGTCCGGGCGTTCCTCGCTCAAAACCGTTGGCGCTCGTCAGCAAGTCGATTTCCCCGGCCAGCAATGCGTTGACCGCCTGTTCGCGTTTGGCAAACCCCTGTATGTGCACGGGCATGGAAAGCCGCGCACTGATCAGACCCAGATAATCCGCGCTGATGCCTTGATAGCGATTATGGTCGGTGGTGATGTCGATAGGCTCATGATCAGCAACGGAAATGCCAACCCTCAGCACTTTTCGTTCGTTCAGCCACTCGCGATCCGCATCATCAAGGACAAGCGGTTGTTGGGCCACGAAGAGCGAGCTCAGGCCAAACCGCAAGCTTTCAGCTGCATGGCCTGCACGACTGCAGATGCACACGAGCATCAGCAACGCCCACAGCGCCGGTTTGAGATTCAGGTCGCGGCCGTTGAATGCCGCTGAGTAAAACTGTTTAACCACCACGGGCTTATCCGAAAAATGAAAATTCTTCGGAAGTGTGGCACGCAGAAAAAACAAGGCCCGCTGCGAGGCGGGCCTTAGTTGTTACACGGCGATACGGTCAGAGAGGTTTGCCACGATTACCGTGTTGGCTGACAAAGGCCTGCACGGCCTTGAGGTCGTTCGGCAGGACCGTGCAGCGTTCGTCTCGCTCAAACAAATCAGACAAATGTGCAGGCAGCTCAAGCGCTTTTCCTACACCGGCCTTCAACACGGCGTCCGGGAACTTGACCGGATGCGCCGTCCCCAGAATCACCATCGGCGTATCCAGGCTGCGGCGGCAGTCGCGCGCGGCTTTCACACCTATCGCGGTGTGCGGATCGAGCAGCTCGCCCGTGCTGGCGAATACTTCAGCGATGGTTTTGCAGGTGTCTTCGTCACTGACCGCCAGGGAATCAAACAGCTTGCGGGTCTCGGACCAGCGCTCTTCCTCGACGCTGAAACCGCCGCCTTGCTTGAATGTGTCCATCAGCTTGGCAATCGCGCCGCCGTTGCGACCGTGCATGTCGAACAGCAGACGCTCGAAGTTGGACGACACCATGATGTCCATCGACGGGGTCAACGTCGCGTGCAGGGTTTCCTTGACGTACTGATTGCCGCTCATGAAGCGGTGCAGAATGTCGTTGCGGTTGGTGGCCACCACCAGTTGGCTGATCGGCAAGCCCATGTTGCGGGCCAGATAACCGGCGAAGATGTCGCCGAAGTTGCCAGTCGGCACGGAGAACGCCACCGACCGCGCCGGGCCGCCCAACTGCAGGGCTGCGTGGAAGTAGTAAACGATCTGGGCCATGATCCGGGCCCAGTTGATCGAGTTCACCGCCACCAGACGCGTGCCCTTGAGGAAGCTCTGGTCGGCGAAGCTGTTCTTGACCATTTCCTGGCAGTCGTCGAAGTTGCCTTCGATCGCGATGTTATGGATGTTCTCGCCGAAGATGGTAGTCATCTGGCGGCGCTGAACATCGGACACCCGATTGTTCGGGTGCAGAATGAAGATGTCGACGTTGTCGCAACGACGGCAGCCTTCAATGGCGGCCGAGCCGGTGTCACCGGACGTTGCGCCCATGATGACCACGCGTTCGCCGCGCTTCTCGAGCATATAGTCCAGCAGACGCCCCAGCAGTTGCAGGGCGAAATCCTTGAACGCCAGGGTTGGGCCGTGAAACAGCTCCAATACCCACTCGTTGCCGTTGAGCTGACGCAGTGGCGCAATCGCAGCGTGGGAGAACACGCCGTAGGTTTCTTCGAGAATCTTCTTGAAATCCGCGTCCGGGATGCTGCCTGTCACGAACGGGCGCATCACGCGAAAAGCCAGTTCGTGATAAGGCAGACCGGCCCAGGACGCGATCTCTTCCTGCGTAAAGCGCGGCAGGTTTTCCGGAACATACAGACCGCCATCGCTCGCCAGACCGGTGAGCAACACGTCTTCAAAATTCAGGGCCGGTGCCTGGCCGCGGGTACTGATATAGCGCATTGTTCAAACCTTCGGTTTGGGCGGCAAGCTTCAAGTGGCGAGCTGCAGGTCAAGACGATTCGCCTTCCCCTTGCCGCCCGGAGCACGAAGCTCACCGCGATATGATTTTGCTCTTGCTCTTGCTTGCAACCTGCAGCCTGCCGCTTAACGCTTGCGGCTCATCTCAATTCAGATGCTCGACGCGGATTCGCACAACCGGTCCGGCGACATCTTCCAGCGCTTCCAGCGCTTTGATCGCGTCGTTCATGCGTTTCTCGACCACGCGGTGGGTCAGCAGAATCATCGGCACCAGGCCGTCATGTTCTTCGACTTCTTTCTGCATGATCGATTCGATGTTGATGCCGCGCTCGGACAGGATACTCGCCACCTGCGCCAGCACACCGGGATGATCCTTGGCCTGGATCCGCAGGTAGTAGGCGCTTTCGCACGCGTCGATCGGCAGGATCGGGTGGGCCGACAGCGAATCGGGCTGGAAGGCCAGGTGCGGGACGCGGTTTTCGGGGTCTGTGGTCAGGGCACGGACCACGTCGACCAGATCCGCCACAACGGATGAAGCGGTCGGCTCCATGCCGGCACCGGCGCCGTAGAACAGGGTCGATCCGGCTGCATCGCCGTTGACCATCACGGCGTTCATCACACCGTTGACGTTGGCGATCAGGCGGTCCGCCGGGATCAGCGTCGGGTGGACGCGCAGTTCAATGCCGCTCGGCGTGCTGCGGGCGACGCCCAGGTGCTTGATCCGATAGCCCAGCGCTTCGGCGTAGTTGACGTCGGCGGTGGTCAGTTTGGTGATGCCTTCGGTGTAGGCCTTGTCGAACTGCAGCGGAATGCCAAAGGCGATGGACGCCAGAATGGTCAGCTTGTGCGCCGCGTCGATGCCTTCGACGTCGAAGGTCGGATCGGCTTCTGCATAGCCCAGCGCCTGCGCTTCAGCGAGGACGTCCGGGAAGGTGCGGCCCTTTTCGCGCATCTCGGTGAGGATGAAGTTGCCGGTACCGTTGATGATGCCGGCGACCCAGTTGATGCGGTTCGCCGACAGGCCTTCACGAATGGCCTTGATCACCGGGATACCGCCCGCCACCGCCGCTTCGAACGCAACAATGACGCCCTTCTCCCGAGCCTTGGCGAAAATCTCGTTGCCGTGCACGGCGATCAGCGCCTTGTTGGCGGTGACCACGTGCTTGCCGTTTTCGATGGCCTTGAGCACCAGTTCGCGGGCGATGGTGTAGCCACCGATCAACTCGATGACGATGTCGATTTCAGGGTTGCTCGCCACGTCGAACACGTCGGTCGTGGTCGGGGTACCGGTAATCTGGCAATTGGGGTTTGGTGTACGCATGGCAATCTGCGCCACTTCGATTCCACGCCCGGCACGGCGGGCAATTTCCTCGGCGTTACGCTTTAGCACATTGAAGGTACCGCCACCGACAGTACCCAGCCCACAGATGCCTACTTTGACCGGTTTCACTATGAACTCCCCATAAAACGGCCGACGCGAGGCCGGCCGTGGAATCAGCCGCGTTCAACACGGCTCGCTATTGATGAAGCGCTGCAGACAGGCCGCTCCAGTGTTTATCGCAGGAGGCTGCGATAAACCAAATTACTTGGCACTGAGCGCCAGTTTGGCCACTTGTGGCGCAGGCTGGTAGCCCGGAATCAACTGACCGTCGGCCAACACGATGGCCGGTGTGCCATTAACGCCGATGGACTGGCCGATCTCAAACTGCTTGGTGACCGGGTTGTCGCACTTGGGCGCCTGAATATTCTTGCCATCGACCATGCGGTCCATGGCAGCGCGGCGGTCTTTGGAGCACCAGACGGCCTGGAGTTGTTCGTCACCCGGCGAGCCCAGACCCTGACGCGGGAACGCCACATAGCGCACTTCGATGCCGCGCTTGTTCAGCTCCGGCACTTCAGCGTGCAGTTTGTGGCAGTACGGGCAGGTAGTGTCGGTGAACACCGTGATGTGGGATTTGGTCTCGCCAATGGCTGGGTAGACGACCATCTCAGCGGCAGGAATGCCATTGATGGTCTTCGAAATCGCCTGACGCTCGACCTTCTCGGTCAGGTTGACCGGCTTGCCGGCCTGCATCTGGTACAGGTTGCCCTGCATGACGAACTGGCCGTCGCCGCTGGCGTACAGCACGCGACCGCCTTTAAGATTGACTTCGTAGAGGCCGTTCAACGGACTGCTGGAAATGCTCTCGACGGGAATTTCCAGATTGAGCGATTCCAGGGTCTTGCGAATGGCTTTGTCGGACGCCTCGTCGGCGTGGGCAAAAAGGCTGAAAGAGCTGGCCAGCGCTACAACGGCAGCACCGAGAAAACGAGTGACGCGCATGAAAACTCCTCGAGCGGTGAGCAGACGGGCCGGGCTGAAAACGGGTGGCGGAAAAACACCGGGAGGTTTTCAGGGCCTTGATCTGCGAAACCGGCAAAGCCTATCACATAAGGCTCGCGAGGCCGACGCCCGCTGACGTAAGACACGTCGCAAATTACTGAAGTCCCCTACCCCCTCGGGTGGTGCTTCGCATGCATTTCCTGCAACCGCGCGCGGGCGACATGGGTGTAGATTTGCGTCGTGGAGAGGTCGCTGTGGCCCAGCAGCATTTGCACAACGCGCAGGTCTGCGCCGTGGTTGAGCAAATGGGTGGCGAACGCATGGCGCAAGGTGTGGGGCGACAGCGATTTGCCGATGCCGGCGACTTTGGCCTGATGCTTGATGCGGTGCCAGAAGGTCTGCCGCGTCATTTGGTCGCCGCGCTGACTGGGAAACAGCACGTCGCTGGGCCGGCCGTTGAGCAATTCGTGGCGAGCGTCGCGCATGTAGCGCTCAACCCAGACGATGGCTTCCTCCCCCATCGGCACCAGGCGCTCTTTGCTGCCTTTGCCCATGATGCGCAGCACGCCCTGGCGCAAGTTGACCTGTTCCAGCGTCAGGCTGATCAGTTCGGTCACCCGCAGGCCGCAGGCGTACAGCACTTCCAGCATGGCCCGGTCGCGCTGACCGATGGCGTCGCTCAGGTCGGGCGCAGCCAGCAAGGCTTCGACATCAGCTTCAGACAAGGATTTTGGAAGTGGCTTACCCAGCTGCGGCATGTCGACCTGCAACGTCGGGTCGACCGCGATAAGCTTTTCTCTGAGCAAATAGCGATAGAAGCCGCGCAGCCCAGAAAGCAACCGTGCCGTCGATCGGGGCTTGTAGCCATTGTCGACTCGCCATCCCAGGTGGTCGAGAATCGCTTCCCGACTGACACTCATCAGGTCCACGCCCTTTTCCTGCAGCCAGCCATTGAACAGCGCAAGATCGCTGCGGTAGGCATCGCGCGTGTTGTCCGACAGCCCTTTCTCCAGCCACAGGGCGTCGAGGAAGCGGTCGATCATGGGGTGGTCAATGGCGGGCATGGGTTCTGACTTGAGTGGTGGGAAGCGGGAGCAGTTTTTCATACCTGCGAAGTCGGGACAAAACCGAACGCCAGAAAGCAAAAAAGCAGCCCGTGGGCTGCTTTTTCATTCGCATGGGAAGACTGGGATTAAACCAGTTTTTCCTTGATGCGAGCTGCTTTACCGGACAGGTCACGCAGGTAGTACAGCTTGGCCTTGCGAACGTCGCCGCGACGTTTCACAGCCATGCTGTCGATTTGCGGGCTGTAGGTCTGGAAAGTACGTTCAACGCCAACACCGTTGGAGATTTTACGAACAGTGAAAGCACTGTTCACACCACGGTTACGCTTGGCGATAACAACGCCTTCGAACGCCTGCAGACGAGCGCGGTCGCCTTCCTTCACTTTCACCTGAACGACAATGGTGTCGCCCGGGGCAAAGGGAGGGATCTCTTTGGTCATCTGCTCTGCTTCGAGTGCAAGGATGATTTTGTTAGTCATGCTGTGCTCCTAAGGTAAATCGGTTCGATCTACCATCGATACGTTAACTATCGTCCCGCTCGCGGAGGTATTCCGCCAGCAGCTTCTTCTCTTCTCCAGAAAGCGAGCGGCTTTCCAGAAGATCGGCGCGTCGTTCATAGGTCCGCCCAAGGGACTGCTGTAAACGCCAACGCCGGATGTGTGCGTGATTGCCACTAAGCAATACGTCGGGAACACGCTGATCCGCATACACCTCCGGTCGGGTGTAGTGCGGGCAATCCAGCAGACCATCCGTGAAGGAATCTTCCTCCGCGGAATCTACATGCCCTAAAGCTCCAGGCAGCAGTCGCGTAACCGCATCTATCAGGACCATGGCCGGCAGCTCACCGCCAGATAACACATAGTCGCCAATCGACCACTCTTCATCGACATGAGCTTCAATGAAACGCTCGTCGACGCCTTCATAACGACCGGCAATCAGGATAAGTGCTTCTTCCTGCGCCAGTTCGCGTACCGCAGACTGATCCAGCTTGCGGCCTTGTGGCGACAGGTAAATCACCTTCGCCGCATCCCCCGCCGCCTGCCTGGCCTGAGCCAGAGCATCTTCGAGGGGCTTGATCTTCATCACCATGCCAGGGCCACCGCCAAACGGGCGATCGTCCACAGTGTGATGTCGATCAGTGGTGTAATCCCGCGGATTCCAACAGGTAAGCTGCAACAGCTCCTGTTTCACCGCACGGCTGGTAATGCCGTATTCGCTGATGGCGGAAAACATCTCGGGAAACAGCGTGATGACTTCTATGCGCAGGCTGGCCATTGCTTAGAAATCCGCGTCCCATTCCACCTTCATCTCGCCTGCAACCAGATCAACTGCCAACACGCATTGCTCCGTATAGGGCAAAAGGCGTTCGCGATCGTCCAGACTGCCTGCGCAGGGTTTGACCACCATTACATCATTGGCGCCGGTTTCCAGAAGATGATCGACCTTCCCGAGCAATTGCCCAAGACCGTCAATGACCTTCAGACCTTCAAGCTGGTACCAGTAGTACTCGCCGTCGGTCAATTCAGGGAACAGGTTGCGTGGCACGCAGATCTCATAACCGGCGAGAAGACGAGCTTCTTCACGGTCATCAAGACCCTTGAGCTTGGCGACCAGGAACTTGTCGTTCCCGCGTCCACTGACCAGCTCGACCTGTTTCACATTGCCTTCGCGCTTGAGCGTCCAGGTTTTGTACTGCAACAGGTTTTCGGTTGGATCAGTAAAGGAATACACCTTCACTTCGCCGCGAACGCCGTGTACCGAGTAAATCTTGCCGATGACGATCAAATCGTCGGCGGAAGCTGGCGTCGCGTTCATATTGCTCAGGCCGCAGCCTTAGCAGATTCCTTCAGCAGCGAAGCAACACGCTCAGAAGGTTGTGCACCAACGCTCAGCCAGTAGGCCAGACGCTCTTGGTTCACGGACAGACGGATTTCCTGACCACGGGCAACCGGGTTGAAGAAACCGATTTGTTCCTTGTGGGAACCGTCACGTGGGTTGCGGCTGTCGGTGACAGTCAGGTGGTAGAACGGGCGCTTTTTAGAGCCGCCAAGGGCAAGACGGATTGTTAGCATTGAACAATTTTCCTGTAGTCGGTGCTGCAAATCTAAGATGCACAGCGGGCATGGGTGCCCGAAAGGCCGCATATTCTAAGGAATATCCGGATTTTTGCAAATGACTTTTTCCGGCGTACGCCGTCGGGCCACCTAGATCTGCCATGGAGCCGCCAGGGATGACGGCGTTGAGTGCCTGCCTGAGCAGGCCACCGGGACGGTTGCCCCAATGAAGAACGCGCGGGAATAACCCCCGCGCGATGCAATTTACATTTTGGGCATACCGCCGCCGGGCAACATTCCGCCCATGCCGCGCATCATTTTGGCCATGCCGCCCTTGGTCGAAAACTTTTTCATCATCTTCTGCATCTGTTTGTGCTGCTTGATCAGACGACCGATGTCCTGCACCTGGGTGCCAGAACCCATGGCGATACGACGTTTGCGTGAACCGCTGATCAGCTCAGGGTCGCGACGCTCGGCCGGTGTCATCGAGTTGATGATGGCTTCCATCTGTTTGAACTGCTTTTCGGCTGCGCTTTGCGCGTTGCCCATCTGCGACAGGTTGACGCCACCGATGCTTGGCAGTTTGTCCATGAGCCCGCCCAGGCCGCCCATGTTCTTCATCTGTTGCAGCTGATCGCGGAAGTCTTCGAGGTCGAAGCCCTTGCCCTTCTTCAGTTTCTTGGCGAGTTTGTCGGCCTTGTCCTTGTCGAGGGTCTGTTCGGCCTGCTCGATCAGGCTGAGCACGTCACCCATGCCCAGGATGCGCGATGCGATACGGTCAGGATGGAACGGCTCCAGCGCCTCGCTCTTCTCGCCCATACCGATGAACTTGATCGGCTTGCCAGTAATGGCGCGCACCGACAGCGCAGCACCGCCACGGGCGTCGCCGTCGACCTTGGTCAGGATCACACCGGTCAGCGGCAGCGCGTCACCGAACGCCTTGGCCGTGTTGGCGGCGTCCTGGCCGGTCATGGCGTCGACGACGAACAGCGTCTCGGCCGGCTTGACCGCCGCGTGCAGCGCCTGGATCTCGCCCATCATTTCGGCGTCGATGTGCAGACGACCGGCGGTGTCGAGGATCACGACATCAATGAACTTGAGCTTGGCCTCTTTGATCGCCGCTTCGGCGATGTCCACCGGCTTCTGGCTGATGTCGGACGGGAAGAACGTCACGCCGATGTCGTTGGCCAGGGTTTCCAGTTGCTTGATCGCGGCCGGACGGTAAACGTCCGCCGACACCAGCATCACGGTTTTCTTTTTGCGTTCTTTCAGGAATCGGGCGAGCTTGCCGGCAGTGGTGGTCTTGCCCGCACCTTGCAGACCCGCCATCAGGATGACCGCCGGAGGCGTGACATTGAGGGTCAGCTCTTCGTTGGCCGCCCCCATCATCTCTTCCAGTTCGGCCTGGACGATCTTCACGAACGCCTGGCCCGGCGTCAGGCTGCGCGACACCTCGGTGCCGACGGCGCGTTCCTTGATGCGATTGACGAAGTCTTTGACAACCGGCAAGGCGACGTCGGCTTCAAGCAGCGCCATACGCACTTCACGCAGTGTGTCCTTGATGTTGTCCTCGGTCAGCTTGGCTTTACCAGTGACCTGGCGCAGCGTCTGCGAGAGACGATCTGTCAGATTTTCAAACATGCGTGATCCTTTGGGTTCGTACTGAACCCCGATTGATGCGGCCAGGCCCGTAGCGGCCTTTTCAGTCGGCTGCCGACATCGCGACGCCTGCTCTTTAAAGGATCACTATAAAAATAGAGACGCTATAAGGGCGGCTGAAACAGCGATCGGCTAGCCTGTGGCTTGAGCAGGTCGCGGATTATAGCGAAGACTCCGGCGCACGGACACCACGGCGTCTGCTTCTGTAGTCTTTCGTGAAATGCCGGTTTTATGCCAAACTCACTGGCTTTCGAGCACGCCCAACAGGATCTATGTCCCCCTTGTCACCGAGTTTGCTCTTCAGCCTCGCCGCCGCCGTCTTTTACGCCGCTGCGACCGTCTACCAGGGTATGCGCCTGCGTCAGGGCCAAAAGGCCGACAAATGGCTGCTGTGCCTGATCGGCACCCTTGCAGTTGCCTGCCAGGCCAGTGCGCTGTTCGGCCAACTGGTGCGCCCTATCGGCCTGGGCCTGGACTTTTTCAGTGCCGCCAGCCTGATTGCTGTTGCCGTGATCATCGTGACCATGCTCGCGTGCATTCGCCTCCCGGTCGAAATTCTGCTGATCCTCCTGTTCCCGCTGGGGCTGTTGACGACCCTGATGGCGCAGTTCGCGCCTTCCGGTACGCTGCAACCCATCATTGAAGAACACGGCATCATCAGCCATATCCTGCTGTCGATCCTCGCCTACGGGATGTTCACCATCGCGGTGTTCCAGTCCTTGCTCCTGCTGCTGCAGGATCACCAGTTGAAGAACAAGCACCGACTTGGCCTGATCAGAAGCTTCCCGCCACTGCAGACCATGGAAAGCCTGCTCTTCGGTTTTCTCTGGGCCGGCTGGGTCTTGCTGTCGATGTCGCTGATTTCCGGCTGGCTGTTCGTCGAAAACCTGTTTGCCCAGCATCTGGTGCACAAGACCCTGCTGTCGATCCTGGCGTGGATGGTCTTCAGTGTGCTGCTGTGGGGACGCCACCATCTGGGCTGGCGCGGCCACAAGGCGATCCGCTGGACGCTGGGCGGATTTCTGCTCCTGATGCTGGCCTACTTCGGCAGCAAGCTCGTTCGTGAATACATCCTGCACATCTGACGGGCGCGTTGATCATGGATAACCTGCCGGTCGGCACAATGCTCACGCTGCTTGCCCTGCTCACGCTATGGTCCGGGCTGTTCACTGCGGTCGACGCTGCGCACCACAATCTCCGGGCGATGCCGGTCAATCCCCGCTCCAACGAGCCGCCCAAGCCCGTCCTTGCGTTCAACCTCAACAGCCTCATCCTCGGCAACACGCTGCTCAAGGCGCTGATTACCGTCCTCGCCACCCTGCTCGCCATCGGACACTGGTATTTTCACGGTCCTCTGATTGCCTGGTTGGGTGTCACCAGCGTGCTGGTGGTGGTGACCGAGTTCATTCCGCGAAAGCTGGCGGCGCGTCGCCCCGAATCAATCCTGCTGCTGGGCAACAACGTGCTGCGCATCCCGGTTCGACTGTTGCAGCCGCTGACCTGGATCTACAAGAACATCGCCAAGACACTGCTGCGCCCTTTTCTGTCCAAGCGTCGGCCAGACACCGTTGATGACGAAGACGACGCGCGCCCGACGGTCTATCAGGACAACGAGAGCCAGTATGGCCGCGCCCATGTGATCTCCGGGATCTACGCGCTGGACCGCATGACCGTCAATGACATCCTGGTGCCGCGTAGCGAAGTCGACGGCATCAATCTCGACGACTCCCTCGAGGAGATCATCGACAAGCTGATCATCTCTCGCCATACCCGTCTGCCGGTCTACCACAACGACATCAACCAAGTGGAAGGCGTGCTCAACACGCGAATGATCAGCCACCTGCTGCCGCGCAACGAGCTGACCAAAGAGGCGTTGCAAGCCGCCTGCTACGAACCGTACTTCGTGCCGGAAAGCACGCCGCTGCAGATGCAACTGCTCAACTTCCACAAACAGCAGCGGCGAATGGGCGTGGTCGTCGATGAATACGGCGAGGTACTGGGCATCGTCAGCCTCGAGGACATTCTGGAAGAGATCGTCGGCGAGTTCGAAAGCGAACAAGCCCTCGATAACCCGCACATTCAGCCGCAGCCTGACGGGCGTCTGGTGATTGACGGCGCAGCGTCGATTCGCGATCTGAATAAGAGCCTCGGCTGGCATCTGCCTTCCGATGGCCCAAAGACCCTCAACGGTCTGATCACCGAAGCGCTGGAGACCCTACCCAACAGCTCGGTTTGCCTGAAGATCGGGCCTTACCGCCTGGAAATCCTCGAGACCGAAGACAACCGCGTCAGCCGGGTGCTGATGTGGCTGAACACCCGCACCAAAGACGTGATCTGAAGACGTCATCTGAAAAGGCAGGCGCCGCCCTGAAACACTTGTTTCCGCGCTGATCCCCTTCCTATAATCGATCCGCTTACCCAGCCCCGCCGATCCGCGTGCTACCCGCACAATGCGGGATCCGGCCAGTCACACAGCCTGACCGCTCACGCGACACCCTGGCCTTCGCTCCCATCCCGAGCACGCCACGCGCCTTTGCCCGCATCCGGGCTAGTCTGTTCAGCGCTGGACCAAAAAAACAATTAACGATTGCCGCAGCGCGCGTACGAATCTTCGTTTCCCGCTGACAGGCGATACGACTGCCAGGGATTTCTGCATGACCACGACTTCTGCCTGTCCAACCCGCGACGAAAGCGAGCCCCGCCCTGCCAATTCGGCGGCCCGCGTCGCCACCGCCAGTTTCATCGGCACCACCATCGAGTTCTACGATTTTTACGTGTACGCCACCGCCGCCGCGCTGGTGATCGGGCCGGTGTTCTTCCCGCAAACCTCCAGCACCGCACAGATGCTGTCGGCGTTTCTGACGTTCGGGATCGCCTTTCTCGCACGTCCTCTGGGCTCGGCGCTGTTCGGCCACTTCGGCGATCGTGTCGGCCGCAAATCGACACTGGTCGCCTCGCTGCTGCTGATGGGCGTCTGCACCACCCTCATCGGCGTGTTGCCGGGTTACGACGCCATCGGATCATGGGCGCCGATCCTGCTCTGCGTGCTGCGCTTCGGCCAGGGCCTTGGACTGGGCGGCGAATGGGGCGGTGCGGCATTGCTGGCGACCGAGAACGCCCCCAAGGGCAAACGTGCGTGGTTTGGCATGTTCCCGCAGCTGGGCCCGTCGATCGGCTTCCTCGCGGCAAACGGGCTGTTTCTGACACTGGCGATGACGCTGGACGACGAACAATTTCGCTCCTGGGGCTGGCGCGTGCCGTTTCTGCTCAGCGCCGTGCTGGTCATCATCGGGCTGTATGTGCGCCTGAAGCTTGAGGAAACGCCTGTTTTCGCCAAGGCCATCGCCCGCCATGAGCGGGTGAAACTGCCGATTGCCGAGCTGTTCGGTCAATACTGGAAGCCGATGCTGCTGGGGGCAGCGTCGATGGTGGTGTGCTACGCGCTGTTCTATATCTCCACCGTCTTCTCACTGAGCTATGGCGTGAAAACGCTGGGTTACAGCCGCGAGTCGTTCCTCGCGATGCTGTGCTTTGCGGTGCTGTTCATGGCCCTGGCGACGCCGCTGTCGGCGTTGGCCAGTGATCGGTTTGGTCGCAGGCCGGTGCTGATCATTGGCGGGGTGCTGGCAATCCTGTCGGGCTTTCTGATGGAGCCCTTGCTGACCCATGGCACGACCTGGGCGGTGACGCTGTTCCTGTCGATCGAGCTGTTTCTGATGGGCGTCACCTTCGCGCCGATGGGGGCGATGTTGCCGGAGCTGTTTCCCACACGGGTGCGGTATACCGGCGCGTCGGCGGCCTACAACATCGGCGGCATTGTCGGCGCCTCGGTCGCACCTTTCTTCGCCCAGAAGCTGGTGGAGATGGGCGGCCTGAGCTGGGTCGGAGGGTATGTGTCGGCGGCGGCGCTGATCAGCGTGATCGCCGTGCTCTGCCTGAAAGAAACCCGGGATGCGAACCTGGATACGATTGCCTGACCGCACCAGAAACGTACGTGTAGGAGCGCGCTTGCCCGCGAACGCGGTGTGTCAGTTAATGGATCAGAACCTGATACACCGCGTTCGCGGGCAAGCGCGCTCCTACAGTGTCTGCGGTGTGGCGGGTGACATAGGTATGCCTGAGCGACCGTATTCGTGAGCACAGTTACCAAACAAAACGGCGCCCCTGAGGGCGCCGTTTTTCATTCAGCGTGACGCTTACAGCTGAACCTTCACCGCGATCGACGCGCGGGTGGCCTTGCGGCGGGCGGCTTCGACCGACTCGTCACGCGCCAGGGCAACGCCCATACGGCGCTGACCATTGACCTCAGGCTTGCCGAACAGACGCAGCGCGGTGTCCGGTTCGCTCAGGGCTTGCTCCAGGTTGGCGAACGCCGTCTGGGTCGAATGACCTTCTACCAGAATCACTGCCGAGGCCGATGGGCCGAACTGGCGAATCAACGGGATCGGCAGACCGAGAATGGCCCGGGCGTGCAGGGCGAACTGCGACAGGTCCTGGGAAATCAAGGTGACCAGACCGGTATCGTGGGGGCGCGGCGAGACTTCGCTGAACCAGACCTGATCACCCTTGATGAACAACTCCACACCAAACAGACCACGGCCACCCAGCGCCTCGGTTACCGCTTTGGCGACGCGCTCGGACTCGGCCAATGCCACCGGGCTCATGGCCTGGGGTTGCCACGATTCCTGATAGTCGCCCTTCTCCTGACGATGGCCGACCGGCGCGCAGAAGGTGGTACCGCCAACGTGACGCACGGTCAGCAAGGTGATTTCGTAATCGAAATCAATGAAGCCTTCAATGATCACCCGGCCTTTGCCAGCACGACCGCCTTCTTGGGCGTAATCCCAGGCCTTCTGGATGTCTGCGTCGGTTTTCAGCAGGCTCTGGCCCTTGCCCGACGAGCTCATCACCGGTTTGACCACGCACGGGAAGCCGAGGTCTTCGACGGCTTTTTTGTAGTCTTCGAAGGTGTCGGCAAAGTGATACGGCGAGGTCGGCAGGTCCAGCTCTTCAGCGGCCAGACGACGAATGCCTTCGCGGTTCATGGTCAGCTGCGCAGCGCGGGCAGTCGGAATGACCGTGAATCCTTCGAACTCCAGCTCCACCAGGGTCGCGGTGGCGATGGCTTCGATTTCCGGGACGATGTAGTGCGGCTTCTCGGACTCGATCACCGCACGCAAGGCGGCGCCGTCGAGCATATTGATGACGTGGCTGCGGTGCGCGACCTGCATCGCCGGAGCATTGGCGTAACGGTCAACGGCGATCACTTCAACGCCCAGGCGTTGCAGTTCGATCACCACTTCCTTGCCAAGCTCGCCGCAACCGCAGAGCAAAACGCGGGTCGCGGTCGGCGACAGTGGAGTTCCGATTTGAGTCATCTCAGGTCCTCGTGGAGCAGGTCGAGGGTCGCTCGCCGTGTGCAAGCGACCGCAGGTAGAAAGGCGCGCAATTTAACATGAAGGCCGGGGAATGGGATGCAGCGGCGCAGGGTTGATTCAGCGTCGAGGGCTGCTGCCGCTCACCGGGAACATCATCCCGCTCGCCCTCGCCCGCTCATCGCAGGCCATCAGCACGTCGCGGCGCGCCTGGTTGTCCATGCGGCTCCAGCCGGTGATCTCGGCGACCGTGCGCTGGCAACCGGTGCAGATGTCGGCGTCGTCCAGTGCACAGATGTTCACGCAGGGCGAGCGGACCGGCTTTTCATGGATGGGCTTTTCATCGACGGGCGCTTCATGGATGGGGGGGTCGGCGCTGGACATCAATCTTCCTGTGGGGCCAGGTCACGCGCGTAGCGCTGGGCGTTGTGGACGTAATGGGCAGCGCTGGCGTCGAGCATCTGCTTCTGCGCCTCTGTGAGTTCGCGGACGATTTTTCCGGGCGAGCCCATGACCAGCGAACCGTCAGGGATGACTTTGCCTTCGCCGATCAGCGAGTTCGCACCGATGATGCAGTGTTTGCCGATCTTCGCGCCGTTGAGGATGACCGAGTTGATGCCGATCAGCGTGCTGTCGCCCACGCTGCAACCATGCAGCATCGCGTTGTGGCCGATGGTCACGTTTCGGCCGATGGTCAGCGGCGAACCCATGTCGGTGTGCATCACCGTGCCGTCCTGCACGTTGCTGTTCTCGCCGATATCGATCAGCTCGTTGTCGCCGCGCAACACGGCGCCAAACCAGACGCTGGCGTTGGCCTGCAAGCGCACATGGCCGATGACGGTGGCTGTCGGCGCGATCCAGCTGCTGGCGTGCGCGTCGACGCGGGCATCGCCCAGGCGGTATTTCATGGTCTGCTCCTCATCGTTCGGCCCTCATGGCTCGGTCCTCATGGTCCAGTCCTCATGCCGGCGCGGCGGCTGCAGGTCAGGATTTCAGAGTGTGGATGATCGATCGCTTTGGCGGCTCGTTGAGGTCGATGCCGCTGTCGAACAACAGGTTCATCAGCTCGACGATCATGATCGCGGTCAGGCCCCAGATCTTGTATTCGCCGAAGCGGTAACTCGGCACGTACCAACTACGCCCTTGATAGTCGATGCGGTGAGTGTGCTCGCGCGCATCCTGTCGGAAGAAATCCAGCGGCACGCTAAAGACCGCCGCGATCTCGCCATCATTGGGTGTGTACTCGACGAAATCGGGAATGATGCCGACGTAGGGCGTCACCCTTATACCGTGCTTGGAGATCAATGGACTCAGCGGGCCGATCACCTCCACCAGACCCGGTGGCAAACCGATTTCCTCTTGGGCTTCGCGCAGCGCCGTGAAGATCAGGTCCGGGTCTTCCGGGTCACGCCGCCCGCCCGGGAAGGCCACTTCACCGCCGTGGGTCGACAGGCCGCTGGCGCGCAGAGTGAGCACCAGTTCGGGCTCTGCGTTGCGGGTGATGGGGAGAAGCACGGCGGCCTCGGGGAAGCGCGCGTCCGTTTCCAGCATCACCGGCGTGTGGCTGCTCATACGGTGAAGTAGCTCATCCAGCATGGGAATTCTCGATCGGTTGCCTGCCCGGCATCATGCACCAAAGCGACGACGCGCCCAAGTCTTGTAGGACAACCCACCCGCGCAAGACGCCTCTTGCCGTCCACCCGCGGTACGGCTCAAGATAGCCGCTGCCAACAGGAACCCGATTCCATCATGAAATTCTGCAGCAACTGCGGCGAACAGGTCATCCAGCGTATTCCCGAGGGCGACAGCCGTCTGCGTTACGTGTGTGAACATTGCGACACCATTCACTACCAGAACCCCAACATCGTGGCCGGCGTCGTGCCGGTGTGGGGCGAAAAGGTGTTGCTGTGCCGCCGCGCCATAGAGCCCCGATTGGGCTACTGGACGCTGCCCGCCGGGTTCATGGAAAACGGCGAAAGTGTCGAACAGGCCGCCCGCCGGGAAACCCTTGAAGAAGCCTGCGCGCAGGTCAAGGACCTGCAGCTGTATTCGATGATCGACGTGCCGTACATCAATCAGGTGCATATCTTCTACCGCGCGAACCTCGTCAGCCCGGAGTACGCCGCGGGCATCGAAAGCCTTGAGGTGAAGTTGTTCGACGAAGCCGACATCCCGTGGTCGGAGCTGGCTTTCCAGACCGTCAGACGTACCCTAGAATGCTTTTTCCGCGACCGGCAGCATCAGGATTTCCAGCTGCACACCGATTGCCTGTCCGTCACACCCCCTCTCAAAACCACTTGATCAAGACGATGACGCGCGATTGCCGCGCAGGCTTCAGGGATACCCTTTTCATGCGTTGGTTGCTTGCCGTTTTATGCCTGTCGGTTGTGCCGCTGTCCCAGGCTGCATTCACCCAGACCATCGTGCCCAAAGGCAGCGAACAGAAGTTCGTTGGCGGAAAGGTCGTCGACACCGAGAACATCGCCGACCGCACCATCGACAAGGTGCTGGTCCTGAAATCTGCGCATCAACTGCAGCTGATTAGCCGTGGCGAAGCGTTGAAGACCTACCGGATTTCACTGGGCAAGGCGCCCAACGGCCCAAAACTGCAAGAGGGAGACCAGCGCACGCCGGAGGGTTTCTATTGGCTGGACTGGCGCAAGACCAGCGACGCCTACAACCTGTCGATGCACATTTCCTACCCCAACATCTCCGATGCAGCACGCGCCCGCCGCGAAGGCGTGAAACCCGGCAGCATGATCATGATTCACGGCACGCCGATCAACGAGGATTACCCGGAATGGTATTTCCACACACTGGACTGGACCAACGGCTGTATTGCCATGCGCAACGGCGATATTCGTGAGGTGTGGGATCTGGTGAAAGACGGGACGATGATCGAGATTCGGCCTTGAGGTAACTGTAGGAGCCGGCTTGCTGGCGAACGGGGATGTCGCAGTCAACATTTTCGTCAACGATCTACCGCGTTCGCCAGCAAGCCGGCTTCTACAGAGGGGCAGCGGTGCTGACATTCAAGAAGGCCAACATCGACGGAACACGGACGGCAGCGGAGCTAGATATCTTCCAGCTTCCACACATCATAAGCCGGTACATCGTAGGGATGACTGGCCTTCAGCGCAGCCACCGCCTGCCTGATCAGCTCATCTGACACGACAAGCTCAACCTTCCATTCCTGAACCTGCTCGACCTCGCCGGCTTGCCCAATGAACGGCTGACTGCCGTCCAGCGGACGAAACTGACCGTGGCCAAGCACCTGCCATGAGCAGCAGTCATACGCGCCGATTCGCCCCGCACCGGCGGCGAACAACGCGTCTTTGACCTGCTCAACATGGCTCGGTGGCACAAAGAAGGCCAGCTTGTACATCAGCGATCAGTTCACCCAGACGCGCGCATTGCGGAACATGCGCATCCACGCGCCGTCTTCGGCCCACTCATCCGGACGCCACGAGTTGGTCACGGCGCGGAACACGCGCTCAGGGTGCGGCATCATGATGGTGACGCGACCGTCGAGCGTGGTCAGACCCGCGATACCACGGGGCGAACCGTTCGGGTTGGCCGGATAGGTTTCAGTGACCTTGCCGTGATTGTCGACGAAACGCACGGCAACGGTGCCGGACAGATCGGTTTCAATCAGCGACTCAGGGGTCTTGAACTCAGCGTGGCCTTCGCCGTGGGCAATGGCGATCGGCATGTGCGAGCCGGCCATGCCTTGCAGGAAGATCGACGCCGATTTCTGGATTTCGACCATCGCCACGCGTGCTTCGAACTGCTCCGAGCGGTTGCGCACAAAGTGCGGCCAGAATTCGCTGCCCGGGATTAGTTCGCTAAGGTTGGACATCATCTGGCAACCGTTGCAAACACCCAGGGCGAAGCTGTCGCTGCGGGCGAAGAAGCCCTGGAACGCGTCCCGTGCGCGGCTGTTGAACAGCGCGGACTTGGCCCAGCCTTCACCGGCACCCAACACGTCGCCGTAGGAGAAACCACCGCACGCCACCAGACCTTTGAAGTCGTTGAGGTCGACGCGACCGGCGAGGATGTCGCTCATGTGCACGTCAACCGAAGCGAAACCGGCGCGGTCGAACGCAGCCGCCATTTCGACCTGACCGTTGACGCCCTGCTCACGCAGCACCGCCACTTGCGGGCGAACACCCTTCTTGATGTAAGGCGCAGCGATGTCGTCGTTGACGTCATAGCCCAGCTTCACGTTCAGGCCCGGGTTGTCTTCTTCCAGCAGCGCATCGAATTCCTGATCGGCGCAATCGGCGTTATCGCGCAGGCGCTGGATCTGATAGCTGGTTTCGCTCCACTGGCGCTGCAGCAGGCGGCGATCGCCTTTGAACACTGTGTCGCCGCTCAGGCTGATGATCACGTCGCTGTTGTTGATCGGTTTGCCAATGACCGCGACGCAATCCTCGCCCAGGCCGGCAGCGCTGAACTGCGCAAGCACGAGCGGCGTAGCGTCCTGACGAACCTGGATCACTGCACCCAGCTCTTCGTTGAACAGAATGGCCGCAACTTTTTCGCGCTTGCCGGTCAACGTGTCGAGTTCGAGATTCAAGCCGCAGTGACCCGCGAAGGCCATTTCCAGCACGGTCGCCATCAAGCCACCGTCGGAACGGTCGTGGTAGGCCAGCAAGTGGCCGTCAGCGTTGAGGCCCTGAATGACGGCAAAGAAGGCTTTCAGGTCTTCGGCGTCATCGACGTCCGGCGCGACGCTGCCAAGCTTGCCGTGGGTCTGGGCGAGAATCGACGCGCCCATGCGGTTCTGGCCGCGGCCGAGGTCGATCAGAATCAGATCGGTCAGGCCTTTGTCCATGCGCAGTTGCGGGGTCAGGGTTTTGCGGATGTCGGTGACCGGTGCGAAACCGGTGACGATCAGCGACAGCGGCGAGGTGACGGTTTTCTCTGTGCCTTCGTCGCTCCAGCGGGTCTTCATGGACATCGAGTCCTTGCCCACCGGAATGGTAATGCCCAGCTCGGGGCACAGCTCCATGCCGACTGCTTTCACGGTGTCGTACAGACGCGCGTCTTCGCCAGGGTGGCCGGCGGCGGACATCCAGTTGGCTGACAGCTTGATGTCGGAAAGCTTGCCGATGCTCGACGCCGCGATGTTGGTCAGTGTCTCGCCAATGGCCATGCGGCCGGACGCCGGGGCATCCAGCAACGCCAGCGGCGTGCGCTCGCCCATCGCCATGGCTTCGCCGGTGTACACGTCAAAACTGGTCGCCGTGACGGCGACGTCCGCCACCGGCACTTGCCATGGGCCGACCATCTGATCGCGATTGACCATGCCGGTGATGCTGCGGTCGCCAATGGTAATAAGGAAGCTCTTGCTCGCCACTGCCGGATGATGCAGAACGCGCTGCACGCTTTCTTCGATGTCGAGCGCGCTCGGGTCGAAGTCGTCGCCCAGCTCCGCTTCACGCTCGGCCGAACGGTGCATGCGCGGCGCCTTGCCCAGCAGCACTTCCAGCGGCATGTCGACAGGGTTGTTGCCGAAGTGGCTGTCGGTGACGGTCAGTTGCGGC
Organism: Pseudomonas sp. KU26590; assembly: GCF_026153515.1. Classification (NCBI taxonomy): domain Bacteria; kingdom Pseudomonadati; phylum Pseudomonadota; class Gammaproteobacteria; order Pseudomonadales; family Pseudomonadaceae; genus Pseudomonas; species Pseudomonas sp. KU26590. The sequence goes on from NZ_CP110644.1 coordinate 5,447,743, forward strand.
TCTTCAGTTGCCTCACCGACTACTGCAAACGGGCAACGCTCACGTTCGCAGATGGCTTTGAAGCGCTCGAAATCAGGGGCGCTGACGGCCAGAACGTAACGTTCCTGGGACTCGTTACTCCAGATCTCCAGCGGCGCCATGCCTGGCTCGTCGTTTGGCACGTTGCGCAGCTCGAAGCGGCCACCGCGACCGCCATCGTTGACCAGTTCCGGGAAGGCGTTGGACAGACCGCCCGCGCCGACGTCATGGATGAACGCGATCGGGTTGGCTTCACCCAGCTGCCAGCAGCGGTCGATGACCTCCTGGCAGCGGCGTTCCATTTCCGGGTTTTCACGCTGTACCGAAGCGAAGTCCAGGTCCGCCGAGCTGGTGCCGGTGGCCATGGAGGAAGCCGCGCCGCCACCCAGACCGATCAGCATCGCCGGGCCGCCGAGCACGATCAGCTTGGCGCCGACGGTGATTTCGGCTTTTTGCACGTGCCCTTCGCGGATGTTGCCCATGCCGCCTGCGAGCATGATCGGCTTGTGGTAGCCGCGAACTTCATCACCGTGGGGCGTGCTGACCGACTGCTCGAAGGTACGGAAGTAGCCGGTCAGGGCCGGGCGACCGAACTCATTGTTGAACGCCGCGCCACCCAGCGGGCCTTCAATCATGATGTCCAGCGGGGTCACGATCCGCTCGGGTTTGCCGTACGGCTTCTCCCAAGGCTGCTCGAAACCCGGAATGTTCAGGTTGGACACCGTGAAACCGGTCAGGCCGGCTTTCGGCTTGGCACCACGGCCGGTCGCGCCTTCGTCGCGGATCTCGCCGCCTGAACCGGTGGCTGCGCCCGGGAACGGGGCAATTGCCGTCGGATGGTTGTGGGTTTCGACTTTCATCAGAATGTGCACCGGCTCCTGAACCGCACCGTACTCGCGGCTTTCAGGATTCGGGAAGAAGCGGCCGGCCACGCTGCCGACGATCACCGAAGCGTTGTCCTTGTAAGCGGACAGCACGCCTTCGTTGTGCATCTGGTAGGTGTTCTTGATCATGCCGAACAGGCTTTTTTCCTGGCTCTGGCCGTCGATGTCCCAACTGGCGTTGAAGATCTTGTGACGGCAGTGCTCGGAGTTGGCCTGCGCAAACATCATCAGTTCGATGTCATGGGGGTTGCGCTTGAGGCCGACGAACGCGCTGACGAGGTAGTCGATTTCGTCTTCGGCCAGGGCCAGACCCAGTTCGACGTTGGCTGTCTCCAGCGCCGCGCGGCCGCCACCCAGTACGTCGATGGCGATCAGCGGCTTGGGCTCGGCGTGGCTGAACAGGCTCGCCGCCTCTTCCAGCGCGCCCAGCACGATCTGGGTCATGCGGTCGTGCAGAGCGTCGGCGATCAGCTGCGCGTCGGCGTCGCTGAACTGGCCTTCTACATAGAAGGCAATGCCGCGCTCAAGACGCTGGATCTTGGTCAGGCTGCAATTGCGCGCGATGTCGGTGGCCTTGCTCGACCATGGCGAAATGGTGCCGAAACGCGGGAGGACCAGAAACAGGCGGCCCGCAGGCGCCTGAACCGGCACGCTCGGACCGTATTTCAGCAGGTGGGCAAGGACTTGCTGCTCGTCTTCGGTCAGAACGCCATTGACCTCAGCGAAGTGGGCGAATTCAGCGTACAGGCCACTGACAGCCGGAACTTTATCGTTCAGCTGCGCAAGTAATTTCTTGTGGCGGAAAGCGGAAAGGGCGGGAGCACCACGCAGGATCAACATCGTCGGGACAGCCTCGGGAAGGGGGTGTGCTTTGAGGCCGTGCATTCTAGCCTAATCAGTCTGCGTCGGCACCCGAAACCACGGCACGGAACGCACCCGAATGTCGGCTCCGGGCGCTTGCCTGCGCCGGAAGGTAAAAAATCCTCTGCTCTATCAGACGCGACCCGCGCTGTCGAGATATGGCGGTATGGCTCCTTTGCGTATACTGCACCGATGTTTTCCCAATCAGATTTCCGCCCACGCTGTGCCAAGTGGCTCATCGCAACCGGAATCTTCCTGCTGCTCGGCGCGTGTGTGGAGAAACCCAACACGCTGGAACGAGTCAAGGAGGATGGCGTTTTGCGCGTCGTCACCCGCAACAGCCCGGCGACCTATTTTCAGGACCGCAACGGTGAAACCGGTTTCGAGTACGAACTGGTGAAGCGTTTCGCCGACGATCTGGGCGTTGAACTGAAAATCGAAGCCGCCGACAACCTCGACGACCTGTTCGATCAGATGGGCAAGCCGGGCGGCCCGGTGCTGGCGGCAGCGGGCCTGGTGAGCAGCGAAAACCGCGCAAAGCAGGTACGTTTTTCCCACTCCTATCTTGAAGTCACCCCGCAGGTCGTCTACCGCAACGGCCAGTCGCGCCCCACCGATCCGGGCGATCTGGTCGGCAAGCGCATCCTCGTGCTTAAAGGCAGCAGCCACGCCGAGCAGCTGGCAGCGCTGAAGGTCAAGTACCCCGCCATTAACTACGAAGAATCCGATCAGGTCGAAGTCGTCGACCTGCTGCGCATGGTGGATGAGGGCCAGATCGACCTGACGCTGGTGGACTCCAACGAACTGGCGATGAATCAGGTGTATTTCCCCAACGTTCGCGTCGGCTTCGACCTTGGCGATGGCCGCGATCAGCGTTGGGCAGTGGCGTTGGGCGATGACAACAGCCTGCTCAACGAGATCAACGCCTATCTCGACAAGATGCAGAAGAACGGCATGCTGCAGCGGCTCAAAGACCGCTATTACGGGCATGTTGACGTCCTCGGTTACGTCGGCGCCTACACCTTCGCCCAACATTTGCAGGAACGCCTGCCCAAGTACGAAAAGCACTTCCAGGCCGCCGCCAAGTCTGAGCAGGTCGACTGGCGGCTGCTGGCGGCGATCGGTTATCAGGAATCCTTGTGGCAGCCAGGCGTGACGTCGAAGACCGGCGTGCGCGGCTTGATGATGCTGACGCAGAGCACGGCCCAGGCCATGGGTGTGTCCAATCGGCTCGACGCCAAGCAGAGTATTCAGGGCGGCGCCAAGTATTTTGCCTACGTCAAAGAACAGCTCGACGACTCGATTCAGGAGCCGGATCGCACCTGGCTGGCGCTGGCGTCCTACAACATCGGCAGCGGTCACCTGGATGACGCGCGCAAGCTGGCGGAAAGCGAAGGCCTGAACCCGAACAAGTGGCTGGACGTGAAGAAGATGCTGCCGCGTCTGGCGCAGAAGAAGTGGTACAGCAAGACTCGCTACGGCTATGCCCGGGGCGGCGAACCGGTCAGCTTCGTCGCCAACATCCGCCGTTATTACGACATCCTGACATGGGTGAACCAGCCGCAGATGGAAGGCGGACAAATCGCGGAAGGCTCGCTTCATGTGCCCGGCGTGGACAAGACCAAGCCCTCGGAAGAAAAGGCGCCGCTTTAGTCAGTCGCCGGAATCCGCTCGCGGTGGCACTGAACTACCCCTTCGCCCGCCTCATTCTGAAGAACTCGCTCAGCATCGTCCCGCACTCCTCCCCCAGCACCCCGCCTTCAAACAACACGCGATGGTTCAAGAAAGGTTGCGTAAAGAACTGCCCCTGACTCTGCACCACCCCCGCTTTCGGCTCAGTCGCGCCATATACCACGCGGCTGATGCGCGAATGAACGATCAAACCCGCGCACATGCTGCAGGGTTCAAGCGTGACGTACAGCGTGCTGCCGGGCAGGCGGTAATTGCTGAGTGACTGTGCTGCCGCACGAATGGCGACCATCTCGGCGTGGGCACTGGGATCGCTGCCGCTGATGGGGCAGTTGAAACCGCGGCCGACGATTTCACCGTTCTGCACCACCACCGCGCCAACCGGCACCTCGCCCAGTAACCCACCCTCCGCAGCCAGGGCCAGGGCTTCGCGCATGAAGTGCTGATCGCGACTGCGATCAATAATGGGCGGCTGACGCATCAGGAGACCTCAATAGCGGCCATGAGACCGGTTTCCATGTGATCGATTACATGGCAATGAAACATCCACACGCCGGGATTATCCGCCACCAAGGCGACGCGCGCGCGCTCGTTGCGCCCCAGCAGGTAGGTGTCGGTGAAATACGGAATCACGTCCTTGCGATTGGAGGCGATGACTTTGAAGCTCATGCCGTGCAGGTGAATGGGATGCTGATACTGCGTCATGTTCTTCAGCTCAAAGATGTAACTCTTGCCTCGTTCAAGCCTGGCGATCGGCCGGTCGGCACAGGTCTTGTCGGTGATGTCCCACGCCTGGCCGTTGATCTGCCACAAACTGGGCGGCTTGCCGTTGTCGACATTCACCGACACCGAACCGACCCATTCGAAATTGAAATTGAGCTTCTCGGCGTTTGCCAGATCAGGCTCGGCAACCGGATTGGCCGGCAGCTCAGGCGGCCACTCGCCCGGCGTATCGGTGCTGGCCACCGAACGAAATGTGCCCAGCCGCACGGGGCCGTTGCGCAGGGAAATCTCTTCACCGGCGGCAGGCGCCTTGATCGCCAGACAGATGCGCATGCCAGGACCCAGCCAGTAATCCTTGCCCAGAGGTCGCGGCTTGACCGGGTTGCCGTCCAGGGCGTAGATCATCGCCTCGGCGCCCGGCAGGTTCAGGCGATAGGTCACGGTGTTGTCGAGATTGAGAATGCGCACGCGGGTGATCTGCCCGGCAGGCAGCTCAACGACGCCTTGTGGCACGCCATTGATCGTCGACAGACGCCCCGCCGTGCCCTCGCGTGCAGCCTCGCGAATAACGCTGAAATCAGTGAAAGCGCCCTCCTCGTCCACGTGCCAGCTCTTCAGGCTGACGACGCGTTCGTGAGCAAACCCTGTCGGCTCGCGTTCTTCGACGATGAGCGGCCCGACCAGCCCGCGGCCCAGTTCTTCACTGCTGCTGACATGGGGGTGATACCAGTAGCTGCCGGCGTCCGGCACGCGGAATTTATAGTCGAAGTACTCGCCCGGTTTGACCGGTAATTGCGAGACGTAGGGCACGCCGTCCATCTCCAGCGGGAGCCGAATGCCGTGCCAGTGAATCGTGGTTTCAACGGGCAGATGATTGATGAAGCGCACCCGAAGCCACTCGCCCTGCCTGACGCGCAGTTCAGTGCCAGGCGCCGAGCCGCCGAATGCCCAGGCGGGCGTCTGGTGCCCGGCCACCAGCTCAACGTCGAGCGGCGCGGCGATCAGTTCGTAATCGTGCCCTTCGCCCGGCCCGCGTTTGCCGAGCCAATACCTTGAGGCGCCGCCCGCGCCAAGCCCGACCACGGCAAGACCGGCCAGACCTCCGAGTATCTGTCGACGGGTAAAAGACATGTACGGAAAAACCTCAAAACGACTGTCCGCATCCGGGAACGATGCAAGGGGCGGACACGATACACCTGCACTTACAGAATTTTAAGGCGACTGCGTACGCAATACATATTTAGTGCCAAATGAATCAGCGATCGCGCCAAGATTGTCTTCCCGTTCATCAAGGAAGACGAATATGACCTTTGCACCCACCCGCCTACGCGCTACATCCCTGAGCCAGGACCGGACCGCCCTCATCAAAATGAGTGAGCGCCTGGTCGAGGCCTGCCCGGACATGCGCGAAATGGCCCGCAGCATCGCCCGAGAAATCCTCCTGCGTCACACCGGTTACGATACCGAGCCCGACACAGTTTACTGGCACTGCTTCCACACGGCGGAGAGCAGCCCGCGATCGTTCAACGGCTGGCAACACCGGGACGCGCCTTACCAATCGATGACCCTTGCGCAGTTGGTCATGCACCGTTTCAACCCTCACGATCAGGACAACGCCGACACCCTGCAGATGCTCAGCGGGTTCTACACCGCGGGCCCTGATGCAGAAGCGTTCGATGAGCGAAACGAGGTCATGATGTTGCCCGCGCAGGTCATGAGCGACTTCTGGGCAGTGGATTTCAAATCCCGCTTTCAAGAGAAGTTGAAGACGTTCTGGCGCGACTTCGCCGACGATTTCCGCACCCTGGCCAAAGCCAATTTCATCGCCAGCGCCTTCGAAGACCACCACGCCGGCTGGCTCAGTGAAGAAGATCTACGAACCGTCTTGCGTGCGGCTAACGTTGAACCGACCGATTCTCCGAGCCTGCAAACACTCCAGGCCAGCTCGCCGGCCAGTGTTGACGCGAACGTCTGGACCTTCGACGTGATCGGCTATGAGGCCAGCGACATCTTGCGAATCGTGACCTCGACCGGCCGGCAGATCCTCTACACCCCCGGCGAAGTGCAGGCGTTTCATGCTTTCGCGACACCGGACGAATTGCACTGGTGGCTGCTGTCGCAGAACAACCGCCCGGAGAGGCGCGCACACTTCATGGGCCACTTCCCGCTGTCGGCCCATGGCGAGGCCGATGAAAATATCGGGTTGTATCACGGCCTGGATGTGCTCTACAGCACATGGGGATCTGCTCATCCCGGTCTGATCAATCAACAGAGTCGGCCTGTGTCAGGGGACCCGTTCGCTCTTCTGCGCGACGCAATCCGGGCGCGGATGTTTGCCGACGCAGATCTGGCGCTGCATTCCAACGGCGACCTGCGCAAACAGATGTGGATCGGCTATCTGCGATCGCTCTCTCAACTGTCCGGCGCGCTGGCGGCGATTGACTGGCCGATCGCGCTGGCAGCCGTGGGCGCCGGCATCGCCGACATAGGGCTCAACATCGATCAGGCCGTGAACGGCGCGAGCACCGCTCAGCGCAAGGCAGGGGTTATCGGCGCGGTGACGGCGGCCATCGACACGCTGTTTAACAGTGCATTTCTTGTGGGCGGAGAGACGTTGGCGGAAGGCGAGCTACCGCAGCCTGAAGCCGGGTTGGAACCAGCCCCCGATGTCGATGAGCCTGTGGGTGGGTTCGTAGAGACGCCGGGCTTCGAACCCGAATCCGTTTACCCCACTGAGCGCAACGATGGGCTGAATTCTTTCGAGACCAACATGCTACTGGATGCCTTCGAGCCCATACGTGAAGAGGGCAAGATGAACGGCATCTACCTGACCGATCAGGGTGAAACCTTTATCGAGATCGATGGCTTTGCCTACGCCGTTCGCTACATCAACGAACTGAAATCCTGGGCCATCATCGACCCTGAGAACCCCTTCTCGTTTTATCGAAACCGGCCCGTCCGGCTCAACAGCGCTGGCAGGTGGGAGCCCATCATTCCGTTGAGTCTGCAAGGCGGAGGTAAAGCGATGAGCAAGATAGGGATTGGACGTGGGCCCGGCGTTTCACCGCACACAGCGCCTCTGCCCAGCCCCTACGAAATACCGGAGGCACTCAGGTCCGATGTGATGGAAGGCGCGCAATTTGGTGGACGTCGTGTGGATGAGCGCTACCACAGTGGCGATTTCAGCACGCGCGACCCCTATGATGATTTCAAACGCCTGCGTCACGATCTGCACAATGACGCCGACGCATTCTTCACGACACTCCAACTGCCGCCGCGTCCGGAAATCCCTGGCCTGCCTACCGACGCGCCATTGAAAAGCACGCTGAAGACGCTGTTCCAACGCTCACCGGGTCTGGTCATCGGGGAGAGTCACGCCGGCATCGGTAGCAAACAGTTTCTGATCGAACAGATGCCGCGTCTCGCCAAGCTCAAGGTGCGAACACTGTATATGGAACACCTCATGACCGATTTTCATCAGGCAGATCTGGATGCCTTTTACAAGACGGGGCAGATGTCGCCTCAGCTTGAAACCTATGTAGAAACACTCGACAAAGGGCATCGGACTGATCCCACCGGCAAATACACCTTTATGGCCGTGCTCAGAGCCGCCCGAGCCAATCGGTTGCGAATCAGAGCCATCGACTGCATGGCCAGTTATCGTCTCGACGGCGTAGGGAGTGCTGAACGAACCCTTAGGCAGAAAATGATGAATTACTTCGCCAAAGGCGTCATCGATGCGGATCAAGCAGCAAACAGTGGCAGCTGGGTCGCGCTCGTCGGCAACTCCCACGCCAACACCTATCAGGGCATCCCGGGCGTGGCCGAACTGGAAGGCGCCATCGGATTGCGCATCGAAGATGTCCGCGTCATGGAGTCGGGAGCGGTAACCCCGGACCCTGGTGCCGAGATGTTCGATTCTATGGGCCGTCGCGCAGGGACCGTGAGGAGCGACTTCCGCCTGCAATACCTGCGGGAGGCGCCCAGCCAGCAGACCGACCTGGAGAGCAGGTTGCTCCACCCTGGCATGTTCACGCTCGAACGAACCGGCGACGGGGTGACGCTCGTGCATCGCAATAAAGCAGGCGCTGCGGTGCATACGGAGGTGAAGCACGAGGGGAATCGCGTGTACATCGACCGCCCGGCATGGCCTCGTGTGAGTGGGCGGCGATTCGATACCTTGGCGGATCTGACGACTGCGCTGGAGCTGATGGGGATGAGGTTGGTGGGCTGAGGCGGAAAACGTAAAAAGCCGAGTGAGACGTTGAGGCTCACTCGGCTTTCGCTTAAGAAGGTATAGCAGCTCTAAACTCCGCACAACCAACCTAACCCCGTGTCGGGCTGGTAATTCGTGCTGAAATTCAGTTAGTGTTCTGACCTGAATTTTTTGAAAAGCAAGGAGCTAATCATGTCATTTGATGCATTTATGAAGGTTGATGGGGTTGAGGGTGAGTCTCTTGACGATGGGCACAAAGGTTGGATCGAATTACTTTCCTATCACTACAACGCCATGCAGCCCATCAGTCAGACTGCCAGCTCCAGTGGTGGAGCCACTGCGGGAGGTGTTTCCCTCGGCGATTTCCAGATCAGCAAATATGTGGACAGAGCGACCCCGAAGCTATTTGAGCTTTGCTGTAGAGGTTCGCATATCAAAAATGTGACCATTAGAATCCACCGTGCAGGAACTGAAAAATTTAAGTATCTGGACATCGTACTTGAAGAGGTTCTGATTTCATTAGTAAGCGGTCAAGGTGACGACCAATCAGGTTTCCCTATAGAGGTAGTAAACCTTAATTACGGCCGCATTAAATTTGAATACTCACAACAAAATCGTGCTAATGGCGGAAGTGCCGGTATCATTTCTGGGGGATGGGACAAGACTGCGAACAAGCCATTTGCTTAAGTAAATGGATTGGGTGCCATTTGATAAAACGGAAAACTGATCTCAGGGGCAGAGAAATGGCTAACCGCATATACAGCACCTGCAGGGAATGAATGATGAAATCAACAGACGAAAACAGAACAAACTATCTGATGGTTAGTACTGCCGCTGAAAAACTAGGCGAGCAAGCCTGTACATTAGGTCTTAGGCATATCCAAAACGGCACACTACGCTTGCAATTCAACCGAGAAGTCGCCTATTACGCTAAAAGCATTATCAAAGACGTTTCCGAAGGCAAAAAAAGTCCCGAACAGGGACTAAAAGAACTAAGAGATGAACAAAATAGCTTATTTACTCAGTCATTGGAGGTTGCCAAAAAAGGCATTGGAGCAGTCGCCGGAGCAATGCAATTCGCAGCGGGTGCGGGCATTTGCTATGGCTCCCTAGGTACGCTATGCCTCGTTGCAGGTGTACCAATTATGGCTCATGGTGCAAATAACGTTTATGAAAACGGGCGCAACCTTTGGGAGGGGCGTAGTGATACAGAAGGCCCAGTCAGAAAGGGATACCAAGCAGCAGCGAAAGCAGTTGGTTACGGAGCACGAGAAGGAAATATGGCCTACGGATCAGCCGACCTCGCGATGTCTGTATATGGTGTAACTAAGCTGGTCTTAAAACCAGATGCCTGGCGCCTATTTAGATATATTAGAACTGACTATGTTCGTGCATATAGAAATACGTCAGTGCCTGTATTAGTGCTAGACAGGGCCGCCGACGCCATCACAGTAGACGGAATGCAAAAATAGTGAACCAACAAAAAGCTGGACGCATCATTTCAAACGCAAGAGTTTATTTTTTTGCGATTGCGTGCGCTGCCTTTCATTCAGTATGGATATTGCTTCTCGTTAATTATTTCTTTGATTTAAGCATTTTCGTGGCCAGGTTTATTGCGGCAATATGCTTTATCATGATTTCATTATTGTGCATTAAATTATTCCATAGAAAAATAGCCAAGTTTTGAGGCGCAACCAAGCTTCGCTGAGATTAAGAACTATCACTAGCCATACTCGCCCTGAACATGGTTTCAGAGTCCAGACAACGAATTGAAGACTCGTTCCCCTTCCTGATTCGCCTACAGACCTAGCCAAGCCGCAGATGTGCGAAGGCTGACAGCTCAACGTCAAGCCCTGCAGCAAACGCAATACCCATAGATTGTTGCCCGTGAGAAGCTCGACCAGACCCTATTCGTCAGGCGGCCCAAGCGCCACGCGATGATAACGCTGGCGCGTCGAGCGACAAACCTGAAACCGAGTGAAGCAGTGACGGCTTCACTCGGCTTTTTCGGGACGACAAGGCGGTGAGCCCGTCCCGTGGGGGGGGGAGATTACACTTTCACAAAACAAGGACCTTTGACTAACCGACGCCATTTTCCATCAGCTGTTGCGATGGTTAAGGATAGCAGTCATCAAATCCTGGACGTCGTCACTCAGGCGATTATCAATAACTTCTGCCACCCAAGGGCAGCCCGCCTTGAGCAAGTGATTGCGCCAGTCGCCTGGCCAATCTTCGAGGTCTAACAACCCCAACCGGATTGCGCCTCCACGTTCCGCATGTCCACCTCCAATCGACTCCTCAAAACAGAATGGTTTATCCGGTTCGCCGGGGATGATGTGGAACACATAGAACCAATGTCCCGGCTCAACGGCATTGTTCTTCGCCCCTATTGTTATCCAGCGCGGCTCCGGAGCAGGAGCATCAATTACGGATGAGTTCATTTGCGGTTCGCCATCTCCGTGGTGTAATCCAAATTCTGTCACTTGGATTAATGCACAAAGCAGACAGAATTTGCCAATCCCAAAAAGCCAAAAGCCCGCAATTACGCGGGCCTTAGAGCACTTCTTGCTAGATCGTGCCGGTCAATCCCGGCCGCCCCATCATTCCCACTCAATCGTCGCAGGCGGCTTGCTCGACACGTCGTACGTCACGCGCGAAATACCTTCGATCTCATTGATGATCCGGCCGCTCACCGTTTCCAGCAGCTCGTAAGGCAGGTGCGCCCAACGTGCGGTCATGAAGTCGATGGTCTCTACGGCACGCAGGGCCACGACCCAGGCGTAACGACGACCGTCGCCGACCACGCCAACCGATTTCACCGGCTGGAACACGACGAACGCCTGGCTGACTTTGTGGTACCAGTCGGCTTTGCGCAGTTCTTCGATAAAGATGTGATCGGCGCGACGCAGCAGGTCGGCGTATTCCTTCTTCACTTCACCGAGGATACGCACGCCCAGGCCTGGGCCCGGGAATGGGTGGCGGTAGACCATGTCGTACGGCAGACCGAGTTCGAGGCCCAGACGACGGACCTCGTCCTTGAACAGTTCGCGCAGTGGCTCGACCAGTTTCAGGTTCATCTCTTCCGGCAGGCCGCCCACGTTGTGGTGCGACTTGATGACGTGGGCCTTGCCGCTTTTGGCGCCAGCGGACTCGATCACGTCAGGGTAGATGGTGCCCTGGGCCAGGTACTTGATGTTGTCGAGTTTGGTCGACTCGGCGTCGAACACGTCGATGAAGGTGCGCCCGATGATCTTGCGCTTCTTCTCCGGGTCGCTTTCGCCGGCCAGGTTGTTGAGGAACTGGTCCTCGGCGTTGGCGCGGATCACCTTGACGCCCATGTTCTCGGCGAACATCGCCATGACTTGCTCGCCTTCGTGCAAACGCAGCAGGCCGTTGTCGACGAAGACGCAGGTCAGTTGGTCGCCGATGGCTTTGTGCAGCAGGGCCGCGACTACCGAGGAGTCAACGCCGCCAGACAAACCCAGCAGCACGTTGTCGGTGCCGACCTGGGCGCGAACCTGGGCGATGGCGTCTTCAGCGATCTTCGACGGGGTCCACAGCGCTTCGCAGCCGCAGATGTCGAGGATGAAGCGCGACAGGATGCGACCGCCCTGCTTGGTGTGGGTCACTTCCGGGTGGAACTGCACGCCGTAGTAGCCGCGGGTGTCGTCGGCCATGCCGGCGATCGGGCAGCTCGGGGTGCTGGCCAGTACGTGGAAGCCTTCCGGGATCTCGGTGACTTTGTCGCCGTGGCTCATCCAGACGTCGAGACCGAAAACGCCATCGGCGTCGACGTGGTCTTCGATGCCATCCAGCACGCGGCTCTTGCCGACGACGTCGACACGGGCATAACCGAATTCACGCAGTTCGGAGCCGGCCACACGGCCACCGAGCTGCTCGGCCATGGTCTGCATGCCGTAGCAGATACCGAAGATCGGCACGTTCAGGTCGAACACAGCCTGCGGCGCACGCGGGCTGTCGGCAACGTGGACGGACTCGGGACCGCCGGCGAGGATGATGCCTTTCGGGGCGAATTCGCGGATCGCTTCGTCCGACATGTCGAACGGGTGCAGTTCGCAGTAAACGCCAATTTCGCGAACGCGACGGGCGATCAGCTGGGTGTACTGGGAACCGAAGTCCAGGATCAGGATGCGGTGGGCGTGAATGTCGAGGGCCATGAGAGGACTCTAGATAGAGCAGCTTCAAGCCTCAAGCTTCAAGCTGCAAGGTGTCAGGGGCCGCAGATCCGTAGCGACAGGCCTAAAGGCGGTGCCGCTACAGATCGCTTGTAGCTAGTAACTATCAACTTGTGGCTGGAGGCGTCAGCCGACCCGGTAGTTCGGCGCTTCCTTGGTGATCTGCACGTCGTGAACGTGGGACTCCGCCATGCCGGCACCGGTGATGCGCACGAATTCAGGCTTGGTGCGCATTTCGTGGATGTCTGCGCTGCCGGTGTAACCCATCGAGGAGCGCAGGCCGCCCATCAACTGGTGAACGATGGCAGTCAGCGAACCCTTGTACGCAACGCGGCCTTCGATACCTTCCGGTACCAGTTTTTCCGCGCCGTCGGACGAGTCCTGGAAGTAACGGTCCGACGAGCCCTGGGCCTGGGACATTGCGCCCAGCGAACCCATGCCGCGGTAGGCCTTGTACGAACGGCCCTGGAACAGCTCGATCTCGCCCGGTGCCTCTTCGGTACCGGCAAACATCGAACCCATCATCACGCAGTAGGCGCCGGCAACGATGGCCTTGGACAGGTCACCCGAGAAGCGGATGCCGCCGTCGGCGATCAGCGGAACGTCAGTGCCTTCCAGTGCCGAAGCCACGTTGGCGATGGCACTGATTTGCGGGACGCCCACGCCAGCCACGATACGGGTGGTGCAGATGGAGCCAGGACCAATGCCGACCTTCACGCCGTCAGCGCCGGCCTCGACCAGTGCCAATGCAGCGGCGCCGGTGGCGATGTTGCCGCCGATGACTTGCACGTCAGGGAAGTTCTGTTTGACCCAGCGAACGCGGTCAATCACGCCTTTGGAGTGGCCGTGAGCGGTGTCAACAACGATGACGTCCACGCCCGCCGCAACCAGCGCGCTGACGCGTTCGCCGGTGTCTTTACCGGTGCCGACCGCTGCGCCGACACGCAGACGACCCTGGTCGTCTTTGCTCGCCAGCGGCCACGCTTTGGATTTCTCGATGTCCTTGACGGTCATCATGCCCTTGAGTGCGAACTTGTCGTCCACGATCAGGACTTTTTCCAGACGGTGCTTGTGCAGCAGATCGCGCACTTCGTACTTGTCGGCGCCTTCACGGACGGTGACCAGACGCTCTTTCGGCGTCATCACTTCGCGAACAGGCACATCAAGGCGGGTTTCAAAACGTACGTCGCGGGAGGTCACGATGCCGACGAGCTCGCCGTCATGCAGGACCGGAACGCCGGAGATGTTGTGTTGACGGGTCAGTTCGAACAGGTCGCGAACGGTGGCGTCAGCCTCGATGGTGATCGGATCCTTGACCACACCCGCTTCGAACTTCTTGACCTTGCGCACTTCGGCAGCTTGCTGCTCGACGGTCATGTTCTTGTGGATGATGCCGATGCCGCCTTCCTGAGCCATGGCGATTGCCAGACGGGCTTCAGTGACGGTGTCCATAGCGGCGGAAACGAGGGGGATATTGAGTTCGATGCCACGGGTCAATCGTGTTTTCAGACTGACTTCGTTGGGAAGCACCTCGGAATAACCGGGCACAAGGAGAATGTCGTCGAATGTAAGGGCTTCTTGGCTTATACGCAGCATCGCTGGGCTCCCGAGCGGGAAAATGGAAGCGCGCCATTGTACCCAGACACCTGCACTATCTCAATGTAAAGATCAGGCTATTTACGCATGAGCCGGATTACGGCGCCCAATGACAGCAGTACATATCTACATTCTGACTTTGACGTGAGAAACCGGACGGTCCATGCGCTCGGCAAATGCCTCGACGAAGCTGCTTTTGAAGCCGGCATCCAGCCAGTTGTTGAAGATGAACCCCAGATTCGAGAACCCGCAGGGCTCAAGAAACAGAAACCCGTTGATGTCGTCTTCATGGCGGCATTCGGGGCACATGAAGTTGTCGGTGTGGCCCGGCATCCAGTCTTCCAGGCTGTCGAACAGCGCTTCGCCGATCTCACGCCGGCATTCCGGGCAACCGGCCTCCTCCTTGAAGCCCTGCTGCGGCGTATAGATGCACCGCTTGAGGACGATTTCCAGGCCGTTGACCGGTTGACCGAATGGCAAGGCGTCAGGGTTTTCGACGAAGCGTCGCGCGCCCGGCGCAACCGCGTAGGCCATGCGATTGAAGCTGCGCCCACAGGTGGTCAGCGATTCCTCGACGACGTTCAGCTTCACCAGCCAGCGCAGGATCGCCCGCGCCTTCGCTTCGTGCGCAGGAAAGCTGGAGATTTGCGGGACGATGATGCTTTGGGTGTCCATGACGGGCCTGTCTGACGAGTAATCGGGGGGGCGGCAGCTTAATCGCGCTGTCGGTGACGTCAAGTATGGCCGTCGGGTCGCATGTGCTGTTGCGTTTCGGCTGGCTGCTCGACGACTGCGCCGAAGGCGTACTCTGGCGTTTTCTCAGCCGCGCCGCCCCCCCCACGGTGAATTGCTGCTGGCGGACGACCGTCGTGGCAATCCGACCCCGGTCGACGGCGCCGCGAGGTTTATCATTTCGGTGCTCAAACAGCTCCGAGATAGCCCTGACACTGCCAGCCTGTAGGAGCCGGCTTGCTGGCGAACGCGTCCTGTCAGTTGATGGAAAGGTGACTGACCCACCGCGTTCGCGGGCAAGCGCGCTCCTACAGGTGATTTGCGCCATCCGTTAATCTGCGCTGGTGTTGGTAATCTTCGTTGGATGACCACCCCTCAGGTGTGAAATGGCCGGTGAAAGGGCATGGGTCGCGGTCGGCCTCTGCCCGAAGGGCGTAGGAGCGCGCTTGCCCGCGATCTGGCGCGCAGCGGCAGTAAAACAGGTGAATACGGTGGGTCAGCGAGACCAGCGTTGCCTGTTTTTACGACTGCTGCGCAGCCGGTAGAAGTACGCACGCCTATAACACCTCGGATTTGGGCGCTCTCTTAGCGCCCGGCGTCAGCGATCTCATCTGGTGACCCGTGCCCCAATGCCTTTATGATGCCGCCATGATCAAAGACCCCTTCGCAAGACTCGGCCTTGACCGGGACGTCCTCACTGTCAGCCAGCTCAATGGCCGCGCACGCGTGCTGCTGGAGGATGTGTTTTCCAGCATCTGGGTCGAGGGCGAGATTTCCAACCTCTCGCGTCCGGCCTCAGGGCACGTTTACTTCACGCTGAAGGACTCCGGCGCCCAGGTGCGTTGCGCGCTGTTTCGCAGCAATGCGGCGCGGGTGCGTCAGGCATTGAAGGACGGCCTGGCGGTCAAGGTGCGCGGCAAGGTCTCGCTGTTTGAAGGTCGCGGCGACTATCAGCTGATTCTCGACACCGTCGAGCCTGCTGGCGATGGTGCACTGCGTCTGGCCTTCGACGCGTTGAAGGAGAAGCTCAGCGCCGAAGGCCTGTTCAGCGCCGAGCGCAAGGTCGCCCTGCCCCTGCACCCCAAGCGCATCGGCATCATCAGCTCCCCAACCGGCGCGGTGATTCGCGACATCATCAGCGTGTTTCGTCGTCGCGCGCCCCAAGTCGAACTCACCCTGATTCCCACCGCCGTGCAGGGCCGCGAAGCCATCGGCCAGATCGTGCGCGCCCTGAAGCTTGCGGATGGAAGGGGCTTCGATGCGTTGATCCTGGCGCGGGGCGGCGGCTCGCTGGAGGACCTCTGGTGCTTCAACGAGGAAGCCGTCGCCCGCGCCATCGATGCGTGCGTGACGCCGATCGTCAGCGCGGTCGGCCACGAAACCGATGTTTCGATCAGTGACTTCGTCGCCGACGTGCGCGCACCCACGCCCTCCGCCGCCGCTGAACTGCTGGCGCCGGATTCAAGCGACTTGCAGCGCCGCGTCGACAGCCTGGAGCGCCGGCTGATCAGCCGCATGCAGGATCGGCTGATGCGCGAGCAATTGCGCCTGGACGGTATTTCCCGCCGCTTGCGCCACCCCGGCGAGCGGTTGCGCCAGCGCGCCCAGCGCCTCGACGACCTGGACATGCGCATGCGCCGGGCCTTCGAGCAGCAGATGCACAAGCGCCTGGTGCGCATGAGCCATCTGGAAAGCCGCCTGGCCGCGCAACATCCGGGACGCACGCTGATGTTTCTGCGTCAGCGCCTGGCGGTATTGGCCGAACGGCTGCCGCGCGCGATCAAGGAAAACCTCAAAAGCCGTCGCCTGCAGCTGCAAAGTCAGGTGCAGACGCTCAACGTGGTCAGCCCGCTGGCGACCCTTGGCCGTGGCTACAGTATTTTGCTGGATGAACGCGGCAGGGCCATTCGCGCTGCCGAGCAGACTCATCAGGGTCAGCGCCTGACGGCAAAGCTGGCGGACGGTGAGCTGCAAGTGCGCGTCGAAGACAACCATCTGACGCCTGTCACCCTTTCACTTCTGGATTGATCAATGCTGCCTTTTCTATCCCGTTCGTTGGCAACTGCTGCCCTGGTCTTTTGCGCTGCCCTGCCCGCCTACGCTGACAGCTACATTTCCCGCCTGCTCAACAAGCCGGTGCCGGGCGGCGTGGCGGTGGTCGATCTCGGCCCCGCCGCGCAAGCGCCCAAAGCCACGTGGCAGGGCAAACCGGTGCTGGTGGTCAAGGATCAGGACGCGCGCTGGCTGGCCATCGTCGGCATCCCGCTGAGTACCAAGCCAGGCACTGCGCAGCAGGTCAGCAGCGGCGGTCGCAACGTGCCTTTCGTGGTGGGCGACAAGAAGTACCCGGAACAGCGGATTACCCTGAAGAACCAGCGTCAGGTCAATCCGAACCCGGACGACCTCAAGCGCATCGAGCAGGAACTCGACGTGCAGGTCCGCGCCTACCGTACGTTCAGTCCCGTGACGCCGAGCAACCTGCTGCTGGACAAACCGGTGGACGGGCCGCTCTCGAGCAAATTCGGTGTGCGGCGCTTTTTCAACGGTGAGGAGCGCAACCCGCACGCGGGACTGGATTTCGCCGTTCCGGCTGGTACGCCTATCAAGTCGCCGGCTGCGGGCAAAGTGATTCTGATCGGCAATTACTTCTTCAATGGCAACACTGTGTTCGTCGATCACGGCCAGGGTTTCATCAGCATGTTCTGCCATATGTCGAAGATCGACGTGAAGGTCGGCGATGCCGTGCCGCGCGGTGGCGTGGTCGGGCGCGTGGGTTCGACTGGTCGCGCGACGGGGCCGCACATGCACTGGAACGTCAGCCTGAATGACGCGCGGGTTGATCCGGCGATTTTCATTAATGCGTTTCAGCCGTGACGCTTGATCGTTTTATTAACCCTGCAGCCCCCCGTAGGACCGGCTTTAGCCGGGAAGGCGTCAGGCGCAACACCGCAACTCTGATGGTGTAAATTCTGGCCCCTTCCCGGCTGAAGCCAGTCCTACAATTGGAATGCCTACATCCTGCTGAGCCTGCTCACGCGCGATCGGTACGTTCAGACCGAATCGAATGGGCAATTAAATCGCGCATAGCCTTGAAACCCAGCAATAAAATATCGATCTCGAGCATTTACCGGTCATTTCTCTCAATTTTTCCCAACCGCTTGCCAGCTTTCACCCCATTGGTTACGTTTGGCGACATGAAAACCTCTCACACCCTCATTCTGATGCGTCAACATCGCTGCCTCTGCCTCGTCAGTGCACGACTGCAAAGCTGAACGCGGTGCCTCGACGCTCACCCCGCAGTGCTACTCTCGCATCAACCGGCTGGCCGCCTTTTTTCGGCCCTGAGTACAACAAGGATTATTCACATGACCATGCTCAAAGATCCCTCGACGAAGTACCGCGCCTTTCCTGTCATCGACCTGCCTGACCGCACCTGGCCTTCCAAGGCCATCACTGCGGCGCCGATCTGGTGCAGTTCCGACTTGCGTGACGGTAACCAGTCGCTGATCGAGCCCATGGATGCGGTCAAGAAACTGCGTTTCTGGAAAACCCTCGTGCAAGTGGGTGTGAAGGAAATCGAAGCCTCCTTCCCTTCCGCGTCGCAAACCGATTTCGACTTCGTGCGCACGCTCATCGAAGACGGCCACATCCCGGACGACACCACGATTCAGGTGCTGACGCAGGCTCGCGAAGACCTGATCGCGCGGACGTTCGAGTCCCTGCGCGGTGCGAAAAAAGCCATCGTCCATCTGTATAACGCCACCTGCCCGTCCTTCCGCCGCATCGTCTTCAACCAGGACAAAGCAGGCGTCAAGGCCATCGCAGTGAATGCCGCGCAGCTGTTCGTCAAATACGCCGCCCAGCAGCCAGAAACCCAATGGCAGTTCGAGTACTCGCCGGAGACGTTCAGCGCCACCGAGCTGGAGTTCGCCAAGGAAGTCTGCGACGCCGTCATTGACGTGTGGAACGCGACGCCGCAGAACAAGGTGATCCTGAATTTGCCGGCGACCGTCGAAGTCGCAACCCCGAACATTTACGCCGACCAGATCGAATGGTTCTGCCGCAACATTTCCCGTCGTGACAGCGTGATCATCAGCCTACACACCCACAACGACCGTGGTACCGGCGTCGCGGCAACCGAGCTGGGCCTGATGGCGGGCGCGGATCGCGTTGAAGGCTGCTTGTTCGGCAACGGCGAGCGCACCGGCAACGTCGACCTCGTGACCGTCGCGCTGAACATGTACACCCAGGGCCTGAATCCACAGTTGGACTTTTCCGACATCGACGGCGTGCGCAAGGTGGTTGAAGAGTGCAACCAGATTCCGGTGCACCCGCGTCATCCGTACGTTGGTGATCTGGTGCATACCGCGTTCTCCGGCTCCCACCAGGATGCGATCCGCAAGGGCCTCACCCAGCAGAAAGAAGGCACGATGTGGGAAGTGCCGTACTTGCCAATCGATCCAGCCGACATTGGTCGCAGCTACGAGGCGGTCATCCGCGTCAACAGCCAGTCCGGCAAGGGCGGGATCACCTACCTGCTGGAACAGGAATACGGCATTTCCCTGCCGCGTCGCATGCAGATCGAGTTCAGCCAGGTGGTTCAGGGCGAGACCGATCGTCTGGGCCTGGAAATGACGGCTCAGCAGATTTACTCGCTGTTCAAGCGTGAATACTTGCAGGCCAACAAGCCGTACGCGCTGGTCAGCCATCGTTTGCAAGAAGAAAACGGCAACAGTGCCGTTGAAGTGGTCGTGACCGGAATGAGCGACAGCGAAAGCAATCTGCGCTGGAAAGGCACCGGCAACGGCGCATTGGAAGCGCTGGTCGCCGGTCTGCCGGTTTCAGCCGAGATCATGGACTACAACGAACACGCCATCGGCGCAGGCACCACGGCCAAGGCCGCTGCTTACATCGAGTTGCGTGTGAACGGTGACCGGGCGGTGCATGGCGTCGGCATTGACGAAAACATCACCACGGCCAGCTTCAAGGCGCTGTTCAGCGCACTTAATCGCGGCTTGCTGCAGGCTGACGCGACAAAAGCGGCGTAATTCATCGCAACGAAAAAAGGCCCTGAAGCGTGAGTTTCAGGGCCTTTTATTTTGAAGCTCGATGATCAGGCCGTTGTGCTGACCGTGCCTTTCATTAGGTTCAGCAGCGCGCCCTGCTGAGCGTTCAACTGAGCCATTGTCCCGGAAATCTGCTGCTGGATAGCCATGACCTGGGCAGATTTTTCCTCATCCGACGCCTTGCTGTTCTGAGCGGCGGCCAGCTGAGCCTGCTGTTGTAGCAAGATCTTTTGGGTCTCCTTGATCTGCTCTTGCAGTTGCTGGATCGCCTGGTCTTGGGGGCTCGACGCCGCACCTGCCTTGCCGGCACCGGTGGCTTGAGGGTCGCCATAGACGTTGCCACGCAACTCGACGCTGGCGGTCTTGGCATCGCTCTTGGTGGAGTCGTCGGTCTTGACGGCAGCCGTGAACACGCTGGAGTAAGCAGCCAACGAACTGGTGTTGATGGTGGTCATGATGAACTCCTTATGAGGTGCACTTTGTATCGGCCAGCGTACAAACATCTGAAGTCGAATTTGTTGCAGACGCACAAACGCCCCACGACCGAAGTCATGGAGCGGTTTTGTCTGTAAATCAGTGAATCAGGCAGTGGTGTTGATGCTGCCGGACTTTTGCAGCTGCAAGAGCGCCGCCTGCTCCGTGGACAGGCTGGCGGTCGTCGACGAGATCTGCCCCTGAATGGCCATTACCCGCGCGGACTTTTCCTCGTCAGAGCCCGAACTTGCCTGAGCGGCAGCGAGTTGCTGTTGCTGCTCCTGCAAGCGCTTCTGGGTCTCCTTGATCTGCTCTTCCAGCTTTTCGATGGCCTGCTCGCTGGTGCTGGAGGAGGAATCAGACGCCCCGCCTGCCCCACCGGCACCGCCAGCGCCACCGGCTGCAGTCGTTGTCGTCGATGCAGACGCCGAAGTGGCATCTGTCGTGGTGGAGGTGTCGCTGTCAGCCGCAGTGGTCGTGGCGTCTTTCTTGACCGCAACGGTAAAGCTGGCGGAATACGAACTCAATGAGGATGTGCTGATGGTGGTCATACCGATCTCCTGTCTGGGTACAAGCGCTATCGACCACCTGTCCATTAACTCTATGACGTTACTGTATCTCGAATGTATCAGCGTCGAGACAGGCCGGGAATTTCTCTCGGTACGCCGCCAGGCTCTGCGCGGACAGGCTGACCTGAAACACCCCATCCGCCTCGCCGATGTTCAGCAGGCTCTCGCCCTGGAAGTCCAGCACCTGGCTGTCGCCTGTGTAGGCGAAGCCCTTGCCATCGATGCCCACGCGGTTCACCGCCGCGACGTAACACAGGTTCTCGATGGCCCGCGCCGGCAGCAAGCGGTTCCAGTGCAGACGGCGAGCGCCCGGCCAGTTGGCGGTGTAAAGCAGCAGATCGGTGTTGTGGGCGTCACGGCTCCACACTGGGAAACGCAGGTCGTAGCAGATCAGCGGACGAATGCGCCAGCCCTTGAGCTCGAACTGCACCTGGCGTTCCCCTGGGCTGTAATGCTCGTGCTCCCCGGCCATTCTGAACAGGTGGCGCTTGTCGTAATGCAGCAGCTCGCCATCTGGCCGCGCCCACAGCAGGCGATTGCGATGGCTGCCGTCAGCGGCGCGAATGATCACGCTGCCGGTCACCACCGCATCCAGTTGCCTGGCTTGCGCCAGTATCCACTGGGCCGTCGGGCCGTCTTCGGGCTCGGCCAGCGTCTCGGATTCCATGGAAAACCCGGTGGTGAACATCTCCGGCAGGATCACCAGATCTGCGCCCCTGGCCTGGGCCAGGAGCTCTTCGAAGTGAGCGTGGTTCGCCGGGGCGTCGTGCCAGACCAGCGTGGTCTGGACCAGCGCGATACTCAGATTGGGCAGCGTGCTCAGATCGCGCATAGTTTTTCCGCCGCCAGACGCAGCGTCTCCTCACGCTTGGGAAAGCACAGCCGGATCAGGCGCTGGCCTTCGGGCGGATTCTGATAGAAAACCGAGATCGGAATGCTCGCCACACCGTGCTCGCGGGTCATCCACAGCGACATGTCCACATCGTTGAGGTCCGGACGGATCTGCGAGTAATCAACGAGCTGAAAGTAGGTGCCGCTGGCGCGCGTGAAGGTGAAGCGCGAGGCTTCAAGGCGATCGCAGAAATAGTCGCGTTTGGCCTGATAGAACGCCGGCAGTTCGTCGACGTGCTCCGGGTGCGCCGCCATGAAATCGGCCAGCGCCCATTGCAGCGGTGTAACCCCGCAGAACGCGACGAACTGATGGATCTTGCGCGCTTCGGCGGTCAGTGCCGGCGGCGCAACGAGGTAGCCGGTTTTCCAGCCGGTGACGTGATAGGTCTTGCCGAACGAACTGACCACAAAGGCGCGCTGGTAGAGTTCGTCATGGGCCAGCACGCTGGCGTGCTGCAGGCCGTCAAACACCAGATGCTCGTAGACCTCGTCGCTGAGCACGTAAATATCGCGATCACGGATCAATGCCGCCAGCCGATCCAGTTCATCGCGAGTGATCAGCGCGCCGCTGGGGTTGTGGGGCGTGTTGATGACGATCATCCGGGTGCGAGGGCTCAGCGCAGCACTGAGTTTCTCCCAGTCGATGGCGAAGTCGCCGTCCTTGAGCTGCACATGCACGGTGCGCCCGCCGGCCAGTTCCACAGAAGGCGCATAACTGTCGTAGCACGGGTCGAAGACGATAACTTCGTCACCGGTACTCACAACGGTTTGGATCGCGCAGAAGATGGCGTGGGTAGCGCCGGGTGTGATGGTGATTTCGCTGTCGACGCCGACCTGACGGCCGTAGCACCGGGCGATCTTCGCGGCGACTTGCTCGCGCAACGCAGGCAGGCCAGCCATCGGCGCGTATTGGTTGTTGCCGTCCATGACGCGGCGGCAAAGGGCTTCACGCAGTGCGTCGGGCCCATCGAAATCGGGAAAACCCTGAGACAGATTGATCGCCCCGGTTTCAGCGGCCAGCTGGGACATCACGGTAAAAATGGTGGTGCCAACGTTCGGCAGTTTGCTGGTGATCATGGGGTTTTCCTGCTCCACTCCCGACACCTGAAGGGCTCGGGGACCCGCAGGATAGCCCAGATGTCGCGCACAAAAAAAGGCGCCACTGGCGCCTTTTCCGAGAAAGACCTTTACACGATCAACGCTTGTCGCGGCGCTTCTTGTCGGCTTTCTTGTGGTGCGACATCATTCGACGCTTCTTGTTGACCTGGCGGTCCGTCAGCGTGTTCTTGTTGCCTTCGTACGGGTTCTCGCCACCCTTGAACTCGATGCGGATCGGCGTACCGACCAGCTTGAGCACACGGCGGTAGGTGTTCTCGAGATAGCGGACGTACGACTTCGGTACTTTCTCGACCTGGTTACCGTGAATCACGATCAACGGCGGGTTCGCGCCACCCAAGTGAGCGTAACGCAGCTTGATGCGGCGACTGCCCACCATCGGCGGTGCGTGCTCGCTGACCGCGTCTTCCAGAATCTGGGTCAGGCGGCTGGTCGGCCAGCGGGTCACGGCGGATTTGAACGAGTTCTGCACCGACTGATACAGGTTGCCCACGCCCGTGCCATGCAGCGCCGAGATGAAGTGGATGTCGGCGAAGTCGACGAAGAACAACCGACGCTCCAGCTCGACCTTCACGTAATCGCGCTCGCTAGGCACCATGCCATCCCACTTGTTCAGCGCGATGACCAGGGCCCGACCGGATTCAAGGGCAAAGCCCAACAGGTTGAGGTCGTGGTCGACGACGCCTTCACGGGCGTCCATCACGAAGATCACCACGTTGGCGTCTTTGATCGCCTGCAGGGTTTTGACCACGGAGAACTTTTCGACTTCTTCGTGGATCTTGCCGCGCTTGCGCACACCGGCGGTGTCGATCAGCGTGTACTTTTCCTCGTTGCGTTCGAACGGGATGTAAATGCTGTCGCGGGTGGTGCCCGGCTCGTCGTATACGATGACGCGGTCTTCACCGAGCATGCGGTTGACCAGCGTCGACTTGCCAACGTTGGGGCGACCGATGATCGCGATCTTGATGCCGTCCTTCTCGCTCGGGCCGGGAATGCGCTTGGCTTCCTGACCTTCGGCGACGACTTCCTCTTCTTCGCCTTCTTCGACTTCATCAGCGTCTTTCGGGAAGTCGCGCAGGGCGATTTCGAGCATCTGAGTAATGCCACGACCGTGAGCGCCGGCAACCGGAATCGCGTCACCCATGCCCAGCGGTGAAAACTCGGCGCGGGCCATGTCAGGGTCGATGTTGTCGACCTTGTTGGCGACCACGTAAGACGTCTTGTTGCGCTTGCGCAAGTGCTCGCCAATCATCTGGTCGGCGGCAGTGAAGCCTGCTTTGGCGTCAACGAGGAACAACACGACATCGGCTTCTTCGATGGCCAGCAGCGACTGCTCGGCCATTTTTTCGTCCATGCCGTGCTCGTCACCGGAGATACCGCCGGTGTCGATCAGGATGTAGGAGCGCCCTTGCCACTTGGCCTCACCGTATTGGCGATCACGGGTCAGACCGGACAAGTCGCCGACGATGGCGTCGCGAGTCCTGGTCAGGCGGTTGAACAAGGTGGACTTGCCGACGTTCGGTCGACCCACCAGGGCGATTACGGGAACCATGCGGCTCTCCACTTCGTTATTTCAGAAAATACAAAAGCCGCTGCAAGGCAGCGGCCGGAGTTCGGAGCAACGCCGAAGCGTCGCAGGCCCCATGAAAGCGGGGCCGCCTGGGGAAGCCAAAACACGACCTCCTCAAGCATAGACAGCCACTACTTGATCGTCAGCGCTTCCAGCTTGCCGCTGTTGCCGAAGACATAAATGGTGCTGCCGGAGACCAGCGGGCGAGCACGCAGGCCATCGCTGTCAATCTTTTCACGGGCGACAAAATGACCATCGACCTGGCTCAGCAGGTGCAGATAGCCTTCCATGTCACCGACTGCGACGTAGCTGGAGAACACTTCCGGCGCGCCGAGTTGGCGACGGGCCAGCGAGTCGTTGCTCCACAGACCGGTGGACGAGCGCTCATCGATGCCTTCCACCGTGCCGTTGGCCAGCGAGACGTAAACGCTGCCGAAGCCCTGCGCCACACCCGAATAGCTCGAGGCATCACGCTGCCACAGCACGCGACCGCTCTGCAGTTCCAGACCGGCTACGCGACCCTGGTAAGTCGCGACATACAACGTGTTGCCGGAGAGCAGCAGACCACCGTCGATGTCGACCACGCGATCCAGCTCGGAGCGACCTGCCGGAATGGCAACGCGCTGCTCCCAGGCCGGTACGCCGTTGTTGATGTCCAGCGCCACGACCTTACCGGTCGACAAACCTGCAATGGCCAGCGAAGGGGTGGCAATCGGTGCACCGGTGCCACGCAGTGTCAGAACAGCAGGGCTGCTCTCGTAGATCCAGCGTTGATCGCCAGTGATGGCGTCATAACCGATGACCCGATCATCCTGGGTCTGGGCAACCACAACGCTGCCGTTGGTGGCCGGAGCCGACAGCACTTCGCTGGTCGCCTTGGCTTTCCACTTCTGCTCGCCGGTCGCTTCGTCGAGGACGATGACTTCGCCGCGCAACGTGCCGAGCATGACCAGACCAAAACCTACGCCGACGGCGCCGGAGACCGGTTGCTCAAGCTCTTTTTTCCAGACCACGTCGCCGTTGCTGCGATTGATCGCCATGACCAGACCGTTCGCATCGGCAGCGTAGATATTCTCACCGTCGATGGCCGGAACCAGCATGTTGTAGATGTCGCCCTGACCGTCACCGACGGAGCGGCTCCACAACTTCTGCAGGGTCACTTCCTGTTTGAAGTCGACGAGTTCTGCCGGAGGCAGCTCTTTTTTGCTGTTGCTGCTGCAACCCGCGGCCAGAATGGCCAGAGCCAGCAATGCTGCATGTTTCCAACGAATCACGTCACGCATCCCCTTTCGCCAGGTCGTCGAGCTTCATTTGCAGACCGCCAACAGCCGCTTCTTCAGAAAGCGCCGCCTTGGCCTTTTTGTACGCAGCATAGGCATCATCGGTGCGACCCAGCTGAACCAGCAGGTCGCCGCGCAGCTCTTCACGGCTGGCCGCGAAGGACTTGTCGGCCTGACCGTCGAGCAGCTTCAGCGCGTCTTCAGCCTTGTTCTGTGCAGCGAGCACGCGAGCCAGACGCTGACGGGCGATTTCACCCAGCGTCGCGTTGGCCGGCTTGTCGGTCACGGATTTTAGTTCGTTCGCGGCGTCATCCAGCTTGCCCGTGTCCACGGCCACCTTGGCCACGAACAGACTGCCGTACTGAGCGTACGCGGTGCCGCCGAATTCGCTCTTCAGCTTGCCGGCGATCTCGGCCACTCGGCCTGCATCGGCCTGGCCGCTTGGCGTCAGTGCAGTTTCCAGCAATTGCTGATACAGCGCCGAACCACCTTGCGCCTGGTTGTTCTGATAGCGCTGCCAGCCTTGCCAGCCCAACACCACGATCACCGCCAGCAGGCCGCCGGTCAGCAGAGGCTTGCCGTTACGCTGCCACCAGTCCTTTACGGCAACCAGCTCATCATCATCGGTACTCGACACCCCAATACTCCTATTCGCTAAATCGGCTTTTATCTGCTTCAACCCTGCGAGATGCAGGTGGCCAGGTGCTCGGACAGAG
Organism: Pseudomonas sp. KU26590; assembly: GCF_026153515.1. Taxonomy (NCBI): domain Bacteria; kingdom Pseudomonadati; phylum Pseudomonadota; class Gammaproteobacteria; order Pseudomonadales; family Pseudomonadaceae; genus Pseudomonas; species Pseudomonas sp. KU26590. Next base: position 5,474,340 of record NZ_CP110644.1, read on the forward strand.
CATCCCAGGCAATATTTTGTTGCTCGCCCTGACCACGCAGCGGCTTGACGCCCACTTCCTTGCGCGCCAGCTCTTCGTCGCCAAGGATCAACGCGTACAGCGCGCCGCTCTTGTCGGCCTTCTTGAACTGGCTCTTGAAGCTGCCAGCCCCGGCATTGACTTGCAGACGCAGGTTCGGCGCCTGATCGCGCAAGCGCTCGGACAGGGTCAGCGCTGCCAGCTCGGCGGCCTCGCCGAATGCGCACACGTAAACGTCGACGGTACGGGCGATTTCTTCGGGAATCTGCTCGAGGGTTTCCAGCAACAGCACCAGACGCTCGATGCCCATGGCAAAGCCCACGCCCGAGGTCGGCTTGCCGCCCATCTGCTCGACCAGACCGTCGTAACGGCCGCCCGCGCAGACAGTGCCCTGAGCGCCGAGCTGGTCAGTCACCCACTCGAATACGGTTTTGCTGTAATAGTCCAGGCCGCGAACCAGCTTCGGGTTGATCACATACGGAATGCCCGCCGCGTCGAGACGCGCCTTAAGGCCTTCGAAGTGAACCCGGGATTCGTCGTCCAGGTAATCCGCCAGCCTGGGTGCATCAACCAGCACCGCCTGAGTTTCAGGGTGTTTGGTATCCAGCACACGCAGCGGGTTGGTCTTCAGACGGCGCTGGCTGTCTTCGTCCAGTTGCTCGTGACGCGCCGAGAGATACTCGACCAGCGCCTCACGATAACGGCCGCGGGCTTCACTGGTGCCCAGGCTGTTGAGTTCGAGTTTGACGGCGTTGCGGATACCCAGCAGGCCCCACAGGCGCCAGGTCAGCACGATCAGCTCGGCGTCGATGTCCGGACCATCAAGGTTGAACACCTCGACGCCGATCTGGTGAAACTGACGATAACGGCCTTTTTGCGGACGCTCGTGGCGGAACATCGGGCCGATGTACCAGAGTTTCTGCACCTGACCGCCGCCGGTGATGCCATGTTCGAGGACCGCACGCACGCACGCCGCCGTGCCTTCAGGGCGCAGGGTCAGGGAATCGCCATTACGGTCGGCGAAGGTGTACATCTCTTTCTCGACGATGTCGGTGACTTCGCCAATGGAGCGTTTGAACAGGTCGGTGAACTCGACGATCGGCATGCGGATCTGGCGATAACCGTAGTTATCCAGCAAACGCGAGACCGTGCCTTCGAAGTAGCGCCACAGCGGCGTCTGATCCGGCAGGATGTCGTTCATGCCACGAATGGCTTGCAGAGACTTACTCACAAATATTCCTTGAAAACTGGGTTAGCCGCGCGCGATCAGCGCTGCGTCGGCCTCGACCTTTTCGGCCGCTCTCTGACGGATCAAGCGTTCAAGCTCATCCACCAGATTGTCATTTGTCAGCTTTTGCGCCGGCTTGCCATCGATGTAGATCAGGTTCGGCGTGCCACCGGTCAGACCGACGTGAGCTTCTTTCGCCTCGCCGGGACCGTTCACCACGCAACCGATTACCGCGACATCCAGCGGAACCAGCAAATCTTCAAGGCGCCCTTCCAGCTCGTTCATGGTCTTGACCACATCGAAATTCTGCCGCGAGCAGCTCGGGCAGGCGATGAAGTTGATGCCACGGGAACGCAGGCGCAGCGACTTGAGGATGTCGTAACCGACCTTCACTTCTTCAACCGGATCAGCAGCCAGGGAAATCCGGATGGTATCGCCGATCCCCTCGGCCAGCAGCATACCTAGGCCGACGGCCGATTTCACTGTGCCTGAGCGCAAACCGCCCGCTTCAGTGATGCCCAGGTGCAACGGCTGGATGATTTGCCTGGCCAGGAGGCGATACGCCTCGACCGCCATGAACACATCGGAGGCCTTGACGCTGACCTTGAAGTCCTGGAAATCCAGACGGTCCAGATGCTCGACGTGACGCAGCGCGGACTCGACCAGCGCAGCCGGCGTGGGCTCGCCGTACTTCTTCTGCAGGTCTTTTTCCAGCGAACCGGCGTTCACGCCGATGCGAATCGGAATGCCGCGATCACGGGCCGCCTCGACCACCGCGCGGACGCGGTCTTCACGGCCAATATTGCCCGGGTTGATCCGAAGGCAATCGACACCCAGCTCAGCAACGCGCAGGGCGATTTTATAATCGAAGTGGATGTCAGCGACCAGCGGGACCTTGACCAACTGCTTGATACGGCCGAAGGCCTCGGCAGCGTCCATGTCCGGCACCGAGATGCGCACGATGTCGACGCCAGCGGCTTCCAGACGGTTGATCTGCGCCACAGTGGCCGCGACGTCATTGGTGTCGCTGTTGGTCATGCTCTGCACTGCGATCGGGGCATCGCCACCGACCGGCACAGAGCCGACCCAGATTTTACGAGATTCGCGACGTTTGATCGGAGATTCGCCGTGCATGACTTATTGCCCTAGCTTCAGGCGAGCAGTTTCGCCACTGGTGAAAGGTGCCACATCAACCGGCTGGCCGTTGTAACTCACCTGCGCGCCACGAGCGAAGCCCAGGCGCAGGGTCAGAGGCGGCTTGCCGTTGACGTCGAGGGTGTCGCCTTTTTTCTTGAGACCGCTCATCAGCACTTTGCCGTTGCCATCGGTGACCTGGGTCCAGCAATCATTCACAAACTGAACCTGCACGCGGCCGGCACCTGCCGGAACGGGCGCTGCGTCGGCCGTCGCGCTCGGGGCGGTATTGACGGGTGCGGTGGTCGCAGGCGTTGGCGCCACGGTAGTGACCGGCGCAGTTGGCGTCGAAGCGCTATGCGCGGGTGTCACCGGAGCGGTGGTTGATGTGCTGTGAGGAACAACTGCGCCTGCAGTGGTGCCCGTGCTGCTGGGTACGCTGCTGGATGAAGCCGGGGCTTCAGGTGCGGACGCAGGCTCGGCGTTATTCAACGGCAGCGCCGTCTGGCCTTGAGCGACAGCTTGATCTTCGGGCTCGTCGAGCGGATGGATCTGGGTGGTGCCGTCGGCGCTTTCGACTTCGACGTGCTCCATGCCCAGATTGGTCGGCTCTTTGCCGCGCAGCGTGGCCTGATCCTGCCACCACACGAAGCCGCCGCCGATCAATGCGATGAGCAGCAAGAGGCTGACGATGCGCAGAATATTGTGAGACAGGCGCACTGGCTCTTCGATTCGGCCCAGCGCATGAACGTTGCTGCCCTTGCCGTCGGTGCCGGTGTACTGATCGAACGCGCTGACCAGTGCAGCTTGATCAAGGTCCAGCAGCTTGGCGTAGGCACGGACATAGCCGCGGGCAAAGGTATGGCCGGGGAGCTTGTCGAAATCACCCGCTTCCAGGTTAGTAAGGGACGCCACGGTGAGGTTGAGCCTCAACGCCACATCTGGCAGCGACCAGTTCTTGCTCTCGCGGGCCTGTCGCAATGTTTCGCCTGGGTTCGTGCGAGTGGCTGCTACAACTTCGGGATGCGCCGCTTTCATCATTGCTCCGACAGGTATTGCTGATATTCCGGCGTACCGGGATAGAGTCTTTTTAGAAGCAACCCGTAACTGGCTGCCTTGTTGCGATCATCAAACACCTTCGCCAGCCGCGTTCCGAGCAACAAGCTCCGCGCATTCTGCTCGCTTAACTGGCTGAAACGCTCGTAGTAATCGCGCGCCGGCACATAATGCCTGTCTTCGTACGACAACTCAGCCATTTCCAGCAACGCGCGTGGCTGCTGACGGTCAAGACGCAGGGCTTTGTCGAAATGCTCACGGGCGGTGACGCGATCACCGAGCATCACAGCCGTCATGCCGAGGTTCTCGAAAACCCGGGCGCGCTCGGCGTAGAGGTTATCCTCGGCGGCCTGCTCGAAGCGCTCGTAAGCTTCCTTGTAACGCTTCTGCTGGTAGAGAAAGCTGCCGTAATTGTTGAGGATTCGCGCGTCTTTGGGACGTGCCGACAATGCTTTCTCGTAATACTGGTTCGCCAGTTCCGGTTCCATCTCGGCCTGAAACACCAGAGCCAGCGCGGCATTGGCGTCCGCATCGGAGCTGTTCAGCTCAAGTGCCTTTTTCAGAGGTGCCTTCGCACGCTCCATCTGACCTTGCTGAAGATAGCCCAACCCCAATTGCACGTAAGCCTGACGAGCTTCCTCACGCCCCTTGCTGGTACTCAGCGGATCGACGTTGCCGGTGGACACACAACCGACC